>NZ_PVRB01000003.1:0-440464 GCF_002998575.1 Bacillus sp. LNXM65 | reverse complement strand
AGGTTACCCACGTGTTACTCACCCGTCCGCCGCTAACATCCGGGAGCAAGCTCCCTTCTGTCCGCTCGACTTGCATGTATTAGGCACGCCGCCAGCGTTCGTCCTGAGCCAGGATCAAACTCTCCGAAAAAGTACAAAACCGAAGTTTTGTTTTTCGCCAGTTTGACTGACTACCTATGATGTTTCATAGGATTTTTTTATAAAAACTCGAATTAACAGGTACGTTTTGTCTTGTTTAGTTTTCAAAGATCATCTTCATCGTCTCTCAGAGGCGACTTTATTAATATAACATTCTATCAAGATAAAGTCAACAACTTTTTTCTTTATGTTATTTAATAACCGCGCTGTTTTAGCGGCGAATACAAATATAACACCTTTCGAGAGAGGAAACAAGTATTTTTTCTAAATAATTTATTTTTCCTTATCTCTTCCTATATAATCATACAAAAATTGATTGCCACAGGAATTCTCTATTGTTGATCCTAAAGGTCTTTAGTATATTTATAATAGAAGAAAACTAAATAACCGCAGGGGGAGCTTT
Source organism: Bacillus sp. LNXM65 (assembly GCF_002998575.1). Classification (NCBI taxonomy): domain Bacteria; kingdom Bacillati; phylum Bacillota; class Bacilli; order Caryophanales; family Bacillaceae; genus Bacillus; species Bacillus sp. LNXM65. The sequence continues at coordinate 439,923 of NZ_PVRB01000003.1, read as the reverse complement.
GTGCTGAGAGTGAACACTCGTTGTTCTGACCCTTTGAACCTGTCAGTTAATACTGAAGTAGGAATGTGGATTCAATTGAATACATGTGGTGTATTCAACTCGATATGTTTTTCTATGAATAACATACTCATCCTTACACGGTCTCTCCTTGCTCAATTCATGAAAAAGGAGATTTTTTTATGCAGCAATCAAATCAATTGGTACGACTGATGGAAATCGCAATTATGACTTCACTTGCACTTGTATTAGATTACTTATCAGGTCTATTTTTAAGAATGCCAAATGGCGGATCTCTTGCGCTGATAATGATACCCGTCATTCTTATGTCTATTAGATGGGGAATATCAACCGGGTTTATCATTGGTGTGCTTATTGCAGGCCTTCAGCTGATGAATGGCCCTATTATCGCTACACCTGTTCAAGGATTTCTCGATTATTTCGTCGCATCTGTTGTCATTTCCCTAAGCGGTCTATTTTCTGGATTGATCAAAAAAGCCATTCAGGATCAAAAGCGAAAGCAGCAATTCTTCTATATTACCTTATCCGTATTTGTTGCAAGTTTCTTTAGACTGTTGACGTTCTTTATCTCTGGTGTTGTTTTCTTTTCTCATTATGCACCAACAGGAACTCCAGGTTGGGTTTACTCTTTAATTTATAACAGCACATATATGGTTCCTTCATTTATTATTTGCAGTATCGTTCTTTGCATACTCATACCAAGTGCATCTCGTTTGGTTTTTCCTCACAAAAAATAACTGGCTGATTTCAGCTGGTTATTTTTTTATGCATAAATTGCCGCTCTATGGAATCTATTAATAGTAGAAGATTTCATGCTGGAGGTACGCCAATGAACCCTTACTCCATTATGCTGTGCTGTTATATTCTCAGTCTTGCTTATTTTTTGGCAGGTTTCTATGAAGCTTTAAAGATAGCAGGAATAAAAGGAAAAGTAGAAGCTTCTCCTTTTATCTCTTATATTTTGCTAGCTGTGCTTTTCACTTTTTTCTCTCATTATTATTGGAAGCTGACGATTTAATTCGGTGTACATGGTCATGTAATACAGACAGTTCCCACCCATACCCTATTTCATTATGTTCCTCGCCAGCCAGCTCGAACTGGCTGGTAACGACAAAATGAGGTTGAAGCTTTTGATAAAAATGCTTTGCCGAATTTTGTTCAAACACCCACAGCATCATATTCTGATACCCTTTCTCTATTAAATAACTCACTCCTTCTGCAAGTAAAGCGATACCTGCTCCTGATTTCTGTTTCTCTTGCAATAAATAGATCGCATAAAGTTCTCCATCATATGTTGAATAGCGCTCATCACGTTGTTTTCCAAAAGAAGCAAAACCAAATACCCCCTCGGCATCTTCTGCGACAAACGTCCCTTCAAGTGACCTTCTTCTCCAGCTCTCTTCTCGATCTTCTATATTTAAACCATCCAAATAATCCTGATTAATAATGCCTTGATAAGTCGTCTGCCAGCTCTTCACATGTATTTCGGCAATTTTAGGAATATCTTTTTGTACAGCATGCCTCACCTTCATCCGCGCCACTCCTTCTCACTGTTTTCACCCTATCTTCATTATGATAAATTCCTATTTCCTAAAATTCAATCAATAAAGGATATTCGTTGACATTTTGTCAACACACCTTTATATTGGGTACGACTTCTTCTATAGAAGAGTTGAAACATCATACAAAGGATGGCGTAAAAGATGGATTTTAAGACAACTGAGCTTGGGCCGCTCTTAAAGGAAAAATTGCAACAACGTTCTCTATCTTTAAGAGATCTCAGCACATACACAGGAATTGATAAAGCGACACTGTCTCGAATCATGAATGGAAAAAGAAAACCAACTTTGAATCACCTGCAGCGGCTTTCAGATTCTCTGAACATATCATTAGATCAACTATTGACTGCTGCAGGGTTTCCAGTCAAAAGCGAAAAGGTGCACGGTGATACGTTCATTCAAGCGGTAGAAGAGATCGAAAAAATACTGAAAGATCAGGACGTCTACGACGGTACATTTAGTCAGACCAAATTGAAACAAAAGTTAAACGAATACGAAGCCTATAGCCAAACAAACGAGGGAAAAGAAACGATCTCGGCAAATTTTGAGAAAAAGATGGAGACGCTAAGCGGCGTCGGACCATTCCTTCAACATTTGAAAAACATGTACAGCTTATTTATGACCGGACGGGGGACTTCTCGAGAATTAATGGTGATGGGGGGCGCACTCCTTTATTTCATTATGCCTGTTGACTTAATACCAGATTATATTTTTCCGATCGGCTATATTGATGATGCTGCGGCTGTGAAAATTGTCATAGACCAGCTGACAAATAGGTAGCAGGACAAGAAGCTATGAAAAAACAGTACAGCATTGACTTCGTACTTTTATTCACTGTGATTTGTTTATTTGTCATCAGCCTGATAGCTGTATATAGCGGATCGGGACAGTATGAAACGCAAGATATGTTTTATTTCGTCAAAAGACAAATTTTCTGGTATATCGTCGGTTTCGGCCTCATGGCAGCTGCTGCATACTTTGATTATGAACTGCTTGAGCGTTTATCTTTTCGGTTATTTGCAGGTGGTATTTTCCTCATTATTCTTGTGCATTTTTTCGGAACGAGTCAAAACGGATCCCAAAGGTGGATCAGCTTCGGTTCAATCAAAGTTCAGCCATCAGAGTTCATGAAAATTTTTGTGATCCTGCTGCTAGCGGCTGTCTTGAACCAATACAAGCATCAGCGATTTTCGTTTAAAGAAAGCATCATTCCTACAAGTAAAGTCGTTTGCTGGACCGTTGTCCCTTTTTTCCTCATCTTAATTCAGCCTGATTTAGGGACAGCGCTCGTGATATTATCCATCGCCTTTACACTGATGCTTGTGTCAGGGATTTCTAGCAAGATGATGGCCGCATTAATGGCTACTTTTCTTACACTTCTTGCATTTTTGGTCTACTTGCACAATGAACACTTTGAGCATTTTACAAAAATCATTAAGCCTCATCAGCTTGATCGCATTTATGGCTGGCTCTCTCCTGATGAATTTGATTCAACATACGGGTATCAGCTGAAACAATCGATGCTCGGCATTGGATCAGGTCAATTATCAGGAAGCGGTTTTACACAGGGGCATCAAGTACAAGGAGGTAATATCCCTGAAGCGCATACGGATTTTATATTTGCCGTTATTGGTGAGGAGTTTGGTTTTATCGGTGCCTCCCTTTTGATGTGTTTGTACTTAATGATGATTTACCGAATCATTCATGTGGCTATGCATGCTAATACGCTTTATGGATTGTACATATGTGCGGGAGTCGTTGGGCTGATCGTGTTTCAAGTTTTCCAAAACGTAGGGATGACAGTCGGTTTAATGCCTGTGACGGGACTCGCGCTTCCTTTTATCAGCTATGGGGGCAGTGCGCTTTTGACCAACATGATCGCCATTGGCCTCGTGTTTAGCGTCAATCTTAGGTCATCATCCTATATGTTTGGGCGCAATTGGAATTGAAGATGATGACATTTCTTCTATCTCATCTCAAAAGAGTCGACCGCATTCTAGTTGGAACGATTGTGTTCCTCTGTTTATTTGGTTTACTGATGGTTTACAGTGCGAGTTATCCTTTAGGAGAAGTGAAGTATGAAAAGGGCAGCTATTTCTTCATCAAACAATGGCAATGGCTCCTGATTGGGGGATTCTTTTTCTTCATTGCCGCTCTGTTCCCTTATCAGATTTATCGTAAATGGATTCGGTGGCTTGTTATGCTGTCATTGTTATGCCTGATCCTAGTCCTGCTTCCTGGAATCGGTGTTGTCAAAAACAATTCCCAGCGCTGGGTTCAGTTGGGCTCTCTCATGCTCCAACCTTCTGAAGCTGTGAAACTAGTGATGGTGATCTATTTTGCCTATGTGTACGCGAAAAAACAGGCGTACATTACATCTTTTAAAAAAGGCGTACTGCCGCCACTCATTCTTTTAGGTCTTGTTTTTTTGTTGATCTTAAAGCAGCCTGATTTAGGCACAGCTGTGTCTATTTTATTAAGCTGCGGCATCATTTTATTATGCGCTGGGCTGAAAACGCACCATCTCATTTTGCTAGGATCGACTGCGGCAGCAGGTATCACATTTTTTGCAGTGACAGCTCCTTATCGTTTGAAGCGGCTGACTTCTTTTCGTGATCCTTTTCAGTATGAAGATGGAGATGGATATCAGCTGATTCATTCGTATCTCGCGATGGATTCAGGCGGGCTGACAGGGAATGGCTTAGGCGGGAGCATTCAAAAGCTAGGCTTTCTTCCTGAAGCCCATACGGATTTTATCATGGCCATCATCAGTGAAGAGCTGGGAATCATGGGGATTTTGTTTGTGATTGGTGCATATCTACTCATCATGTCTCGCGCTATGCGAATTGTGCAGGCTTTACACGACCCTTTTGGAAAGCTGTTAACGATCGGGCTCACGTTTCAAATCATGCTCCAAGCAGTCTTTAATTTAGGCACTGTCTTTGGTCTTCTTCCAATCACAGGCATTCCGCTTCCCTTTATTAGTTATGGCGGCTCCTCCCTAGTGTTCATGATGATATCTGCTGGTATTCTCGTGAATCTTTCTTCATATGTAAAGAGGAATCCATATCAGGCGCATGCCAAATAGACACCTTCTGATGGAAGGTGTCTCTGGTTGTTGACAAAGGGCTAAAATGGGTTTTATTTTAGCCCTTTGTCTTCTATTCAGCGTGATAGAAAACCTTTGAAGTCTAGGAAGGACGAGTACTGGCGCGGAGCGAATTAGACATTCGTGAGCACCAGCGCGCAGGACTGACAACGAATGCAAGGGTTTGTCTACACGCTGAGACACCTTCTGATGGAAGGTGTCTATTATGTTTATTCTTCTATTTGATGATCAGCGATCTCTTTTTTTCTTGGCTGTTTGATTTCATTCGTTAGTTCCTGAATGCTTTGTTTCACATTGCCTTTACCGGAAAAGTTCTCAATAATTTCTTTGACATCAATTCCAGAGGATGCTTTCAGGCTTTCTTGCAGACTGGACATGAGGTTTGTAGCATAGCCAGTGACTTTATTGGCACCGCTGCCTTCGCCGTTACCTCCCGTATCCACAACAGTAATTTTATCAATGTTAGAAAGTGGTGCAGATACTTGCTTCGCATATTCAGGAAGCATTTTCACAATCATATCAAGGATCGCTGCCTGACCATACTGTTCGAATGCTTCAGCGATTTTCTCTTTGGCTTCGGCTTCCGCAAGTCCTTTCAGTCTAATGACTTCTGCTTCGGTTTCCCCTTTCGCACGATCAGCTTCCGCTTTGGCAAGCCCGTCAATTCGGACTTTCTCAGCTTCTGCCTTTGCCATTGCTTCAATGCTGTATTTCTTGGCATCTGCTTCAGCGAGGCGTTTCGCTTTTTCCGCCGCAGCTGACTGCTCAACAGCATAACGATCCGCATCTGCTTTCTTTTTCACTTCAGAATCGTATTGACGCTCACGACGCTGGATCTCTTTTTCTTCCAATTCAATTTGCTTCTGACGTTCAATGATTTTCACTTGCATTTCTTGTTCAGTTACGTGCTGACGGTTACGAGCTGTTTCAAGATCGTACGCTTGGTCGGCACTTGCTTTCGCTGTATCCTGTTCACGTCTGAATTCTGCTCTTTTCAGCTCATTGACCTTTTCTGCTTCAGCGATTTCAGTAGCACGCTCAAGCTCAGATTTCTTCGCATCTTTATCTGCTTCGGCACGTTTGATACGTGTTTCCTTATCCGCTTCAGCTGTTGCAATATCTGCATCGCGTTTCACTTGGGCAATTCTCGGTTTACCTAGTGATTCTAAATAGCCATTTTTATCACGGACATCTTTGATCGTGAACGACACAATGACCAGGCCCATTTTCGCTAAATCTTGAGAAGCGACACGCTGTACTTCTTGAGAAAATTTTTCTCTGTTTTTATAAATCTCTTCGACTGTCATTGATCCTAAGATGGAGCGAAGGTGTCCTTCTAGTACTTCTCTCGCTTCGTTTTCGCGGTCTTCTTTTGTTTTACCTAAAAATTGCTCTGCAGCAGTAGCAATTTCTTCAATCGATCCGCCAATTTTAATGATGGCCGTTCCGTCCGCCATGACTGGTACACCTTGTTCGGTATAGACTTCAGGCGTTGAAACATCTAGCTTGCTAGATAGTAAGCTGAGCGGCTCTGCTTGTTGAAAAACAGGGAGCACAAAGGTACCTCCGCCTCTTACAATCTTAATCTTGTTTCCACCTTCATCCACGTGGACATTTTTACTTCCTAGGTAACTTCCTGTGACGATTAACGCTTCATCTGGACCTGCTGTCCGGTATTTCGAAACAAATACACCAATAAGTGCAATAAGAATCACAAGCACAATTCCAATGATAATCAAAATGGTTGTTCCTGGCATAGCATTCCCTCCTAGATTTCTTCATTTGGTATAACTGATAAGACGCCTTTGTTCACTTCGACGACCAGCACCCGGGTTCCATATGGAATCTCCTCTTCGTCGAAACTGACGGCAGGCTTTGAGATTTTCCCGCTATTACTAATTAACAGCACTTCTCCAAACCCGTCTTTTGGAACAGATACAATGATCTCCCCAGTTCTTCCTTTTAAGTCGGCCTCTGTATATGAAAGAGATTCTTCAGCAGAGGAAAGCGGGACTAAGACAAATACATTCAAACAGGTCACAAGGACCACTGCGAGGATGGCAGATAATACTGCGCCAAGTCCACTCCCTACAATTGCTGTTTTTTCAGAGATAAACCCTCCAGCCGAGAAAAAGGTAAGAAATGCGAGGATCAATGTTGGTTGAAGGAATGAAACAGGAATCGCTTCAAACAATCCATCAAATACATCGCCGAAAAAGACGAAAACTAGTGTCAGGATTCCTGATATCATCAATATGTATAAATACAGCGTCTCAAGCGGCAGCCCGAACACATCCATCTTCCTCACCCTTTCTTCATGAAATGAACAGCCTTTGTTTCATTTAGACCATGCTCACCTCCAATGTATTCCTTCTAACAGGTAATACGAACCACTTTTGTAAAGGTTTCAAATTTCCTCACAATTCTTCACAGGAATTCCCCGATAGCTCAAGAATGATTGTCATGTACCACTATGTTAAAATTTGATCTTGAGGTGATGAAAATGAGTTTATTACATGAGGCAAGACAAGAATTGTGGCAAAAGCTGCAAGGTTTGAACGAAGAACAATTGAATCAAAAATTATCTGATGATACTTGGAGTATTCAAGAGGTGGCAGATCACTTAAAGAAGATGGATCTCATGGCAGCAAAACATCTAGCTGCTGAGGGAAAAAAAGCACCGATCAAGGAATATGAGCCAAAGCCGGTGGAAATGGCAGAGGACCGTTCTAGAAAAGCCACTGCGCCTAGAATTGTTGAGCCTGAACGCAAGCATGTGACACCTACACATTTAAAGGATGAGCTCGATACAGCACGTGAACAGCTCAATCAAATTTTATCAACGTTTACTGAGGAAGATTTCAAACGTGTCATTGCGCACCCGGTGTTTGAAGAGTTATCCCTTAAGCAATATCTTGATTTTATCGGCGCACACGAAAAACGTCATATTCATCAAATCAAAGAAATTAAAGAACAGCTATAAGACATAAAGAAGACTCCCTTTTGGGAGCCTTTTTTCATTGTTACACTGTTTTCGGTGTTAGATCAAAACAGCGAGCATAAATCCAGTTGTACGCTTTTTCATTTAGATCTCTTGGGTTTCCAATTGTTTGCGGATCTTTCATGGCTTCTTTAGATAAACGGTCAATCATATCTTTTGATACACCTTGTTCTTCTAATGAAGGAACTTCTAGATCTTCCACTAAATCATACATCCAGTTCACAGCAGCTTTTGCTGCTTCCTCTGTAGACATTCTGCTTGTATCAATGCCGAACGCTTGCGCAATACGAGCGAATTTTTCCGGATACCCTTTCCAGTTATACTCCATCACCGGTCCCATCATTGCTGCTACACACTGGCCATGCGCTACAGGAATAATGCCTCCGAGTGTTTGACTCATCGCATGTGCAGCTCCAGCTGATTCACTTCCATAAGAAAGCCCGGCAAGCATTGCAGCTTGTGCCATTCCATATCTCGCTTCCAGGTCTTCGCCATCGGCAAAGGCACGGCGGATATAATGAGCAGCATATTCAATGGCCATGAGCGCTACCGCATCTGTAATGGGCTGAGCAAATTTCATTGTATAGCATTCGATAGCGTGAGCAAGCGCATCAATTCCAGTCATTGCTGTCACATGAGGAGGCATGGATACATGAAGCTCTGGGTCAATCACTGTGAGGTGAGCTGCAATGAGTGGTCCACCTGTGTTGAATTTAAATTCTCTTTCTTCATCCGTAATCACTGCCCACTGCGTAACTTCTGAACCTGTACCAGCCGTGGTCGGAATGGTGGTTAAAGGTGGGATTCTGTTTTCAAGCGTTTTTTTTCCCTCTGCCGCTTCGTAATCAAGGACTGAGCCTTTATGAGTCACCTCTACTCCGATTGCCTTCGCTGTATCCATTGAGCTTCCGCCGCCTACAGCGACTAATCCATTACAGCCTTCTTTTTCATATAACGCAGATCCTTCATTCACTAAACGAACTGGCGGGTTTGGCTCTACTTTATCAAATAGGATCACATCGATTTGTGCTTCTTTTAATGAAGCAACCACTGGGTCTACTACGCCCGCTTGATAAATACCTGGGTCTGTTACAAGCAATACCTTCGTGACACCGTATGCTTTCACTTCTTCCCCAACATGTTTCACTGCACCAATGCCATGTTTGATGACAGTCGGGATTTCAAATGTGTGGAATTTCTGCATGCTTTCAATTTTCATATTTAACGTCATATAGAATCTCCTCCAAATGTGTGATATTTATTTAAACCAATGAACCGCTTCAGGTTTCGTATTTCGATATACATGCTTCAGTTCCGTATATTCCTCAAGTCCGGTGCGTCCTAATTCACGTCCAAGACCTGACTGCTTATATCCACCCCAAGGTGCTTGAGCGAAATAAGGATGGAAATCATTGATCCAAACTGTGCCTAATCTTAATTGACGAGCCACTCTTTCGGCTTTTCCAATATCAGAAGACCACACAGCTCCTGCTAATCCATAAATCGTATCATTTGCCAGCTCGATCACTTCTTCCTCTGTTCGGAAGGATTCGACTGTCAATACTGGGCCAAAGACTTCTTCTTGGACAATCCGCATCTCTGACGTACAGCCTGAGAAAATCGTTGGCAAGTAGAAGAACCCATTTGAAAGCTCCTCTGTGTCAGGTCTTTTTCCGCCTGTTTCTAATCTTGCGCCTTCATCTAACCCAATGCTGACGTATTTCTCTACTTTTTCTCGATGCTCAGCTGAGATGAGCGGCCCGCTTTGGGTTTCTTCATCAAAGCCGTTGCCTAGCTTGATTTTTTTCGTACGCTTCACCAGTTCTTCTAAAAATTCATCATGAATGGATTCTTCCACTAGCAAACGTGAACCTGCTGAACATACTTGCCCTGCATGGAAAAACACAGCATTCATTGCCTGGTCAACCGCTACGTCTAAATCAGCATCTTGAAACACAATATTCGGATTTTTCCCGCCGAGCTCAAGGGCGATTTTCTTCACATTCCCACTGGCTCCCTGCATGATTTTCTTGCCTGTTTCAATACCGCCTGTAAATGAAATCAAATCTACATGTTCATTCACAGCAAGCTCATCGCCAACCGTTGCCCCTGGTCCAAGGACTAGGTTTGCAACTCCTGCTGGAATGCCTGCTTCTTCCATGAGTTGGAATATTTTGATCGTGGTGAGTGGTGTAATTTCACTTGGTTTTAAAACGATTGTGTTCCCTGCTGCAAGAGCAGGAGCGATTTTCCAGCTTGCTTGAAGCAATGGATAGTTCCAAGGAGTGATTTGCCCGCATACACCGACTGGCTCTCTGACTAATTCACTTTTTGAGTTCGGGATTGGTGACGCAATGATTTCCCCGCCATCTTTGTCAGCCAGACCTGCGTAATATTGGAACACGTTCGCAATATCGTCCATATCTGCTTTGCTTTCCTCTAATGTTTTACCAGTATCAAGCGATTCCAATTTGGCTAGTTCATCAAGATCACGTCTAATCAACTCAGCAATCTTAAACACCATATTTCCTCTTTCAAATCCAGGCTGGTTTGCCCAGTTCCCTTGATCGAAGGCTTTTCTCGCTGCTTTGATGGCTAGCTGCGCATCATTTCTTGATCCTTCGCTGACTGTCGCGATCACTTCTTGATTAAATGGATTGATGATATCCCGTGTGTCGCCACTTTTGGCGCCAACCCATTGCCCATCTATAAATAGTGTTTGACTCATAGAAGGAACCTCCTCTGATTCTCTTTGGTAAGTTTGTTAAATAAAAATTTAACATTTTGAACATAATTAACTTATCATGTTCAAATTTTTCTGTCAAAGGGAGATAGGCTTCATTTATTTTGACATTTTGTATTCTTTCGTTAACATATAGTCCATAAAGATTTTTTTGAACGTATTGAATTCTCTTAATAGAAAGCAGGGACAAGATGAAAAAGCAGGAACAGCCACAAGCAGAAGATCGTATTTTAGCTGCTAAAGATCTAGTCATTGATTCCATAGCTGAAACAATGGATCTCTATGGCATTACACGAAGTGCAGGTATTCTCTATGGGACCATGTATTTAAATGAGGAAATGACGCTTGATGAAATGCGTGAAGAGCTGCAAATGAGCAAGCCAAGTATGAGTACGGGTGTGAAAAAACTGCAAGACATGAATATTGTCAAAAAGACGTTTCACCGAGGCCAAAGAAAACACAGCTTTGTTGCTGAAAAAGACTTTTTTAAGTTTTTCACGAACTTCTTTCCGCAAAAATGGGAACGGGAGGTCGAGGTCAATTTAGCGGCGATTGAAGAAGCGCAAGAGCGGCTTCAAGAGGTTGCTAGTGATGATCAGTTGGAGGAACATGTAAGAGAGGAAGCGCAGCAGCTTCTTGAACAGCTTGAAAGCTCGAAAGCCTATTATGACTGGCTGAGACGCTTAGCGGACTCTGTACAATCAGGGGAGATCTTCGACTATATTCCGATTGATCAGAAAGATAAATAGGCGATATGTTTGCGTTTTACAGCTTGAATTTTACAGGAGGATTGATTATAATAAATTATGTCGTCATACTTCGGGGCATTAGCTCAGCTGGGAGAGCGCTACGCTGGCAGCGTAGAGGTCAGCGGTTCGATCCCGCTATGCTCCATCCGAAAAACCATTCTTGAGAGATCAAGGATGGTTTTTTATGTATATATTTCTTTTTGTTCTTTGTTTTTTCTTAACCTTATTATCTTTATGATTCGGTACATGATCACAGAGACATAAGCCGTGATGAGAATGATTGTGTAAGACACAGGAAAATCGCTCGTCATTCCGTGATAAACGAAATAGATGAGCAGCACTGACAGCATGATGACTTGGAACAGTTCCTTTTTCATTTTACTCTCCCCTTATGATAGATTCGGTCGATTATATCACAAATGATGTCATTTTTTATTAGCTATCAGCAAGGAAAAATCCCTTCACCTGCTGATAGCACTTTATGAATGATCACTTTTTCAGCAATTGTTCCATTTTGTTCTTCGTCTTTGGTCCGTAAATCCCGTCTGCCGCTAAGCCGTTCATGAGCTGAAACCGCTTGACCGCATTCGCCGTTTTCGGTCCATAATAGCCATCAATCCCATTGTTTTTTGCTCCTTTGTCTGGGTAAAAATAGAGGGAAGATAAGGCTTTTTGCACGGCTGTCACTTGAGATCCTTTTGTCAAGGGCTTGGTTATTTTTAAAATGCCAGATGGCAAATTTGACGATTTCTGTTTGGTCACGGGTGCTTTGTCTTTGTGGCTCAGGCTCTCTGTTCGGACTGGCTTTCTTGTGCTTTTGCTGCCGGTATGAGCTGTGGCTATTCCAGCTTTAAATTGATCCCATCGTCCGAGCAATTTCCTTGGACATTCTTTCCCACTCCAATGTTTATGGGGCACTACATTTGATAAAGGAATCCCCAAATCGCCCATCAGTTTCCGAATGAGCCATTGAGCATTTTCGACTGCTTGTTCAAAGTTGCCGTCTGTATTTTCACAAATTTCAATTCCGATTGATTTCATATTGCCATCGCCTCTGCCATCCCCTGCGTGCCAGCCGTTCTCGTTTAATGGTAAATGCTGATAAATGACCTGATTGTCGACAGTGTAATGCCAGCTGACCCCAGTACTTGAACGTGCAACAAACGCAGCGTGACTCCCCGCATTTGCACCTTTTGCAGTATTAGAGGTATTATGCACCGTAATATAGAGCGGCTTCATCCTATTTCCTGGTCTGTTGCGGTTGTGTTTTGGAATGTAGGCTTGAATGATATTGACCATATTGTTTCTCCTTCAACTATTATTTTGTTAGCCCTCTTTGTTTCAGGGTATCTTTTTGTAATTGACCTTTGTAGGTCACATAATTGTTTTTAAACCAAGCGATAACGGCTGTAACCATCGTAAAAATGGTGGAACCTGCTACATATAGTGCCTCACCGGCGGTTTGTACTTGCTCCTCACTAATCGGCAGCACCGTCTGTCCAAACATGACAAGCGTTTGATTGATGAGTGCAATAAAAAGAAGCACTGTGCGAATCACAGTGCCTTTGTCGAATGTTTTCATAATTTTTTCCTCCTATTTTAAATTCCGTTCAATTTTATCGAGTTTATCGATCACGACGTCATACTTCTCACTAAACTTTGCTAACACATCATTTTGCGCCTCGATTTGCTCATTGAGTTTACTTTCTCTTTCTTTTGTTGTATTGAGAACATAAAACAGAATCCAGCAAAAGAGAACGGCAAACGGGCCTTGTGTCATTAAGTTTTGGACGACATCTACTTCCATTGGAATCACCTTCTTTCTGGAAAAAAAATAAAGCCATTAGGCTTCGTATTTTTCTCCTGTTATGTCTTGATAGTCATCTGCCGAGATCCAGCCAATGCTTACATAAAATGCAATGTCCTCTGGACTGTAACACTGCCAGTCCCAAAATTTTTTAATATCTGCTACAGTTGGAAAGATCATTCTGAAGCCCCCCCTTTTTGCATAGTCAATAGCTGCGTTAATTGTTTTGATAATAAAGCATTTTGTTTCTTTAAAAGTTCTATATCACTTGGCGGGAGAGGGGCTGGTTTTAGGCTATCTATATACTCCTGTGTCGCTGATTCATACCATTGCTGTTTTTCCACATCAAATGCAGCTTTATAAAAAGAAGGATTATTGGGTGGTGCAATTGTTGTACATTGCTCTGGAATGATATAATTTCCTTCGTCATCCCTCTCAAACACTTCTATAGGTTTTACCAATTCATATTGATGATTGTATTCATAGACTTGTATCATACTATCACTTCCTTAATTTAATGGGACGACAGTGTCTAAATAGTAGCCAGTTACCGCACTTTCATTGGCTGCCAGTAAACCAGTTAGCTTTAGCTCTCCTGTCTTATATATAAGTAATTTACTATGACCCGTTGTACCTGATACGGGAACTGATACTACTAGGCCTTTATCTGGTAAGCCCGTAATTGGAATCTTTCCACAGATAACTTCTCTGTTGGCTATTAGGTGACCCCTCAACAATAATAAGTTTCCCCATTTAGCATACTGAACCGGTCTGTCTCCAATAGAGGAGCCATTGTTTAATGTGACATTTAGCCACTGAACATTTTCAAAATCAGCATCAGATATTAATCTTCGCCAGCCCTGCCAGCCTAAATTTAAATCTAGATAATTTGTAAAGACGTTATTACGATAATCTACAGCAATCACCCATCCGAAAGTCCCTTTGTTATTACTATCGGCAGATGTAAAGTGATAAAAACCACGTGCCGATAAAGCTGAAGGATTGTCCTGTACCCCAGCTGGAGAATAAAATGTGCCAAATGTTTTCCCAGTTTGAGTAATTTTATCGAACAAACTCTCTGTAGCTCCTACAGATACACGAACTCCACCCGTATCATTTGTAATTTTGATTAGCTGACTGCCATTCCATTTATTTAAATCTTCTTTACTCGGAAGTGGTGTCCAAGTAATTGTCGTATGACCAGAATTGTAGTAAAAACTGTAAGCATTCCCTGCTATGTCTACCGCAAAGCCTGACCCAATATTATTTTGACCTACTATTTGCATACCTCTCAGTGAAGTATTTGACGATGATGGAGAATCTTGGACTCCAGAAGCTGCATAAAATGTACATGTTCCTTTATCCTTAATTGCATCAAATATTTTTGAATCTGGTGAAACATCGATAAGCTGCATACCGTTATCTGCAGTTATTTTATAGATTTGTGAGTCATTCCATTTTTTCTTTTCTTCTTCAGACGCATGTACTCTCCCATCATTTGTATGTTTTAAGAGCTGCTCTAATAGTCCAGTATCATTTTCAAGTAGTACTTTGACCATGTCATTAAACAGAACTGCATGCGCTTTATCATTCACTTCAAAAGCTTTTGGTTCTTTTATTTCCATTCGACTTTCACTCCCTTGCCTTGAAATTTGATTCAATCTCTTGCAGCTGCTCTAAAGTGAGCATCCTTTGCTCGTATCCTGCATTTAGATCTTCCATCGAACAATCACCTAGTTCAACTGCTCGTTTGACCAATTCAGGTGTTACCCATTGGAAATATAATGCCATTACCCAATAATTCATGTTTCACTCTCTCCTTTAATGAAAAGGATGTCATTTTTTAACGCTTTTAGTTCGTTTGATAGAAGATCACATTGATGTTCAAGCTGTTTTCTCATCAGCTTTTCTTTTGCTACTTCTTGCGCTAGATAATCTAGCGGGAGCGGTGGTTGATACCTTGGATTGGCTTGTGATTCCTCCCACCATTTTTTCAATTCTTCTGTCGTTGGCTTTGGCACATCTAGAAGCCACTCGTTAATATACGAACCGTCTCCGTCATTTCTAAGTTCAAAATCCTTTTGCGGGTCCGCATTTGGGTATTTATACTTAATGGCTTCATATAAAATCATTAGAATCCTCCTACACTCTCGGGAAATTTCGGCCGCCAATTTCTGTAATGTCGAAATAGTTGTACCAGCCTGGGTTATCAGATACGTAGCGGCTAACGTCTCCGTCATATCCTACATATAGGTACATTTCTAAATAGTCCCCTTTATCAGCTGGTACATTGGCAGCACCATAAAGTCCCATACTAAAGCTCAACGCATCAGATGGGCTTGTCGGACTTTGTCTTTGATGTGCAATATTTTTATATCTTCTTCCATTTAAATAGATCGATAATTCAAAGTTTGCGTATCGTTGAAAGCTATCAATATAAACACCTGCATTCACTGAATACATTCCGTTCTCAGGACAGATGAAGCGATTATTTTTGATATCAAAATTGTTATGACTGTCTTTTATTTTTCGATTAAAAAGGACTTTTTGATACTCTCCTTTGGTTAATAACTGCTTCCCAGTTGTACCTATGTTGGCATGACAGAACCCAGAGATTTTGTGCCATTCAGTCCAGCCAGACCCCGTCCACCAATGACGGCACCATGTACCTGTGCTATCAAAATAACTGCCCGCTTCGTTTCCAGTCCCATAGTAATATTGAACAAATCGAAAGTTACTATATTTTTCATTTTTCACAAAGCCAAATCTCGTAGGATATCCAGTATCATTCGCTTGTCCAATATCCATGAACGTAATGCCAATTGGATATTCCTCACCGCTGACTGATGCATCTTGAATGGCTTGATCGCCTGTTAGTTTAAATAAGCTTTCATTGGTGATTCCCTCTATCTGTTGGCTGAGCGCATTGTCATTCTCTACTAGTGTGTCGACCATCCGGTTAAATAAGTTGGCATGTGCTTTGTCAGAGGTTTCAAACGGTAAAGGTGATTTGATGTCCATTTCATTCCCCTCCTTTAATAAATATCATCAATCTCAAAAACAAATTCGATGTCGCCGTCTTTTTGTTTGTCTGTCATGGTGCGGATGGCGGTGAATTTGCCGGCTTCGTCGACAAGTGCTAGTTCGTTGATGACTTCTCCTGCAAGTTCTCCTTCGGCGATCGTGCAGGTGTAGCGGATTTTTGCTGGTTCCATGAAGGTAAACGAATCAATCTCTTTTTGGACGAGTTCTTTTTTCAGTTTTTGTTCAGTGCCGTCTAGTGAGATCGGTTTGCCATCCTTCGTCCCGCCGTTTCCAAATGCCATTTTGACGACTTTTGTGAGTTTTGTTCCCTCTGCTCTTGCCTTTGCCATTTGTTGACGTGCATATAGTGTTGTTACGGTTAATTGATCAGCCATTGTGATCCTCCTTATAGCTCTATTTTTTGAGAAGTTGCTGCTAGCATTTTTGATCCGTCCAGCGGAACAGATCCATCGAGAATCCAGTAATGATCCTTGATCAGTAAGCTGCCGCCCTGTTCAGTTTGGACATGTACTGGCAATCGGAACGTCATCTTCTTTTTGGTTTGATGTGCCAGCTGGTTCTTTGTGCGTAAAGTCAGTGCCGCTTTTTGCCCTGTTTCATGTACAGCTCCAGTGATGACATAATTCATGCGATATGTGGTTTCTGACTTATGCTGAAGCGGCATTCTCATCTTCAACGAATGCCGAAAACGAGCAGGTACATCGGTTGAACCTCTTGTCCCGCTAAGATAAAACGTACCATTTAATACAAATTCACCATTCAGTAAAATCGGGATATGATCGAAAAAACCCACTCTGCTTCGCAGTGTGAGCCTCCCGTGATGATCATTTTTTTCATGTACATCGGTATGATGATATGCAGTGAACGTATAAGCCAAATGAGCCGGCTTTAACGTTTCAAGTATTTCTACAATATATCTAGTGTTTTGCAGGTCATCTAGGTTCACACGTAAGGCGAAATGATAGCGATTGGTGGTGAGACGGATGATGGCACTTGGATTTTTGAGAAAGCGATTCACCGATTTCTCTAATGAAAGATACGTGATCGGTGGAATGTTTGACATCATATTGAGTAAGCGTGCCCTGCGAAGTTCAATGGAGTCACCTGATTCTCGCTGCACCTTCAGCATTCTTTCCCATCTATTCAATCCCCATGTCGCAGTTAAAGGGAAGAACTGATCCGTTAAATCGAAAATGGATTCATCCAATTGCTCAAACTCCGGTGCTTCTGTTTTGAGTAGATGATCTACTTCATAAATCTCTGTAAAATATGGCGGCAAGTAGTTTTTCATTTCATCCTGTTTGCTCAATAACCTTCACCTGCCTCAGACGCGGTATCTCAATGTCCTGTAACACTAAGTTTTTCGATTCCCCATTCAATAACACGTTTGCATAATCTGATACACTTTCTGAATGGTACAGAATGTCATTTAAGGCGGACATTCGAATGGTACTCTTTTCAAATGCGATTGATTTCAACAGCGCTTTGACCTTTTCTTCTATTTCTTTCTGCGCTCCTTCAAGGGTCCAGTCCATTTGAAGTTCGACGGCTACTTCTATGTCAATATCCAGCCATTTGGCGCTTTCGACGGTTGCTTTTGAACCAATAGGCGCTTGTCCTTCCCCTTCGCCTGGTACTGGGTCGATATATTCCTGTACTCTTTTAACAAGCAGATCTGATGCAACATCTAGATTGCCGTCTGTGATGACAATTTTGACCGTCCCTTCTCCGTTCCAAAGCGGGAATACTTTCGCTCTGCCAACCCCTGTCACTTCCTCAGCCCATTTTTTATAATGCGCCTTGTTGGCACTGACAGCCTCCCGCCTAGCACGTATTAAGTAGCGATCATATAACGAAGCGTCATCTTCTTCCTCTTGTCCTGGTATCACCAGTTCTTTCATGGTAATCGATTCGAGTCCTGGAATTGTATCAAGTGATAGCAGCGGCTGATCTGTTAATTGACCATTGCCGATCTTGCCAGGTGTCTCGCATTCTAGCGTGCCTTCTTTCGAATATTGGAAATAGACGTCTTCAATAAAAAACCGTGAGCCAACTGGGATGTTGATATCCTCCGGCTGAATAGCTGCGGACCAAATCGCTTTAGTGGCTGGTTTTCTTTCAATTCCTACTTCAGCAGCCCGCCGATCTAGAAACTCTCCTTGTGCTGTATCTGCAAAGACCAGCTCGAATACTTGATCAAGCCAAATATAGGACTGGGCTAATTCAGCGGCAGCAGGTGCCAAGGCATTCCAAATGACGCTGTTTTCTCTTTTATCTATGTCATCTGGCAATCTGTCCAGCATTCTTTCTATCAATGCTTCATACGTTTGTTCCTCAAACATCGCCCTCCATCACCTCCTCTATTTCTAATGTGCCTTCATCTGTGACAATAGCTAGCTTGACATGAAACGAGTCATTTTGCTTTGTGACCTCTAATTCTTCAATATGATCAATCCGTTCGTCGACAATCAATGCTTCCTCTAGCAGTCTCGGAATCTCCATTTCTTTGTATTCATCCGTGGCTTCTGTATCCGTCAATAGCTCCTGGATTTCAGTGCCAATGTCGTGGCTGTAGATAGGATATGCATACCGCTCTGTCCTGAGTGTCATATAAACGAATTGACGAATTGCTTCAATGCCTGAAATGGTTTCACCTGTCAGTCTGCCAGTTTCAACATCTATTCGATACGTCGTCGAGGTTTCCACCTCTTCGTCTTCTTCTGTTTCCTCGATTTCTTCCTCTGGTGAAAGTGCCACGTTCATCACCTCCCTTACAATTTGTCGATGATGTAGAAGGACTGCCCTCCTGCCATTGCGAGCACCATAATGCTGTCTCCCCTTTTCAGTTCATCATCCTCACCCTTATTTAGGCGCTTTGGCCAAATCAGTAATTCTTCCGGAATGACCAGCTTATAGTTTTCATTTAACCGGATGCTTACAGGAGAAACTGCCGTGACTTCTCCAACCACCAGATCAATTGGAGAGGCGGCATCTACAGCATTCACTGCTAATCGTTTAATCGCTTCACTTAACCTCACGCTTGATCACCCTTTGGGATGGAATTTTTCTCAACGACATCAATTGTCATGGTGTGTTTCACCCCACTGAATTCATGTTTGTCTTGATCGATCCAGTAGGTTTTTTTTACGTTGATTTCAGGGATTTTTAAATAGATTGGAAGACCGCTTTGCAGATCAGGAATGCCTAGCGCTTGTATGCTTTTGATTTCTTGCTTGACGCCTTTTTTCTCTGCCAGCCGTACTTTGGCTCTTTTTTGTAGCTGCGGCTGGTTGATTTGCCCTGTAACTGTCTCAACATGCTGTAAAATACCGTATTTACTCTGACCTGCTTTATCCTGTTCGACCACCACAATCTCTGATTTGCTGCCTTTTTTCTTATTCTTTCCCTGTTCATCTGCAGACGTGCGCAGTTTGACACGAGTGGCTGTCTCTTCAATCGAGGTGCTGTACTGATAACCAATGAGATTGACGCCTGATTCAATGACCCATACGTCCTCTGGATCTGGCCAAGCTCTCAGCCCCATCTTTCCTTTAGCAGAATAGATTTGATAGTTTCTACCGGTTTGACGCTTTGTTTCTTTTAACGCTTTCAGAATCATGTCATACAAACTCGTATCGTTTTTAAACACTAGTGATTTTATGACATGTCCTGTATTGGCGATGGAGGTCATTGGAATTTGAAAGTCAGCCCCTATCCGCCTCAAGATTTGATCTGCCCTTTGTTTTGAAAAAACATAGACATCTTGGTTTTTCACCAAATATTGAAGCATGTCGTATGCGGTAAAGGTCAGCTTCCCTTCAACAGGCGTCCGGGAAAACACAATGCCTCTGAACAGCTCTTTTCCTTTCCATTTAAAAAGAACCGTGTCCCCTTCTGAGACACGGTAATATGTTTGACTGCCTTGTTTAGTGATAATATTTGCCTGAATAGAGCGAGGGGCTTGATACCTTTGCCCCTGAAGTGTCACACTCTCTGTGACAAGCTCATACATGGTGCCGCTTCTGATGGCAAAAAGCTCGATCAATGCCAGCCCCCCTATTGTGGTATTTTTAACCTTTGTCCAGGGAAAATCCAATGCCCCGGCTGCTTAATATTGCGTTTGCTACGTTTAATCATCGCTAATTTATTGGCATTCCAAATACGCCGCCATTTTGTACTGTCGCCATAAAATCTGCCTGAAATAGCCCATAGCGTATCCCCTTTTTTGACGGTGTACATTTTTGGTGGTGTTTTTGAAGGCCTTTTCTTTTTCGTTTGTTTTGCTTTTTTCTTTCGTTTAATTTTCCTAGGCGATGCGGTTTTGTATTCCTTTAACTCGATCGTAAATTCACGATCGCCAATATCATATGACCCTTCTTTATGGGTGAAGCTTTCAATGCTGCACGTCATATTGATTTTTGTCCCCGTTACAATCAGCCGCACCGACTTCTTTGAACGCATCATTCGTTCTATTTTCGCTATCGCATTCTCCGGTGATGGAATGCTTTTATATTCAGCAATTGGCGAATATTTCTTAGGAAATAATGAAGTGAATGATACTTGCTTAGCCGATGGGACATCAATAAAGGTCAGTTCTCCAAAAGAAGCAACCTTTACCGTTTCATTTTGTACGTTATTTGTGATTTCAAGTTCGGATGGAAGGACAGGGAATCGCAACTTGTCCTTTCCTTGGGAAATCCACAATTGATACACTGATTTACCCATCGATCACGACCCCCTTCGTTCCTGTATGAAGCTCTACTTCCAGTTCATCTACGAGCATTTGTCTAATTTTTTCGACAAGCGATTGCTGATCTTGTCCATTATGGAAATGCTGATCCCCATTGAATTGAATGGTAATTTGCTTATTGCCTGACGCTGTTGTACCACTAGAAGACTGAGCTGAGGTGACTTGCTGCATTTGTGATTCTGGTAAAGGTGCAGACGCATTTGCTGGGTCATATACTTGCATCCCAAGTGCTTTGGCTGCCTGCGTTAATAAATATCTCCCTCGAATCCCTCTTTCTTCAGGAATAATCCATTCGCGTTTGTTTCCTTCTCCGACTCTAGCAACCTGCTCCTGAGTAATCAGTCCACCATTTGCGTAGCCTTTATAAGGCCCGCCTCTTCTCATACTTCGTAATCCCGGTGTATTGAAGACTGTTCCATATCTGCCCTTAATGTAGTTAATGGCTGCTACAGCATTATGAATTGGGTTCCAAATGTCATTCATACCTTTGCCTTTATTGGAGTTAAACGTCGGTCCAATGGTTTGCATTAAGCCTTTAGAAGGCGTTCCCTTTTTAGCGTTGGAATCCCATAAGTTGATTGCTCTCGGATTTCCATTCGATTCATGCTGTGCAATGGTCATAAGACCTGGAAGCCAGTTCATCGATGTGCCAGTTGCCATGAGAGCTGCCATGAGCCATTGCTGAACACTAAGACCTGAAGCCCCCATACCACTGAAAGCTCCGATTAATGAACCAGCCTGATTTTCAGCAAACTTTTTCACATCCACTGAGTCGAGCCCTTTAACGACACCGATCGATGCAAATTTCCCAAGACTCATCATGACGCGTGAAGGGGAATGAATGTCTAATTCCTCTCTAAACGCCTGCTCCACTTTCTTCGCCATTTCTTTGGCAGCTTGTGTGACTTCACTTGCTTTTGAACGCATGCCGTTGTTAAAGGCATCCATCATTCCTGAGCCCCAGCCTGGTGATTCTTGTTTTGCTTGTAGGAATGGTTGTTTGATGTGCTGATCTACGTATTGGCTAGTACCAACTGATGTGGCATTTTGACCTGTGGCAAAACCATTAACTGTTCCAGAACCCCAAGTTGGTGATGCTGTCATCACTTGTTGGTATGGTGCTTTTACACGACTTTGCAAAAAGCTGTCTGTTCCTGTGGGTGTCACCTGCTGACCATTCGCAAAAGCAGCAACTGTTTGCTGACCATACTTACCTGAGTCTGAGGTCAATTGAGCAAAAGGCTGCTGAATATTCTTTTGCTTCCATTGATCAAGTGTAATCACTTTTTGATTTAATCCTTGTTCAAAATCCTTATTAAATTGCTCGCCTATGCTGGAGGCTTGAATGTTCCCAGTCATCGAGACAGATCCGTCTATTGAACCGACAGAAGATGATGAAGCTACTGCTGTAGGAGCTGGAGAGCTTGATACTTGATTTCCAGCTGCTCCGCTTGGCATAACAGACATTCCAAGATGAGAAGCAGCCTGAGCAAGCAGCATCTTCCCGCGTCCTCGGTTATTTTGAGTTGGAATAACAAATTCGTTACCTGCTTCTCCGACCCATGATAAGGTTGGCTGGGTGATATAACCGCCTGTAGCTTTTTTGTCAGGGTCTCTTCCTAATACCTTATTCACTACTAAATTAACAGCACCGCCACCCATATCAAAAATCTTTTTAACCCAGTCAAAAGCTTTAGAAAAACCCTCACTTATGGCACCTGCTACTTTCACGATCGGTGTCTGAATATTATCTTTAAACCATTTGGATAATCCATCCCATATATCTGTCACGACTTTATAAGCTTCTTCAAACTTTTTACCGAAACTGTCTTTAATGGTTCCTACGGTATCTACAAGTGGATTCCACACATTTTCCATAAACCATGACGATACAGCTCCAAAGATTGATTGTATCGTTTTCCATGCATTTGATAATGCTGTCCAAATCCCTGTAGCGACTGTAACGACTGTGCTGCTTAGCGGTGTCCAAACGTTTTCAATAAACCAACCCGCTACTGCACTGAACGTTTCTTGTATCCATGTCCAGGCATTCACTAAACTTGACCAGATGGTCGTTGCTACCGTAACGACTGTGCTGCTTAGCGGTGTCCAAACGTTTTCAATAAACCAACCCGCTACTGCACTGAACGTTTCTTGTATCCATGTCCAGGCATTGACTAGACTTGTCCATATGGTCGTTGCTACTGTGACGACTGTATCGCTTAGCGGTGTCCAAACGTTTTCGATAAACCAGCCCGCAACTGCACTGAATGTTTCTTGAATCCATGTCCAGGCATTCACTAGACTTGTCCAGATGGTCGTTGCTACCGTAACGACTGTGTCGCTTAGCGGTGTCCAAACGTTTTCGATAAACCAGCCCGCAACTGCACTGAATGTTTCTTGAATCCATGTCCAGGCATTGACTAGACTTGTCCATATGGTCGTTGCTACTGTGACAACCGTACTGCTTAATGGTGTCCAGACATTTTCTGTGAACCAACCCGCTACTGTTGACCAAACTTCGACAATTTGATTTTTGATTTCAATGGCTTTTTGGCCAATCTTTTCAAATCCGCCGCCATCAAACCATTTTCCAATTGTTTCACCGATAGATTCTCCGCCCATACTTCCAGCGATGCCGCCTACTAGACCGCCGATGGCTGTACCTACCCCTGGAACTACGCTTCCAATAGCTGCACCTGCTGCAGCACCTGCCATCCCGCCAGCGATGCCGCCTCCAGTCGTACCGATCTTTTCACCAGCATTTTCTTTGTTCATACCGATTAGATTTGTTGCACTAAGTACACTTCCTAGAATAGGTACTTTCTTTAATAACTTGCCGCTCCCTTTACCTATATTTTTCACCGCATCCCCTAATCCACTTAACCCCTTGCTACCTTTCACTAAACCCGTAAGTCCGCCAACTGAAGCTGCGATACCCGCACCTTTCTTTAGTCCACTAGGGATTTTTCCAAATAATTTACCTGCATTTGTTTTCAGTTTCCCTAATTTACTTGGAGGTCTTCTATTCATTTCGGTTCTTGTTGTGGCATTTTGGTTTGTAGATTGTCTTGGTGATTGACCATTTCTATTTTTAGTTTTAGTAGATCCTCCCCTGCTTAAACCTCTTGCACAACAGGGGCAACAACTATTGCGAAACAAGCCTTTTCCACCTCGCGGCTGAGGTTTCGTTTTGGGAGCTGGATTTGTTGGTGCTGTTGTTGGTGCTGTTGTTGGTGCTGTTGTTGGTGCTGTTGTTGGTGCTGTTGTTGGTGCTGGAGTGGCACTTTCACTTGATTGATCACTTGCACCAAAGAGACGATCTAATCCAGTCTTCACCAATTGATCTAGTTTTTCTTCAGGATTAAATTTAATCTTCTCTTTAATTCTTCCGATCACATCTTGTTTGTAATCTTCCATTTTATTTTCAACCCAAGGAAGTGCTTTTTCATCCCAAAACTTTCTAGGACTCAATTTTTCCTTCACTTTGTCTGCAACGTCACCTGCATATTTTTGAATTTCATTTAATCCTTTATTGGCAAGGTTTTGAAGCCAACTCTGTTTAGATTCATCTGTTTTCACTGATGGACTAACAGCCTCAGGCTCTTTTTTTATGTTTTGTTCTTTCACAATCGACTCAGCCTGATCTCGTTTTTTCAACTTACTCTTTGCATTGTCTTGAACAGACACTCTGATTTCGTGTTTAGACATCGTCAAGCTTTTGAGTGTCTTTTTGATTCGTTGAATTGCAGCGGTGGCTTGGTCAACCATGTTTAATCTCATATAATACGTTCTGTTCATGAGCTGAAGGATAGATTTTTTGATCGATGACATTTTACCTGACAATTGATCGTTTAGTTTAAACGTCAGCAGAATGGGGCTTGTTCCCGCTTGTTTTAAACGGTTTATGCTGGATTTAATGACATCTAGTCCCTTCGCTTGAATGGATATGACCAGATGATTTGGGAGCATATTTAACTGATTGTTTAATGCTTTTAAATCACGATAGATTCCCTTATCCAGTCTCATGGAAAATACTGAAATTTTCCGAAGCGATAAACTGAAGTTTCTTAACTTCTTTTCATCTATTTCCAGGTTTATTTTCACTGGTTTTCTAAATGGTTTTAGCTGCTTCTCAAACGTTTGAAATCGTTTTTGAATGCGCATAAGCTTCTTCGATACTTTGTCTTCTAATTCAAATCGTGCAGTGAGTTTCGCCAATTATTTCCCTCCTTTCTTTGCTTCTTTTTCTAGCATGTCTAGTTTGTAGCTGATGAGTCCGAATAGGAATGCTTTGAACGGTCTTGGTGATTCGTATAAATCTAGGAGTTCAGATGGGGAGTAGTGAAGCTCGTGCATGGCGTAATATAAAAACACGGCTTCTTTATCCCCATCTTTTATTAGTTTTTTGCTGCGTCTTCTAAATCTTCAATTTCGTCTTCGAATCCGTTGATTTCAATGGCTTTGTTTAACCAGTTCGCATATTCACCGCCAACTGACAGGACGCGTTTTGCTACTTCAACTGGATCTTGTGTGCTGTAGGCTTCCCTTAATTCCTTTGAGCGGAAATCTGGATAAATGGTCGATTCAATCGCAATTCGTGCGTAGAAGCGCTGACTGTCTAAGTCCTTTACGCGGCCTCTGCCTTTGACATTTTTGAAGGTCGTATTTTCTTTTTCCAGTTCATCAATGCGTTCAGTTGTAATGGCTTTAAAGACAAAAGGAATGACATTCCCTTTTTTATCAACAAAACGCTTAGAAATCGGTACTTTGACCTCTTCCGCTTCTACTGTTTGTCCTGGCATAAAAAATGAAAGATCAAATGTTTGTTTTTCGCTCATGTTTAAAAACTCCCTTTGTTATGTTTTTTTGAATGCAAAAAAGCACATCCATTTTTTGAATGTGCTTTCCAATCTTTTCATGTATAATTTAATTTGTACAATTGAATGGCTTGCTCAAGGGTGTCTGGCTCATCCCCGATAGGAAGGGGGTGATGCTCATGTCAACATTTCAAGCGCTTATGTTAATGCTTGCATTCGGGTCATTTATCGTTGCCCTGTTGACGTATATAGACAAAAAATAGACTCCCCTTGAGCTTTGGACGGTTGAAGGGAAAGTCTATCCTTAAAACTATCTAATTGATTAGCCAGCCCCTTGAGGGCCTCATTGTACATTGCCGGGATGTTGACGCATCCTGGCTTCTTTTTATTTTATGCAAAGTACTTTGCATGTAAACATATTTCTAAGAAACTTTTTGGGGTTACACAGTAACTCTTTTGTAGCTACTCTGTAACTATGAAAAATTATACCATATCGTTGAATAAAATAAAAATAACATATATTTTCGTCATTCGTAATGCCTTTTTCAATTGTAATTAGAAAGAATTCTTCAGCTTTTCAGGAAGATCAAAGTCCTCGAACGTAAACGGAACTTCTTCTTCAAGCGCCTCTGAATCAACATCCAGTCCAGCGATTTTAGCTGAATCAAAGTTGACATCAAATAATGTCACACGCTCAGTGCCTCGGCCTGATGACTTATCGTCAATTACAGCCTGAAGAGTGAAATATGGGTCTTCCCCTTTTTTCACATAGTTGAGCATTAATTGAACGAAACGTGACGTGACTTTATAGAATGTTGCCGTTCCTGTTCCGTTTGCCCCTGTTGTTTTATGACCAGTCATTCGGCGGCCCATCACATTGACTTCTGATTTGTTTTTCTCCACGTTTGCTTCAAACGTTTTGATAAAGGCAAGCTCCTCACCTTCTAAGAAAAGACGACCTTCTTTACCTGAAATTGTATTTTGCGCTTTAAAAGCCATCTTACTTCACCTCCACATTGAAATAGAATTTTTCTGCTGCATCTACTGGTTGAACCGCTAGATCGATGATAAATCCATCACGATCTTCATTGAGACCGATCACGATATCTGTTTCTGAGTTAAAGCCTGTAATGCCGCTGCCATCTTGAAGCTGTGTGAGATACTGAGTAATCAGTGTTTTCACAAGCTGCACCCCATCATCTGATGCTGGAATGTCATTGCCATTGGCTTTGCGTAATTTAATCAGATTTTTTAATTCGAACGTCAAATCATTGTTGATCGCATCAAGCACACGAATGATTTTGTTTTTCGCCATTTGCTGGTTCTTTTCAGCTGTAAAGCTTGTCAAGGAGTTAATATCTTTTTCAACACTCACGGTACGATCTCTCGCATCAAAGGTGAACAGGAACTCCCCTTGTGATAATCGGTATTCTACTTGATCATTATCAAGGCGTTCTAATGTATCCACTGCTCCTTCGTATTCTACAAAGGTCAGTGACTGATTGAAGTTTGCACCTGCACTTGCACCTGCGACCCATGCTGTTGCTTGAGCAGGCGTTAGTTCTGTTCCATCTTCCAGCACAACACCGCTTGTCACATTGATGATGCCTTCTTGGTCAGCTGCATAGTTGGCCACAACTCCTTGCACCTTACGTCCTTGCTTATCACGTAAACGCTCGATAAATGAAGCGAAGGTCGCTTTTAATTGCTCACTATTATCGATCGGGAGAGCAATAACATCAAAGTATTCTGTTTCTGCTGCTTCTAGGAAAGCTGTATAATCTGCGACACTTGCCACACCATTTTTCCCGCCGCTTAGTGCCACACCAGCCGTGATGACGGCTTCACCTTCACCAGAAAATTGAACATATTTGTTTTTCACAAGATCTTTGACATCCGTGACAACCTGCTTATCCACAATATCTGTTCCAAGATAAGTGATGACGTCACGCTTTGTGCTATCAAGTACATTTTCTGCCACTTGTACAGTGATCTCATTTCCTTTTAGACCGCCATAATTGGCTGTGACCACAAAGTTTTCTGCGATTTCAGCTTTGGCTGGCTCCCCTTCGTTTAGGCGGTAAAGCAAGACCGTTTGTGCTTTTTTCTTTGCTTCACGGAAAAGAAGAAGCGACTTGTCATCAATATTGAGTCCAACCTTTTTATTTAAGTCTTCCATATTGGAAACGGAAATAAAGGTTTTTGGTTCTCCCCAGCTCATCACAAGAGGAAGTGCCACCGTACCTCGATCGCCTAAAGTAATTCGCTGCTCTGCTGTTGTTTTAAAATTAAAGTAAATGCCAGGACGCTTTTTCTCTGTACCTGGTGTAAATGTGCCTCCGTTCATCCTTTAAACCTCCTTGGACAAAAAAGCATCAATGTGCTTTTTCGCTTCCGTTTTTGTAATTGGTTGATGTTTGATATAAAAAAGAGCACCTTCAAGGATTTCTGGTTTAACCCCAAAAAGATCCTTACTGTGCTCCTTTAAGGCTTCAAATGAAAAGCCAAATTCTTTTTCTTCGCCAGCTGTTTGAGCGGGCTCTGCTTTTTTAGTCTTGCTCACGTTTGATCACTCCATCTGAAAAGTTGATATCTTCAAGGCTTGCTTGTTTGTCTCGGTTGTACCAATAACTGCTATCCCACGTCAGGACAATCGCTGCTACGCCTTGATCTATCATTCTGGTTTCCACTCTTTTTATGCGGACATAATCATCAAGCACCTTTCCATCTTCACTCATCATCTGAATCATTTGACGATCAGCAAGCAATGCATCAACAATTGTTTCTGCCGCGTCATGCGCTTTTCCTGTATCCATATGAAACACTTTTACTTGCAGCGAATAAGATTTCATAAACGTAGATACCGTATCTGGACCGCTGATGACTGTTACGGGCGGCACATAAACGGATGGCACTTGAAAACGCTCTGGCAAAAGTCGATCATACATTGTCACAGGAAAGTGTGTGTAAATATAATGCATGATTGCCCCGACTTCTTGATTCATTTCATCACCTCCCAAAATGTCGATCGAACCAGCTTTGAAGCTTTCGATCCAGCGACTGTTCAAACATTTGCTCATAGAGCATGACAGCATGATCCCAGTAGCCATTTCCATCTATCCATTGAGAGGCAAGCATCATTCCTGTCTTTGCATTCGGATCATATTCAAAGCGGCTGCCAGCCCATCTGCCAGGCACCCATCTTCGCTCTCCACTTGAAGAAGTAGCATGTCCGTCATTAACATAGGAGGCATATTCAAGCTGCGTTCCCACTTCAAGCGTGAGACCACCTTTTGACATAAGAAAATGATTCTCCTTGTCTCCTTGCGTAAAGGAGCTTAGAAGCCGGCCTGTATCGACAGCATTCTCCTTGATTAGCTCATCCTGAATGATGTCCAAAAGCTCTAGGCCCATGTCTTGCAACAAATCTTGATATTCTGCTTTTAAGCCGCCGGCACACGCTGTTTCCAGCTGTGAAAGCAGCCGGTCAAGTCCATCAATTTTCATAGATTTTCCTTCCTGACTGCCATCACTTCAATGTGATGATTTTTCACTATTTTGGGCTGCTGCAACTTAAGTGAGACGCCGTTCCACACCATTTTGTCATGCAGGCGAATATCACTTGCTAAAGGGAAATGGACAAGATAGGACTGATAAATAACTGTATTCGGCTCTTCTTGCACAAGGGACTGATTCTTTTCTATGACATAACAAGCCAGATCTGTCAGGCTAGGAGCATCGGGATAGGAAAGAGTCATTTGTAAGTCATCAGCTGGAACCCCGAATTTTCCTCGGGAAGCCTCCTGATGTTCAAGGTGAAAAAGATCACAGCGGTCTGTTAATAAAGAGTGATAACTCATAATGATCTCACCTTTAATTTGGTACTGCCGCCAGTTAATGATGGTTCAATGTAATCGACAAGCAGGGCATATACATAAGGTTTGCCTTTCACTTGATCAGCTGCCTTCGCATATGAATAATCACCCATTTTTTCTGACGTAAAGCCTTTCATCATAGATTCGTCATCATTCAGCATGGCAAAATATTGGGCCATTTTTAATAATGCGATTCTTGCTTTTTCAGGAAGGGGCTGATATTTTTCGCTTGAGAAATCATGACCTACGATCTGAAATACCGCAGCTTCGGCTTCGATAATATCTGCTGTCAGTCTTTCTACAGATCGATTTTTCACACGCTCAAATACAGAATAGGCTTGCAGTTCTTCAGGAGAAATAATCATGGCCTGCCGTCACCTACTCTTTCACTTTCATCACTTTTGCTACAGCATCCTCTTCCTCAAATTTGCTGTCTAGCTTCGCTGTCAGGACAATAATAAATTTACGGCTGCGAATATCTTTTTCTACTTCAATTCGAATATTACGAGAAAAACCTACGATAATATTTTTAGGGTGTGTCAGCAAAATATCTGATACGTCTGTTCCCGCTTCGTCATATGGCTGCATATTGGCAAGACCTTTGACTGGCACACCGAATGCAGAAGAAAGTCCGCCTTGAATGACCGCATCTCCGAGATTTGTCTGACGGTTTGCTACTTGATCCTTCCACTCAACCTCTAAACTTGGGGATGTGTAGAAACGGAAATCCTGAGGTACACGTAAATATTTTGACGGCATCGCTTTATAGGCTTGTTTAAACATTTGGCGGCTAATTTCCGCTCCATTTGCATCAACAATATGAGATACTGCTTGTTTTCTCACGCCATCCATTTGGGCTAAAAATGGATCTGATGAAGTCGTATCCCCATTGACGATGAGCT
This sequence comes from Bacillus sp. LNXM65, assembly GCF_002998575.1. Taxonomy (NCBI): domain Bacteria; kingdom Bacillati; phylum Bacillota; class Bacilli; order Caryophanales; family Bacillaceae; genus Bacillus; species Bacillus sp. LNXM65. Next base: position 409,545 of record NZ_PVRB01000003.1, on the reverse strand, counting down.
CTTCAATATCGACCGCCGCTCGTTCAGCCAGCATTTGCATAATTGTCTGCTGGATTCCGTCTTTTTCAATATTGTTTTCAATACTGTCGTAGGTCATGTGAATCTCTGCAATGACCTCTTTCGCATTTAGCTGGACAGTGCTTGTCGCTGGGACAACACGGTCTTTTGCATCAAGCGCTTGGCCTTCTTCTGCTGGGCGCAAAATACGCTGGCCAAAGCCGATTTTTTCGATTTTTTGTGAATCACTTTCCATCGGAATGATGCGTGCATCATTTAAAACGGTTGGTGTGTTTTGCATCATTCTAATGAATGTGTTGGATTGGGTTGCGTTCATGAGACCGCCGGTTTTTAAGCTGGCAAGTGTCATTTCAGCCTTGCGAATCAACTCTTGATTTCTCACACTGTTTCCTCCTTATTTAGGCTTATAGTAAGCCATCCCATATGGGTGTTGTTGTGTCGTTTTGTGTATCGTGGATTGTTTGTTTTGACATGCCCCGCGCCTTTTCAAGCATGTGAATTCGTTCTGAAATAGGCAAAAGCTGCTGCTCAAGCACTTCCTGCACCGCTGCTTTTTCTCTGCTGGCTGATTTCTCTAAGGAAGAGAGCTGCTGACGAATCGGTGCAACGACTTGCTCGAGCACTTTTTGGACAGGTTCTTCCCCGGTTTGATCTGTTTCTTGTTGTTCAGCCTGCTGTAAGACGTTTTCGATGGCCTTTTTTGCTTTTTCGAGCTCTCGTACTTGATCTGTCGTCAAAGCAGCATCTTCCTTTTGTACGGCGGCTGGCCTTTCACCAATCGTTTGAAGTACATCCTCTGTCTTCAGGATATCCTGCATGATTGGAATGAGCTGTTCTAAGGCAGCTCTTACATCCACCTCATCACCATCACTTGACTGTAAGGTTTCCAGCAGATGGTCTAAAACGTTCCAAAATGATTGTGACATGTTTGCACCTTCCTCTTTTAAAAAGAAATTTTTCAGCAAAGAAAAAAGCCCTCTCTCATTCGTGCCTTGAGATAGAAGCTGATCTTGTTCTTCTATGGCGACGATGTCCGCCGTTCCAGCCATTGAATAGCCTGTAATGTGGCCCTTCTGAATTTGATCCCAAATCTCTTGGGAAGCTTTTGTCACAAGCACCCAAGACCCTTTTCGAATCAGCTCCCCGCCTACCTCTACATCAGCCGGAGCAATATACGATTCAACCACTTCGCCAACACCATCCTGAAAATCATGCTGCTTGTCAATATGACGGGCATCCTTCATAAAGCCGTGTGCCGCTCTTTCAATTTCCTTGGCTGTCATAAAGTCTTGATGTGCATCAGGCGTATTCGGTTCATACACGACACCGTACACGAGGCGATGAGCATCTTCAGCCTTTGTCAGGACACTGACCTCCTTTTGAAAGTCAGGCCGCTTTTTCTTTGCTTTCATCAAAAAGAATTTCTTCTTGTTCGCTGCTTTGTCCACGTAGGAAACATGCGTAATTTTAGCGTTTTTTAGTTCTCTTGGCATATGTTCACCCCCTTTCAAAAAAGTGCACGCGCTTCTGTTTATTTCGTCAGCTGGTCCGGCTCTGGTTGAGGCTTTTCTTCAGCTGTTTTCATGCGGCTTTCTAAAGGTCGGTGATATAGTTCCTCAGGCCATTCTTCTAGCGTTTTTCCGAGAATTCTTCCTGCTAGATCGCGCAAATCGTTAGGTGACACTGCCCCAGCCTGAATAAATGGCGTCAGTACCTTGGCAATCTCTAATGGGTCTCTAAAATCAGGACCATTTAATAGAAAACGGACATGCCAAATATCAAGATCCGGCAGGAAAAGAGTATTGAGTTTTCCTGTGATGAGATGCCGTTCCGGCTGAAATACCTGCTCTTCTGTTGTTTTACGCGCCGTATCTGCTGTCGCTTTGTTATAGTCTTGAGACTCACCTGTGTAAATTGGAGGAAGGCGAAACGCAGAGCGGATTTTGTTTCTTGTTTTTTCATCGTATTCTAAAAAGAGCGCATCTTCTTGCAGGATCTCGGCTAGGGATTTAAAGTTCACTTTGACATTTGAGACATCTTCTTCTCCCGTTAACCCTTTTTCTGTCGGTAGACCTTCAACTTCAAGCAATAGAAACTTATGTGCATGATCAGATCCTTCAATATCGTCCATATAATCTTGAAGCTGCTGATAAGAGGATTCTGACAGCATGCCATTTTCGACAATAATGGCACCTGGTACATGCCGCCCTTGTTTAAAATAAAGATAGTTCAGCTCCTCTGCCTTGCGAGCACCGTACATATTGACGATGTTGCCAATCCAGCGGGGAATCCCATATGTTCCACTGCCAATTTTAAAATGAATCACTTCTGTTGCGCGAAGCGGCTCTGGTGTGGTGTCATCGTATTTGCCTGTTTCACAGTGCAAAATGCGCGGATCACCATACTCCTTGAAGAAGACCTTCTTTTCGTTGATCACCTGCACATATTTACGGAATCGTTTCTTTCGATTCATTGTCTTCAATTCGCCATTTTCTGTGTACCTGAATTCGACGTCGACTGGCTCACTAAGCTTGCAAATGCGGATATGAAGCGCATCTAAATACTCGATTCCTGCCGGCTTTCGTTGTCCATCTCTCAGCACCTCTAAAAAACCATTGCCCGTTTTCTCTCGGTCTTCGAGGACATAGCCAAGAATCACATCAGCGGACTCATCATAGTTCATGTACTTCGTAAACTCTTCAAGTCTTGTCCATTCCTTCTCTGCGGCTTTCTTTTTTGCCGGTTTTACACCTTCTGCATTAAAGTCAAAGGCGTATTCCACCCCAAATCCAAAGCCTAAAATATTCGTTTTGTACGCATCAATACATTGCTGAAGAATGGTTGAATATTCTGCCATGCTTTTTAATTCATTGATGTTGTAAGGCGGGGGAACAATGTCATCTTTTTCATAGGAAAATTCATCTGCATACATTTGTTTTGTATGATCAGACATGTTTGCCTTCATAATCGTTGCTTTCAATTGTTTCATTGTATGGACCTCCTCTCTCTGTTTGGACGGACACGCTCTGAGGCGGTCTGTTTCAAATCCGTCACTTCATAATCATCCAGCGCATACCAGATCGCTGATAATGTGTGCGGATCGATTTGAAATGTATCTTCCTCTAAACGTCCATCCTTATCTGCCTTATAGGTCAGTGATTGAAGTTCATAGATTGTATACGGACAAGCATCAGAGCAAATGATTTTCTTAAACCGTTTGATCTTTTTCGTATACTGCAAACGCGAGCCTTGGAACTTATGTGCTGCCACCATCTGAAATCCACGCTGCCGAAAATAGTGAATGGTTTTAGGCTCGGCTGCATCGGCTTTGATGAGTTCCTTTGATTCAATGAACTCTTTTAGATCAACGGCTGTTTCATCATCTGTTTTCCCGCGGTCGTAATATTCCCAGTAAATATATAAGTACTTTTTTTCATGATCGACGGCTAATCGAATGAGCGCATTGTACGATTCAACAAATCCAAAATCCATGCCTGCTCGTTTCAGCGGCCTGTCAATCTGCTGAATCGCTTCTAATACATCAGAATGATTTCTCACCTCAAATTGAGGAAAAACCTTTGTTCCATTGATGCCAAAATAGCCCTTCCTCGCAATTCGATAGAGGTCTGGGTCGTATTCTTTCAGCTCATCCAGCTGCTTCACATAGCTTTTAGGGAGAAATAGATTATCTTCCGCTGTGGAGTGATGGTAGTACGTATCCTTGATGACAACGGTGCGCTTTTTGTATAAGGTTTCGTCATCTAGGACAAATCGCTTCAGCTGTTCATCTCGAAAGAAATGTCTGTACGTCCAATTATCTTGACCAACAGGATTGGTCGATAACATCATATAAAGCGGTAAGGACGGATGCCTCAGCCTTCCAAGCAGCTCTTTAAAGCCTTCATAAGAAACCTCTGAACACTCTTCAATCCAAATGATCGAGATGTTGTTGATCGATTTCAATTTCTCAGGCTTGTCCAGTCCTTTGAATAAGATGCTGCTGCCATTTCGAAACGTCAAGGCAAGCGGCGAACTTCGGCACTTCACCACACGATCGATGCCAAGATCGCTGACGATCTCTTGTAATAGAGAAAATGTTGATTCACGGTGCGTATCATATACTTCTCGAATGACAAGTGCTGTCCGTTTTTCTTCCAGCAGCTTTAAAATGAGTTTTAACGCAATGTGATAGCTTTTGGAGGAGCCGTAGCCGCCTACTAAAAATTGAAACTTCTGATTCCAATCGAATAGAAAGTGTTCAAAGTGAGGATTGACTTCTTTTTCAATCAATGGCGTCATGAGTTATCCTCTTTCCGCTTAATCATGATGTGAAGATCTTCCTCTTTTTCTTCACGCACTGCTTTTTTTGTTTTTTCGATGGTCAGTTCAATTTGCTTTAGCCTTAATCTTCGTTCATCCTTCGCATGTGCGAGCTCTTCAAACTGTTTAATGAGACGCCTGAGCTCTCCCATTGCACGGGATTGGGCATTTAAAAAGGTGGCATGCCGATCCCACGAAAATTGAAACGAATATTCTTCTGTGCTGATTTCTTGTTCTGGCTGAATGCCTTCTACTGTTTCTTCTAATGAAGAAGGCTTGTATGCCGCCTTTTTCAGCTCTTTGATCATGTCCTCTTGATCTGACACATACATGATGCGCTGCGCCCGAATAATGGCAGCATATTGAATTTGAATTTGATCCCAGATTAAATCAAGCGATGTACGCCCGCCCATTTTCTCCATGATTTCAATCGTTTCATCTGACAGAAACTGATTGAAGATCGAGTGTGCCTGCTTTGACGAATCTTTTTGCCTTTGCCATCCGTATCGTCTTTTCCATGATTTCACGGTATGGATCGAGACATTGTAATGATCAGCAATTTGCTGGTACGTCATCCCTTTCATATAATCTTGCTTGGCTCCTATCCGTTTATCTTTCATTTACATTCACCTGCCGCCTCCTTTTAATTCGAACGATTTCCTGTGAAGGAATCATTTGTGTAGGGTTAACAAACATCCGTTTGGTCTTTCTAACTATAGGTGGCAACTGTAAGACAAGTGCTGCTCCATTTATTTTGTAAAAGAAAAAACGCCTATTCAGCTGCTTCGAATAGGCGTTCTTGTACTTTTTTGGACATCTTTGTCCGAGCTCTCTCCATATGTTTTTGGACAGTTCCTTTTTTCACATCCAGCATATTGGCAATCTCACTAAACGATAATCCTTGTGTTGTGTGCATGAAGAATACATCCTTTTCTCGATCCGTTAAAACGGACAAGGCTTCGTCAATTCGTTTCTTGTCCCGCTCACTGAATTCTCTTTCATTTTCTTGGATGAGTGTATATTCATATGATAAAGCCTCTAACACTTCTGGATTTGCTAGAATGGTACGCTGATAGACTGAACGTCTGTCTAATCCTCTGCGTGCGCCTGGCTGTCTGCCGATTTGAAGCCATTCCACGACGTATTCGAGATCGCTGACCATACTGGCGATAATTTTTTTATCATGCTTCTCTTGATCTGAAAGCTGTTTGTCTTCTTTTTCTCTAAATGGTTCATATCTTTTTCTAGCATCCTTTAATGCCCGTTTGTATTCGATAAGTAAATCTTGCATATTGGCTCTCTCCCTTTTTTAAGAAAATAAAAAACGGACACCAATCAGTCCCCTTTTCATAGGGTCTTGATCAGTGTCCGCAGGCTTTCCGTCTTGGACGTATTGTGTTGTGTTGTGTTGTGTTGTGTTGTGTTGTGTTGTGTTGTGTTGTGTTGTGTTGTGATCTAGCTGATTTTAAAACCAATCTCGTGATCTACTCTTGCAAAGTGACCTTTTGCCGTTTGAATAATGGTTTTTCCATGTTCAGGTACATCCAACTTATAAGCCGTTCCTACATTCCCATCTAACACGATGACTTGAATTTTTCCTGTTTCCATCTCACCGACAAATGTCTGGTTTTCTTGAATGAATAATTGTTTTGGCTCGTTCATATGCTTGTCTCCTTATTTGGTGAGGATTTCGTGCCATCACCTATCGTATTTAAAATGATTTCAATTCTTGGACGCATACTATAAAACTGTGAAACTCTTAAATCGACAATCTGTAGAGGGACCTTATCCGCAATAGAATGAAGTGCTTCTTGAATATGTTGTAGTCTTGGCTGAAAGATGCTGACGTGCACCGGGCGTATCAAACCTTTTTCTGCGTATGTACGCTTGTTTTGACAGTCAGCTATGTCAAGCGGCATGTCGTCAAATAAGCGAATCTCGAGTGATAGTGCGCCTTTTATTTTATGCGGGCATTGTGCTTTTGCAGCTGCTCGTATTCTTTTTATCAATGTATCTTTTGTTAAAAACTCTGTCTCAATGATGAAATGGATGACCATGTTATGATCTTCCGTCATCCTTTTCCCACTGACGGATGTTTTGTTCGTTTTTACTCGCTTTGAGCAAGCATTTGAGGATTTTTATGATTTTCTTCCATCGTTTCACGTCGTCTTGATTCCTCCTTTTTTGCTTCAGCGAACTTTTCCGCCAAGAGGGTCATGTATGTTTGCTTGTCTTCTGCTGTGGAAAAAACAAACACCGGTTTCTGATGATGAAAGGTGATCCAGCCGCCAACTTGGACTAAACAAAGCTGCGCTTCCTTTCTGGCATCAAACGTCATCTGATGTTTCATCTTCTTCAAATCCCTCCAGACTGTCCTCAATCTCTGTTTGATATCCATAACGTTTCATGTCATATGACCAGTAGCTTTTTGGATATCCAAAGTCATTCATCTGCGCTACCATTGGATGTTCAATATTCATTTTGTTCGTCTCCCCTTTTCTAAGAAATGCTCCTCTTCCTTTAGAGAATTACTCATTTCGTGTAACTTTTGGTCAAAAAAAAGCTCTTGAACACCCCTATTCAGCAGATCTGCAATATGCTTTGCGATTTCTAAGCTAGGCTTCGTTCTGCCCATTTCTATATTTGCATAGCCGCTCGTGTACTTATATCCTAATTTTTTCGCCATATAGGTTTGTGTTTTTCCTTGTAAAATGCGTTCTTCTCGTAAATGTTCAAGTTTCATCTTTCCACCTCTTACTCAATATGTGTAAGTTATATTCATTATGATAATATACACGAAACGAGTAAGTCAATCATTTTTTATTCTTTTTGTGTAATTATTTATCTTTTCCGTGTAATTCATGATAAAATTTACTCATAACATGAAAAAAGGTGTTTCCAATGGATAATTTGACTGGAAAGATTTTAACTGAATTAAGAGAGAAGCATGGATGGAGCAAGTCAACGGTTGCTAAAAAACTCGGATTAAAGGCGATGTCCACCTATGCAAATTGGGAATATGGCTTGAGAAAGCCCGACGGTGAGATGATTGTGAAAATCGCCGAGTTATATGGGGTCTCAACGGATTATCTTCTCACAGGTAAGGACAAAGGCGGAACTGATGCCGACCTTGCAGACGATCCTGATTTGCAAATTGCGTTTAAGGCTGCCTCCGATTTTTCCGAAGAAGCACGAAGACAAACCATCGATTTTATTCACTACATTAGAGAAAAAGAGAAGCAAAAAGGCCGTCAGCCAAAACAGCGAGACGACGATTGATGATCTCTTTTCATAAAGCTTTACATTGCTGGGATGAGCCCAGCTTTTTTTATGCCTCTTTTTCCCCTAAAAAAGAGAAGGCATATGAATAATATATGACAATTTTCACCATAAATACTCTTTTTTCTACATAATTTTATTGACATATAATTCTATTATTATTAATATATGTATATACCAAAAAAAGGAGTGTTACCGATGAAAAAATTAATGAAAGCTTGTACATTGTCTTTAGCTGCTTTAGGTGCTCTTACGTTCTTCCAAACTGAAGGTGCTCATGCAGCTGCACAGCCAAAAGAACCAGTCATAGCAAAAGCTCCTATTATGAATAAAGTAATTACGTTGACCCGTACGCTTCCTGTAGGTTCTTCGATCGCCGTCTCTCTTCCAGCAAGCCAAATTACTGTGACGGGCGCAACTTATGCGATTCAATTAGATCAAACAGCTCCAAACTTCACTTGGATTCGTGCCGTACAACGCGGTTCAGTGACGGTTTCTTACTATAATTCACTTGGAGAACGTGTGATTAACTATATTACTGTTCGATAAGCCATATTGCTTTACATATGAAAAGGCGATGACTTCATGATCATCGCCTTTTTGTGTGTCTACATGTATATTCATAGACTTCATTTATCCAATGCTTGCCAACGACCATCTCTTATGTTAACTTTTAATAAAAATAAGTTAACATAATGAGAGGAGCTTATGATGGGAAAACAAATATCTTTGTCTTGGGAAGCGATGGCGGAGAAAGCGCTGAAAAATGAACGGATCACGCTGCAAGAAGGTCTAGACATTCTTGCAGCTGACGATAAAGAATTATTATCTATGATGCATGCAGCCTATCAAGTACGATTTCATTTTTTTCAAAACAAGGTGAAATTAAATATGATTTTTAACGCAAAAAGCGGTTATTGCCCTGAAAACTGTGGTTATTGTTCACAGTCGATCATTTCAAAAGCACCGGTTGAAAGATATACAATGCTTGATCAAAAAACGATTGTGGCTGGCGCGCGTGAGGCGCTCAAGAGAAAAGCGGGGACTTATTGTATTGTCGCAAGCGGCAGAGCACCTTCTCACAGAGAGTTAGATGAGGTGACGGCAGCAGTAAAAGAGATCACTGAGACCATGCCTTTGAAGGTGTGTGCATGTCTTGGGTTATTAAATGAAGACAAAGCGAGGCGGCTGAAGGAAGCAGGGGTTCATCGGTATAATCACAATATCAATACACATCAAGATCATCATGCTCACATTACGACAACTCATACATATCATGATCGTTTGTCGACCCTTGAGGAGGTCAAACAGTCCGGCATGTCACCTTGCTCAGGGGTTATTATTGGGATGGGTGAAACCAACCAGCAAATTGTTGAAATGGCTTTTGCGCTCAGAGCCCTTGATGCGGATTCCATTCCAGTCAACTTTCTTCATGCAATCGAGGGAACACCGCTTGAGCATCAAGAACGAACACATCCGATCAAAGCATTGAAAGTGTTAGCACTCATGAGATTTGTCAATCCAACCAAGGAAATTCGAGTATCTGGAGGCAGAGAGTTCAATTTACGGACGCTTCAGCCGCTTGCCCTTTATGCGGCAAATTCCATTTTCGTAGGCGATTATTTAACAACAAAAGGCCAGCAAGTCCAAACGGATCATCACATCATTGAAGATTTAGGTTTTGACATAGAAGAATGTGCGTTATAAAAAAAGTCTGCCGGTGAATCGGCAGACTTTTGGCAATAAGATTAGAATCTTTTATGGAAATCGACAGTGCCGCTTCCTTCCTCACGGTCAAAGCTGCCAACAAATGTCCAGTTAATATAGCCGCCGTCACCATTGTTGACGAACGTACCATCTTCAAATACCCAAATACCAAACGTAATACCATCATATTCAACACTATCATAGTAGACAACATTGTTCAGTCCGCTAAAGTCATGATCTTGGCTTAAGTTTTGGACAACTACGTTATAGTTTTGACCTGCTTCATAGAAGGCACTGTACGCCGCATTTTTTACAAATCCATCACGATTTTGAGATGATTTTACTGCTTGTTCAATTTTATCGGCAATGGCTACTGGATCAATAGAGACACTTCCATCAACACCTGTTGTCGTCGCAGCTTCAGCCGTTTGACCAAAAGTCGTAAGAGATAGAGGGGCAGCAACCATTGACGTAGCAATCATAGAACTAACAACAAATTTGCTTGTTTTCCTCATTATTTCTAACTCCTCCTTTAATTGGTATGTTTATGTACTACCCCTTCCTCTGTCTCTTAAACACTAAATTATGAAAAAACTTCTTTTTCTACCAATTAAGAGGGTGATTTTACTGTTTAAAAGAGCTGAAACAACAAAAAAACTACTCTTTTATAAGAGTAGTTTCAGATTGTTGACAAAGGGCTAAAATGATCTTTATTTTAGCCCTTTGTCTTCTTTTCAGCTCAGCGTGTTTGAAAACCTTTGCAGTCTAGGAAGGACGAGCACCGGAGCGGAGCGAATTTGACATTCGTGAGCACCGGCGCGCAGACCTGACAACGAATGCGAAGGTTTGTCTACACGCTGAAACTACTCTTTTATAAGAGTCGTTTACAGCATTACATGAACAGGATAAATAAAATCACACCTAGGATAATTCGGTATATCGCAAAAGGCACCAGTTTGATTTTATTGATCAGTTTTAGGAAGAATCGAACAACAAAGAGAGCCACAACAAATGCACTCACAAAGCCGACGATAAAGAATGGCAGCATGTCTGTTGTTAAATATTCGGCATTTTTCACAAGTGTTAACAAGCTTGCGCCTGCCATAATCGGCATCGCCATGATAAATGTAAAATCAGCTGCAGCACGGTGATTCAAACCAAGAATAACCCCGCCTGCAATCGTCGAACCTGAGCGAGAGAAGCCTGGCCATAATGCCAAACATTGAAACAGTCCGATATAAAGCGCCTGTTTGTACGTCATGTTATCGACAGAGCTTGTTTCTGTTTTACGTTTATTGATCCAGTCAGCGACAAGCATCAGCACTGCGCCTAAAATCAAACCGACAGCGACTGTTCTCACGTCAAACAAGTATTTATCAATATAGTCTTCAAATAAGAATCCTAAAATGACGGCTGGGACGAGTCCTACTGCAATTTGAGCAATGGTCAGCTTATGCCCGCTGCGCTTTTGTTCTTCGGTGATATTTTTCTTTAAGCCTAACAAGTTCAAAATACGATCCTTGAACACAATCATGACAGCTAAAATAGAGCCTAACTGAATCACGACTTTAAATGTGTTTGCCGCCTCTGGCGTAATGATTTCCTTTGATTTTAACCATAGATCATCGACTATGATCATGTGACCTGTAGATGAGACAGGTGCATACTCTGTTAATCCTTCGACAATTCCTAAAACCAGTGCCACGAATAAATCCCATAGATTCATGATTTTCTTTCCTTTCAATTCTGATCTTTTGAACAGGCCAACCATCTATGTCCACATAAAGACAAGCTTTCTTCATCGAAAGCTCGTCTTTATGATACTATATTTTTTTCAAAAAAAGATTATGACATTAAACCTTTTCTTCTTTGTACAAATTGGATCGCATTTTGAACCAATCAAACAAGTGGGTCGTGATAACTTTCAGAACGGCGTACGTCGGAATAGCGACAATGATGCCGATCACGCTGAAAAGTTTACCGGCTGTTAAAAGAACAAAAATGATGGTAACCGGATGGATATGAAGGTTTTTCCCCATAACCTGCGGAGAAATGAATTTCCCTTCAATCAGCTGGACAACAGTCCAAACAATGATCAATTTTAACAGCATAATTGGTGACGTGACAAGGGCAATCACAATCGCTGGTGTAATGGCAATCGTTGGACCCAGATAAGGAACGACACTTGTACATGAGGCAATGAGGGCCAGCAGCAAGGCATAGTCTAAACCGATAATCATGTATCCAATTAAGAGAAGAATACCAATACAGAAACTGACAATGATCTGTCCTAGAATATATGAGCTCAGGCGATGATTCATTTCATGCAGCACGATATGTGTATGCTCTCTTAGATTATTCGGAATAAATTTCAGGAAATAATCAGGTAATTTTTTGCCGTCTTTTAATAGGTAAAATAGAATGAATGGGACTGTGACAATCGAGATGATGATTTCAGTCAGCGCACCCAAAAATGTCCCTACACCGGTGAAGGTGCTTTCCAAAAGACTTGTCGCTTGGCTTGACGCTTTACTGACTAATTCAGACACATTAAAGTTCATCGTATTTTGCACTTGATTAATGAAGTTGCTGCCTGTTAATTGTCTAATTTGATCTTCTACCGTATCAACATATTTCGGAAGGTTATGAAACAGACTCATCGTTTGTGCTTGTAAAAAAGGAATAATAGACACAATGGTCACTGTAATGATGCCAATAATGACAATATATAAAAGCAAAATTGAAAAGATCCGTTTGACTCTAAACCTCTCTAACAAGTTGACAATCGGATTTAATAAATAATACACGACCCCCGTTAAAATAATCGGTAAGGCGATGGTTTTGACGAGTACAATGAGCGGTGTGAAAATAAAAGATGTTTTCATGAAAACAAGGATATTCAATCCAATTAATAGCAGGACGAGTAAAAAGAGAACAAACTTGTTATCAAGAAAAAATTTTCTAAATCGACTGCTCCACATTTGCATAGAATTCATATCGTTCCTCCAAACTCGGACTATTTTATTAATAAATTGTACACTACCTGATCATGATATGGTGGTCATTGTTTCAGCTTTTTTTCCCATTTCGCAATGGACATCGCCCATATAATGAGAATCGGCTGTCCAATAAGCCTTATCCATAGCAAGGCCTGCTCTGTGCTTTTTTGACCTGGAATTGGAATTCCCTCTCGTGCAGCAAATAAGTTTGCAGGGAAAATGAGTACAAGATAGACAGCCATGATTTTTGCTGCTGCAATCCTGACATTTGGCAGAAGCAGCAAAACAGCCATCAGCCATTCAAAGCATGCAGTCGCATAGACTATCACATATGGAAATGGCCAGCCTGACATCATACGGGCAAAGCCGCTCGGCTCTATCACATGAAAAATACCGGCTGCTATGAATAAAAGCGCAAAGACGTATGTACTTCCTATATGCAGGGTGCGCTTCATGTTCGTTTCCTCCTCTCCCTTCTATCAGAGTATTACCCGAATGAAGGAAGAAACTACCCACTTTTCGTACATTTATATCCTTTATGTAAGACGCATCAGCCTATATAAAGGTTTCATCCGCTCTTCAATAAAAAGAATGTTCTTTCATACAAACGCTTTCAAAGGATGTATAATCAGAGAAAAGCAGAAGGAGGGAATGACATGATTCGATTTGCTGTCATCGGAACGAACTGGATTACAGATCGATTCTTACAGGCCGGTGAAGGAGCAGCTGATTTTACATGTACAGCCGTCTATTCACGGTCCGCTGAAAAAGGCCAGGCATTTGCCGAAAAATACGGTATTGATACAGTTTTTACGAACTTACATCAAATGGCGGAAAGTGATGCGTTTGATGCCGTGTATATTGCAAGTCCAAATGCCCTTCATAAGGAGCAGGCCATGTTGATGATGGAGCACCAAAAGCACGTTTTATGCGAAAAACCATTCGCCTCTCACCGAAAAGAAGTGGAAGAGATGATTGCTGCAGCGAAAAAACATCAAGTGTGTTTAATGGAAGCGATGAAAACGACATTTCTGCCAAACTTCCTGCAAATCAAACAGCATCTTGATCAGCTCGGGCCCATTCGGCAAGTGGTCGCTCATTACTGTAAATATTCCTCAAGATACGATGCTTACCGAAATGGCGAGATTCCAAATGCTTTTAAGCCTGAATTATCCAATGGTTCTTTAATGGATATCGGTGTGTATCTTGTCTACCCGGCGATCTATTTATTTGGTCTGCCGAATCAAATCACCGCGAGAGGCTATAAGCTTTCTTCTGGTGTAGATGGGAGCGGCTCTGTCCTTTTACAATATGACGGGCATCAAGCACTCCTTTTTCATTCTAAAATTTCAACGTCTCATTTATCTGCGGAAATTCAAGGAGAGGACGCCACGATGGTGATTGATCAATTCCACCGTCCTTCGCGTATCACGTTCCACGATCGTCAAGGACATCAAACCGATATCTCTCTCAAAGATGATCAGCCAGCCATGTATTATGAAATCTGTCATTTTATTGAGTGTATTCAGCAAGGAATGGGGCAGTCTCCAGTCAATACATTTGCCTTATCTGTTCAAACCATGTCCGTCATGGACGAGGCGAGAAAACAAATGGGCGTGATGTATCCTGCCGACAGACAAAATGAATGGGGCATGAAATGATAAACAAAGGGCGAACATGATGTGCAAGTTCGCCCTTTGTTTTTTGTTTCGGATCCTTTGTTTATGTTGCCGCTAACACATCCGCAAATGCTTTCACATATGGAGGGAGATCCGGGGGACGTCTGCTCGAGACGAGGTGGCCATCTGTGACGACTGCTTCATCAAACCAGTCCGCTCCAGCATTTGTCATATCATCTTTAATACCAGGTGTACTTGTTACTTTTTTGCCTTGCAGGATTCCTGCTGAAATCAGCACCCAGCCAGCGTGGCAAATTTGCCCGATTGGTTTTGCCTTTGCATCAAATGAACGAACAATGTTTAACACTTCTGGATAACGGCGCAGTTTATCTGGTGCCCATCCACCAGGGACAAGCACAGCATCATATTCATCCGCTTGAATGGAATAAAAATCTGCATCAGATACAGCCGGCACACCGTATTTTCCGATGTACTCATGCTTTGCTTTTTCTCCTACAAGATGCACAGTTGCCCCTTCTTCTCTTAAACGCAGAACCGGATACCATAGCTCTAAATCTTCAAAATCATCACTGACAAACGCAATGACCTTCTTATCTGATAAACGCATAACATCTCTCCTATTCTTTCGATTTCCTCTATTGTACGAGATGACCTCTTAAAAAGAAAAGCGGTTCCCCTTGAGGAGAACCACTTGATCTTATTCGCTGATCTTGAATCTTTTAATTAAATCACGTAATTCTTCCGCCATTTGGGAAAGAGTCGTAGATGAAGAACTAATCTCTTCCATAGAAGCAAGCTGTTCTTCAGCAGATGCGGCGATATCTTGGATGCTTGCTGAACTCTCTCGTGATACATCGGCAATTTCATTCACCGCTTTAGAAATTTGCTCAGATCCTTTTGAAAGCTCGCGTACTGTTGTATTCATTTCATTGATTCTTGTTGCGATTTCTGCTGTTTGCAGATTAATTTGTGAGAAGCTTTCTTTCGTTTGATCTGTAATGGAAAGACCATTCTTCACTTCTTCATTCACTGATTTGAACATATTTTGAGATGTTTCGATTTCAGATACGATTTCTTTCACAAGCTTTTCAATCTCTTTTGCTGAATCCGATGATTGAACTGCAAGTTTACGCACTTCTTCTGCGACAACAGAGAAGCCTCTGCCTGACTCACCTGCACGTGCTGCTTCAATGGCAGCATTGAGTGCAAGTAAATTCGTTTGATCCGCAATGCCGTTAATCACGCCTAGGATGTTTGTGATATCTTTTGATTTATGCTCCAGCCCGTTGATCACCCCTTCAGCTTCTTTCACTGAATGGTCGATCGTCTTCATTTGGCCAACGGTTTGCTCCACAAGCTGCCCGCCTGATTCCGCTACTGTTTTTGATTGAATAGATGACGCTGTGATGACATCAGACGTTTCTGCGACTTCGTTCAGTCCTTCGTTCATTTGTTTTAAATGAGACGCACTTTGTTCCACCATTTCGCTTTGATTTTCGTTGCCGTTTGAGAATGATTCAATAGATGATGTAATATGTTCGGTTGCTTTTGTTGTTTGACCTGCACTTGCCGTCAGTTCTTCAGATGAAGAAGCCACGTTTTCTACAGATGTTTGTACAGCTTGGATGACATCTCTTAATGACTCACTCATTTCATTAAAGCTTGTGCCTAGCTGTCCAATTTCATCTTTTGACCGGACATCAATTTTTTCTGTTAAATCTCCCTCACTGATCTTCCTTGAGGAAGAGACAAGTATAGAAAGTGGTTTTGTAATGGAACGGATGATCAAGAAAATCAGAATCCCGCCAATGATGAGCGCGCCTGCTAAAATGATAGCGGCCATGTTAAAGACTGGCTGTGCAGCTTCTTCTACTTCCGTCACAAACATCGTACCGACAATTTTCCAGCCAGTCGCTTTGTTTGTGGTGAACTCCATTTGCTTTTCTTTTCCTTCAAACATATAACTCATAGAACCTTCATCTTGTGAATAAAGCTTTTCTAGCCATTCACCAGATAATTTGGATCCAGCTTTTTTCGTTGGATGGGCAACAAAGGTACGATCCGGACTTCCGATAAAGGCATAGCCTTGTTTCCCAATGTTTATGCTATTTGATTCTTTTACTAGATTCGCAATGTCTAGGTTCATTGCAATGACTCCTGATCCGTCCTCTAACTTTTTAGAGATTGTGACCACAAGCGTACCGGTTGAAGCCGTTGGATACGGTGCTGAAACAGACAGCTCCCCGTTTTTCGCCCAGCCGTCTTTATACCAATCCCGCTCCGTTGCGACATAGTCAGCAGGCATTTTTTTATTAGGATATCTTGAAAACACTTTGCCATCACTTGAAGCGACAAAAATGCCTTCTGTGTCATCATTCATACTCATGAACTGCTCAAAGCGCCCTTGAATATCTGTCGTGCCTTTTTGCTTAAGCTTTTTCTCCGTGATCCATTTGCTAAAGAAATCGGCTGCGTCTGTTTTCACTTTCACAACCTTCGTAATATTTTTATCTAGCTGCTCTACGTTCTCCTTGGCGCTTTGCATGATTTGATCATTTAAGGAGGTGCTCGCCGTATGATATGAAGAGAATGCCAATACAATGATTGGGCATAAGAGAATAAATAAGAAAGAGAATACGAGCTTTTTTGAAATAGATGGCTTCCTGAAATACTGTATGAATTTCATAAAAAAGAAAACTCCTTTTAGTAAGATAGTATATATATCGGAAGTACTACTAGGTTGTTTACTTTTTTAATTTATTAAAGTCTAAATAAGTCCAAAACACCCAAATTATATGCATCGAATGGAAAAACACCTGACGTCAAAACGTCAGGTGCTTCCCTATATCTCTTACATTTTAAATTGTTTAATGAGCTCTCTTAGCTCTTCTGCCATCTGAGATAACGTGGCAGAGGATGAGCTGATCTCTTCCATAGATGCCAGCTGTTCTTCTGCGGATGCTGCGATATCTTGGAAGCCTGCGGAAC
The DNA here is from genome assembly GCF_002998575.1 of Bacillus sp. LNXM65. NCBI lineage: Bacteria > Bacillati > Bacillota > Bacilli > Caryophanales > Bacillaceae > Bacillus > Bacillus sp. LNXM65. The sequence continues at coordinate 392,594 of NZ_PVRB01000003.1, read as the reverse complement.
TTTCTCTTGAAAGCTCTTTGATTTGATTCACCGCATGTGAAATATCATTTGAGCCATGCGAGAGTTCTTTGGCGGTTCCGTTCATTTGTTTCATTTGTTCTGTCATTTCTGATGTTTTATCGGTGATTTTCTCAAAGCTGACTTTCGTTTCATCTGTAATGTTTAATCCAGCTTGTACTTCACCTGCTACTTGTTTAAACATTTTCTGTGACTTTTCAATTTCCTCCACAATCTCGTTTGTCAGGCTTTCAATTTCCTTTGAAGAGCTTCCTGATTGCTCTGCCAGCTTACGAACTTCTTCTGCAACAACAGAGAAACCTCTGCCTGCTTCTCCTGCCCGAGCGGCTTCTATCGCAGCATTTAAAGCAAGGAGATTGGTCTGGTCAGCAATGCCGTTAATGACACCCAGAATGTTAGTAATATCCTTTGATTTCTGCTCTAAGCCTTGAATAACAAGCTCTGCTTCTTTCACTGCCTGCTCGATGGTTTGCATTTGACCTGCTGTTTTTTGAACGAGTTCTCCACCAGCCTGAGCCGTTTTGCTCGAATCAATCGACGATTCCATCATATGTGAGGTCGTATCGACCATATGGGATAAGCTGCGATCCATTTCGTTCAACTGGACTGAGCTTTTTTCGATCATATCATTTTGGTGTTCAGTGCTGTTTGAGAACTGTTCAATAGATGATGTGATATGCTCAGTCGCTTGGGTGGTCTGTCCTGCACTTGCTGTTAACTCTTCAGAAGAGGAGGCCACATTTTCAATGGAATTCTGAACAGCTTGAATGACGTGTTTCAGCTTTGCTGACATCTCGTTAAAACTCTGCGCAAGCTTCCCGATTTCATCGTGTGTACGAACTTCAATATGCTGGGTCAGATCACCCTGACTGATTTTCTCAGCCGATTCAGAGAGCTCTATCAGTGGCTTTCGAATCGATTTAATAATAAAATAAATCGCGATTCCGCCTATGGCAATCGCAGCTGCCAGTATGATCATTGTTAAGTCGAGAACTGGCTGTGCAGCTTCTTTGACTTCGCCCGTATACATTGTTCCAGCAAGCTTCCAGCCTGTTGCTTCATTTGTGTCAAAAAACATTTGCTTCGGCTTTCCATTGTATTCATATTTGAAGCTGCCTTGTTTTTTATCATACAATTTCGATATGAAATCACCTGTCAATTTCGCCCCAGGCTTGTCTGTTTTATGGGCAATATAATGCTGATCTGCAGTCGCGACAAACGCATAGCCTTCTTTGCCAATTTTGATGCTGTTTGTATCTTTCACGATCGTGTTCAAGCGCACATTGATCCCAATCACACCAGAACCATCTGCTAATTGTTCTGATATTGTGATGAGCAGGTCATCTGATGACTTGCCGACAAAAGGATCTGAAATGATGAGTTTCTCATCTCCCATCGATTGTTGAAACCACGATTCGTTTTTTGCGCTCGAGGCACTACCTTTGTGAATCTTGGAATATTCGGTTAGTTTACCATTTTGATCTGCAATGAATACTTCCACCACATCTTCATCTGTTTCCGATAATTGCTCTAATTTTACCTTGAGTAAATCCTTGTTTTTAGAAGCCAATTCACTCTTTTTTACCGATTTGGCTAAATAGGAAACGATATCAATTTTAGGCTGTACATCTTTATTAATGAGTTCGTTTAATTGCTGAACACCATTTGCAGCACTAGACATAATCTCATCATTGAGAGACTTTGAGGCCACTTCATAAGAAAATGCTGCCAATACGAGAATTGGCACTAGGAGAATCGCTAAGAATGCAGTAATTAATTTCTTCGACATTGTAAAGTGCTTAAAAAAGTTGATTTTTTTCATGACTCTACTCCTTTTGAATTATGATTTGGGGTCTTTCCCTTCTATTCTTAGGTAATACGAATTATTTTTCAAGACTTAATGTTCTTAAATTAATCAAAATGAGTAAATTCACCTATTTCTTTTGATTTATTTAATGAAAAAAGAGCCCTCTAGCTGAAGGGCTCTTTTCATTATGTCTATTCGACTTTAAATTTGCTGATCAAATCACGCAATTCTTCTGCCATTGATGAGAGCGTAGCAGAGGATGAGCTGATTTCTTCCATTGATGCCAGCTGTTCTTCCGCTGAAGCCGCTATGTCTTGAATGTTTGCGGAGCTTTCACGTGAGACGTCTGCAATCTCACGGACAGCCTCTGACACATGGGCAGAGCCATTTGAAAGCTGGATAACCGTTTGATTCATCGTTTGAAGCTGGTCAGAAATTTCTTTTGTCATTTCGAAAATATTATGGAAGCTGGCTCTTGTTTGTTCAGTGAAGCTTAAGCCTGATTGAACTTCTCGATTCACCGCAGTGAATACTTCCTGTGATACATCGATGTCTTGAACGATCTCTTTAATCAAATTCTCGATTTCTTTCGCCGAATTGGCTGATTGAACAGCCAGTTTTCTTACTTCTTCTGCTACAACAGAGAAGCCTCTGCCAGATTCCCCAGCTCTTGCTGCTTCGATTGCTGCATTTAGCGCAAGTAAATTCGTTTGGTCAGCGATTCCATTGATGACACCTAGAATTTGTGTAATGTCTTTTGATTTACTTTCAAGAGCGCTGATGACATTCTCTGCTTTTTTCACGGACTGATCAATGACATTCATTTGAGAAGCGGTTTTTTCCACAAGCTGTCCGCCTTCCCCTGCGATATCTGTTGATTTGATCGATGAAGCAGTAATGGATTCAGCCGACTCATTCATGTGCTGAAGGCCTCGGTTCATTTCTTCTAACTCGTCTGAGCTGGATTCGACTTTGTCATTTTGACTTTCATTTCCATTGGAGAATTGCTCAATGGATAGTGTAATATGCTCTGTTGCTTTACTTGTTTGCCCTGCGCTGGCGGTCAGTTCTTCTGATGAAGAAGCGACATTTTCGACCGAGGTTTGGACGGCACCAATGAGGGTTCTTAATGAGTCAATCATTGTATTAAAGCCTTTCCCAACTTGGCCAATTTCGTCATCTGATTGGATCTCAAGCTTATCGCGCAAATCACCTTCGCTTACTTTTTTCGAGAAACGGGCAAGGTTGGATAATCTTTTAGATATAGAGCGGACGATAAAGAAGATAAGGGTACCTGCTACGATAAGTGTCACACTGAACACAATAATGGCTGTATTGAAAACGGGCTTTGCTGCATCTTCTACTTCTGATACGAGCATCGTTCCACCGATTTTCCAGCCGGTTAATTCATTGGTCACATACGCAACCTTTTTATCTATTCCTTTGAGTGTGTAGCTGCCGTTTCCTTCTTTGTTTTTAAAAATAATATTCGCCAGATTCTCATTTACCTGACTTCCTGGCTTTTGGGTCGGATCTGCTAAAACTGTTTTATCCTTCTCCATGATAAAGGCATAGCCTTTTTGCCCAATTTTGATTTCTTTTAATTTTTGCAGCAGGGTGTCAATTTCTAAATCAATTCCAATAACACCTGAACCATCTTTCATTTTTTGAGTAATGGTGATGACCATTTTTCCTGTGGAGGCTGCTACGTATGGTTTTGTGATGACTTGTTTGCCGTTTTCTGCATTGAGTGCCTCTTGATACCATGGACGCTCTCTTGGATCGTAGCCATCAGGCATCTTTTGAACAGGATATTGCATAAACAATCCCTTTTCGGAGCCTGCATAGATAGCAGAAACATCTTTTTCATTAATTTTTCCAAATTGCTGCAATTCTTTAATGGTCGCATTTCTATTTTTTTCTTGAAGATTAGACGCTTTGAGTGAGTCTGTAAACAGGGTCACAGCATCTGCTTTGTTTCCTATATTCTCATTGATTAAGGTATCAAATGCATTGACTTGACTCATCGCACTGCCCATAATCTGTTTGTCTAGCTCTGTCTTTGATGTAAAAAATGCACTAATTGTCAGTGCAGTGGTTGGCAGGATAAGGACTACCAAAAAGGCAATAATTAATTTTTTTGAAATGGATGGTTTTTTTAACCATTGGATCATTTTCCCCATTTTCTCTTTCCCCCTTTACTTCTCTAAAGTTATTATCGGATGAAAGGTTTATTTTTACAGGCTGAAAACGATGTTTAAACATAAAAAAAATACCCAGACAATTCTGGGTATTTTTTCATTATTTTTTAATCAATTTTAAATTGACTTGTGAGCTCTTTTAGTTCCTCTGCCATGTTAGCAAGTGTCACAGAAGAAGATGAGATTTCTTCCATAGATGCCAGCTGCTCTTCAGCAGAAGCCGCAATGTCCTGAATGTTTGCCGCACTTTCTCTAGAGACTTGGCGCATCTCCTGCATAGCTTGTGAGACAAGCTTTGAACCGCTCGATAGATCAATCGCTGTATCGTTTAATTGAGTCAGTTTTTTCGACATTCCTTCTGCCGCCTCATAAATGTTCTGGAAGCTTTCTTTTGCTTCTTCTGTCATACCGAGTCCTGCATGTACTTCTCGATTGACCGTTTTGAACATATCTTGAGATTTAGCAATTTCTAACACAATTTCTTGAATGAGCTTTTCAATTTCTTTCGCTGAATCTGCGGATTGGACAGCTAGTTTTCTCACTTCTTCTGCAACGACGGAGAAGCCGCGTCCTGATTCACCTGCTCTTGCTGCTTCGATGGCTGCATTTAGCGCAAGTAAATTCGTTTGATCTGCAATGCCGTTAATAACATTTAAAATGCTCGTAATATCTTTAGACTTGTATTCTAATTGTTTCATGACTTGTTCTGCTTCTTGTACAGATGTATCAATATGTTTCATTTGGCTCGCTGTGCTTTTAACAATTCGGCCACCTTGACCAGCCGCCTCTGTCGATTGAAGTGAGACAGCAGCCACTTCTGATGACGTATGTGACATGTCTTGTAACCCTTCATTCATTGCCACAAGCTGATTCGTACTAGATTCGACTTTCTCGTTTTGTGCTTCATTTCCATTTGAAAATTGTTCAATCGACATCGTGATATGTTCAGTTGCTTGACTTGTTTGGCTGGCACTTGCCGTCAGCTCCTCGGAAGCAGAAGCCACATTGTCGACAGATTGCTGTACCGCTCGAATGACGTCACGGAGGGATTCACTCATTTTGCTAAAGCTTCTTGTCAGCTCTCCTATTTCATCCTTCGATTTGGTTTCAAGGGTTTCGGTTAAATCCCCTTCACTCACTTTGTTTGAGAAATCAACAAGCTTTCGAAGTCCAATTGTGATGGATCGAACGATAAAGAAGATCGCAACGCCGCCAAGGATAAATGAAGAAATTAAAAGAATAATGGCAGAATTCCAAACTGGCTGTGCTGCTTCTTCTGTTTCTGATACAAACATCGTTCCAGCAATTTTCCAACCTGTTAAATCATTTGTCACAAAAACAAGACGCTTTTGTTCTCCTTTATTCTCATAAGTTGACGTTCCTTCTTTTCCGCTGTAAAGGATAGATGAAATATTTTCAGTGACCTTAGATCCTGACTTTTCTTCTGGATGAGCCACAATTTGTTTATTTTTATTCGCAATAATTGGATATCCTTGTCGTCCAATTTTAATCTCTTTTATTTTATCGACAATGTCTTGCACATCAATGTCAATTCCGATCGCTCCCGACCCGTCCTTCAGACGCTGGGCAATCGTGACAACCATGCCGTTTGTTGTGGCAGAGATGTATGGATTAGTAACAACTGGCTTACCACTGTCATCCTGCATAGCTAGTTGATACCAATCGCGTGTTGTTGGATCATAGCCTTTTGGCATGTCTACTTTAGGAAACTGAATGAAATCACGCTTTTTACTTGCTGCATAAAAGCCAACCACATCATCTTCATTGATTTTACTGTATATCTCGAAATGCTCATACAGCTTGTCCTGGTTGTTCTTCTTAAAGTCTGCAGCAGTAGATGTTTCAGTAAAGAGTTTTACTGCGTTTTCCTTATTCATAAGCTTTTGCTGAATCATGTCATTCAGTTCATTGACTCTTGTGTTTGCTCCGTACATGATTTCATGATCTAATTCTTCTTTGGCAATCTGATATGAAATCGTACTGAGTGTAATAATTGGCAAGACAAGAACGAGCGTGAATGAAATAATCAGTCTCTTAGAAATCGATGGTTTTTTCAACCATTTTATTGCATTTTTCATGTTTTTCCTCCTTTTAAACGATATGTTATATATCGGACATCTTCATATTATTTTCATGTTTTTCAAATAAAAAGGATGCCTTTTTGTTTATTTTCACAAATTGATTCCTTGCCCAAGCATCCTGCATACGCTAATACAAAAGGGGGCGCTTTTCATATGATTATTCTTTCAGGACAGCCAGTGACAAATGAGCAGCTGGCTTCATTTCAGCTAGAGGGACAAAAGCGGATCATTTTGATGCAGTTACAAGCCTCAAATGATACGTTCCGCTACAGGCAAGCATCTGATTTGTTATTTGAGGTCACATTGAGATCGAACATTATGAATGCTGCAAGAGATTTGCATAAAAGTGGTGCCTCATTTGCCATCTTCCAAAAATCTCGTGCAAATGATGCCTTTTGGCGTGTATCGGAAGCAGGAGCACTAGAGCTGCGCTATCAAGTGGAACCATCTAGAGGAATTAAAGACATTTTTGAAAATGGCTCACAATATGCATTTGAATGTGCCACAGCCATTGTGATCGTATTTTATATGGGGGTCTTGCAAACGGTAGGAGACGAGAAGTTTAACCGAAGGCTTCGCAGCTTAACCCTGTATGACTGGCATTATGATACATTGTCGATTTATACAGAACGCGGGAATGACTTTATCTATGGGGATTGCTTATATTTTGAAAATCCAGAGTTTAGCTATCAGCAGTCACAGTGGCGCGGGGAAAATGTGATTTACTTAGGAGAAGATCAATATTACGGACATGGACTTGGGATTTTAACAGCGGCAGAAATTATCGACAAATTGAATAAGAGAAGGCGGCCAGGTGCTGTTCAATCTGCTTATCTATTGCCGCAGACCACCCGGATGGATGTGATTTATCTCAGGCAAATGTTTGGCAGCTAAAAAAAGCCTCTTGTCTATTGGTTATGACAAGGGGCTTTTGTATGCCTTGCGTTTACGATAATCTTGCAGCGTGCCAAGCATCGTGTTCGCAAGGATCTCCATTTTTTCTAAGTCTTTTCTTGTGACCGGCGGATCGTGCCGGCTCCATTTTACGTAACGAACAAAATAGTAATGACGAATGGGCGTAAGGACGGCAGAAGAGTACGGAAATTCATCAAACCAAAATTCAATTTGTCCTTTTTTTCGGTATGAATGCTTTAAGATGTCCATCCTTTCACACCACCCAACATGAATTTATATGTGCGTCAGTTCATGCATGATCTCCTCAACGGTTAAAATCGAGTGAATACGGCTAACGCCCTGTCCTGCCCAAAGAGCCATTTGATCAGGGTTTCCTGCAGCCGCGGCTGCTTTTCGCATCGGTGTCGTCCATACATGCTGAACCGGATAAGGAAGAACCCTATCTTCATTCTGTCTTTCTTCCTCCATCCACTGATTCACAATACCTCTTGCTCTTTTTCCAGAAAAAAGCTTCGTGATCTTTGTTTCACTGCTTTCTGCCTGTAAAATCGCCTTTTTGTATACGTCTGCCGCAGCACTTTCCTGGCTGGCTAAAAATCGTGTGCCGATTTGAACCGCATCCGCTCCAAGCGCTAGAGCGGCTTTCACACCTGCTCGTTCTGTGATCCCGCCTGCGGCGATCAATGGCACATGACAGAGCGGCTTGACGTCAGAGATCAGACTAAAGAGTCCCACCAGGGCATCTCCTTTTGCAGGTAAAAAGGTACCTCGGTGCCCCCCTGCTTCACTTCCTTGCAGAACAATGGCATCCATCCCTTTTTCCTCTAAAAGCAGTGCTTCCTCTTTTGTTGTGGCGGTTCCAATTAAAAAGATCCCCTTTTGTTTTAAGCGATGAATCGTTTGTTCATTTGGACAAGCGAAGGTAAAGGAAACGACCGGTACGTCTTCTTCCTGAATAATGTTGATTTTCTGTTCAAAATCATCCCACAATTCCTCTTCGCTCGGCAGCCTATCAGCGGCTGGTCGTGCAGGCAGTCTCTTCTCCCAAAATGCCACATCCTCTTTTTTGACTTCAGGAATTGGCTCTGGTACAAATACATTGACCTGAAACAGGCGAGTTGTCAGCTGTTTGACCTGTCTGATCTGCTGCCTCAAATTGTCAGGCTGCACATATCCACTTGCCAAACTGCCAAGTCCCCCGCACTGTGAAACAGCGGCTGCCAGCTGCGATGTCACGGCTCCTCCTGCCATTGGCGCTTGAATAATTCCATATTTGATTTGCAGTAATTTCGTGATATCTCCCATTTATTTCCCCCATCTCTTATTCGTTTGAAGACACCTGTATATAAAAATGGCGATGTCTCGGCCCGTCAAACTCACAGAAATAGATTCCCTGCCACGTGCCAAGTACAAGATCACCATGATTGATGAGAACATGCTGCGTAGCACCCATATAGCTCGCTTTCATATGTGCGGCTGTATTTCCTTCCATATGGCGGTCCTTCGGATGTTCCCACGGAAAGACTTCGTCAAGCCGGCGGAGCATATCTCGTTTCACATCTGGGTCCGCATTTTCATTAATGGTCATCCCTGCTGTCGTATGAGGACAGTAGATAATGACGGTTCCGTTTTGAATACCTGTTTCCTTGACATATTGATGGATCTCGTTCGTCACGTCGATCATCTCATCGCGTCTGTCTGTTTGTACATTGATTTTTTTCATATGAGCGGCTCCTTTTTGTCATTTCTATAAAACCATACCCTTTTTATGTGAAATAAATCACTGCTTATCGGCAGAAGGCATTCTCTTACCTAAAGTTTACCAACTAAAAAAACCTCGTCAAGTGTTACGAGGTTTTTAGAAAAAGTGAACCTTTTTGATTTCAATGGTCCGAATATGATGGTCTTCTGCATCTATGATGGTAAATTCACAGCCTTCTGCTTCAATCGTATCTCCAATCTCAAAATCAAATTTATGTGTCATCATCCAGCCAGCAATTGTATCAACATCATCATTCTCAATGGCTAAATCCAATAAATCATTTACTTCATCAATCAAGGCTTTCCCATCCATTACATAGTGGAAGTCACCTTTTTTGACGATATGAGGTGTTTCATCTTGATCATATTCATCCCGAATTTCGCCCACGATTTCTTCTAAAATGTCCTCTACTGTGACAAGACCGGCTGTTCCTCCATATTCGTCTACGAGCACTGACATATGAATTCGTTCCTTTTGCATCAAAATGAGCAATTCTTGAACAGGAGTACTTTCAATCACCCGAATGACCGGACGCATTAAGTCTTCAATCGTCACATCTTGATTCAGGAAGCTCGCCTTAAACACATCTTTGCTATTGATGACACCAATCACATGATCTTTGTCTTCTTTAATAACAGGGTAGCGTGTGTATCTTTCGTTCAGCATATAATGCGTCATGTCTTCAAGCGTCTGTTCAACCTCTATGGCTGAAATTTCTGTACGAGGGATCATGATCTCTCTCGCCACCCGGTTATCAAATTCAAAAATTTTATTCACATATTTGTACTCAGATTGGTTAATTTCGCCCTTCTCATAGCTTTCAGATAAAATGAGACGCAATTCTTCCTCACTGATCGCCACTTCATGTTCTTTGACAGAATGAAAACCGAATAATTTCACAATGCCTCGTGCCGCCCCATTTAATGCTTTAATAAACGGGTACATGACTTTATAGAAAAAGATGAGTGGCTTTGCTGTCACAAGGCTGACGGCCTCTGCCTTTTGAATGGCAATCGTTTTAGGCGCCAGTTCTCCCACAACGACATGTAAAAACGTAATGATCACAAATGCGATGATAAACGATAGGATGTCGGTTAATGCGGAATGAAGCCCTAATTCCTCAAACAGCGGATGCAGAAAATGTTCCACCGTCGGCTCGCCCAGCCACCCTAAGCCTAAAGCGGTGATGGTAATTCCGAGTTGACAGGCGGATAAATATTCGTCGAGATTTGATATGAGCTTTTGTACGTGGATGGCTCTCTTATCACCGCTTTCAATCAGCTGATTGATTTTAGAGCCTCTAATTTTCACAATCGCAAATTCAGTGACAACAAAAAATGCTGTCGCAGCAATAAGTAATATGACTAAAAATACGTTTAAAATATACAAAAAAACCCTTACCTAACAATGGTAAGGGCTCACCTCCTCTGGCATCAATTAATCATTACGGCCATTTAGGAAGATCATTACAAAACGGAGCAATTCAAACAAGGAAACAAGAGCCGCTGCGACGTACGTAAGAGCTGCAGCATTTAACACCTTGTTCACGCCTCTTTCTTCACTGCTTCTAATGATTCCTTCTGAAACAATGATATCTTTTGCACGAGAACTTGCATTAAACTCGACAGGCAATGTCACAAGCTGAAAAAACACAGCCGCTGAGAACAAAATGATCCCAAGCCCGATTAAGTTAAGGCTGCCGAGCAAGATTCCTCCAAGGAAAAGAAGCGGGGCAACACCAGATGCAAAGTTCACGACAGGGAAGATCTTATGTCTCAAGACAAGCGCACCATAGGATTCCTGATGCTGCAAGGCATGTCCAACCTCGTGTGATGCGACTGAAATGGCCGATATGGAATGACCGTAGTACACAGGTTCAGATAAGCGAACCACACGCTGCGTCGGGTCGTAATGATCAGTCAAAGTTCCTCTTACCGGTTCAACAGGCACGTCATATAACCCGTTGTGATCTAAAATATGTCGAGCGGTTTCCGCACCTGTTTTCATACTGGATGCTTCAACCTTTGAATACTTTTCAAAATTATTCTTTACTTTAAATTGTGCCCAAAATGACAATCCCAATGCGGCAAATGTTAAAAAATAAAAAAACAGCATGCTCATCAGCTTCCTTTTTATTTTATATATTTATTTACAATTTTAATGACTTTTATGTAACGTGTACAGAAAAAAGCACTAGGTCTTTTTAAGGGGAATAACCGCACCAATGAAAAAGAAGAACACACCTAAGCATGCTGTATAAAAGGTCACTGTTCCGTATAGGTCTTGAAAAAAGTGCAGCCATGAAAAATCACTCATAAAATGATTCACAGCATTTAAGTCAAACACGAGCAAGATCACAGCTGATGATAAAAAGTGCGCACCGATAAAAAGAAGTACGGTCTTTTGAACGAACGACATTCGCATTCCCTCCTTCTTCTCTCTTATTTTAAGATATGGGATCTGTTTCAATACATGACGAAGATGAAAAAATGTTCCTCAATCGGGCATACTGACATTAGCAGTCTCCTGAAAGGAAGAGTCCGATGAAATCAAATCGTATCTTTATCGCTTGGCTAAGGTGGCCACTTTATCTTCGAATTGCCATCATCATCTGTTTCTTGCTTCTTTTTTTTGGACAATTAATCGTTTTGCTTGAACCGAAGCAGTATCATACGATCTTTGATGGGATCTGGTGGGCGCTCATTACAGTCTCTACGGTAGGCTATGGTGATTTTGTGCCGCAAACCATGCCTGGACAAGTAGCGGGTATGTCTCTGATTTTGATCGGCGCAAGCTTTGTCACAGCTTATTTCGCCACGCTTGCCGCCGCTGTGTTCAGCAAGCAGCACCATTATGTAGAAGGAAAGGTGGCCTTTAAAGGGAAAGGACATCTCATTATCGTCGGCTGGAATGAGAAAACGAACAAACTGCTTCAGTCGTTTCAAACGATTGATCCAGCTATGCCGATTGTGCTGATTGATGACTCCTTGAAGGAAGGGCCACTTTTAGAGAATGTTCATTTTATTAAAGGGCATGGCACCGAAGATGTCACACTTCGCAAAGCCAATATTACCAGTGCAGATGCACTGATGATTACCGCAGATCAGCACGAAAATGAAGTGACAGCTGATATGCAGAGTGTTTTAACATTACTTGCAGCAAAAGGATTAAATCCTTCGCTATACTGTTTAATTGAAATCTTAACAGATCGTTACGTGAAAAATGCCGAGCGTGCTGGTGCCAATCAAGTCATTCATACCTCTGATGCAGTCAATCATTTAATGGTCGAACATTTTCTTCTAAAGGAACAGTTCAAAGCGTTAAAGAAAAAAAGACATATGACCTTGCATAAACACGTCACCATCATACCGGTTCCAGCTTCGTTAGCCGGAGAAACATTCTTAACAGTGCTCCATCACTTTTTAGAGCATCATGTGATCATTGTCGGTGTACAAAAAAAAGAAGGACCCATGATGAATCCTCCCTTTGGATATGAGCTTCATCCAGAGGATGAACTGATCAGCCTTTAAAGCAGTGCGTCTTCTAATTCCTTGACGAGTGAAAAGCCAATCTCAGTATAAGCTTTTGATACATCTCCATCTTTCTCTTTTGGTTCTTGGAATTGGTTAAAGGATGCTCCCACATTTCCAACCATCGCATGATCATCTAACTTATCTTGATATACATGCTTTAAGAGAAATGGATCTCCCATTTTCACCACAACGCCTGGCTGATCCAGCTGGCCTTTTTCGGCTGTAAAAGGAACTCTGAGAAAAGTATAGCCATCACGGTTATCAATTTTATAATCAAAGTACCCGTGATCATAATCCCAGTTACCATTAATGACATAACCGAGCGGCTTCATGGTCTCTTCTAAATGGTAAAGTGAAAAGCTTTCACCAGGCAGCCTGGATGGTACATGAATCATACGAAACCCTCCTTTTTGTATAATAGGGTTCGTTAAAGAGAGGAATTCATACATCTACCTCTTGTGATTTGTACATTGTTTGTAAAAGCAGCATCAAATAAGCTTTGATTGGATAATTGATTCGTCTCGTTCACACTGCCAGCACCTTCAGTATCCTTGACAGCACTCATAGGACAAATACGTCCGACATTGCCAAAGTTGACGATTGCCTGGTCAGAAATATCGTGAATGTAAATATGATTCGTTCTCATGTTTCACCCTCCTCTACTCATTATTCTATGTACAGAGCATGAGGAAGCTTGCACAGGAACCGTGAGAAAACAAAAAAGGCACACCTTTCAAAGGTGTGCCTTTTTTACTCTTACGATTGTTTCAGGCGGCTTTCAAGCTCGGCTTTTTTCTCTTCGAAGCCTGGTTTTCCTAATAAAGCAAACATATTCACTTTATAAGCTTCTACTCCAGGCTGGTCGAATGGATTGACGCCTAGTAGATATCCAGACATCGCACATGCTTTCTCAAAGAAGTAAACGAGGTATCCGAATGTATAAGCATCCATCTCAGGAATTGTGACGATAAGATTCGGTACTTTTCCATCTGTATGAGCAAGCATCGTTCCTTCAAATGCTTTTTTATTAACGAAATCAACCGTTTTTCCTGCTAGATAGTTCAAGCCATCAAGGTCTTGTTCTTCTGCTTCAATGACAAGCTCATGGCGAGGTTTGTCTACATTGACGATTGTTTCAAACAAGTCTCTTCTTCCTTCTTGAACATATTGACCAAGTGAATGAAGATCTGTTGAGAAGTTCGCAGATGAAGGATAAATTCCTTTTTCATCTTTTCCTTCACTTTCACCGAATAATTGCTTCCACCATTCTGCAAAGTATTGCAGGCCTGGCTCATAGTTAATCAGCATTTCAATCGTTCTGCCTTTATTGTAAAGGACATTACGGACGACAGCATATTGGTATGCCGCATTCTCAGAAAGCTCAGATGAAGCGAAGTCTTCGCTTGCTTTTGCCGCGCCTTCCATCATCTGATCAATGTCTGCACCGCTCACAGCGATTGGCAATAGACCAACTGCTGTTAATACAGAATAGCGTCCACCTACATCATCAGGGATGATAAATGATTCGTAGCCTTCTTCCGTTGCTAATGTTTTCAGTGCACCGCGTGCCTTGTCAGTTGTCGCATAAATACGTTTTTTCGCTTCTTCAGCACCGTATTTTTCAATGAGGAGCTTTTTAAAGATGCGGAACGCAATCGCTGGCTCTGTTGTTGTTCCAGATTTTGAAATGACGTTAATAGAGAAATCTGCATCTTCCAATAGATCCATCACATCTGTTAAATAAGAAGAACTGATGTTGTTTCCAATAAAGATGATTTGCGGCGTCTTGCGTTTGCCTTTTGGCAGCGTGTTATAGAAAGAGTGGTTCAAAAATTCAATCGCCGCACGTGCGCCGAGATAAGAGCCGCCGATTCCGACAACAAGCAAGACATCAGAGTCAGACTTAATTTTATCTGCACTTTTTTTAATGCGGGCAAATTCTTCGCGATCATATTGCTTCGGTAAGTCAACCCAGCCTAAATAATCACTGCCTGCACCCGTTTGTTCATGAATATTATGATGGGCCACCTTCACAAAATCTTTTAAATATGTAAGCTCATGTTCTTGAAAGAAAGGTAACGCTTTCGAGTAGTCAAATTGAATATGTGTCATCGCTTGTAAGCCCTCCATTACGTTAGTTCTGTCCCTTTCACTTTAGCGGAACTAGCTATTGAAATCAAGTGATCGTCACTGGCATAGCAAAAAGCCGTTTCTCTCTATGAGAAACGGCAAGCAGGATTATAAAGAAGCTTTCAAAATAGAAAGAATGTCATCACGACCAAGTTTCATAAAGTTACCAAAACCACCGTATTCCATTTCTTTCGCCGCAATGTCGGCAATTTTGTCCAGCTGATCTTCACCAATGTCATAATCCGCTAAACGACTTGGTGCACCGAGGCTTGTCCAGAAGGCTGACAGCTTGTCGATTCCTTCTAATGCGATATCACGATCTGATTTTCCTTCTGTCTCGATGTCAAACATGTTCAGCATGAGGTTTTTAAAGCGTTCCACATTGTGATCGAGTGTATGACGCATCCAATTTGGGAAGAGGATGGCAAGTCCGCCTGCATGCGGAATGTCATAGACAGCCGATACCGCATGCTCAATCGTATGGGACGCCCAGTCTCCAAAGTAGCCCATTTGCAGCGTGCCATTTAAAGCGATCGTTCCTGCATAAAGGATCGTTTCACGGTGCTCATAGTTTTGTAAGTCTTCAAGCAGTTTTGGTGCTGTCTCGATGACTGTTTGAAGAACAGCAAAACACATTCGATCCTGTAGCGGCGTGTTTTTTACATTATGGAAGTATTGCTCGAAGACGTGGCTCATCATATCGACCATGCCGTACACCGTCTGGTTTTCTGGCACAGAATATGTATGCTCAGGGTCTAGAATGGAAAAAGCAGGATGAGTGACTGAACTGCCCCACACATATTTTTCATTTGTTTCCCAGTTTGTGATGACAGAGTCTGGATTCATTTCTGAACCGGTTGCTGCAAGTGTCAGTACTGTGCCAAATGGCAATGCTTTTTGAGCGGTTGTTTTCTTAGAGATAATGTCCCACACATCTCCGTCATACTCTGCTCCGGCTGCAATCGCTTTTGTACAGTCAATCACACTGCCGCCGCCAACAGCTAATAAGAAATCAATTTTTTCATTTTGGCAGATGTCGATTCCCTTTTCCACTGTGGTAAGGCGCGGGTTTGGTTCAACACCTGACAGCTCAAATACTTCAGCTTCTGCTTCATTTAACGCGCTGATCACATTGTCATAAAGACCATTTTTCTTAATGCTGCCTCCACCATATACAAGTAACACTCGTTTTCCATAACGAGCGAGTTCGCTCTTTAGTCCTTCTAGTTGTCCTTTTCCAAACATTAATTTCGTTGGATTATAGTAAATAAAATTTTCCATCTGTTGATACATCTCCTTACAGCGTATATATCCAAAAACATGAAAGACTACTTTAACATATGTACACGTCGAACTCAAAAAAAGATAACTGCTCGAAAGCAGCTATCTTTTGGTTGGTCGATTATAAAGAAGCATTCAAAATGGCTAGAACATCTTCTTTGTTTAGCTTTTTAAATTGACCAAATTCACCGCGTGCCATTGCACGGTCTGCAATTAAATCAATTTTCTCATCGTTGATATCATAGTCCGCTAAACGGCTTGGTGCACCAAGACTTGTCCAGAAAGCTGACAATTTGTCGATTCCTTCTAAGCCCACTTCTTCGTCTGTTTTGCCCGCAGGGTCCACATCGAATACACGTACCGCTAATTGTTTAAAGCGGCCTGGGTTTTCCTGAATGACATGCTTCATCCAGTTCGGGAACAAGATCGCAAGTCCGCCGGCATGAGGGATATCATAAACAGCAGATACCGCATGCTCAATGTTATGAGAAGCCCAATCACCGCGTGCCCCCATTGACAGCATTCCATTAAGGGCAATGGTGCCAGTGAATAAGATGGTTTCACGCAGCTCATAGTTCTCTAGATCGTTGATCAGCTTCGGTGCTGTTTCAATGACCGTACGAAGAAGCCCTTCACACATACGGTCTTGATAAGGTGTATTTTCCGTGTGATGGAAATATTGCTCGAACACATGTGACATCATGTCAACCATGCCATAAATCGTATGGTTTTTTGGCACAGTGAATGTGTTCACTGGATCAAGAATAGAGAATTTAGGGAAGACTGCTGGACTTCCCCAGCCATATTTCTCATTTGTTTCCCAGTTTGTGATCACTGATCCAGAGTTCATTTCAGAACCTGTTGCAGCAAGTGTTAACACAGTACCGAACGGAATAGCTTCCATTGGGACATGCTTACGCGTCACGATATCCCAAGCATCTCCATCGTACTTCGCTCCAGCTGCGATCGCTTTCGTTGCATCAATGACACTGCCGCCGCCGACTGCCAAAATAAAATCAACGTTGTTCTCTTTGCAAAGCTCAACCCCTTTTCTTACTGTTGTTAAGCGCGGGTTTGGCTCAACACTAGCAAGTTCAGTGATTGCAGCTCCTGATTCTTTTAGGATGCTGACAACTTGGTCATAAAGGCCGTTTCGTTTAATACTGCCTCCACCATATACAAGTAATACGTTTTTTCCGTAGTGTTTGAGTTCATCTGAAAGGGCTGATACTTCTCCCTTTCCAAACATTAATTTCGTTGGGTTCCAATAAGTAAATCGATCCATTTGATCTCCTCCTCGCGCTACATTATGCGCCTCAATCATTCCAAAAGTAAAGTAATTTGCTTTAATCCATTTTCTTACGCATAGTTTGGCTAAAAATCTGCAAAATATAAATGTATTGATGCTGTAGCGAAAGGAGGAATCACGATGAGTGCTATTCAGCGTATTGCCCTCGTGCTCACGATTATCGGTGCTATTAACTGGGGACTAATCGGCTTTTTTCAATTTGACTTAGTAGCAGCGATCTTTGGCGGACAAGGCTCTGCATTATCACGTATTATTTATGGTCTTGTTGGAATTGCAGGTCTTGTTAACCTTGGTCTATTGTTCAAGCCAAGCGAAGAAGCTGTTCGCCGTGACGAGCCGAATCCAGAGGTTCGCTAAACAAAAAGACATAAAAAAGGCCGCCTATACGAGGCAGCCTAAGGCACCGTTTGAAGCGGTGCTTTTTTTATTTCTTGATAAGATCTTTACGGTTAGATTGCTCAATCCACTCTTCAAGTTTATCTTTAAGTGTATTGAAACCTTGTGGTGCAGCAGCTTCTTCTTTCACTTGCTGTGGTCTTTGTTTCTTTGGTTTGCTTTCTTTTCTTTCAGGTGCATCTTGTGTAGCACGGATAGAAAGGCTGATTTTACCTGCTTTTTCATCAACAGAAAGAACTTTTACTTGTACTTCGTCACCAATTGAAAGGTGCTCGTTGATGTCTTTTACAAAGCCATGTGTTACTTCAGAAATATGCACAAGTCCTTGAGTTTCTTCATCTAATGCAACAAACGCACCATACGCTTGTAATCCTGTTACTTTACCAGTGTAAACACTGCCTACTTCAAACTTTGTCGCCATGATAACAACTCCTAAATAAATGTTTTAATATTCGTTTATACGCAATTAAAAACTATATCATAGAACGGTCAGTTACGCAAAATATTTTTTAATTGGGTTTAGATCAGTTCAAAAGGGGGAATACCTGAAAACAAGAATGCTTTCTAGTATTCCCCCCTAATTTGAGAGGCATGAGTCCTAATGGATTGATGCCTTTTTTTATTTTATGATGACAGGTGCTTCTTCTTTCACTTGTCGTTCCTGCAAAAAGCGCTGGATTCTTGAAAGTGATTCCTGAAGATGGTCAAGAGACGAAGCATATGAACAGCGAATATGACCTTCACCACTCGGCCCGAAGACATTACCAGGGACAACAGCTACTTTTTCACTCAGGAGCAGCTCCTCGGCAAATTGTTCTGACGTCATGCCCGTCGTTTTAATGGACGGGAAAGCGTAAAATGCGCCGTTTGGCTGGTGGCATGTCAGCCCCAGTTCATTCAAAGAGCCGACAAACAAATTACGGCGCCTTCTGTAGCTTTTCTTCATTTTCTCTACATCTTCAAGCCCATTTTTCAAAGCTTCTTCTGCTGCATATTGTGCCATAGCGGGAGCACACATCATAGAATATTGGTGTATTTTCAGCATAGCATCGCGCAGTACAGGTGGTGCTGCCACATATCCTAAGCGCCAGCCTGTCATGGCAAACCCTTTTGAAAAGCCTGAAATCAGGATCGTTCTTTCCTTCATATCTTGAATTGCCGCTACGCTTGTAAAAGCTTCATCATACGTCAGCTCTGCGTAAATCTCATCCGTGATAATGAGAAGGTCATGCTCTTTTGCAAATTGAGCAATATCTTCAAGCTCTTCCTTTGAATAGACAGAGCCAGTTGGATTTGATGGTGAGCAAAGCAGGATCGCTTTTGTCTTAGGCGTCAGCTTCGTGCGTAGATCCGCCGAGTCTGCTTTGAAATCTTTTTCAGCCGAGGTACTTAAATAAACAGGTACTCCGCCTGCAAGTGTCGTAAGGGCCCCATATGCTACGAAACAAGGCTCTGGAATGATCACTTCATCCCCACTGTTTAAAATCGCACGAAAGGCCAAATCAAGTGCCTGGCTTCCGCCAACTGTGATAATAAGTTCTTCTTCAGGACTGTAGTCAATGTGAAACCGCTTATATAAATAGTGACTCAGTTCTTTTCGCAAAGATAACAACCCTGCGTTCGCCGTATAAGAGGTAAGCCCTTGTTCTAATGACATAATACTTGCTTCTCTGACATTCCAAGCTGTCACGAAATCTGGCTCGCCGACACCAAGGGAAATGACCCCTTCCATTGTGGCTGCCAAATCAAAGAATTTCCGAATACCTGACGGCTGAATGCTTTGTACCGTTTCAGATAAATAAGACTTTTTCATTTAAGGAGACACCACGATTCTTTTGTCATCGTCTCCTGTTTCAAACACTTTCCCATCATGTTTATATCTCTTCAAAATAAAGTGGGTAGTTGTTGAAACCACGGAATCAAGTGTCGATAATTTTTCAGATACGAAGCGGGCAATATCAGACATAGATCTTCCGCGGATCACAACAGATAGATCATAAACACCTGACATGAGATAGACAGACTCCACTTCCTGAAAGCGATAAATACGTTCAGCAATTTCATCAAATCCGACGCCTCTTTTTGGTGTCACTTTTACATCAATCATTGCTGTGACGCCTTCATGACCATCCACTTTACGCCAGTCAATCATGGTTGAATAATCAATAATGACTTTTTGATCTTCTAGTTTTTGAATAATGGCTTCTGCTTCTTCTGTTGTCACGCCTGCCATTTTTGCAATTGTATTTAAATCGGCGCGGCTATTTTCATCTAAAATCTCTAATATTTCAGTTTCTTTTTCTGTTAGTTTCATTTGATTTCACACCTCAGATTGTAAAAGCTAGTTTTAAAAAATCTTCTGAACATTATAGCACGTTTTTCCCATTATGCTAAGCAGGGAAAAGATGCTAACCATAGCTTAAAATCCACTTTTTAGGGTACAATACAGTCACCTAACAGAGAGAGTATCAAGTATCGGAGTGATGAGTGTGGACTTTGTTCAGCCAGCTTATATGAAAAGTAAATTCGGTTTAGATATCTATTATGAGCACTATCCAAATAAGGGGAAGAAAACATTGATCTTAATTCACGGACTCTTCTCTTCTACCTTCAGCTATCGAAAGCTCATCCCGCTTCTGAAACAAGACTTCAATTTAATTGCAATCGATCTGCCGCCGTTTGGACAGTCCGAGAAGTCGAATACGTTTATTTACAGCTATCGCAACATGGGAAAGATCATTATTGAGCTAGCTGGTTACTTGCAGATTCAGCATGCGATCCTAGTGGGTCATTCGATGGGCGGCCAAATTGCTTTATACGCTGCATCTGAACGGCCAGACCTATTTGAAAAGGCGGTACTTTTGTGCAGCTCAGGGTATTTAAATAAATCAAAGAGATCGCTTGTTTACAGCACATATATTCCTTATTTTTATCTCTATCTTAAAAGAAAGCTCTTGAAGCAAGGCATAATGAAAAATTTAACCGCTGTTGTACATGATCATTCCATCATTGATCAAGAGATGGTGGACGGATATTTAAAGCCTTTTTCTGATGATCAAATTTTCCGAGGAATTTTCCGCTTGATTCGGCACCGGGAAGGCGATTTGACCTCGGATGTCCTAAAGAAAATGGAGACACCAGTGCTGCTCATTTGGGGTGAGGAAGATCGGATCGTTCCCATTCAAATAGGAGAAAGACTGCACAAGGATCTGCCAAACTCGACCTTGCATGCATTAAAAAAAACCGGGCACCTCGTTCCTGAGGAAAATCCGGTCTTTGTGTCTGATCAAATCGGACATTTCAGCCTGTCTTAGCGTGTGCAGGAGCTGCTGTCTCGTATGACGAAAAGCTGATTCGCTATATGTTGACAGCTTTCGAAAGGCAGGAGCTGCTCAAATGAGTGATGATAAATGGCTTGAATGTCTTTTGCTAAAGATAAAGAGTCTTCTGCGTCGTATAATGCACTGATGACGTCAGAAGGCTCCGTTTCATAAAAGTCCTCTCCATATTGAAAAGGGTCCCATGCCTTAATAAGTTGAATCATCTCTTCTACAGCTTGACTATCTTTCATCGGTATCACCGCTTATAATAAATTTTGTGATATTTATTTTAGCACAACCAACAATGGTTGAAAAACGGCTAGAGGTGGGTTTCATGAATTTCGACGAACAGATCATACGTAAAGGTTCAAAATCAGTGAAATGGGACCAAGCAGAGTCTTTGTTCCTGACAACAGATGCGCTGCCGATGTGGGTGGCAGATATGGATTTTAAAGCGCCGCAGGTCGTCCTTGATGCATTGAAAGAGCGATTGGATCATGGCGTATTTGGCTATGCCTTTCAAGACCAGGATACGCAGCAGGCAGTAGCCGAATGGCTCAAAAGAAGACACGGGTGGTCGATTCAGACAGAAGCCGTCACCTTCACACCAGGGATCGTCACGGCACTTAGTTTTGCTGTCCAAGCCTTTACAGCACCGAATGACGAAGTGGTCATACAGTCACCAGTGTATACGCCTTTTTATCAAATGATTGAGCGAAATGGACGTACAGTCTCAACCAACCCTTTAAAAATAGAAAACAACCGCTATCTTATGGATTTTGATGATTTAGAGAAAAAACTGAGCAGACCAGAAGCGAAGCTCATGTTCCTATGTCATCCGCATAATCCGTCCGGAAGAGCGTGGACAAAAGAAGAATTAAAGCGAGTAGGAGACTTATGTGTCAAGCATGGTGTCACAGTCGTTTCAGATGAGATTCATTCTGATTTGATGCTATACGGAAAGCCGCATGTGCCATTTGCTAGTCTTTCTGACGACATAGCACATATCACAGTGACGTGTATTGCACCAAGTAAAACATTTAATTTAGCTGGCCTCCAAGCATCTGCCATTATCATTTCCGATGAAGAAAAAAGAACCCTTTTCACCAATCAATTGCAAAGAAACGGACTGGCCAAACTGAATGCATTTGCGATTCCTGCGATGGAAGCAGCATACCGCCACGGGGATGAGTGGCTCGATGCACTTGTTCTTTATCTCGAAAGCAATATGAAAATGGCGATGGACTATATTGACGAACACCTTCCAAATATGCGTTATATGAAACCAGATGCTTCTTATTTATTGTGGCTGGACATTCGGGATTATCAATTCAGTCAAGCGGAATTGAAACGGAATCTGCTGAAAAAGGGCAAAGTGATCCTAGAGCTTGGTCACGTGTACGGACACGAAGGAGACGGCTTTATTCGGATGAATCTCGGCTGTCCTGCTTCAACAGTCAAAGAAGGATTGAAACGCCTTCAGCAAGCGTTCACGCGATCACCTGAATAAGCCCTATACGATCGAAAGAACATCCTAACGGGTGTTCTTTTTAAAGAAAAAAACCCTCCTTTTATCATATCTACTTTGTACATGAGATGATATAATGAGAGGAATTACAATTATTTACGAGGAGAGCATTTAAATGGAAATGTTCAAGGATTTTCTGCTCCATGTATCTTTTATTCTATTTCCAATCTTTTTATATCATGCGCTATGGCTAAGCCGGACCCCTGCTCATTTCCCAAAAACGAATAAACTGCTCATCACAGTATTCGCATCCATCTCTTCAGCACTATGTATTATATATCCAGTTGGTTCGATTTTAGATTTGCAGACTGGGCTTCAATCCATCCCTCTTGTACTTGCCATTTTATACGGAGGGTACACTGCTGGGATCGTCGCCATCTTGATAAGTTCCATGGTCAAATTCGTGATGTATGGCTCCTTCTTATGGGTTGGAATCATTGTTGTTCCGATTTACTTTTTCATCCCATTTCTGTTCTACCGGAAATGGCGTCAATATTCGAAGCTGAAAAAGCTGATGTATGGAGTGCTTATCGGTTTATCCAAAGGATTCTTTATTTACATTGGACTGTTTGCGGTCAGCTTAATGGAATACAGCCCAGCCTTTATTATGCAGCAAAAGTTACTTGAGTTATTTTTCTCAACCCTTTACTACATATTCTTTCTTGTGCTAAGTATCTATTCCATTGAATTCGTCAAAGAAAATGCGCAAATGAGAACACAGCTCGTCCAGTCAGAAAAGCTGACCATTGTAAGTGAACTCGCTGCAAGCGTTGCCCATGAAGTACGCAATCCGCTGACAGTGGTGAGAGGCTTTATCCAATTGCTCTTTTCTAGTGACAATACAAAAGAGCCGTCAACCAATAAAGATTATAAAAATCTCGTTCTGTCAGAGTTAGACCGGGCGCAGGATATTATCACGAGTTATCTTGACATTGCGAAACAAAATTATTATCAAATTGAATCTCTCAATCTATCTAAATTACTAGAGGAATGTGCATCACTGATGACATCCTATGCGAATTTCAAATCGGTCACGATTCATCAATCCATTGAACCAGACTTATACATTCAAGGGGATGAAACGAAGATCAAGCAAGTCATGATTAATTTAATCAAAAATGCGATTGAAGCAGCCCCAGAACACGAAGGGGAAATTGAACTTTTTGCTTCAAAAGAAAATCATAAAATATGCCTTTATTTCGTGGATAACGGTGTAGGAATGACAGAAAGCCAAATGAAAAAGCTTGGCGAACCATATTACACCCTGAAAAATAAAGGGACTGGACTTGGGCTGACAGTGACATTTTCTATCATTGAAAATCACCATGGAACCATTCGTTTCAAAAGCTCGCTGCAGTCTGGTACAACCGTCACCGTGAAGTTTCCTGAAGATACAAGAAGAAAATGATCAATCCATTTTTTTTGTCCTTTTTTCATCTATCCGCTCCTGCTTCTTAGACGCACGAACGATCAGACGAAAGCAAATAAATGCAGCAATAAAGAAAATCACCGTGGTGATTGCCGCTGGGATGTACTCCCTTTTATCTTCAGGAAAATACAGTAGAAAGAGTGCGATGAACGACAGCATTCGCCATTCCCCCTTTTGCTCGTTTACTTCACTATATTGGCTAAAAGAAATGAAATACCTTCCTGCGAGAAGGAAATGGAGGAATTTCACATGACAGACATTCAAATTGGACAAGTTGTGAAAGGATTTTACAAAACAGGTGTTTACGTTGGGGAAGTGACAGCAGTGAAACCATCGACCTATCTCGTTCAAGTAAAAGCCGTTCTGACACATCCCACTCAAGGCGACCTGCATCACCCAAAAGAAGCAGACGTGCCTTTTTTCCAAGAGAGACGGGCTTTGGCCTATCGTGAACAGACGAATATCCCTCATCATATGGTGAAGCCTTATGATGGCGGTATACCAGATTATCAAGTATCACTAAAAGAAGCTGTAGATAAATTAAAACAAACGCTCCATGCGGATGATTCCAAATGGGCTGAAAAATCAAGAGCATGCCTATCTTCTCTCGAAAAAGATTATTTTCCAGAAGACGCCCGCTAATCAGCCGAATCAAAAAAGTGTGAGAAATCGATCAGCTCACCAATTTTGGTTGTTTGCGGATTTTCCACATAGGCTCTGTCTTTTTCAAAAAGGGTTAACAGCTGATAAGTCGTCATGGCATCATCAAGTGCTTTATGATGCTTACCAGCTTCTTCACTGCCGTATTCCTTTGCCGCTTTGCGAAGCCCTGTCAGTGTACGATCACCAAAAAAGGTTTTATACTCAAAGGCGAGGTCCCTCAGCTTTCCCTTAAAAGGAAAGGCGATGTGATTGAGCATACAGTTTTGCTTCAGCACCTTCATGTCCATATTGCCCCATGTAATAATCTCACAATCCTCTCCCTCATCAAGCGACACGAGCTTCTCGATAAACGCCTCAAAGGAAATTCCGCTCTCTACATCCTGCTGCGTAATGCCGAGGAACGATTTACAGCGTTTCGTCAGCTTCGGAAACTTTTTCGGTTTGACGTAGCTAGAGAACGTGTCTATAATCGTTTCACTTGCCGCTTTCACTACCCCAGCTTCAATAATTTCAGGAAAAAAATTTTGTGGATGATACTTTCCATCAGGCATCGTAAATTCAAAATCGACCACAAGCACCGCCTTCTGTTCCACCAGTCTCACCTCACTTTCTCGTCAGTTTTTCATCCTGATATCATTATATTAAGACGGACCTTGAAATCACTTCATTTTCTTGAAAATAATGCAGATTCACTATGCCCAACCTATCATCAGATGAAAGATCGTTTATTTTCCTTTATAATTATTAAGGAACACGAAATAAATAAAGAAGGTGGTCTCTATCACAAACAGGAAGAAAAACTTGTACATCATGTGGTTTGTGAACTTTTTTGTATCTGCCAGCATTACAATGATCGTCCCTTTTTTATCACTTTACATAGAATCTCTTGATAGCAGCTATTCAAATGAATTTGTCCAAAGGTGGAGCGGCTATGTCTTTGGGGTCACGTTTTTAACGGCCTTTCTGATTTCTCCGATTTGGGGACGGATTGGTGACCGTCATGGCTATAAAAAGATTTTGCTCATTAACGGAATTGGGATTGCAACAAGTATTCTATTAATGGGGCTTGTGCAAACCGTTTATCAGCTATTCGCACTGCGGCTCTTCATGGGGCTTGTCACAGGCTTTATCTCGACTTCAATGGCACTGATCTCTGCACAGACGGAAAAGGCAACTGCAGGTAAAACCCTTGGAACGATGCAGATGAGTAATGTTGCCGGGGGGTTGTTTGGTCCATTAATGGGCGGATTCATGGCAGACAGCGTCGGATTTATTTATACGTTTTTCCTCACAGCGACTGTCATTTATGTGTCAGCTATTGTGATTATTTTCGGAGTGAAAGAACAGCCCATCCGTTCAAAAGAAGCAAAGCGCGTTTCTTACTCACGGAAGGATGTGCTCGTTCATATTTTCAAACAGCCTTTGCTTGTGGTCACGATGCTTTTAACGTTTATTACACAAGTAGGGAATTTTAGCATTCAGCCACTTTTGGCTTTATACATTCATGATTTACACGGTCCTGTTAATCTCGCATTTTATGCGGGTCTTGCGTTCTCTGCAACTGGACTTGGCAATTTGCTCTTTACACGAAAATGGGGAGATCTCGGAGATCGAATTGGTCACGACAAGGTGCTGCTTGCCCTTCTCATCCTCTCCTCTATTTTATTCATCCCGCAAGCGATGGCGGATTCCTATGTGATGTTAGTACTTTTCCGTTTTCTATACGGAATGGCACTTGGCGGGATTATTCCGTGTACGACAGCGTATATTCGGATCAAAGCACCTGCCTCTATGCAAGGGGAAGTGCTTGGATACAATGTCAGCTTCCGCTTTCTTGGGAATGTCGTCGGTCCGGTGATTGGCGGCATTGTGGCGAGTCATTACGGGATTCCAGCTGTCTTTTATGTCACCGCCGGAATTTTTCTGTTTGGCGCGTTATTTTTATGGACGGTCCGCTCGCATGGGAAGACAAAAGAAAGGAGTGTCTGATCCAGCATCAGGTACTCTTTTTTCATGTGTAGAAGCCTTATTCACTAGTCTTCAAGCCCATTCTTTTCTAAAAATAACCTTCTCGTATTCGCAAAAGAATGGTACGATATGGCTAGAAAATTGAAGAAAGTGAGTGACCTCATGTTTCGTGCAATCATTGGTTGGTTATTACTTGCTGCCCTCATTCCATTATTTGTTCTGACTTTTTATCTATCAAAGGAAGAAGCTGCAAGTGTCAAGCCTGTTAACGAAGTGCTTGATCAAAAAATCAAGCTGGAAAAGATAGATTTTTCCCAAAACAGTTATATGTATGATCGGGATGGTTCTCTCATCTCTGAGATCGTATCAAACGATGAAAACCGAGTGTTCGTGACGTATGATAAAATTCCTGATTCTGTGAAGGAGCTGTTCCTCCGCTCAGAGGACCGGAACTTTTATGACCATAAAGGCATTGACTTTATGGGGGTTGTTCGTGCCCTTGCCTCAAATGTCAAAAACCATGGCATCAGCCAAGGAGCGAGTACGATCACACAGCAGTTATCCCGCAACTTATATTTAAGCCATGAACGTTCGTTCACCCGAAAGTTTACAGAGCTTCTCTATTCCTATGAATTAGAGCGGAAATTCTCGAAAGATGAAATTCTCGAAAGCTATTTAAATACGATTTATTTCAGTAATGGTGTTTACGGTGTCGGTTCTGCGGCTAATTACTATTTTGATAAGCCGCTTAGTTCTTTAACGCTTGCACAGATGGCATTTATCTCTGCGATTCCAAACAACCCAACACTGTATGACCCATTGAAACAATTCAAGCACACGAAGAAACGCCAAGAACGACTGCTTGGTATTTTAAAGAAAGACGGCGTCATCACCAAAAAGCAATACAAAAAAGCCGTCAAAGAAAAAATCAGCCTGTCCTTAAGTGAAAAGAAAAACCTTTATCCTGACTATGTGACATATACCAATGAGGAATTTACTGATCTTGTGTCAGATCAGGAAGGCTTTACAAAACGATTGAAGAAAGCCAAAACAGATGGAGCAAAAAAAGCCATTCAAAAAGAATTATCTGAAAAAGTTAGTGCCCTGCTTCAGGATGGTGTCAAAATTTATACGGCACTTGATCCTTCCTTACAGCAACGAGCCGTCTATCAGCTCAATGCGCAACTCCCTTACCAAGGTGTAGAAGGCGGATCAGCGGTCATTAATCATGAAACGCATCAAATTGTCGCACTTGCTGGCGGAAAAAACTATAAGAAGTTTGATTTCAACTACGCCTATCAAGCGCAAAGACAGCCTGGTTCTGCAATTAAGCCGCTTTTAGACTATGGTCCTTACATCGACCAAACCGGTGCAACAGCTTCAAGCAAAATCAGTGCCGGCAAGTTTTGCAGCAGCGGATACTGTCCGCAGAACTATAATCATAAAACGTATGGAACCGTCACACTTGAAACAGCCTTTAAGAACTCTTACAATACACCTGCGATCCGAATGCTGGATACAGTCGGTGTCAAAAAAGGCTTCAGCTATTTAGAGAAATTCTCATTCGAGCATATCGTAGCGGATGATTATCGCCTTCCTTCTGCACTTGGCGGATTTACGAAGGGCTTCTCACCGCTAGAAATAACAGATGCGTATACCGTCTTTGGTAATCAAGGAGCTTACACGCAAAGTCATTCGATCACAAAGGTAACAGACTTAAACGGTAAGACCCTTTACAAGTGGAAAGAGTCACCGAAGCAAGTGTATTCTCAGCGGACAAATGACACCATGCGTAAACTGCTTGCCTCCGTTGTAAAAAGCGGAACAGGGAAAAAAGCGAATTTCAGTTCCCCTTACATTGGTGGTAAAACAGGGACATCCAATGACTACAAAGACATTTGGTTTGTTGGACTGACAGATCAATATACAATGGGTGTATGGGTTGGAAGAGATAGAGGAACGGTTGAATCAATTTACAGCTCCAGCCCGCACTTACGTATTTGGAAAAATACGATGCAATACGCCAGATAAACAGGAGGTTTGATTGCAATGCATTCAACACATCCACCCCATTTAATTTTATTTGACGGTGTCTGCAACGTGTGCAGCGGCGCTGTTCAGTTTGTGATTAAGCGTGATCCAGATGAGCGAATGATGTTTGCTTCGTTACAATCAGATACAGGGCAGCGCATTTTAAAAGAAAATGGTTTGCCTTTAGATGAGTTCAATTCATTCATTTATATTGAAAAAGGCACCCTTTATACGAAGTCGACAGGCATCTTAAAAGCCACGCGGTATTTAAAAGGGATCTACAAATGGAGTTATTTACTCATTGCCATTCCCCGCCCTATCCGTGATTGGTTTTATGAGCGGATGGCGAAAAATCGCTACAAATGGTTCGGTCAAAAAACATCTTGTATGATGCCTACACCCGATATTCAAAAACGGTTTCTTTCATAAAAAAGCATCCTCCGATGTTGGAGGATGCTCACATTGTTGACAAAGGGCTAAAATGATTTTTATTTTAGCCCTTTGTCTTCTTTTCAGCGTGACCTGAAAACCTTTGCAGTCTAGGAAGGACGAGTACCGGAGCGGAGCGAATTGAATATTCGTGAGCACCGGAACGCAGCCCTGACACCGAATGCGAGGGTTTGTCTACACGCTGAGCATCCTCCGATGGTGGAGGATGCTTTCTTTGTCTGTTTAAGAAGGCAGACTCGCCATAACACTGTTATAAAGCTTAATAAATAAGTACAAAATGCCGATTAAAAACGTTG
Organism: Bacillus sp. LNXM65; assembly: GCF_002998575.1. Lineage (NCBI taxonomy): Bacteria > Bacillati > Bacillota > Bacilli > Caryophanales > Bacillaceae > Bacillus > Bacillus sp. LNXM65. Next base: position 363,455 of record NZ_PVRB01000003.1, on the reverse strand, counting down.
CCCAAAACAGAAGAATAAACATCATAAATCCAATTAAATTCAGCATAGAAAGCGATTGATAAATGCGAACCACAACCCAGATAAAATAGACAAGACTTGCTAAAACAAACAGTCCGACAAGCAGAATCAGCTGATGCGTCAACAGAAATGCAAGCAAGCTGGCAAATAAATAAACAACGGATGCAATCCGAATTTTCTTTAAGTTCTCCCCTTCAGGATCTTTCGCGAAAAAGAGTAGTGCCAGCTCTAACACCGTATCTGCAATCAGTTTCAAGGCAGATAAAATCATAAAATAAACAAGTGCAAAAGCAGCAAAAAGAGCAAGCCTGATGCCCTGTTCCGAGAAAAATTCCAGCATTCCTTTTAAAATACCTGCTTGAGTCAAGAAATCAGTCGTGATCCCTACTGTGAAAATCGAAAAAGCAGAGCTGAATAGTAAAATCGAAATCAGCGGAAAATATCCAGTCAAATATGTATTTTTCATAAATAGATCCTTTCTCATAAGCTCACATTTATTATGGCTCACTTAAAACGGATTGACAAGATGCTTTCAAAGTAAACTGGCAGCAAAATCAAATTTGTGATTTTGCACGTACATTCCTTCACAAACTTACATTTTCCCGTTAAAGTATTACTATTACGAAAAAATCGTGCGTTAGGGGTATACTCGTGAAAAAAACATTAAGACTGCAAACACGGCTGACGATTTTTGTTTGTATCGTTGTCCTGATCTCCCTTTGTATCACATTCTTTACGATCTGGTCGGAAACAGCTAAGAACATTCATCAGCAGGAACGTGACATCGCACTCTCCACTGCCAAAATGGTCGCAGAGGCTCCGATCACAGCGAAATCATTAGAAGAAAATCGATCATATTCAGTACTTCGTCAATATACAACAAGTGTTCAGCGAATCACCAAAACTGAATTCGTTGTCGTGATGGATATGAACGGTATTCGCAAAACCCATCCAAATCCGCAGAAGATCGGGAAGCGGTTTGCTGGCGGTGATGAAAAACCAGCATTACAGGGTAAAGAACATATTAGTACGGCTTCTGGAACACTTGGCAGATCCATGCGTGCTTTTGTTCCTGTTTATGATCAAGATGGAAAGCAGCTCGGGGCTGTGGCAGTAGGGATTACGTTAAAGGAAATTGACTTGATTATTCATCAAAGCTTACTTCCACTCTACTTCGTCATATCGCTCAGCCTTCTTTCTGGTATCATCGGAGCACTCATTGTGGCACGAAAAGTGAAGAAAATTATGTTTGGACTAGAGCCAGATGAGATCGCTACATTATTAAAAGAACGAAGCGCCATGCTAGAATCAACAAAAGAAGGGATTCTTGCGGTCGATCAGCACGGTAAAATCAAGCTGGCCAACGCTGAAGCCAAACGGCTCTTTCATAATATGGGCATTATGGTTGATCCTAGAGAACAAGATGTTCAGGTGCTCCTCCCTTCAAGCGGCTTAAAGCAAGTCATTGAAACACGCAAGCCGCTGCTTGACCGCGACGTGAGAATGAACGGACTGGAGCTCGTCTTTAACGAGGTCCCGATTACGGTAAAAGGCGAGATTGTTGGGGCAATCGCCACCTTCCGTGACAAAACAGAAGTCAAACACTTGGCTGAGCAGCTGAGCGGAGTCAAAATGTATGCAAATGCCCTCCGTGCCCAGTCACATGAATTTATGAACAAGCTTCATGTTATTTTAGGACTGGTTCAGCTCAAAAACTACGATGACCTTGGCACCTATATCAAAGATATTGCGATCTATCAGCAAACGGAAACAAATGAAATCATCAACCATGTGAAAAACTCTGTTTTAGCAGGATTTTTACTAGGAAAACAAAGCTACATCAGGGAACAAGGCGCGACCTTAGAAGTCATATGCAGCACACAAGTCCCAAATTCAGAGGACCCAGCAGTGACGCATGATCTCATTACCGTGATTGGCAACCTGTTAAATAACGCACTCGATGCTGTTTCTCATACTGAGACAAAAAACATCTCAATCTCATTCCGATACGTCCAGGAGCAGCTTCATATTGAGATTACGGACACAGGTGTTGGTCTCACAAAAGACGAACAAGACATCATGTTTGATCAAGGCTTTTCAACTAAAGGAGAAGACAGAGGATTCGGTCTCTACTTTGTTGACCAAAGCATCAAAAAATTGAACGGACACCTGATTGTCACGAGTGAAAAAGGAGAAGGAACGACCTTTAGTCTCCGCATTCCGTATAAACAAAAGGAGGATTCACATGATTAATGTGTTAATAGTAGAAGACGACCCAATGGTTGGGGAGCTGAACAAACGCTACCTGACCCAAATCGACGGTTTTGAATTAATAGGGATTGCCACCTCTTTTCAGCAGGCACTGGACATCTTAAAAACAGAAGCCATTCACCTTGTACTGCTCGATATTTATATGCCTGGACAAAATGGACTGGTCCTATTATCAGAAATACGCAAACAAAATCATTCTGTTGATGTCATTGTCATTTCAGCTGCCAATGAAGTCGACGTGATCCAGCAAACGATGCGAAACGGGGCCGTTGATTATTTAATCAAGCCATTTGAGTTTGAACGTTTCCAATCAGCGCTCTCAGAGTATAAACGTAAACACGCATTGTACCAAACGATGAACAGCATCTCGCAAAATGATTTAGATGCGAAGCTCTTTCATAAAAAAGCAGAGACAGAAAAAGTCCTTCTGCCAAAAGGCCTGACCAAAAGCACACTCAAACTCATCTGGACAAGTATTCAATCATTCGGTCATCAAGCTTTCACGACCGAAGACCTAGCAAATCATACAGAAATCTCTCAAGTCTCCATTAGAAAATACTTGAAATTCCTTGAGGACATCGAAGTAGTTGATGTCGAAATGGCATACGGGACAATTGGACGTCCTGTTTTCCAATATAAACTCAGTACAACAAATATGAATTTGATTCAGCAATATCTATAATTTGACACATCTGACCTTTTACAGAGGCCAGATGTTTTTTTATGGCACACGATGTCACAAACCCCTTGATATCAGCGGTTCTACTGTAGTAGAGCACATCACAAAAGCGGCATTATATCATATTTCAGCAGATAAAAAGACATCGAATTTAGCCTTTTAACATTTTTTTAAAAATAAAACAAATTTCTATTTATTTATTCGATTGGAAATGATAAATTATGATTGATTAGTTCAACGAGATATAAGTCTGATGTCTTACATCTTCTCTCCTGCCCTCCATAAGTTTCAGGAGAAAGCAGGATAAAATACCCTATTCAGAAGGGTGAGAAGAGGTAGAACGGTCTTTTTTCGCGAGACTTTTCTGAAACTTTTAAATTTTATAGGGGGTTATGTTTTGAAGAAGCGCAAAATTGGACTAGCATTGTCCTTAGTCGTAGCAGCAGGAACCATCCTTGGAGCATGCGGCAACTCTGGCTCAAACAGCGGTGAAAGCAAAAAAGATAAAGATCAATTCACTGTTGCAATGGTAACTGATGTCGGTGGTGTCGATGACAAATCATTTAACCAATCAGCTTGGGAAGGTTTACAAGCTTTTGGGAAAGACAACAATTTAAAAAAAGGTAAAAACGGCTTTGATTACTTACAATCTAAATCAGACGCTGACTATACAACGAACTTAAACACACTTGCTCGCGAGAAATTCGACCTGATTTATGGAATTGGTTTCTTAATGCAAGATTCTATTAGTGAAATCGCAGATCAACGTAAAAATAATCACTTTGGTATTGTTGATGCAGTTGTGAAAAAAGACAACGTAGCCAGCATTATGTTTAACGAAAATGAAGGATCATTCCTTGTAGGTGTTGCGGCTGCTCTTTCTACAAAATCGAACAAAATCGGTTTTGTTGGCGGCGTTGACTCTGAATTAATCAGAAAATTCGAAGTTGGATTCCGTGCAGGCGTTGAAGCAGCTAACCCGAAAGCAAAAGTGGAAGTGAAATATGCTGGTGCATTCGATAAAGCAGACATCGGTAAAGCAACAGCTGAAAGCATGTACAAATCTGGCGTCGACATCATTTATCACGCAGCTGGCGGTACTGGAACTGGTGTCTTCACAGAAGCGAAAAACCTGAAAAAAGCTGATCCTAACCGTAAAGTTTGGGTTATTGGTGTAGATAAAGACCAGTATGACGAAGGAAAAGTACCTGGAACAAAACAAAGTGTCACTCTTACTTCTATGATTAAGAAAGTAGACACAGCGGTACAAGACTTAACAACGAAAGCAAAAGAAGGTAAATTCCCTGGCGGCGAAGTGATCACTTACGGTCTGAAAGAAGGCGCTGTTGACATTTCTCCATCTCAGGACAACCTTGATAAAGATGTATTGAAGAAAGTAGAAGAATGGAAACAAAAAATCATCAAGGGTGAAGTCAAAATCCCTGCAACACGTGATGAACTAAAAGATTTTAAAGCTTAATTTGAGCATCGGGATAAGCGCGCCTTATCCCCTTGCCTCTCCTTTACCTCCTCTTTATTCGTAAAAGGTGGTAAAAGAAAAGCTGCAGCCTCGCTTTGCAGCTTTTCTTTTGCTAGTTTTTATCTTTATCAGCACCCTAAAAAAGGAGCGGTTAAACCTGTGGATTATGTCATTGAAATGTTGAATATACGCAAAGAGTTCCCTGGCATTGTAGCAAACGACAACATTACGCTGCAGCTAAAAAAGGGCGAAATTCATGCGCTGCTTGGTGAAAACGGCGCTGGAAAATCAACGCTTATGAACGTGCTTTTCGGACTGTATCAGCCTGAAAAAGGTGAAATCAAGGTACACGGAAAACCTGTGACCATCTCTAGTCCAAATGATGCTAGTGATTTAGGCATCGGTATGGTGCATCAACACTTTATGCTTGTCGATACATTCACCGTCGCTGAAAACATCATCTTAGGAAAAGAGCCTAAGAAGTTTGGAAAGATCGACAAAGAACAAGCCATACAGCAAGTACAAGAGCTTTCTGACCGCTATGGTTTAAAAATAGACCCTGCCGCAAAAGTATCTGACATCTCTGTCGGCATGCAGCAGCGTGCAGAAATCTTAAAAACACTTTACCGCGGCGCTGACATTTTGATCTTCGACGAACCAACAGCCGTCTTAACACCTCAAGAAATCAAAGAACTCATACAAATTATGAAAAACTTAATCAATGAAGGCAAATCCATTATTTTAATTACCCATAAGCTGAAAGAAATTATGGATGCCTGTCACCGTGTGACCATTATCCGAAAAGGCCAAGGCATTCGTACACTTGATGTGGAAAGCACAAATAAAGATGAACTTGCGAGCCTCATGGTCGGTCGTGAAGTTTCATTTAAAACAGACAAAAAAGACGCCTCCCCTGCTGAGGAAGTGCTTCAAATTCAAGACCTTACGGTAAAAGACGCGCGAGGAATTGAGGCAGTCAAACATCTCAACCTCTCAGTGAAGGCTGGCGAAATTGTCGGAATTGCTGGAGTAGATGGCAATGGTCAATCTGAATTAATTGAAGCCATTACTGGTCTAAAAAAATCAGAGTCTGGCACGATCAAGCTAAACGGGAAAGCCATTCAAAACCTTCCGCCTCGGAAGGTGACCGAATCTGGAATTGGACATATTCCTCAAGACCGTCATAAACACGGACTTGTGCTTGATTTTTCAATTGGAGAAAATATTTCCTTACAAACGTATTATCAGCGCCCATACTCAAAATTTGGCTTGATGAATATGAAAAATATTTACCAAAAAGCAAAACGAATCATTGCGGAGTATGACGTAAGAACACCGAGTGAATATACAGAGGCTCGCGCCCTGTCAGGCGGGAACCAGCAAAAAGCCATTATTGGCCGAGAAGTTGACCGCAATCCTGATTTATTAATTGCCGCTCAGCCGACACGAGGACTTGATGTTGGTGCAATTGAATTTGTTCATAAGCGTCTGATTGAGCAAAGGGACTCAGGGAAAGCCGTCCTGCTCATCTCCTTTGAGCTTGATGAAATTATCAATGTCAGTGATAAGATCGCTGTTATTTTCGAAGGCAGCATTATTGCCATCGTTGATCCAAAAGAAACAACAGAGCAAGAGCTTGGTCTATTAATGGCTGGAAGTACGCAACAGGAAGTGGGGAACGAAGCAAATGTCTAATCGCTTAACAAATCTGCTAATTCCGCTTATAGCCATTGTACTTGGTCTTTTTGTTGGGGCCATTATTATGCTGGCAAGCGGTTATAGTGTCATCGAAGGCTATGGCGCCCTTTGGAATGGCGTCTTCGGTGAAACCTATTATATGGGAGAAACCATCAGACAAGTCACACCTTACATTTTATCAGGACTTGCTGTTGCTTTTGCATTTCGAACAGGTCTCTTTAATATCGGTGTAGAAGGTCAAATGCTGATTGGCTGGGTAGCTGCTGTATGGATCGGTACAACTGTCCATGCACCTATGTATATCCATCTGCCGCTTGCACTCATCACCGCAGCTGCTGCTGGTGCATTATGGGGCTTTATTCCTGGGTTTTTAAAGGCTCGTTTTTATGTTCATGAAGTGATTGTCACGATCATGATGAACTACATTGCCCTTCATGTTACAAACTATTTGATCTCAAATGTCTTAACAAATAATAAAGATAAAACAGAAAAAATCGATGCCACTGCCTCGCTTCGCTCTGGATTTTTTGAACAAATTACCGATTTCTCCCGGATGCACAATGGTATTTTTGTTGCCATTATAGCTGCGGTCGTGATGTGGGTCATTATTCAAAAAACCTCTAAAGGCTTTGAATTGCGGGCTGTTGGAATGAACCAGCAGGCATCCCATTATGCTGGTATGAACGTTCGTCGCAATATCATTTATGCGATGCTGATTTCAGGTGCTTTTGCAGGTCTTGCAGGCGCAATGGAAGGTCTTGGCACATTTGAATATGCCTCAATTAAAGGCTCGTTTACCGGTGTAGGTTTTGATGGAATCGCCGTCGCTTTATTAGGTGGAAATACTGCTGTTGGTGTTGTTCTTGCTGCGCTGCTGCTTGGTGGATTGAAGGTCGGTGCTTTAAATATGCCGCTTGAATCTGGCGTACCGACTGAGGTCGTTGATATTGTCATTGCGATCATTATTCTTTTCGTCGCCTCAAGCTATATTATCCGTCTTGTGATGAACCAAATGAAGAAAAAGGGGGGAAAATAAGTGGGATTTCTGCAAATTCTTGAAATCATCGTCCCAGCTACACTTGTCTATGCTGCACCACTTATTTTAACCGCTCTTGGAGGCGTCTTTTCAGAAAGATCAGGTGTTGTGAATATCGGTCTTGAAGGTTTGATGGTCGTCGGAGCATTTTCTAGTATTATCTTTAACTTATTTTATGCTGATACGTTTGGGGCGTTGACCCCGTGGCTTGGGCTCCTCGTCGGAATGGCAATCGGCGGATTGTTCTCTTTGATTCATGCAGTTGCAACCATTACATTCCGGGCAGATCAAACGGTCAGTGGTGTTGCCATTAACATGCTGGCACTTGGCGCTACGCTGTTTGTCGTGAAACTCATTTACGGGAAAGCACAAACAGATAAAATTACAGAGCCTTTCTATAAAGGTGATATTCCCCTTTTAAGTGACATTCCGATAATTGGCGATATATTCTTTAAAGATGTTTATTATACGTCCATACTCGCATTAGCGCTTGCGGTTGTTGCTTGGTTTGTTTTATTTAAAATGCCGTTTGGTCTTCGTCTTCGTGCAGTCGGAGAACATCCAATGGCTGCTGATACAATGGGAATCAAAGTGTACCGGATGCGCTATATCGGCGTCTTTATTAGTGGACTGTTTGGTGGTCTTGGCGGAGCTGTTTATGCGTCGACCATCGCACTTGATTTCTCACATGCTACCATTACTGGACAAGGCTTCATCGCACTAGCTGCGCTTGTCTTCGGTAAATGGCACCCATTCGGCGCAATGGGCGCTGCTTTATTCTTTGGATTTGCTCAAAGTTTAAGCATCATTGGCTCTCTCCTGCCGCTATTCCAAGATATACCGAACGTGTATATGCTCATTGCACCATATGTGCTTACCATCCTAGCACTCACTGGCTTCATCGGCCGGGCAGATGCACCGAAAGCACTTGGGACCCCTTATTTAAAAGGAAAACGATAAATACGATGTATGATCAATCCCCTGAAGGATAAACTACCTTCAGGGGATTTTTGTATGATAAAAACATAAAAACTCCTGTTTATTTTACTTTTATTACACTTAATTTAGTTTAATAAATAGATGAGTGTCACAGAATCTTCTACAATTGAGACAAATAGCATTTGGGGGTGTTTATGTGGCTAATACACAACAATTGAAATCGATTACAGACGATTCTGACAATAATAAAAGCGTTTTCCGTAAGATCATGTCTTGGAAAATTGGTGTTATTGACTTACCTGTGTATTTAGTACTTGCAGCGATTATTTTAACTGCCGCTTATTTTAATAAAATTCCAGCAAATATGCTTGGTGGTTTCGCTGTTATTATGATTTTGGGGATTTTCCTTGGAGATATAGGACAACGTATTCCGATCTTAAAAGATATTGGTGGACCGGCGATTCTTTCTTTATTCGTACCATCGTTCCTGGTCTTTTTTCATGTTCTGAATCCGAACTCGTTGGAAGCGGTTACGTCTCTTATGAAAACGTCGAACTTCCTTTACTTCTATATTTCTGCTCTTGTAGTAGGTAGTATTCTTGGGATGCAGCGAACTGTTTTAGTACAAGGCCTTATTCGTATGTTTGTTCCTCTTGTTGCAGGTACAATTGCAGCTGTGACTGCTGGAATTCTTGTTGGTCTTTTAGTTGGTTACACACCGCATCATTCGTTCTTCTTTATTATTGTTCCGATTATTGCCGGTGGTGTTGGTGAAGGAATTTTGCCATTATCTATTGCTTATTCACAAATTCTTGGTGTATCAGCAGAGTCATTAATTTCTCAATTAATTCCTGCTGCCGTCATTGGGAACGTCATTGCCATTATCTGTGCTGGCGCAATGAAGAAGCTTGGTGAAAAACGTCCTGAACTAAACGGGAATGGCCGTCTTGTAAAATCAAAAGAGGCAAATGAAATTTTTGAACAGCCTGATATGGATCCAAAAGTTGATTTCGGGTTAATGGGTGCTGGTGTACTCGTTGCTTGTACAACGTTCATTTTTGGTGGTTTGTTAGAAAGCTTTGTTCATATTCCAGGTCCAATCTTAATGATTGTACTTGCCGCTTTAATCAAATACTTAAACGTGATGCCTCAGCATCTGCAAGATGGCTCACAGCAGTTCTACAAGTTTGTATCAAGAAGCTTTACATGGCCGCTTATGGTCGGTCTCGGAATTCTATACATTCCACTTGATGATGTAGCAACAGTGATTTCTATTCCATTTGTTTGTGTATGTATCGCTGTCGTTCTTGGAATGGTTGGTTCAGGTTACTTCGTTGGGAAATTGATGAACATGTACCCAGTAGAATCTGCGATTGTGACAGGCTGTCACAGCGGACTTGGCGGTACTGGTGACGTTGCGATCCTTTCAGCTTCTGGAAGAATGGGTCTGATGCCTTTCGCACAAGTATCTACACGTCTTGGCGGAGCAGCAACTGTGATCTGCGCAACAATCTTACTTAGAATGTTTACTTAATCAAACAATAAAAAGCATGGGCTCTATTACGGGCACATGCTTTTTTTATATTTCTTTTCTCCTATAAGGGTTTTATTCTTCGGCAGAGACCACGCGTATATATTCTCTTGGCTGGAATGGATATTGTCTTGCCTCTTGATAGGTCATATAGAGAAGATGTTCTGAAAACAACGGCCATTCACTTTCCGCCTGCCACCTTTTTTGATCATTTCGTTCTATGAAGAATGCTCCTCCTAAAATCGTGCAGAATATGCTTAAGCTGATGCCCGCTTTTAGTTTCATGTAATCAGCTCCTTTAAGAAAAGCATGTACGAAATACAAAACAATATACAATGAGTTTCATTTTTGATAAAATATTTTTTGTGGTCAAAAGAACTCAAAACAAATACAGTTTACTGTAAATCAGTTCAAACCAATGCACTATGTCTGTATTTACGCTATAATTTTATTTACCAGTTCTTTAGAACGTGAATTTATATTGATTGAAGGAGGTTTATTTTCTTGCAGCTTATTCACTTCGCCATCCTATCGCCTTTTTTGCTTGCGTTTGTTGTGCCTTTTCTTTTTAAATACGTAAAGCGTATACATACAGGGTGGTTTGTTCTTATCTTGCCTATTCTATTATTTAGCTATTTTGTCCAGATGATTACGATGACATCAAATGGACGAACGTTATTTTCACAGGTCGAATGGATTCCTTCTCTAGGAATGAATTTCACTGTGTATGTAGACGGTCTTAGTTTGTTATTTGCGCTATTGATTACAGGTATTGGCGCACTTGTCGTCTTGTACAGTATTTTCTACTTATCAAAAGAAAAAGAACAGCTTGGCTCTTTCTATACGTATTTGTTAATGTTTATGACCGCTATGCTCGGTGTCGTTCTATCTGACAACATGGTGGTTCTTTACTTGTTTTGGGAGCTGACAAGTATTTCTTCCTTCCTCTTAATTGGGTATTGGTATAAGCGGGAACGCTCTAGATATGGAGCAACCAAATCACTGCTTATTACTGTTTTTGGCGGATTAGCTATGCTCGGTGGTTTTATCCTCCTCTATTTGATTACTGATTCATTTAGTATTCGTGAAGCAGTCAATCAGCTTCAGCTCATTATGGCATCACCTTACTTTATCCCTGCCATGATTCTGATCTTACTTGGTGCCTTTACGAAATCAGCGCAGTTCCCATTTTATATCTGGCTGCCTGATGCAATGGAAGCACCTACCCCTGTGAGCAGTTATCTGCATTCTGCTACGATGGTGAAAGCTGGTATTTATCTTGTTGCCCGCTTCAGTCCAATCTTTGCTATTTCAGAGGTGTGGTTTTGGACCATATCCATCGTTGGACTTGTGACATTATTTTGGGGATCATTCCACGCCGTTCGTCAAAACGATTTAAAAGCCATTCTTGCCTTTTCTACCGTTAGTCAGCTCGGGATGATTATGCTTATGCTGGGTGTAGGAGCAGCTGCAATCCATGAAAACAACCCCGCCTTTTTCGGCGCGGCCGTTCTCGCTGCGATCTTCCATTTAATTAATCATGCCACGTTTAAAGGCAGTCTCTTTATGGCGGCTGGTATCATTGATCACGAAACAGGCACTCGTGACATTCGGAAATTAGGCGGTTTAATGACCATCATGCCGATTACCTTTACGATTACGTTAATCGGTACATTCTCAATGGCTGGACTCCCGCCATTTAACGGCTTCTTAAGTAAAGAGCTGTTTTTCACAAGTATGCTACGTATTTCTGAGATTAACTTTACAGATATTTCGACATGGGGCGCTATTTTCCCAGCGATTGCTTGGCTCGCTAGTGTCTTTACGTTCATTTACAGTATGATGCTTCTCTTTAAAACATTTAGAGGCAATCTTCAGTTAAATCAATTAGAAAAAAAGCCGCATGAAGCACCGATTGGTATGCTCATCCCGCCAATTATCCTTGCTGCACTTGTGGTCACCTTTTTCTTCTTCCCAAATATTCTAGCTTATTCTGTCATTGAACCTGCGATTGCAGCCATTATTCCCGATGCGATTGATCCAGGAAAACGGTTTGTTGTCAAAATTGAAGCATGGCACGGCTTTCAGCCAGAGCTTTATATGACAATAGGTGTTGTAGCTTTAGGGATTATCGGATATTTGACGTTGTCGAAATGGCGTCCAATGTACAACATATTTAAGGAGAAATGGTCATTTAACTCCTTATATGACCGTTCACTGATCGGCTTAGAAAAAGGCTCCTATCGCCTGACGAACAGTTATATGACCGGTTTCCTTCGTGATTACCTTGTCTATGTGTTTGGGTTCATGATTATCGTGCTTGGGAGTGTCATGTTTTATCAGAATGCCTTCTCATTTAATATGGAGCATGCTGCTCCAATCGGCACGTACGAGGTCATTCTGTCATTAGTGATGATAGCAGCAACCCTCACGACTGTGTTTGCTCGTTCTCGCTTAACAGCCATTATCGGGCTAGGTGTCATGGGGTATACGCTGTCACTATTTTTTGTTATTTTCAGGGCACCTGACCTTGCCCTCACCCAGTTAATTATTGAAACAATTTCTGTGGCACTGTTTTTACTTTGCTTCTATCACTTGCCAAAGCTGAGCATGAAGCAAAAAACAAGGAAATTTAAAATGACCAATCTCATTATTTCAGTAGGTGTTGGTGTCATTGTGACATGCCTTGCTTTCGCTTCAACAAGCAATCAGTCACTTGATACGATTGCGTCTTACTTTATTGAAAACAGCTACAAGCTTGCAGGCGGAGACAACATTGTCAATGTCATCCTTGTTGATTTTAGGGGCTTTGATACACTCTTTGAAATTACCGTACTTGCCATTGCGGCACTCGGTATTTATGGATTATTAAAGGCACAAGGAAAACGGAAGAGAGGCGTGCGGCGATGAGGAAGATTGATACGAATGATATGCTCTTACAAGTCACAACAAAAATCACAGCATTCATCATCCTGCTTTTTTCCCTTCACTTATTTCTTGCGGGACATAACAATCCTGGCGGGGGGTTCATTGGCGGCCTGATGAGTGCTGGGGCTGTCGTTCTTCTGCTTTTAGCCTATGATCTGAAAACAGTGAGACGTATTCTGCCCTTTAACTTTATTTATGTTGCAGCGACCGGGCTGCTCGTCGCGATCCTGACGGGTATGGGATCATTTCTATTCGGTGCACCTTTTCTATCCCATGCATTTGATTATTTCCAACTGCCGTTTTTAGGGAAAACAGAACTGGCGACAGCCGTACTGTTTGATATCGGTGTGTATTTGGTTGTTGTCGGTGTCACCATGACCATTATTCAAACGATTGGAGAGAAGGAATAATGGAATTTCTAATGTCTATTATCGTCGGTATAATTTTTATGGCGGCGACCTATTTAATGCTTTCAAAAAGCCTTCTGCGGGTCATCGTCGGTACTGCTGTTTTGAGTCACGGCGTCCATTTGCTTCTTTTAACAATGGGCGGCTTAAAAAAAGGAGCTCCTCCTATTTTAAAAGAGGGGCTCACATCCTATGTAGATCCATTACCACAAGCATTAATTTTAACAGCCATTGTCATTGCTTTTGGTGTGACATCCTTTTTACTTGTCATGGCCTTCCGTGCCTTCCAAGAGCTGCGAACAGATGACATGGATCAAATGAGAGGAAATGATCAGCATGAATAATCTCGTGATCCTGCCTATTTTAATTCCATTATTAGCTGCTACACTATTGATCTTTATGAATAAGAACATCATGCTGTCAAGAGGCTTTAGTGTGTTTGCTTCGCTCTCAGCCATTGTCTGTAATGTGTATTTAGTCCAAACCATTTTTACAAATGGGATTCAAACCCTCTATTTAGGAGGCTGGAAAGCACCATTTGGGATTGCCCTTGTGGCCGATCAGTTTGCTGCGCTCCTTGTGCTGACCGCTTCCGTCGTTGGGCTAGTGACAGTTCTTTTCTCCTTTCAAACGATTGGGAAGGAAAAGGAGCGGCTGTTCTATTACTCTGGCGTGCAGTTTTTGTTAGCTGGCGTAAGTGGGGCCTTTTTAACAGGCGATATTTTCAACCTGTTTGTATTTTTTGAGTTACTGCTAATGGCGTCTTACATGCTCATTGTGTTAGGCGGTTCAAAGCCTCAGCTTCGTGAATCACTCAAATACATTGTGTTTAACATCATCTCATCGGCTTTATTTATCGTCGGTGTCGCTTGTTTATATGCAGTCACTGGTACACTGAATATGGCTGATTTAAGTGTGAAGATCGCTGAATCAGGGCAAACAGGATTAATCACTGTCATTTCCATTCTGTTCCTCATTGTATTTGGCTTAAAAGCTGGGATCTTCCCGCTTTATTTCTGGCTGCCAGGATCATATCATGCACCGCCAGCGGCTATTTCTGCTCTATTTGGCGCACTGCTGACAAAGGTTGGTTTATATGCGATTGCCAGAGTCTTTACGTTAATTTTTATACATGATACAGGGTTTACACATACACTCATGGCTTGGTTTGCCGCTCTAACAGTGATATTCGGTGTGATTGGCTCTATTGCTTATTCTGATGTGCAAAAGATCGTGATCTATAACATTGTCACAGCCGTGGGGGTCATTTTGTTTGGGATTGCTGCCAATACACCTGCCTCACTCCAAGGGGCCATTTATTATCTCATTCATGACATGGTGATTAAAGGCGCTTTATTTATGCTGGCAGGTGCACTCTTCGTGTACGCTGGCACAAACCACTTGAAAAAGATGGGCGGGCTGATTCAATCTCAGCCTTTACTAGGGTGGATGTTTTTCATTTCGGCTTTATCACTGGCAGGAATTCCGCCGCTGAGTGGCTTTGTTGGAAAGCTAAAGATTGTAGAAGGTGGTTTTTCTGCTGGACACATGACCTTTTCTATCCTTGTCTTACTGTCCAGCCTTCTTGTCCTTTATTCGATTATGAGAATCTTCATGCTCGCATTTTGGGGCGAGGAACAAGATATGCGAAGAAGGAAACCGTCGATTAAAGGAATGGTGTACCCTGGCGTACTGCTTGTGATCTTGTCGCTTGCCATTGGGTTAGGGACAGAGTTCATTGCTCCTTATATCAATCAAGCAGCGGAAATGCTATCAACACCAGAAAAATATATTCAAGCTGTGCTGAAGGAGTAGATAAACATGGCCTTTCAAATATTACTAAACGCTCTCCTCGCCTTTACATGGATGTTTATGAATGATACTTACAGAGCCGCAGACTTTGTATCAGGCTTTGTACTAGGGATGGTCGCCATTTTTATGTTTCGGCGATTTTTCCCGCAGCGTTTTTACGGCTATGCCCTTTTTGCGATTTTCAAGCTCGTATTGATTTTTATTCGGGAGCTGCTTCTTGCCAATTTAAGTGTATTAAAGACCGTATTATCTCCAAAGCTCACAATTAAGCCCGGTATTTTCGCCTTTCGTACGGACTTGAAAACGGATTGGGAAATCACCATACTGGCTAACATGATTACATTGACACCAGGTACACTCGTCATTGATATTTCTGATGATCGTTCAATTTTGTACATTCATGCGATGGATATTGAAGATGCAGAAAAAGCCATTCACGATATCCGGGTTTCATTTGAAAAAGCGATTCAGGAGGTGAGTGGTAAGTAATGGAGCTCATATTACAAATGTCACTTGGCATTCTTGCACTGTCCACCCTTCTTTTTGTTATACGGGTTATCAAAGGTCCCTCTATTCCTGATCGTGTAAGTGCACTTGATGCGATAGGAATCAATTTAATTGGGATGACAGCCATCGTTTCCATTTTGCTGAAAACGACAACGTTCTTTGAAATTATTTTACTGCTCGGTATCCTTGCCTTTATCGGCACTGTCGCTTTTTCCAAATTCCTTGAGAAAGGGGAAGTGATTGAAAATGATCGTCATCGCTAAAGCTATTGTCATTTTCTTTATCCTGCTTGGCGCCATCCTTTGTCTCATTTCAGCCATTGGCGTTCTTCGCCTGCCAGATGTTTATACACGAATGCATGCTGCATCAAAAGCATCGACACTTGGTGTTGTCCTCATATTAGTTGGGGTATTCTTTCACGAATGGTTTCTTGCAGGCATTATTTCTGCGAAGATTCTACTTGGGATTGTCTTTATCTTTTTAACAGCTCCGGTCGGCGCACACTTGATCGGAAGAGCCGCCTACAATACTGGAGTCAAGATGGACAAACGAAGTGTACAAGATGATTATGGTGGTTTTCGTAACTTCGTGATTAAACGAAAAGAAGACTCGTACTTATAAACCGAAAGAAGGACCTCACATGTGAGGTCCTTCTTTTATTTCTATAAAAAAAACATTTTATGGATCAATCCAACCTAAAAAAAGCTTCCGCTGCACCGGGAGCTTTTTTATATGCGATCAATGACAGCAAGTGTGCATCTTGACGTACAGATGTGCCGGTCCCGATCATCTTTAATATCAATTTGAAATACCATTGTACGGCGCCCTACATGTACAGGAACAGCCGTCGCTGTCACTACTCCATCACGTACAGATTTTAAATGATTGGCATTGATTTCAATCCCTGAGCAAACTTGCTGAGTTAAGTCTAAATGAGCTGCAGCCCCCATGCTTGCCACTGTTTCTGCTAGAGCAGCAGATGCTCCTCCGTGCAGCAGTCCAAATGGCTGTTTTGTTCTGTGATCGACTGGCATTGTCGCCACGCATCGTGACTTATTACACTCTACAATCTCAATCCCAAGTGCCTCAAGCAGTGTATTTGATCCACTCACTTCCATCAGGGTTCTCTCCCTTCACACGTTTACAGCACACTTTCAGATTTTGCAATTAACACCGCTTCGGTTCGAGAGCCAACATTCAGCTTATTAAAGATGGACGTCAAGCTGTATTCAATCGAGCGTTTGCTCAAATGAAGCACATCGGCAATCTCTTGGTTCGTGTATCCTTTTTCCACTTCTCTGAGGATCAAACACTCTCGCTCTGTTAACAGCTCATGATCGGTCTGCTGCGCCTGTTCTGGCTTTTCTTGCTGCTGTGAAATTAATTTCTTTAAATAGGATAGCTGAATGACAACTTCTCCTTGCAATGTGCGGTGTATGTATTCAATAATTTTGTCTTTTGTCTCTGTTTTACTAATTGCACCGTGCAATCCAGCCCGAATGGCCTCTTCAAAATAATCATCTACTTCATACCCTGTATAAATGATAATTTTCACTTGCTGGTTGGTTTCTAGAATTTGTTTCGCAATGTCCATTCCATTGATATCCCCGAGATTTAAATCCATCAAAATCACATCATAGATGGAAAAGTCATGCGTCTTTAAAAAGGCGGCTTCTGCATCAGGACTTAAACAATCGACTGATAGCTGCTGATCTGATTCTAATATGCTTTTTGTCCCTTCCATGACAGCCGGATGATCATCAATGACCAATATCTTCTTCATGTCTTCCTCCCTTTAAATCACTCACTTCCATTTTATATAAAAGACTTGGCAGATGCCAAGTCTTATTCCTTAATAAATCGTTACAATTCCATTTCAATTTTCACCTTCAGTCCTTTTTCTGGGGCTGTGTGAATGTGAAGCTTCCCATTTAACGCCTTGACTCGTTCTCTGATTCCCGAGAGGCCCATGCTCATGGTGTGCTGATCAAGATGGCTTGCATCAAAACCGACTCCATCATCCTCGTAGTGAAGAACAACCTGATCTTTAATACAAATCAGCATCACTAACACTTGAGTGGCTTGGGAGTGCTTCAGGGCATTGGATAACAGCTCCTGAACAATTCGGTAAATATTCAGCTGTGAATCAATATCAATGTCCAGTTCTTTATCAAAGCGTGTTGTATTCAGCCGGATATGAAACGGTGCTTCCTCCTGAATTTGAGAAGTCAGCTTCGACATCGCCTTGACTAAACCTAAATCGTACAGCAGCTGCGGCCGAAGTTCATGACATGTTTCTCTCGTGGTTTGAATCACCTTAGACATTTGTTCATTCCATGAGATAAGCGATTGTTCAATAGACGTTGGGCATTGATCGTTTTGGAAATTCGTTAAAAACATCTCTGACTGTCTTTTCAGTGATATCAAATCCTGCAGCACGGAATCATGAAGATCCCTTGCTAAATCGGAGCGCTGTTTTTCTTCCATCGCAAACATGACTTTTTTCAGCCAAGCAGGATTCGCTTCACGCTGCTTCAAATCTTCAAGATGCTCCATCAATTCTTCGATCTTGACGACATTTTCTAAACTGACACTTGTATAAAAAGCCAATGTTTTCAGCCAAGAAATCTCATCACGCGTCAATTTCGGTGTCTGTAAATTGGATAAACAGCAAATCATAAACGAGTGACCGCCCCGCTCGCCAATTTTCATCATAAACCCTTTATCAAGCTCAATGATTTTCCCGACTTCCCCTAAAATATCCTGAAATTGATCCACATACTCTTTCCATAGATTGCTATCACCTGAAGATTCATCAATCTCTTCAATCTGTCCATCTGGCTTCACTTCAAGCACAAAGGCTTTATTAACAACAAGCACTTCTAAAATGGTGTATTTCAAATGATACAGCACTTGATGAAGTGATGACGCCTCACGAATAAGCTGCGTAAATTTAAACACGCTGTCCTGGTAATTATGCTTCTCTGAAAAACGCTTCAGACGAAAACGGAAATCTAGAATTTCTTTGAAATAGAAAACAGCCAGCATGAGCGCGTAGGTGATTAATGCGAGCTTCAGTGTGTACTTCAAATCTTCTGGTTTTTGCAGAATATAAAACGTGACAACAACAAAAATGGTCGGTGTGATGGCTAGAAAGCCATAGTATTTCAGTCTACTAATCAAAAAATCCATATTGTAAAGCTTGTTTGTCATGAATTGATACACGAGTGAAAAAGGAATGAGCAAGACAAAAGAAGTTAAGAAAAAGGGATCTACCACATAAATACGAAATAAAACATATGGAATTGCAAATAAAAATATAAATGGACAAAAGGCTATGATATTAATCATGACAAAAAACTTTAAAACAGACCCCTGCTCTGTCTCTTTATATTTCCGCATTCCATTGATAATCACTTTGAATGACATGATAATAGAAGCGAAAAAGAATAAAAGATTTAAACTTGGCATGTATCTTGCTATCGCTGAATCTATTGGAACTGCTAGCTCTATCACCAGATTAATTAGTGGAAGACTGTATAAAATACGTATCATATTTTTAGTCGTTATACGCAGGTCAAATTCTTTGAAATATTGATAAATGAAATGAATATAAAAGATAAATACACTTGATAAACAAAATGTGATCACATAATGGCTAAATCTATCACCAATACCTGAAGTACCTGCACTAAGATATCCGATACAAATCGTTAATAAAAATAAAACTAAAAGAAATGCTGATTTTCGTTGGACCTCTTTGTTAATTCTAATGATAAAGAAGATACAAAATAAACAAATTGAATACAGGACGAGAGGAATTAAATAGACAAATAAACTTTCTTGACCAATCAATGTCTTATTTTTAAGGGTGATCATTTGGTTGCCTCTTTGAATATCAATTCTTTGCACATTCCTAAGCTCACCATTGATCAAATGATCTTTGTTGTTAGCAGGTTCCCCATTGATTTTAAGTATAATATCTCCTTCTTCTAATCCTGATGTGTAGGCTAAAGAAAGATATTCAACTTTGACAACTTCTGCTTGACCGTTCTTGTTCTCCGCTACATGTGCTCCATTAAAAATATCAAATACATAAATATATGAAACATAGATCACAAATAAAAAAGACAGAAAAACCAAAAAAGCAGATAGTTTCGTATAAGTTATCTTCATGTATAAAACATCCTTAACTGGAGAACTTTTAAATCATTTTTAAATGAATAGTATCATTTATAGTACCATATATAATCTGCAGACATTTGCCCTTTTTTAATGCCCTGAATGATTGCTTTCATGGTTTGCTCATCTGTGTGAATTAAACTTGCATTCCCTAAGTCCAATTCATTCACAACACTAGGATTATTCATTAAATATGCAATAACATTTTGAATGTTCAATCATTGCCCTCCTTTGTCATAAATGCATACAATTGTTCCTTATTTGTTTTAGGTAAATCAAGTTGTTCAATCCCTTGCCTCATTTTTAACAGCATAATCTCTCTCATTGATACCATGTACTGAGTCAAACCAGCTTCAAGTAATTTCTGCTTCAGCTGAAATGACTTTTGTTCTGACTCATCTAAACGACCGGAAAAGAACGTAAGAAGCTCTTGACTGGCATCGTTAAAACCTCTTTGTAAATAGCTAAATGCCAGCGTTTGTTTTTTTAGAAAATCTCCGTTTGTTTTCGAAAATAACGCAAAAAAATCGTTACTGATCTGTTCAGCAACACCATAACATATTGAATATGATTCCACAGTTGAGTTGATTTTTCTCGTCGCTAAATAAACACCCAGTACACTAGAAAGAGCTGTTAATGATCCTGATTTTTTCCTTAACACCTCTACACACTCTTCTTCTGTTTCATGCATATGACGCAAATCCTCATGTTGTCCTTCCATTGACCATTTGATGAGTTGGAACAGTTTCTCAATTAGTTGAGAATCATTTTCACCTATTGATATGATGAATTGGGTACTCAGCGTATACAAATACGTAGAAGCATTGATGGCCACTCCTTGGTCGACGTTCATCCAAGGATACGAATCATTGTCCTGATCTTCAATATCATCTAATATATCGGCTGATAAGATGAGAAGTTCAATCCCTGCTGACAATTGTGTAATCGCTTGCTTGTCTTGTCCGCCAAATGCCTCATAATGCTTGTAAGCCAATTGCCCAAAGGGAAATTCATTCTTTCTATCTGTAAATTCTAGAAGCAGTTGTTGTAAATCCTTCTGCCTGACTGCATGTTGAATAAAATCAGACATATTCTGCTTGATTTTTGTATTCTCTAGATAGTTTAGCATACTCGCTCTTGTACCTCACCCTTCCGCCTTTTATTTTACTAAAAAGACATGAGCAAATGTCCACTGACATCACTATTTAACAATTATATAATAATATATCCTTTTTTTGTATGTATTTGGATAAAAAAAAGACTTGATGATTATCAAGTCTTTAAGAAATTTTCACATATTCATATTTGTCGTATTGATCAATGCTTTTGTTAATGTTATGAAGAGAAGCCGTTGTTTCTCTAATTTCGTTTTCAAGTTTCCATAATAATTGTTTAAGTTCTTCGATTTCATACTTTTCCATCGATTCCACTCTCCTTTTTTGGAAGATCAATGTATTTGTGTATGGTGATTGGGTCATAAGTATTTGATCTGCTACTAACAGTGTAAATGTAATTGAGTATTTTTTCACCGAAAAGTATGCACAAAATGTGTGCGTGATACCGCAAAATTCAATAGGTCTTTTTTCATCATTTTCTGACTTTTCAAATCATACTTTTATCTCAATTTCAAAGGAACTGCGTCATTTTTGCGACAAGAATAGGCATCATTCGTCATACTTTTCTCACATCAGAACGTATGATCCCTTCCATATCCTCGGTTTTGCGTGTTATAGGTCAGACGACAGACCCTATTGTGGACACCGCAATTTTTTGGCGACATTCACCGAAATTGACCGCAAAAGTACCTATTTTTATGTTGGATTTATAAAGATAGAAAGATCATTTTGATTCTTTATTCTGATTTTCTACATACATTTAAAACAGATATCCGTCCAATTTCACGTCAATGAGAGAAGAGGTGACCATATGTTTTACTATGTTCCTTATCCTGCTTTGCAGGTCCCCGCAATGAGCCATGCATACCCGCGCACACCTATGACTTTTCCTCCAGTAGATGCCCACTCGTTTCAACGAGCCGCAAAAGAATCAGCCCGACTTGTTGCTGATGCTTCACTCATTACACAGCAGATTTCCAGCTCGCTTTCATTTGCACAGCGCATCATGGAGGCTGCTGAGCGCTCTGATTCGACAAGTGTCATCCGAATGCTGAAGCAAATCGGTGTGAAAAGTGGCATTGACATCCGCTTTAGTCCAGAAGGCATTCGTATCTACTTGTCTCTCGCCTCTAGCAGACTTTTTCTTCTTTTACAGTGGGCATAACAAAAAAAGCCGCTCTGACGTGAGCGGCTTTTCTTAAGATTCAAACATTTTATGACACCATTCAATGGCTTCTATATAACAGCCGTAGGCTTCTTGCTTCGGGAGTTCCCCATTTAACATCTCATCATCCCATTCATTTCGTTCAATCCGTTTGGCTACACCTAGCACAAATGAATAATCATTTTCATAGCCAAGCAGTGCCTCACCAACTTCATCAGAAAGCGGCAGCTCTTTCACAAGTTCTGTAATATCTGCCCTGACAAGCGTATCAATGAGAGAAAACATACCTGTCAGCATATAAGAGGCTGGGTGCTCTCGTTCAGTACGACTCGCAATCAGTTCACACGTTTTCGCCCGAATGAATGACATTTTGATAATTTCTTTTTGGCTTGAGTTGGCTTGGACATTCAGTTCTTTAAATGAAAGAATAAAGATCCAGCGCCGAATTTCATTAAACCCAAGCAGGATAATCGCCTGCCGGATACTTTTGATTTGATAAAGACGTCTCATGCCGCCTGAATTCAGCATTTTTAATAATTGATATGACAGCGAAAGGTCACTTTCAATAAAATGGGTCACGACCTGGATATTCGGCTGTTCCTTGCTCAGCTCATTTAAGAGCTGGTGGTACGCATGGAAGCTGGTCGATAATGCTCGTCCTGATATGACACGAGGCTCGCTAAAGAAATACCCTTGAAACAAATGGAAGCCGGCTTCTAGCGCTTCTTCATACTCTCTTCGCGTTTCCACCTTTTCTGCAAGGAAGCGAAGTCGATATTTTTTATACGTATGTAGAATATTTCTTCGTTCTTCCGATGTGGTCTTCAGAAAGTCAATTTTTAAAATATCAATGCAATAGAGGAGTTCGTCAAGCAACTTGTCACTAAAATGTGTTCCGCTTAGAAAAAAATCATCAAGTGCAATCGTATATCCCCATTTTTTTAACTGCTTACATCTCATAATAAGTGCCGGGGTAATCGGTACATTTTCTAATATCTCGATCACAAGCTGATGCGGATCAAAATAGGTGAGCAGATCAGACGAAAGTAAGCTTTCGGTGAAATTAATGTAGCATCGTTTGCCCTCTGTCAATGTTTCGATACCGATATTTAAAAAGCTATTTATAATGAGGTCCGTTGTCGCTTGGTCACCGTCTTCAGCGCTATATGTATTGGTTTCACTATCTCTATAAAGCAGCTCATATGATACGACTTGTTCTTTTCTGTTAAAAATAGGCTGTCTCGCAACAAACACCCTCAACTGCTCCAATCCTCCTTTATGCAATGACAAACAAGATGTGCTTTCAGTATACCAAATGATTGTGCTTATGGTTCACTTTGAATCGGTCAAAAAATAAAAAAAGAGATCACCCGGCTTGATGATCTCCTTTTCTTCCAATTAGCTTTCATAAAGCTCTTTTTTAATTTTATTTTTCACGTCATGGATAAACTGCATCTTGTTATCCCAGCATTTTTGACTCAAATCGACTGGATATTCTTCTGGTTTGCTGATTCGTTTATATTCCTCCCAGAAAAGTCCGAGGCTATCCTGCACATAGGCTTGAATCGTTTGAATATCCGGATTGTCATATACAAGTTTTCCTTGTTCGAAAATAGGGACATGAAGATCCTTAGCCACAAAGTTTGTAACAAATTTGCTGATAAATGTATGCACAGGGTGGAACATTTTCAGTTTATCCTCACTATGAACATCTTCCTCTTCGAGCGCAATGTAGTCACCCTCAGAATGATGATTCAATTGATTGATGATGCGGTACACACGTTTACGTCCTGGTGTTGTCACTTTCTCTGGGTTAGACGAAATTTTAATGGTATCGTTCATTTTTCCATTTTCTTCAATAGATACGAGTTTATACACTGCACCAAGAGCTGGCTGATCAAATGCTGTGATCAGCTTTGTCCCAACACCCCACACATCAATTTTGGCACCCTGTGCTTTTAAATTCATGATGGTATGTTCATCAAGATCGCTCGATGCAATGACTTTTGCATCATGGAATCCTGCATCATCCAGCATCGTTCTAGCTTTTTTAGACAAGTATGCAAGGTCACCGCTATCAAGTCTGACACCAATAAAGTTGATTTTGTCTCCGAATTCTTTCGCTACCTTAATGGCATTCGGAATACCGGATCTCACGGTATCATACGTATCGACTAAAAAGACACAGTCTGTATGGGTTTCAGCATATTTTTTAAATGCCGTATATTCATCGCGGTATGCTTGTACAAGCGCATGGGCATGAGTTCCTGACACTGGAATGTTGAAGCGCTTCCCAGCACGAACATTACTTGTCGCCTGGAAGCCGCCGATGAGTGCCGCTCTTGCTCCCCACATCGCTGCATCCATTTCATGCGCACGTCTTGTTCCGAATTCTAGTGCTGTCTCATCTTCAATGATTCCTTTAATCCGAGCCGCCTTTGTTGCGATCAGCGTTTGGAAATTCACAATATTCAGCAAGGCTGTTTCGATTAGCTGCGCTTCTACAAGCGTTGCCTCGATGCGCATGATCGGTTCATTTGCAAAGACAATTTCGCCTTCCCGCATTGAATGAAGTGTTCCTGTAAAGGACAACCCGCTTAAATAATCAATGAAATCGCTTTTATAACCGAGTTCATCTTTTAAATACGCTAGATCACTTTCGGTGAAGGAGAAGTCCGATAAATATTCAATCGCTTTCTCTAAACCAGCAAATACAGCGAAGCCATTGTCAAATGGAAGCTTTCTGAAGAAGAGTTCAAAAACTGCCTTCTTCTCATGAATGCCGTCTCTCCAATACGTTTCTGCCATGTTAATTTGATAAAGATCTGTATGTAGTGATAAACTGTCGTCAATAAACCGATGCTCCAACTTCCATTCTCCTTCCCTTACTTAACCACTTTCGCACCAAGCGACTGCTCAAAGTGAGAAAGTGCCCACTCGTGCCCCGCTTCATTAAAACTCGCTACAGCATTCTGGTGAATCACAAGTTCGAAGCCTTTATTGTACGCATCAACAGCTGTATGAAGTACACAAATATCGGTACATACGCCGGCTAAATGAAGTTCAGTGATGCCGCGTTCGCGCAGTTTCATTTCTAATTGAGTGCCTGCAAAAGCAGAGTATCTTGTTTTTTCCATATAGTAGACATGCTTTAAATGTTTTGACGTGTGAAATAGTGAACTTAGTTTGCCATAAAGTTCAATTCCCTTTGTCCCGCGAATATTATGGGGCGGAAATAACTTTGTCTCTGGATGATAAGGGTCCTGCTCTTCATGATGATCGACTGCAAAGACGACAAAGTGTCCTTCATCAATAAACGAAGAAGTGATCTCTGTGACCTTAGGCTCAATCGCCTGTCCAGGCTTTCCGCATGTCAATTTTCCATCGTCTGCAACAAAATCAACGGTATAATCAATACAAACCAATGCTTTGCCCATCCGCATCTCTCCCATATGCTCTTTTGACTCATTATAGCCTATTCATTTCACTAGGGAAACCTATTCAACAGATTCGTGAGAAAAAGCCTTCTGAAACAGCTCATCTTCTATATAGATGTGCTCTTGATTGACCGCATTTGATAGCTCTATCACAAGACCAAAAGGAGAATGCGCCTCATAATGATTCACCACTTTAAAGGAACAACCAGCGGCATTAGCCATTTTCACATATTGAGAATAAGATGCATAGGACAACTCACCATTTAAAAGAACAGTGGCCTGACGGTTGGACTTTAAGACTTGTTCTACCTCTTGATACGGTTTATTTCGTAATACCTGTCCCTTTGTCAGGGCGAGAAGCGCTCGTTCCCTTAATGAACCGAGAAACATTCTTCGTTCATCGGGTTTTGTTTCAGCATGTCCAAATATTCCTTGCTGCAAATAAAAGTCTACGGATTCTTCTTTCATCGCTGTTTTCACTCCTGGTTTTAAAATTTACATTTCTGTGACCCAGTGCACAATCTTTAGTGCAAGCTCACGGGCTTCGTCTGTTTCTGCTCTTTCCATTAAGGATTGCTCGAGCGTATGGATCAGCTGCTCTTTTTCGTCCTCGTACGCAATGGATATACTCCATTCAATGTCAGGTACGGCAACAAGCGTTTTATATTCTTTTTTATTTTCATGTAAATATACATTGTAGGTCTTTGGTTGCCGGCTTGTGATGTGTGCTTTTCTAATTTTCATTTGACTCTGTTCACACCTCTTTTTTCTTCTTACATCCATATCCATTGTACCATAAAAAAAGACAGCTTCTGAAAAGGAAATCCCTTTCAAAGCTGGCTACGCATTGAAGCTCTTTGCTGACTAATAAGATTTAAATCCCAAACAAATGTGACGTTTGGACTGTTAAAAAATTGGACGAGGTCCCCTGCATTATAGGTACCTGAACCACCGGCGGAGTAATCAACACTTTTTGGCGAAATGGGAAAAACACCGCCGAAATGTGCCGCCCCATTTCCGTACACACGATCTATATGAATAGGTCCAACAATCGCTGGCATTGTCCACCACCTTTTCTATCCACATCATTTGCCCAGCTCAACAATACGTGTATCACAAATAAAAAAAGACAGCTGATATTTGATCACCAGCTGTCTTTCTATGCATTAAATGATTGAGGCTGGTCAAACAATGTGAAGTCCCAAAGCATCGTCGCATTAGGATCACTTGTAAGAGACATATAATCACCTGAATTAAAGGCTCCCGCCCCGCCAGTGGAGTGGTTTACAGCCAAAGGGGCAATGGCCAGTACATCACCGAAAGTAGCTGCACCGTTTCCTCCTAATGACTCGATATGAATAGGTCCAACGATTGCAGGCATCAGAATCTCCCCCTATCTGCTTATGTCAACCATCTTATGCAAAAAGGGAAAAGTTGTGCATCTGCCCTATACGTTTAAATGCTGTTCTTTACGAGACCGCTGACGCAGCTGAACCAATCTGACAATATTCAAGGTGATCGCTTTGAGCAGTGCATAGACAGGAACCGCAAAGATCATGCCAAGGATGCCGCCAAAGCTTCCTGCCCCAATTAACAGCAGGATAATGGTCAAAGGGTGTGTGTTAAGGCGTTTCCCAATGATCAATGGAGAAATGACATTTCCGTCAATTTGCTGAACGACAAGAATCACAATCACTGTCACCACTGCTTTTCCAGGCGAATCAAGAAAGGCAATCAGCACAGCTGGTGCCGCGCCAAGATATGGTCCAAGGTACGGGATCACATTTGTGACCGCAATGATAATACCGAGAATAAGCGCATATTTCACACCAATTAATAAGTATCCGATAAAACAAGCCACTCCAACAAATAAACAGACAACAATCTGCCCCTGTATGTAAGCCGCAAGTGTGTCGTTTAATTCTTTAAAAATTTTCAACCCTTCCTTACGGTAAGGCATTGGCAAAAATTGAACGAGCTTGTCCGGAAACTTATGCCCGTCTTTCAGCATATAAAACAAAATGAACGGAACTGTGATGACGGCTAAGGCGATATTGGCAATCACGCCAAACACAGCAGACATACTTGAAGCGATATTTTCCGGCAAATCTTTTAATGTCGAAACGATCGTCTGTTCAAATTTTGAGACAGACACATAATCTTGGTTCATCATCCAAGTAAATGTTTTAGAATGCGAAAAGTCATTGATAAACTTCTGCATGTCCGTCACATAACCAGGGAAGCTTTTGACAAGTCCACCGACCTGCGAGACAATCACCGGTCCAGCAGCATTGACGATAAACGTGATGAGTCCAATGAACAAGAGATAAATGATCAGGATAGCGAGTGTCCTAGGAATTTTCTTGGACAAAAATCGAACAATTGGATTAAAGATGAAAAAGAGAATACCCGCCAGTAAGATGGGGACAAACAGTGTTGATGCAAATAAAATAATCGGCTGAAATAAAAACGAAACCTTAGTTGATACATAGACAATGAGTAAAACAAGTAATATTTGGAATGTCCAAAAATGAACTTTAGATTTTAACAAAGATGCTCCTCCTGTTACGTATTGATCTTATTAAAAAACTACTATTCAACCCACCTTCTGTCAACTGCTTCTTGTTTTAGAACCTCATTTTTTGAAAAAAAAAGAACAATTGGTATATCATGCACTTTTTCCAGATATACATTCTATAAGCATGAAAAAAAGCAGACATCTATGCGTCTGCTTGTTACACTCTTTCACTGTGATCAGGCATCACCGACACGATTTGCTGGATCCGCACATAAAAAACTGATTTCGCCCCCGCTTCAATCACAATATGATCCGGCATAACTTCCTTCAATTTCCCACGCACCGTATCTTTCACTGTTTGCACAATTAATCTCATACCGACCACTTTCTGCAATGTTTGATAAACATATGGATCAACTAATGAAACAAGCTGTGGACTTCCTTGTTGTGCCATCCTACCTGCCCCTTTACTTGTGTATTTACCCACAGCGTATGCATGAACCCATGTGAATGTCACTCAGGGCAAACCCACAACATTAATACCGTATTTTTACAAATAGTGCGTTTTTACATTTTTTAGAAGTATAATAGATTGGTGCTGCCAACAATTTAAATCATTCGAAGAGGTGAATTGTCTTGAAAAAACTCATCTGTATTGTTGCTGTCATGCTCTTTCTATCCTCTGCAAGTTATGCGTATGCAGGCACAATTGGAGATCCACCTGGGACGCCGGGGAAGTGGTTTAAAGGAGAAGAGCCCGTTCAAAAAGACGAATCAAAACCACCACTTGTTTTTGTTCATGGCATTAACAGCTCCTCCTCCACTTGGTCCGATCGAAACGATATGGCAAAGCAGGCTGTTCTGAACGGATACGAAAGCGCATTCATAGATTTGCATCCAGATCAGGACATGAAAAAGAACGGCAAACTATTAGCAGAAAAGCTCAAAGAAATCTATGATGCGTTTGGTAGAAAACTCATTGTGATTGGTCATAGTAAAGGCGGGGTCGATACACAGTCCGCACTGGTGTATTTCAAAGCCCATCCCTATGTGGAAAAGGTCATTACTCTCGGCTCTCCTCATAACGGGACACCGCTTGCGGATCTAGCGTATAGCAAGGGCGGAAGCTGGCTCGCGCAAATTCTTGGACAAAAAAGCGACGCGCTTTATTCTTTGCAAACCGGTCTGATGGCGGCTTTTCGAAGTGAAACCGACCAGCTGGAGGCGTTTCCCAATAAATATGTCACCTACTCTGGCTCGGAATGGGGAACATTTGGCGGTGTGCTGTATTTAGGCGGCATGTATTTAAAGAGCTTTGGTGCAAATGATGGCGCCGTCACGGTAAACAGCACAAGACTATCGTATGCAAACAATATTTTAACAGGAAAATGGGATCATCATTCAATCAAAAACGGCACAAGTATGTTTCCTGTGTTCCAGCATCAGCTTATGGCAAATGTCGCAAGCGCTGAAAATGAAAATAAAGAGGAACAAGAGCCCGTTTCTGCTGAGCTGAATACAGATGTTTATGTGAAAGGTGGAGAAAGTGAAAAGGATAAAACAGAAGCGTTCTATGTAGAGGAAGGAACGAATGGCTTATCGATTCAGTGGTTAAATGAAAGGCAGGAGACGCGGCCAGAAATCATCGCCCCAAATGGAGACGTCTTAACAAACCTTAAGACATCGGAAGCATCTTTCCCATATGAAGGCGCATATTCACACCATGTGCAAATCAATAAGCCCGTTCCTGGAAAATGGACGATTCGATCGAATTCAGGAAAAAAGGCTCCTTATCTGCTGCTTGTATCCTTTGATTCACCATTAAATGAAGAAATTAAAGCAGCTGCATCGAAGTCAGGGGATGCATCGACCCATTCAAGCGGTCTGATTAAACGGTTAAGCAAATCAGTGGAAACCAATTACTTTAAAGATGCACAAAAGGATCATCCACTGAAAACAAGTACCTCATCAGCCATTCAATTGAAAAAAGAAGGTGCTTATTCCGTCACGGTGCATTACACCGGACTCACTACGTCAGGAACATCTGCGTTTAACCGTACCGTTATTCGCACGTTGTATGTCGATCAGCACGGAACGATTCATGGAGACATTCCATACTAAACAGAGCGTTTCATGGGCTGGAGTGCCTGCTGCACTTTCTGATCCAAATCGGCAATCTTTTTCATTGCCAATGATTCGTCTATTTGTCTGTAATGGTGGTGTCCGCCAGGCTCTTCATCCATTTCATCTGCTTTCTTCACAATTTGCTGGAGTGTGTCCTTATGGAGGTCGCCCTCTGGCAAATATGAATCCGTATGAAGCAGAATCGCAAGTGCAATATCTTTGGCTGCTTTTGGTTCCTCCCCGAGCCGTATGAGCAGTTTGTGTGCCCGCTCTGCACCTTTAATGGCATGAATATCATTTCTTCTATATGTCTCGTAATCCCATTCTCCGCCGGCTGTATACCATTCATAGTGGCCGATATCATGCAAGAGTGCTGCTTTCACAGCCAGATCTGGGTTAATTCCCGCCTGCATCGCCAGCTTGAATGCGTGATAAGCACAAGCAATCGCATGGGCTTTTCCTGAACGATTTAAATACTTTTGAGCAACTGGATGGGTGTAAACATCCATTAATGTAACCTTTCTCATGGAAACCCCTCCTTATCTATATTTTTAGCATCCTAACATATTCTGAAAAGAAACTCAAATGTTCTGTTATATTTTCTATGAGTCTCAAGATTAGCTTATGTCAAATCAACTGGTTTTGCTTGTACAAGACGAAAAAAAGCAGTCGTGATGACTGCTTTTTTCTTCTTTACAGTGTGATATGAAAACCCTTGAAGTCTAGCTGGCGCGGAGCGAATTTGAGATTCGTGAGCACCGGCATGCAGGACTGACACCGAATGCGAGGGTTTGTCTTCACGCTGCTACAGTCGTTATGACTGCTTTTTCACATACTCACGTGCATCGTATACGCATCCGCCAGCTGGATCATCCGCTAAAAGATCGAGCAAAATACCTGCGACTTCATCTGGACTCTTCAGCGTGCCTGTTTCATATAATTGCTGAAAACGGTCAATTTGTTCGAAGTCCTGTTTTGATGACTTCCGAATCTCCCCCTGCATATCTGTATCAATGGTTCCGGGGGAAAATGAAAACGTGTTGATTGGATACGCCTCGTCCTGCTGTTCCTCATGCAAAGTCCTCATAAACATATCAAGTCCTGCCTTTGAGCTGCAATACGCACTCCAGCCTTTATAAGGGTTTTTCGCCGCTCCAGAAGAAAGGTGAACGATCGTTTTCTTTCCGCTATATGATTGAGTCTGCTTGGTAAAAACATGGCTCAGCAAAACAGGGATGACAAGATTCAACGTATAATGCTGATGAAGCGTATCCTGTCCGCCTTGCCCCACACGTTTGATAGGTGTCACCATGCCTGCATTATTGACGAATAAGATGTCATCAGCAGCTGCCAGTGTTTGCGGCGTGAGACTATCTTGAAGCCATTTGGCTGCTGCTTTCTCATCTGTCAGGTCGACCTGTGTATGTGTGAGCTCCGGATGGTAAATCGGCGATGCACTTCTTGCTGCCGTATACACATGGTCCCCGCGTGAAAGCAGCCGGTTCACAAGTGCTAGACCAAATCCTTTTGATCCGCCTGTAACGATTGAAATTCGAATGACAATCTCCTCCCTTGATAACACTATTTTACGTAGTGGAACGGTATGACATCAAGCAATCTGCATAAGAAAAGCCTGCCTCTTTTCAAAGAGACAGGCTATTTCTTTTCAGCCTTCACATTCACCTTAGGAATCAGAATGAACATCACGACAATACCAAAGACGATTAAGAAACCAAAGATGATCGGAAGCAGTGCTGATGTCTGCTTCTTGTGATCATCGCCAGAAGGTGCTGATACAGCGGCATCACGAAAAGAGATATTCATCTCTTCCATCATGTGAGCTGATGTTTTGGGCGGGTTCTCTTTTAGATCACTGAAAAGCTGCGGAGAAAGAGACCCTCCCGGAGTTTTAGGCGGTTCAGCAAAATGAATGTCTGTTTTGACTGTTGATGTCTTTTTGCTTTGTTCGTATTTCGTTTGATCCCTCAATATACTTGAGTTAATATTGAGTTCTTTTTCCTGATATTCATTCGGCTTGACATTTGTATCCGTATCTTCACCAGCAGCGAAAGCAGCAGGAATGAGGAGAAAAAGGGACATGACACCAAGTGCCACCCCTTTCACGAACAGATTAAGCCTCATGAGTCACATCACGTTCCTCCGTTTTATCTTTCCATAACTTTGTCACAAGCGGGATAGCCATGAAGAGGACAGTTAAAATCACTAATCCTATAACACCCATTCCAAAGTGATCTCCATTTCCATATTGGATGGACAGGTACACGTCTGTCACTGGATTTATGAAATGGAAATTCGGCATCACCAAATCAATTAATGGTGCGACAAAGAAGAAAATAAGCGCCGTTGCTGCCATCCATCCGGCAATATAGCCGAAAAGGAACGCCGTGCGAATAAAGGCGGAACAAGCCACTAATAGTAAAATCGTGAAAATGGACCACTGAATCGCTTGATCATCTGCAAGCTTGTAAATGTTCAGTCCAAACAAGCTGATCATGAGTCCGACTAATAGATTTAAGATGCCAAACAGTGCACCTTTAACCAGCATCGGAGCTGCCGCATAATACGAGCTGAAAAAGCCAATTAACAAACTGCTGATCATCACAATGACCAAAATGACCACTGGCGGTACCGTCTGCGTTTTTTCTTCCGGCACATCACCGCTGATTTTCAGCGGATTGGCTAAGTGGTTATACACATAGTTGCTGTTGCCTTGATCACTCAATGTGTTTCCTAAAATACCTTTCAAATCTTGCTGAACAAGCTTCGTAGAGTTGACATTCTTACTCCAGTTTTCATTCAGCGTATCCGCTTTTTCTTGAACTGTTGTCACACTCTCTTCAATGTTATTCGTATAATCCGCCACCCCTTTTTGGCGGTCGGTTAACGAACTCATATTTTCAGAAAGACGAAGCACTTCCTGTCCAATTGAATCCTGTGCACTGACAACAATTGAACTGCCTGCAAGGTCTGCCGTATACACTGCATCTCCTTGATCAGCCATTTGCTCCGCAACATTGTCCGCACTTTCAGAGATTGTATTTAATTCCTGTTCCATGCTTGCCTGCTGAGTCAAAATGTATTCTGCATAGCCATCTGAAAACTTCTGCATCTCATCAATAAAAGTAGACACATCATCGTTTGACGTCAGCATTTGTTTTTTGAGCGTATCCCAGTTTTCTGTTTCCTCTTTTTTGATGGAGAGGATGGATTCTATTTCCTCTTTCTTAATGTCTAGTAGGGATGAAGAATTTGTGTAGAAACTATTAAGTAACGCTTCATACTGTGCTAATTCATTTGAATAATCTAATAGGTTAGATACAACTGTTGATTTTGTATTAAAATCTATAAGTTTCTCCATGTTAGATGTATATTTATTTAATGGAGATTGATTTGTTTGTAACTCCTCTAATTTACGTGTAATAGAAGATTCTTGGTTTGTGATTTGTTTCTTTATACTATCAATATCTTTATTAGATTTAGTTTCTATCTCTATTATTTTCTTCTCTAATAAATTTATTTTAACTTTTAAAGATTTTAATTCCTTGCTCAATTGGTCTACTTTTCCCTCTAATTGATCATTATGAGCTGTTGTTTTATCCTCTATATTTTTCTTAATATCTTCTAATTTCAAAGAAAGAGCTTTTAATTGTTCTTTCGGTTGAGTTGAAATTGATTTTGTTTCAGTTGTTTGATCAGAGTTTATTTCCTCTTGTTCAGTAACTGGATCCTTTGGCTCTTCATTTTCTGTCATTTCGTCTGCCAATTGACTTATTTCTGTTGAGATTTCAGTTATTTTTTTTGTTTCGTCTTCAAGATTTATTTTTAAATCATCAGAGGGATTTTGAGGTTCTTCATCCTTATTGTTCGTATCTTCATTTGGATCCTCTGGCTCTTCCTTTACTTTAGTCAATTTTTTTCTTGAGGTTTTTATTTGTTCTTGCTGGCGATATATTTTGTTTCCCATATAAGCTAGATATTGTTTCTCATAATTTCTAATCAGTTCTTCCTGAGACTCCTGAACAAGCTTAGTTAATCCCGTTGCTTGCTTAGGAATGGCGTCCTCTCTTGACTTTTGAACAGATTGAATGGCGCTGTCAGTTGTGTTCAGCTGACTTTGTACCCCGTTGATGTCTGTTTTTAGTCCGCCCATTTGATCACTAAAGCTGCGGGCATTTTGGTTTTGAATATCAGCAAGCTGTTTGAGCCCTTGCTGGATTTGTTTTTGACTTGTCGATTGCGCTTTGATCAAGAGATCCTTTTGTTTGTCTTGATACTGCTGGTATTGATCGACTGCTTTCACAAAGTCCTTTAACTGGTTCTTAGCTTCTTCTGTTGTACTCAAACCGTCTTTATACTGCTTCTGTGAGTCGGTCATCGCATTTTTTAATTCTTCTATTTGTTTCTTCTGCTGCTGAACGGCATCTGATAGTTTGTTTGAGTTCGGCTTATAGAAATTATACATTGTGTTTTGGAATTCGACTTCTTTGCCGACAATATGCTCAAACTCTTCTCTAACATTGCCGATTTCCTGTGATACAAAACTCCAGTATAACGTTGACATCTGTTCATTCATTTTCTTTTGCGCATTTTCCAGCTCTCTTTGCACTTTCTCTTTATTGACTGAATTGAGCTGGTCTTGAATAGAAAATTGAATGGATGCCTTTTCAGGGTGGTCTTTATCATAGCTGAGCACATTTTTAGAGAAATCAGACGGAATATAGAGGACAGCGTCATACTTTCTGTTTTTCAGTCCATTTTCCGCCGCACTGCGATTCACTACGGTCCATGTATAATCTGGACGCTCTGATAATGCTGCCACGACATCCTGTCCGAAACGAGCGGTGTTTTCACTTTCGCTCGCTCCCATATCTTCATTGACCACAGCAATATTACGTGTGGCATTCTTTTTCTGTTTTGCCGGGTCATCTCCAATGAGGTGGAAAAATAAAACCGGCAGAACAAGAATCAATATCATGGTCGATACGATTTTGATGGAGCTTTTTTGCTGCTCTGTCATTGAACACTCTTCCTTTCTACCGCACATAAAGGAACCTGGATTTTCTTCTCTTTCCCGTTTTCAACCAAATACCCGAACCCTGGCTGAATGTCTGGTTCTTGTCTTGCATATGGAAGCGGTATGATGTTTTGCTCTGATTTTTTCATGAGTAACATGGCATGACGAACTTGTTTAATTTCGTTTGTGAGTGCATCATAGCCTTTACTGAATTCGGTATGATTCCCTGATGCGATCAGGCTAAAGCCTAGGTGTGCATATGACTTCATGAAATCAGCCAATTGATCTTGAAGACGCGGATCGATCGTCTGCTGAAAACGCGTAATGCCATCAATCACAAGCACAATTTGAGGGAACGACAACTGATCGGTCTCTCCCCTGCGTACAGCTTCGACGTACATCTCTTCCCGCACCTTGAATAAACGGTCTATTTCCTCTGCCCATTCAGTGATATCATCTTTTGTTTCAAGGTAATCGATATTCTCTTCCTTTGCATAATGGGAAAGACCCCGATCAATCGAATCAAACACGGCCAGCTTCTCAGGTCTTGCTGCTAAAAGCTGATCAAGCATCAGTTTTGTCACATTTGTTTTCCCTCGCTGCGTTTGACCGATGATGAGGCAGTGTTTATTCTTTTTCAAGTCAAAGTAAACAGGTGCAACAGATTCCTCATCTAGTCCGACTGGAATGTCATACGGCTGTTTTTGTTCTTCTAAACGACTCTCCAGCTCCCAAATGGTCAGTTTATCAGGAAGCATTGGCACAGGCTTTGGTTTTTCAGCTGATTCAAAGCGATCATGAAGAAGCTGTATCTCTTCTTTCAAATGCTCAAACAGTTCGAGATCGTTCTCTCCTTCAACTGGCAGGAACATTTGCGCAAAGTAAAGCTCTTCTTTATTGATAATGACTCGTCCTGGAATCGGTTCTAAGCTGAATTTCGGTCTGCCAATAATCGAATACGCCTCTCCTTGATCCATTAAGTAATGAACAACCTTTGTTTTCAGGTTATTCATAAGAGATTGGCGGACTGCGTTTACCCGAGTCGCTGTAATCAAGAAGTAAATTCCTAATGATTGTCCATCACGGCTCAGCTGGATAAATTCAGATTCAAGTTCATGCATTTCGTCTTTGACAATGTCAAAGTTGTCGATCACGATGAAAATGAACGGGAGCTTTTTCTCATTTAAGGCGTTGTACATTTTGATATGACTCATTTCTTGCTGCCTGAATAACCGCTTGCGGTATTCAACCTCTTCCCGCAAACGCGTCATTGACTTTTGAATCTTTCTCATTTGATCCATTAAGAAATAATCCGCCGTGTGCGGCAGCTTGGCTAACGGAAGCAATGTCCCGTTTCCGAAGTCATAAATATACGCATGCCATTCTTCAGGTGAATATCTCTCCGCAAAGCTCATGAGCAGTGTTGTCGCAGCAAGTGATTTGCCGTAGCCGGAGGAACCGAAGATGCCAATGTTCCCATCTTCCATCATTTGATAAGAAAGTGGATGCTGGCTTTGCTGATCTGGCTCATCGACAAGCGCAAAATGGAAGACATGCTCTTCACTCGACGCATAACGTGTTTTTGGAATCCGTTCTTCAAGCGGTGGAAGCCATGGACTTGGAAGCTTCTCAATCCCAAGCTCCTGCTGCATACGTTCAATTTCATCCACAACAGCAGAAATCTCCGATACTGTCTCTTTCTTCACTGCCGGCTCTGTACTTACCCCTGATAACGGAATGAGTCCAGTATCTGTCACAATGGCAATGTCATCTTCTGATCCGTAGCCATCTTCCATATATGGCGCACCGCTCCAAGCTGATTGGAACAATTCATAAATTTCATTGTTTCCCACTTGTAAGTAGCCGCGGCCTGTAACGGTAATGGACGCCGCATCACTATTTTTCAATATTTCCTTACTGTCTGACGCATCTTGTACTTTTAGTGCGACCTTAAAGCGGGAGTTACTCCAAATCTGATCATCGATGACTCCGCCTGGCTTTTGGGTAGCCAAAATGAGATGGACCCCGAGGCTTCGGCCGATACGTGCAGCACTGACAAGCTCCCTGATAAAGTCCGGCTCTTCACTTTTTAATTCAGCAAACTCATCAGAGATTAAGAATAAATGAGGCATTGCCTGTTCAGCCTTTTTCTCCTTATAGAGCTTCGTATAATCATTGATGTGATTCACATGATATTGATCAAACAACCGTTGTCTTTTCTTCAATTCACTTTTAATTGAGGCAAGCGCTCTTTCACTAAAGTTTTTGCTGCCTTCAATATTGGTGATGGTGCCAAGTAAATGAGGAATATTTCGGAACGGCTGCGCCATTCCGCCTCCTTTATAGTCAATCAGCAGGAAAGCGACTTCATGCGGGTGAAAGTGTACAGCGAGCGATAAAATGTACGTCTGTAAAAATTCACTTTTCCCTGATCCTGTTGTTCCCGCCAACAGGCCGTGCGGACCGTGTGCTTTTTCATGCAGATTCAGATCCACAATGTCATTTTTCCCTTTATAACCGATTGGCACAGATAGTGATTTGGCCGTTTCTGATGTGAGCCATTTTTCACGAATACCAATCTCGTCTACCTGTTTGGCATGAAAAAGGTCAAGGAAGGAGACCGTTTCAGGAATCGAATTGGTCATGCCAACTTGATGATCTAATGTTCTCAGCGTTCTGGCAAACAGCTCATTGTCCCCGCGCTCATGTGTATCAAGCTGAAATGGAATTCGGACGGCTTTCTTGTGCTGAATGAGAATATCTCCTTCTTCTTCGTTAATATAACGGACAAGCGTCGAGATATTTTCAGCTAAGCTTTCCTTTGTTTCAGCAGCAAAAATAATTGAGATGCCAAGGTCTGTCCGGCTGCCTTCTAAATATTCTAAAATCACATGTTCAGCAATAAGCTCGTGATTTGTCACGATAAACACAAAGTGAGGCGTAAAGATTTTTTTCTCTTTTTCTTCTTCTAAATCACGTTCACGTAAAATTTCATAAATCGAGGACAACAGCTGATCGCGTGTTTGTTCGTTGTAAATAAACCCTTTGCCGTATGTATGAGGCAGCTGGAAATGCGGAAGCCATTTCATCCATTCCCAATTCTCATACTCCTGCTCATGAAAGATAAAGACAAATCTCAAATCGTGATAGCTGTGCGAGAAAGCAAGCTGTCCAACAAGCTGATGAAGCTCCTTTTTCACAATCGCTGGCTTTCCAATCAAGCCTGTTGGGCCATCTGCAAGACCAAATGTAATGGGTACATCCTTCACTTCACGATAGACCTTTTGCATGTGCTGCGTTTGTTCCATTAAGTCATCCATGTCACGATTGGCCATATCGCCGCCGCTCATCGATAATTCATAGCTTGATGGGACTGCACCCGTCCCAAGACGCAGCTGCAAGAAATCGTCACTCACAAGTGTTTTTTCCCAAATTCGGCCGCTAATTTCTGACGTTAAGTACTTCATTTGTTCAAATGACGGATAATGATACGTCAAAATATATTGCTGGCGGTCGTAGAGCTCTTGCAGCTCTTTTCGTTTATTTTCTAAGTATAGAGAATAGACTCGCTGCCGTTTCTCTTCCCGTCTTTTGCGTTGTGATTTCTCTTTAAAGTATTGAACGGACGATGTGATTAATGTCATGATAAACATCGCCATCGACACGATAATAAAGATCCCGCGTGGCTGGACAAGAGCGACAATCCCCATCACAAGAAGCATCACAAGCGGCGGAAGGACAACAAGCCAAAGCCCTCTGCTGTTATTTTCACTCTCCTGCGAAGGAAAGCTAAAGGATACCCGGTCATCTGGCAGGTCATAAATTAAACGAGGTGTTCGTCTATATAAAGGATATTTTTGTTTTGTTTCTGTGCTTGGTGCTCTTGTTTTTTCCAAACGTGTTTGAAATGGTTCATATGCAGTCACCTGCAATAAATCATCATCTTTCAATGTCACCGTTAGAAAGTTCCAGAACAGTTCATCTCCAGTATAAACCTTCTCTGGACCATGGATTTTTTTCCCGTTCACATAAATCGTCTCGTCCTGAGGCATGACATACCAAGTTCCTTCGATCTTCTCCAAAGTAAACTGGCTCGCATCTTGAAACATGGAATGCGCTTGTTCTTTCCACACATCAATACCATCTTTTTCCTCACGTGAAAAAGACAGCTCGACTCTATTTCCTAGGTAATAAATGTGTTGGTCATGATGTGCTTCCATTAACATAAGTGTAAGTGATCCAAGTTTATATGGTTCATGTAGAAGTAATGTGCCTTTCTTCCCTTCACCCTGATAAATGGAAAAGCCATCATTCGGTTCATCGGGAGATAAACGGATGACCCCTTCATCAAACGAAAGTGTAGGGATTGTCACCGTATGCTCTATTTCAGGTCCAATCACAGCTTCTCGATTGAACTGCTCGTCTAAACGGACGGTTTGATAATCCTCCTCATAAAAAACCCAAAGAAGACTCAAACGCTCCACCTCCTCATGGGACAGCAGCAACTGTCAGTTGTATCGAAAGAATTATTTTTTCTCATCTTTTTTCGTCTGAGAGGTTTTCTTTTTCGCTTCAGATTCTTTCTCTTTTTTCTCTTGATCGGCTTTTGACTGCTCTTTTTGTTCAGCTGTTTCATCTGTTTGGCTTGCGCCCGAGGAGTCGTTGGTGCTTGTCTCCGTTGTTTCTTTTTCTTCATATTTCGCCATTTCCTTAATAATCGGGTCTAGCTGTTTTTGTTTTTCTTCTGCAGTAAGACTGTCATCGTTTTGAATGTCATTGCGGTAGGCGACGAGTGCCGTGAATATGTACCGGTCGTCTCCAAGTACACGTGCAATATCAAGTGCTTCCTTGCTATTGCCTTGTCCAATATGAATCCAGAAAAGGAAATATTGCGGATCAGTCTGTAATGTGTATGTATCTGTGATTTCTTTTTTATGCTGATCGAGTAACAGGTTGCCTTGATTCGTTTGTACATACGAAATGGCCAGTTCATATTGAAGAGAGACCGGCATTTGATTGGCTGAATATTTTTCTAACGTATCCACCACTTGGCTGTACTGTTTGTTGAGATAATATTTGTTTGCCTCGACATACGCTTCTTGTTTCGGCATCGCAAAAAAGAAGGTGTAAATGGTGTACACCAATGCCGGGATTAATAGGACAAGCAGACCTAGTCCGATATATCGTTCGATCTTCCATTTCTTTTTCGGAATGGTTAATAGCGTTTTCTCTTTCGTTTCAATCGCTTCGATTTTTTGCTGAGTGAGGGCAGACAATTCTTCCAGCGACTGCGTTTCAACGATTTCTTTTGCCAGTTCAGATAATTTCAGCGTCTCACTGTATGCCACATATTCCTGAAACTGATATTCATGGTCCACCACTCGAAGAATGATAGCTTTGACTTCTTTTAATAAACGATGCTCATCCGTTTCATATGGCGGAATGCTTTCTTTGACGCCGTAATGCAAAAATGCAGGAGCTAAGCCTTGATGAAAAACAATGTTTTCAGGAGATACAATAGGATGCAGCCGCTTCACGTCGTGTTTGCAAACTGCATCGACAAGCTGGTATGAAAAAATCCATTTGCTTTTTTCATCCTTTGCATGGATGAAACGAAATTCCTGATAGGCAGGAGGCGGTTGAATCGAAATGATGACCTCATCTTCAGTTAATTGAATCTCTTTTTTGAATGAAGGATTGATGTCTTTGATCGGTGCCGCTTCTAAACCGTCTAAGAGTTTAATTGTCTCTCTTTGAAAAATGAAGCTGTAGGTGCCACCCTCTTTTTTCATAACTGCTTCTAATTGTTCTTCTAAATAGGAACTCTTTTTATCTGCCATTTACAAAAGTCCTTTCATAGTATTTCCAGCCTGTCTCCTGTGGTGATTCCACAGTCTGACAGCTTATATTCGCCTGAAAACACAGCTTTCTTATTGACTACTCGCACCCAGCCGCCTTCTCGCTTAGGAAGTGAGATTTGTTTTGCCTGCCAGGCGATATGGATGACTTGTTTAATATGTAAATAATTTGATAGTCTCAAATCAAACACACTGCCATCATAATTTTTTAAGTCGATGGTAATATCGATATACACAAATTTCCACCTCACAAAATAGAAAGAGCGCCGGCATCCATTGACACACTCGGCGCTTTTTCTGCTTTTCACACTTAGAAAGGAAATCCCTTTGATTAGCCGCGGATTTGGCTTGCGATGTCTTGGTCAGTGCTTTCAAGTGTATTTGCCGTTTGATCAAGCTGATTGCTGACATCTGTTAATAGATCAGACATTTTGATGAATGAAGGCTTTAACTGCTCGTATTGATCAGCAAATGCTTCACTAGAAGCACCTTCCCACATTCCTTTTAAATCAGAGATCATTCTATTTAGACGATCAACTTGGTTTAACACTTCTTGACTTTCAACACCATATTGCTTAGCGGTCGCTCTTAGTTCTTCTGGGGTTACGCGAATAATTCCTGACATATTCCTCATTACCTCCCGTGCATAGCCGCCATATAATGGGCTAATCCACTTATTTTTTGACGTTATTATTATAAAAACAGAAATGATACACAGTCAAACAAATCTGTTTTTATTTTACAAAATGAGTCTATGGAATTACTGTTTTTTCGCTTTTTATCTAGTATTTAACATTTTTTTGGTCATATATTCTTAATAAGTGTAGACACACTTCACTGAATCTTTCCGCCTATTGATTTATTACTACGTTATTATTGTACTATTTCTTTTTCGCCTACTTTTAGCATCGATGCGCTCGCTTCTCAGAGCGATCTCTTTTTTAAATTTATGGCATTTTGTTATTGATTTACGTACCTCTTTCTCTTCATAATGTAAGTACGTGAAATATTCGAAAAAGCAGGGGTTTTTATGACAAAAAAGACAGATCCATTTAAGTACAGCCTTGATCGTTTAGAGGATGTGGCAGACCAAATTAGTGATGTGCTCAATTGCCCTATTACTATAGAAGATACGCATCATCGATTGTTGGCTTATAGCACACATAATGATTTTACTGATCCCGCCAGAACTTCAACCATTATCTCCCGCCGGGTACCGGAAAAAGTCATTAATCGGCTTTGGAAGGACGGCATCATTCCTACACTCCTTAAAACAGACGAACCGCTTCGTGTCCCTCAAATTGCAGAGGTGGGTTTATCTAGCAGGGTTGCCATTTCAATCTGGAAGGACAAAGAAGTACTCGGTTTTATCTGGGCGATTGAGTCCACACAGCCTTTTTCAGAAGAAGAAATGGACCTTCTGAAGATGGCAGCACATGCTGTTAAAAACAAATTACTTAACTTACAAATTCGCAAAACGAAAACAGAAGAACGCAATCAGGAGCTTTTCTGGAAGATGCTCACAGGTCATATTCATGAAAAGGATGAGATGCTAGACCTATTTTTAAGACTTGGCATCAGATGTCCAGACACGTATGCCATCATCATCTTCCGCCTTCGTGACGAACTCACAGAAGACACTGAAAAAAAGCTATCTTACCTGCTTGAAACAACGCAGCAAGTCCAAGTGCTGTTAACAACTGTTGATTTTCACGAATTCATTATTCTTGTCTCACCCAAAACGGAACACCCGCTGCACGATATTAAACAATTCACAAGCGGCATGCTGCAGCAGCTGTCTGACCGTTATCATATCCATCACGTTCAAGCAGCGATTGGTGGAATTTACGATAACATCTCTTATATTCAGCCTTCCTATAAAGAAGCACTGGCTGTATTAAAAACAAAAGAGCGCTTTCCTGTTGAAACCGAACGTTTACACAGTTTTTCTGAACTTGGTATTTATCAATATTTAGATGTCCTCGCTGAAAAACGAAGGGGCTCATCTTACTCCAGTTACTCTTTATCAAAGCTGGAAGATTACGACCTGAGGCATCATTCCAACCTAGTCGAAACCCTTGAACGATTTATTGACTGTGACAGCAATGCCAATATTGCCGCAAAGCAATTAAACATCCACATCAATACATTGAATTACAGATTAAAACGTATTACAGACATTGCAGAAATAGATTTAAAAAACATGAATGAGAAAATGACCATATACCTTGATATGAAGCTTAAAAACGTCCATTTGTGAAATTTCACAAAGAGGCGTTTTTTTATTTTTTATTTCAACCGAAGCATTTTTTAAACATTCAGGATACACTAGACATACAATATGAATAGATAAGCATGGGAGGAATAAACATGATCATCGGCATTCCGAAAGAGATTAAGAACAATGAAAACCGAGTGGCATTAACACCAGGAGCAGCTTCTCAATTACTTTCAGCTGGACATCAGATTTTAATTGAAACAAACGCTGGTTTTGGAAGCGGATTCACTGATGACGATTATGTATCTGTTGGTGCAGAAATTCTTGATCAAGCGAAAGATGTGTGGGCATCTTCTGATATGATCATGAAGGTAAAAGAACCATTACCTGAGGAATATTCATATTTCAGAGAAGGACTCATCTTATTTACGTACCTGCATCTTGCCGCAGAGCCCTCCTTGGCTGAAGCTTTAAAACAAAAAGGCGTCACAGCTATTGCTTATGAAACAGTAACGGACGGAACATCACTCCCTCTCTTAACACCAATGTCTGAAGTGGCAGGAAGAATGGCCGCTCAAATCGGTGCACAATTTTTAGAAAAGCCAAAAGGCGGTAAAGGCATCTTGCTCGCAGGCGTACCAGGGGTATCAAGAGGGAAAGTCACAATTATAGGCGGCGGTGTTGTTGGAACAAACGCAGCGAAAATGGCGATTGGACTTGGCGCAGATGTCACTCTTATTGACGTAAACGCAGAACGCTTGCGTCAGCTGGACGATCAATTTGGTCATCAAATGAAAACGTTAATGTCTAACCCTGTCAACATTGCAGATTCAGTCAGTGAGGCAGACCTTCTCATTTGTGCGGTGCTGATCCCAGGTGCCAAAGCACCAACGCTTGTGACGGAAGAAATGGTGAAGCAAATGAAGCCTGGTTCCGTCATAGTAGACGTAGCGATTGACCAAGGCGGAATTGTTGAAACAATCGATCATATCA
The DNA here is from genome assembly GCF_002998575.1 of Bacillus sp. LNXM65. NCBI lineage: Bacteria > Bacillati > Bacillota > Bacilli > Caryophanales > Bacillaceae > Bacillus > Bacillus sp. LNXM65. The sequence continues at coordinate 319,504 of NZ_PVRB01000003.1, read as the reverse complement.
CAACACATGATCAGCCTACTTATGAAAAACACGGTATTTTACATTATGCTGTCGCCAATATGCCTGGAGCCGTTCCACGGACATCGACTGTTGCTTTAACGAATGTCACCGTTCCATATGCGCTGCAAATTGCTAATAAAGGCGCTGCAAAAGCCATTCAAGAAAACAAAGCCATCGCAGAAGGTGTCAATGTCATGAACGGACATATCACATATGAAGCCGTCGCTCGTGATCTCGGCTATGATTATGTGCCTGTTCATCAAGCGATCGATGCGTCTTCTATGACAGAAGCTTAATACAGACCCGCCCTTTTCATGGGTGGGTTTTTTGTTAACCAATAATAAAAACAGGTTGACAAATACTTCTCATCCCCTTAATCTATTTGTACAGATAAGACAGGGGGAAACATCATGCAACAGAAAACAAAAACCGCTGATTTTGTGCTAGTCGGAATGTTTGCTGCACTCATGGCGATTGGAGCCAATATCACATCCATTGTGCCGTTTTTGCAGGTCGGCGGAATTCCACTTACAATGCAGCCGTTTTTTTGTGTACTTGCTGGTCTCTTACTCGGCAGACGGCTTGGCGCATTGGCTATGATTGTATATGCCTTAGTTGGAATTGCTGGTGCACCTGTATTCGCACAGTTCTCAGCGGGCTTTGGGGTTATTTTAGGCAAAAGCGGTGGTTTTGTATTATCGTATATTCCTGCTGCCTGGCTAGCTGGATTCATTTTAGAAAAAAGAAAAAATCCTGGCTTTGGCCGCTTTTTGCTTGCAGCTATTGCAGGTACGACCGTCATGTATGTGATCGGAACGACTTATACGTACCTCGCATTAAATGTGTGGCTGAATGCACCCATTTCCTATCAAACCACATGGTTGTTTATGATCTGGTTTATGGTGAAAGACTACGCATTGACCATATTACTTGCGATGATGGCACCTAAAATTTATCGCTCTGTTTCAAAAGCCACGTCCTTTCGAAAACAACAAGCCGCATCATAAGGGCAGACATCATCTACAAGTCGCATAGAAAAGAGCCTGTCTCCATTCAGGCTCTTTTTCCATCATTTATTCAGCGTATTGATCGATGATTCCTTCTAGCATTCCCTCAAGCACTTCTACATCTTCAAGATCTGCTGGACTGAAGCGGTAGCGTACCAGCTGTTCTCCATCGTTATACATCTCCTCAAGCCACCCTCTGAGGCCTCTTGCTCTGCGGTCGACTTCAAACACAATGTCTAAGCCGCCTTCATCTATCAGAAAAATCAGCTCTAGCTCATCAAGCATATAGCGATAGTAGTCTGATGTCGGAATAAACTCAAATTCTTGAACAAATGGCAGACGGCGCTGGAAGTAAGGCGCTTGTTCACAGTCTGCTTCGTTCAGGTGGAAGCCAAGATTTCTAGTGGCCTCCAGTACATTTCTCACCCAAGGATGTGCTTCAACGAAAATGCGGTCATAGTCAGATTTATCGATTCCTCCTTGGATATCAAGGTCTGTCATTACTGCAATTTCTACTTTTCCGATCGTCATCGGGGTATCGATAGGAAGAATAAATGAAAACGGAAATTCATGCTTTTCTCCAGGCTGGATGGTAAAAGAATCCGTCACCCGTAAAGTAAAGATATTCACATATTTTCTATGCTCTTCATCATCTTTCACAATCACATACTGTGTTTGAATCTTGACATTGATATAGCGGATGTCCTGAGAGATTTTCCCGCCCTTTACATGGACGGTTCCCCTTACCTCTTGTCCTGGATAATAGGCGTTTTTCTCCAAAATAGTATCTACTTTCGCTGCACCAATCCCAGCACTTGCCGCTAGCTTTTTAAAAAATGACATCTCTCATCTTCCCCTTTTCATTTTTATCAGCATATATACGTAAGAAAGAGAAAGAAAGATTCATTTAATTCATACTTTAGACCTAATTATTTTTCACCTTCAGAAAGTGAACAAATGGATAAAACATCACAAAAAAAGCTTATAGAAAAAACAACGTTTTCTCTACAAGCTTTCATGTTAAAGAATAATTGCCGCAAGCCAGCCGAACAGGACAAGCGGAACATTATAAAATACGAAGGTTGGAACACAAGTACCCCAAATGTGGTGATGCTGTCCATCCATATTCAACCCAGATGTCGGTCCAAGCGTACTGTCACTTGCAGGTGAACCTGCATCCCCAACAGCCGCAGCTGAACCAATAATGGCAATGGTGGCTAGTGGGCTAAATCCTAGGTGCATACATAACGGAACAAAAATGGTTGTAATGATTGGAATCGTCGCAAAGGATGAACCGATCCCCATTGTCACAAGTAAACCAACTAATAGCATTAAAATGGCCGCTACGCTTTGATTGTTTCCAATGAACTGAGAAGATGCTTTCACTAGTTGTTCAATATCTCCTGTTTTCGTTAATACGTTGGCAAATCCAGCCGCTACAAGCATGACAAAGCCGATAAATGCCATCATATTCATCCCGGAAGTAATCAGCGCATCCGCTTCATCTCGTTTCATCATGCCTGTGGCAAACAGAACAAGAAGGCCTGCCAGTGCACCGAAGATCATTCCTTCCACGCCAAGGCTCTGAGATAAATAAAGCTGGACAATAAGCGAGACAAGGATAGCCAGCACTGCAAGCAATAAGCTCTTTTTCGTATAAGCTGATTTCTCTACGTCCGTGATATCTCGATCCTCATATACCCTTGGTTTCCGATACACGAAAAGTGAAACAAGCAGCCCGAGCACCATGCCCCCTACAGGAATAAGCATGGCTAGTGGAACATCTGATAATTGTACAGTTAATCCTGCCTCTTTCATGTTATCAAGGAGCATTCCGTGGAAAATCTGTCCAAAACCGACTGGAAGTAAAATATATGGTGCAGTGAGTCCGAAGGTCATGACACACGCTAGCAGTCTGCGGTCAATTTGAAGCTCGTTAAACACTTTTAATAATGGCGGAATTAAGACCGGAATAAAGGCAATGTGAACAGGAACGACGTTTTGTGAAAAACAAGATACGATCAAAATCACAAGAATGATCAGTACTTTTGATAATGTTTTTCTTCTTGAGTCGCCTTCTTTTCCTAGAAGCTTCACTGCTCCTTCAACCATGGCATCTGGAAGACCCGTTTTTGTCAGCGCCGCAGCAAATGCCCCTAAAAGTGCATAGCTAATGGCAACTGTCGCATTTCCTCCGAGCCCGTCAGTAAAGGCTTCCACTGTTCCTCCCAGGCCTAACCCACCTGCAAGTCCGCCAGCTAAAGCACCGAGTGCCAGCGCAATCACGACATTGACCCGCAGCAAGCTTAATATCAACATTAAAATAACCGCTAAAACAACTGCATTCATGGTGAAACCCCCGAAATCCTTTAGTTTACTAATGTAGTAGATAATTAAAGTACCAACGTATGTTACCATAGAAAATTTTCTTCGTCAAATGGCGTATGCCCTACATAAAAAAAGCTCCGCCATTTGGCAGAGCCTGATCCTTTATTTCTTTCCTTCAAATCGTTCCACAAATGTGGCCAATGACCGTACCATCACACCTGTCGCCCCTGTTGGCCCAAAGCATGAAGGCTTTTCTGTTGTTGCTGTTCCTGCAATATCTAAGTGAACCCAAGGCGTATCCTCAGCGAATTCACCAATGAATGCTCCTGCCATGATCGCATGACCATCGCGGCCTGGTGAGTTATTGAGATCCGCCATTTTGCTGTTTCGTACGCGCTTTTTATCTTTTTCAGTGATTGGCAGCTGCCAAATCATTTCACCGCATTCTTCTGATGCCTCTTTAAACTGAGCATATAGTTCATCGTTATTCGTCATGACGCCTGTTGTCTCATTTCCAAGTGCCACAATGACCCCGCCTGTTAATGTGGCCACGTCTACAAGGACAGAGGCACCGTGCTGCTTCGCATATGTCACACCATCTGCTAAAACAAGACGTCCTTCTGCATCCGTATTCAGCACTTCGATTGTTTTACCGCTAAGTGACACAATGACGTCATCCGGTTTCATGGCGTCAGCTGAGATCATATTGTCTGTCGAGGCAATGACAGCAATGACATTTTGCTCTGGGCGCAGTTCACCAATGATTTCCATGGCGCCTAAAACAGAGGCAGAGCCGCCCATATCTGTTTTCATCCCAACCATACTGGCTCTTGGCTTTAAAGAATAGCCACCAGTATCATACGTGATGCCTTTACCAACAAGCCCGATAACGTCTGTCCATTCTTCCTTGCCTTGATATTTCAGAACGATCAGCTTTGGTGGTTCTGTTGAGCCTCTATTGACAGCTAGAATCCCGCCCATGCCGAGCTCTTCCATCTGTTCTTTATCTAAAATTTCAATCTCAAATTCGTATTTATACGCAAGCTCTGCCGCGTACGAAGCCAGATCAGAGGATGTGAGCATGTTCGGCGGCATATTCACAAGGGTACGGGCCGAATTGACGGACTGTCCGTAGACCTCGCCCACTTTCAGACTTGCCTGAATTTCAGCTGTATCATGATCCGTCGTTGCATAAACAAACTCGATGAAGCGATCCGGTTCATTTGTTTTATGTTTAAAATCTTGTAATTCATATGTAGCTAAAAGGCAGCTTTCAGAAAGGGCATGGGCTGCATCTTGGGCAGGCAGATCCTTTCCAATAAACGTATCCAGCAAGACCGAAACCGCTTGCTTTTTATCTTGATGGAGCTTTTTAAATAAATGGGCAAACCCTTCTTTTGCCTCTTCAAACGTGTAATCTGATTCCTTCCCAAGTCCGACAAAATAAATGCGTTTGATGCCTGTCTCAGGGGATGGGAAAAACTTCGAAAGCTGATTTCGTTTAGATGAAATATCGCCTTCTTTTAATAATTCAGTGATTCTTCCTTCAAGTAATTCATCCATTTCTTTTGCTTTTCCTGATAATTGGCTCTTTTGAAAAAGTCCGATCACCAGTGTATCTTTATGTTGCAATTCATTTGTCGAGAAAAACATATTTATCACACGCTCCTTCAATGAACTCCATTTTTCACATTGGAACTTCTATTATATCAAAATTTACGTGCCTATACGATCATTGCCAGTTGTCTTTACTTGATGAACATTTATATTTTCACACGCGGAAGGGCATCATGAAAAAAGCGATGAAAACTTGAGCAGCCCGCCTGCATTCTCCTCGTTCCACATCTACTTTCTTTAATGTTATAATTGAACATGGACTTGGCAGCATTTGATACTGCTATCATTTTTTCATCTTACTAGGGTATACAGTCCATCATTTCGCACCATATTTTTTCTTACAGAGAGGATGTTTCTTGTTCATGAGCGTACTGATGAATTTTCCGCTGCTTGCCAGCCTTGCAGCCATCTTTTTTGCTCAATTTGTAAAAGTACCGATTCAATTTATCATTTCTAGACGACTAGATTGGTCGCTCATTACAAGCACAGGCGGAATGCCAAGTTCACACTCCGCAGCCGTAACAGCACTCTCAACAGCAGTGGCTTTAGAGCACGGGCTAGATACATCTATCTTTGCCATTTCCGCCATCTTTGCCATTATTACCATGTTCGATGCGACAGGTGTGCGCAGACAGGCAGGAGAACAGGCGACTGTACTTAACAAGCTGGTGACAGATTTTAACCGATTTGTTTCTGAAGCAAAGAATTTCCCGAGTGCAGAAGAAAAAGAAAAGCAAAAGAAATTAAAAGAGCTTCTTGGTCATAAGCCGATTGAAGTCTTCTTTGGCGGCTTAACAGGGATCTTACTGACACTCATCTTAGATTATTACTTCATGTAGAAGCGAAAAAAGCTTTGGACCTAAAACTTGTCCAAAGCTTTTTTATTCTTTATTGGCTTGAAACTGCTGACGGAACACTTGCATTGATTCTGCTTCATTGAGCTGGTTTAAGTCTTTTTCCGTTAACGTCCCTTCGCCCTTTTTGATGATATACACATCAAGCACTTTTTTACCCCATTCTCTATACACATCATCTACGGTTTCATAGTATAAATCAAGCTTATGACCTTTAATGGCTTTTCCCGTATCTGCGACCACTCCGTAGCCATAGTTTGGGATAAACAGCACGGTTCCAATCGGAAAGACTGATGGGTCTGCTGCCACAGTTGAATATAAGTCACGTTTCACTTTGACGCCTGAATATGTAATGCCATATGCATGGTGTTCCTTCGTTTTACCTGTTGATTCCACACCTGCTGTATAACCTGTGGCGACAACCTTTTGCTTCGGGTAATCGTTCCAATTAAACGCTTCTTCGAGAGAAACAGCCCGCAAGTCATCACTTTTGAGTGCCATCGTTTCCCTTTTTTGCTGTTGGAAAAAAGAAGATACTTGCTTGCCAGGGTCAGTCTCTTTCACCCAGGCAGCTAAATCACTTGGTTCAACTCCAGATATGCCCGTAAAGCTTGTCAAGAGAGCAAGCATGAAAAGGGCTGTCATGAACAATCGTTTCATCCATGTTTTCATCTTTATTTGTCACTCCTCTACCCATCTATTTGTTTCCAAACAAAATGGAAACTATGCAAAGGAGAAACAAAAAAACCCACTTGCATGTCTACAAGTGAGTTAAAACATTTGATACCCTCTTTTTCGAAGTGCATTGATGACAAAACCTGATGCAATTGCACCAATCAGACCGCTTAACAAGATAATGATATCTGCCGCAGCGAGAGAGACAATGCGTTCTCCTATCCCTGAAAAAGCAATGCCCGGTTCTCTGACATAAGCGATCATCTTTTGATTATTGATAATGAAAAGGCATACAATTGGATATAAAATAGCCATAATCCATGACATTCTGAGCAGCATATTGAGCAAAAAGCCAATGCCGAAGAATAACACGAAAAATAAAATAACTGAAATGATAACGACTGGTAAACTGATCACTTCAACTCCACCCCCAAATATCCCATCATTAGTTTAACTTGGAAATAGAGATGAAGTCAATCAATGGAAAAAGCAGATGGATTAAAGCTTCTTTCCTGTCCCTTTACATTCCTCACATGTTTCAGATCCGCCGAGCAATAGCTGAAAATATCCTTTCCCCGAACAATATTGACAGGTAGACTTCTTTTCTTTTGTCTGTGCATTCATATTGCTCACTCCCTTAATCTAAATTTTCTGATAATTTATCATACCATACTTTACTGCCGATGACCAAGTAAGAAAATATGCCATATATCATAAAAAAACGTGTATCACGAGGATACACGTTTTTGTCTATTAAAGTTTAGAAGAACTTGAATTTTCCTTTTTTCAGAACAAGTCCTGGGCCGCCAACCATGAATAAAGAACGGTTGTCGATGATTTTCTTCATTGCAGAAGCTTTTGTTCCTTGAAGTTTTTTACCAAACGCAACACCTACAGCGTCGTGTTCACCAAGAGAAGCAACTGTTCCTTTGATGTCTGGCTTAAAGCTTTCAAGAGAACCACCTTTAACTAGTGCTGCAAGGTTTTTCGCTACTGTTTCACCTTGCTGCATCGCGATTTGTGCAGTTGGTGGGTATGGACGGTTGATTTCTTCATTGATGATCAATGAACAGTCACCGATGATGAATACATCATCATTTTCTGGTACACGAAGATCTGGAGACACTTTTACGCGGCCGCGCATGTTTTCAAATCCAGCTTCTTCAACGATTGGGTTACCGCGTACACCAGCAGCCCAAACAACAGTTTCAGCTTTGATTTCTTCTGTATCATCGTCTTTTCCAACAATGATGCCTTCAGGCGTACATTCTTTGATCGCTGTACCAATTTTGAACTCAACACCTTTACCTTGAAGGTAGTTCATTGCATAGTCGATCAATTCAGGATCGAATCCTGGAAGAGCTGTTGGTGCAGCTTCTACACAGATGATACGTACGTCTTTTTGATCAATATCATACTCTTTGCAAAGCTCAGGCACACGGTTTCCAAGCTCACCAAGGAACTCAATACCTGTGAAGCCTGCACCGCCGACAACGATTGTCAAGCGCTCTGGACGTTTTTCAGCTTCCGTATTATACGTCGCAAATTGAAGCTCAATGTGCTCACGAAGCTGACGAGCAGAGTTGATATTAGAGATTGAGAATGCATATTCTTTCAGTCCTGCAATACCAAATGTTTCAGGAACAGCACCAAGTGCAACAACAAGGTAGTCGTAAGAAAGTTCGCCATCTGATGTCACAACTTTCTTTGCTTCCTTATTAATGCTTTCAACTGTTGCTTGTACAAAGTTGACACGGGAACTGTTAATCACATCTTTGATTTGATAACGACAGCGGTCATGATGAAGTGTACCTGCACTTGCTTCATGTAACCATGTTGTTTCGTAATGATAATTATGCTTGTTCACAAGAGTAATGTCCGCATCATTTGTGCCAAGCTGTTTTGTTAATCTTGTTACAGTCATTAATCCGCCATAACCTGCACCTAATACAACGATTTTCGGTTTATTCACTGGAATCACATCCACCTTTTTTAAATTTGCTGTAAAACGGATAAAGAATTACATATTGCTATTCTCAACCGCTTTCCGGCATTTTATGAAATTTAAACAAAAAAATAAGTATGTGAAAATCTGAACTTTCACCTACATAAAACGAAAGCATTTGACCGTATCCGACAAAAATTCATAAAAAATTAATATTTAGTTCCCTTAACAATAATAGCGAGTTCTGCTCCTTTTTTCAAGGCTTTAAACTGAAAATCCTTATGATAAACGGTCTTTCTCGCTTTTTCCTCTTTTTCAAAGCTTCGGCATCAAAAAACGACAAGTTTTTCAAAACAAGTCAAACGACGATATGTGGTATGATATGATATAGTGATAACAATTTTCATTTGGGAGGATTAAAGGAATGCAAGAAGATTCTAAGGTATATGACATTACCGTTATCGGGGGCGGCCCAGTAGGATTGTTTACTGCGTTTTACGGTGGCATGAGACAGGCAAGTGTGAAAATCATTGAAAGCCTTCCTCAGCTCGGCGGTCAATTATCCGCTCTTTACCCTGAAAAATACATTTATGATGTGGCTGGTTTTCCAAAAATCCGCGCACAAGAATTAGTTGATAACTTAAAGGAACAAATGGATAAATTTGATCAAACCATTTGCTTAGAGCAAGCAGTTGAAACGGTTGAAAAGCAGGCAGATGGCATTTTTAAACTTGTGACAAATCAAGAGATTCATTATTCTAAAACGATCATCATCACAGCTGGTAACGGTGCATTCCAACCGAGAAAGCTTGAGCTAGGTGCAGCAGAATCATTTGAAGGAAGCAACCTGCATTACTTCATTAATGATTTGAACCAATTTGCCGGCAGACGTGTGGCCGTTCTTGGCGGCGGAGACTCTGCAGTGGACTGGGCTCTGATGCTTGAACCTATCGCAAAAGAAGTATCCATTATTCACCGCCGTGATAAATTCCGCGCCCATGAGCACAGTGTAGAAAACCTGCACAATTCGAAAGTCAATGTAGTGACGCCATTTGTCCCAACTGAGCTCATTGGTGAAGACCGCATTGAACAGATTGTGCTGGAGGAAGTCAAAGGCGACAAAAAACAAGTGCTTGATGTGGACGACGTGATCGTCAACTTCGGTTTTGTTTCCTCCCTTGGACCAATTAAGCAATGGGGTCTTGAAATCGAAAAGAACTCGATCGTCGTGAAATCCACAATGGAAACAAACATTGAAGGCTTCTATGCGGCAGGAGACATCTGTACGTATGAAGGAAAAGTCAAATTGATTGCCAGCGGATTTGGTGAAGCACCAACGGCTGTCAACAATGCGAAAGCCTACATGGACCCGAAAGCCCGTGTACAGCCTCTTCATTCCACAAGCTTATTTGAAAACAAATAAAAACGGATCAAAAAAAGGAGTTCCCACTAGCGGAACTCCTTTTTCGTTTATTTAAAAACCCCAATATAGGCATTCGCCATTCCAAGTACCATTGCAGCAAGCAGCACCACAACAATCCCTGCCACAACCAAAATCACCCGATCCTTCACACGTTCCTTTTTCGGAAGCGGCTTCTCAATCCCGCAAGCTGGACACGTTTTGGAACGATACGGAATCAGTTCATGACAGTTCCTGCAATTGATTTGTTCACTCAAACCTCAGCAACCTCTTTTCTACCTACAGTTTATGTTTGGTTCTCATGATACTCTTTTTGGGTGGAAATAGCCAGTTGTGAGAGCAAGCTGTAACAAAATTGAGCGATTTATAAATTGTTGAAGAGATAATGGAATCAATGAAGCTTTGATCTGTTCAACCGATATAGGAAATGAAGAAGTTCATAATGAAGGATAGGTGGAAAGATGTTAAAGCGTTTAATGATCAGTTTGAGCTTATTACTGATGATTGGTGGCTCAGTTGAACTGTTTACAAAAGACTATAACAAACATTATGCGCAGTTCGCAGCAGGATTGAATATTAATGTTGATCAACTAGGACCTTTTTTAAAGCGTGGTCCACTTCAATTTTAGATTCTGGTTTGAGTGATCAAGAAATCAAACAGATACTCTCCAAAGTTCAAAAAATGAATAAAAACAATGAAACGAAAAAAATGGGCACTTATGAAGTGATGTACCATGAAAAACTCGCAAATATTAAAATTGTGATTGAAGTCCATGTGGAAGATGGCAATAAAGAAGTGGTGATCTATATGTTTAGCACCCAAGAGTTGGTGGATGTCCTGGATAAAGAACTGTTGAAAATAGAAGAAGCAATATGAGAAAGAGACACTGAATGAGTGTCTTTTTTTATGGTTCATTTTCCTCATCAAAAAAGCCTCCTCGATCGTGTTGTTTATAAAAACAAACGAACAAGAAGGCTTATCTTAATCCATGATCAGTTGTTAACACTCTTCCGGCGTACCGGTATTCGTCGCTGTTCGGAAAGAAGAACCGCATCCGCATGAAGCAATCGCATTCGGATTGTCGATGGTGAAACCGCCGCCCATTAGTGATTGTTTGAAATCAATGATGGTGCCGTTCATGATATCAAGGCTTTCGGAGTCGACAAGGACCTGGATGCCTTGCTGTTCGAACTGTGTGTCTTTCTCTGAGACTTCATGGTCAAAGCCCATGCCGTATGAAAGACCGCTGCATCCGCCGCCTTTTACGCCCACTCGTAGGAACGCATTTTCTTCTTCATGTTCTTTCATCATATCTTTAATCTGCAGTGCAGCAGCTTCTGTAATGGTTACTGGTGTACTCATGATCATCCCTCCTTTTGACTGGATGTTTCTTTTCAATTATAAACGTGATGGTGCCTTTTCTCAAATAAATGGTTTACAGATAAAATGTGCCGTCACAAATCGTTTCAGCAGGCCCTGTCATGAGCACATGGTCGTTGTCTTTCCAGCGAATGATGAGATCTCCGCCTGCTAAGTGAACCGTCATGTCCGTTTCTTTTTTCGCCTGTCCATTCACAATCGTGGATACAGCCGCAGCGCAAGCTCCCGTTCCGCAGGCTTGAGTAATGCCAGACCCTCTTTCCCACACACGAAAATGCAGTTCTGTTTCACTGACAACTTCTACAAATTCTACATTGACACCTTCTGGGAACATGTCATGCTTTTCGATGATTGGCCCAAGTGTATCAAGCGGTGCTTTTTCAATGTCCTCTAAATAAAAAACGATGTGCGGGTTTCCCATTGAAACAGCCGTTCCATTTAAAGTCACAGTGCCAAAATCAAGTGCTTCATGAATCGTTGTGCTGGCCGGTTCACCAAGCATTGGCATCGCTTTTTTTTCAAAACGAGGTTTCCCCATATCTACTGTCACTAAATGAACGTGACCATCCTGCACGTGAACGGTAGCTTCAACGAGTCCTGACAATGTCTCAATCTGGAACGTTGTGTCTGTTACGATTTGATGCTCATACACATACTTTGCGACGCAGCGCAGACCGTTGCCGCAGTTTTTACCCTCTGATCCATCATTGTTGAAAATGCGCATTTTCACAGGTGCAACATCTGATGGGCAAATAAGGATCATTCCGTCTGAACCGATTCCTGTATAAACAGAAGAAACGCGGATCGCTATCTCTGATAGCTGCTCTTCTGGAAGCTGTTCCTTCATCTGATTGACGTATATATAATTATTTCCTAATCCGTGCATTTTCGTGAATTGAAATGATGTCATGAGCTTCCTCCAAAAATGTTGTTTCTTTATAGTATAAAAGGAGTCGATTCAGGAGACAATCTTATCATCCCCCGTTTTTCATACATAGAAGCTCTTTGCTGCCATGGCAAAGGGCTTTTATTATGCATATGCCTCTTTTTTTCTCGTGTGATGCTTCATTTTGATGATATTTTATTAGCATAACATATTGGATGCGCTTTCTATGCATTCTCCTTAAAAATGGAAGATTGAAGTAAGAAAAAAATGCACCTCATGACCCATGTGGTGCATTTAAAACATCTCATTTTCCTCTATAAAAGCATAAATACGCTCGACTAGCTGCTCTGCATTTTCTCCTGAAACAAATTCTCCATTCACAAGTGCAAATGGGGAGTCCATACATTTGCCGCAATAGCTTAAACAGCCGTATTCCATAACGTCTAGGTTTGGGTCTTTATCAAGCTTCTCTTTTGCTTCTTGAGACCCTTGTGCAAGATTACTTACACAAAATTCGATCAGTGGGAACACTTTGCTTCACCTCACATTGCTTTACCATCCTACCGAAATTCCTTCTATTAGTCAAAACATGAGCTTCATCTGTATCGTTACGCCTATTCCTCGTAAAATGTTTTACTATTTAGGACTAACTAATGAATATGTAGGTTATTTTGAAACAATTATTGTGGTTTCACAGTAAATTCGATATAATTTTATTTGGTATTTTAACTTAAAGTTTTTTAGTATAAGTGTTTTTCAATGTCTACGGGGAAAAGGAGAATCGTCATGAAAAATTTAGTCTTGATCGGCGGAGGTTACGGGAATATGCGGGTTCTCCACCGCTTATTGCCAAATCAATTACCTGATGATGTTACTATCACATTAATTGATCGAAATCCTTACCACTGTTTAAAAACAGAATATTATGCACTCGCTGCTGGAACAATCTCTGATCATCACATCCGAGTATCTTTTCCAGAGCATCCGAAGCTGGATATTCAATATGGGGAAGTAGAAAAAATTGATATTGAAAACAAACAGATCTTATTCAGCGACCGTGAACCCATTCCTTATGACGACACGGTGATTGGACTCGGCTGTGAGGACAAGTATCATAATGTCCCTGGTGCGAAAGAACATACATACAGTATTCAAACCATTGATCAGTCAAGACATACGTATAACAAATTAAACAATTTGGGTGCAGGTGCAACGGTTGGTATCGTCGGTGCTGGACTTAGCGGGGTAGAGCTAGCCAGTGAATTAAGAGAAAGCCGTGCTGATTTAAACATTATTCTTTTTGACCGCGGAGAGCTGATTCTATCAAGCTTCCCAAAAAGATTAAGTTTATATGTGCAAAAGTGGTTTGAAGAAAATGACGTAAAGATCATTAACTGTGCCAATATTACGAAGGTTGAAGAAGGTGTTGTTTACAACCATGATGACGCCATTGAAGCAGAGGTCATCGTATGGACAGCAGGCATTCAGCCAAGCAAAGTGGTACGGGAGATGGATGTTGAAAAAGACGCACAAGGCCGCGTCGTATTAACACCTCATCACAATCTCCCTGAAAATGAGCATGTCTATGTCGTGGGTGATTGCGCAAGCTTGCCGCATGCCCCAAGTGCACAGCTTGCCGAGGCGCAGGCAGAACAAATTGTCCAATCTCTGCAAAAACGTTGGAAAAACGAGCCGCTTCCTGAGGCTTATCCTCAGTTTAAGCTAAAAGGTGTCTTAGGATCTTTAGGGAAAAAAGCCGGCTTTGGCTTAGTAGCAGATCGTCCACTTATTGGCCGTGTACCAAGACTTCTAAAATCCGGACTCCTTTGGATGTACAAGCATCACAATGGCTAACATCATGTGAATTTTTTCTCAAAGCTCCTTCATGACGAGGGAGCTTTTTTTCTATGAAACGGCATGTGCCGATGAACGGGTCAATTTGATCGGAGCAAGGGCAAGGATGCAGTCTTTACGAAAAGTTCTCATCGTTTTCTTCGATAAACAATACGCTTGGATGAGCTGGTCTGTTTGACGGTGGACAATGATTTTACGCTTCGTGCACTCTCCGTTTTTCTTCATATAAATCATCTCAATTGGTATTTGCTGATGAAGAGATTGTTTCAGTAAATAATTCATGATGCTCACGCTCCTTTCATTTGATTATAATCGAACAAACGTTCTTTTTCAACCCAAAAGGAACGTTTGTTCTGTTTGTTTTCTCAAAAAAAAGAACAGTTTATTCACTGCTCTCCGTGTAACCGTATTTCTCCATTTCTTGATAAATGTCTTTTAATTTTGGATTGCCCTCTCCAACAATTTGATCCTCCACTAAGACAAGCGGATAAAAGAATTCATCATCAAGAATTCGTTCAGACAATTCTTTTTGGTGTTCGTTTTCTGGCGGGTGCTCAATATCAATATATGTGATACGAAACGGCTGATTCGGATATTTTCGTTTTAACGCTGCATCTAACCACTCAAATGTGTCTTTTGAAGAAGGCAGATTCACGCAGCTAGCGCACAGTACATCTCTTCCATATACATAAAGATCAACGGTTTGATTCATTTGGCAAGCCCCCTATTCTTTCTTTATTTTAGCTGAATTTTCTGTATGAAAAAAGTCAAAATCACTTTTTGTTTCAAGATGAGATTGTGCTATAATGAGAAGGAAACTTTGAAACCAATCAATAGATTTTTATCGTCCAGATGAATATAATGGTGATATGTTGTGAAAGGAGCGATTATATCTAATGACTGAAGTCGAAATGAAAGACCAAGTACAGGAAGTACTGGACAAACTTCGTCCATTTCTATTACGTGATGGTGGAGACTGTGAGCTTGTAGACATTGAAGATGGCATTGTGAAATTACGTCTTCTTGGTGCATGCGGCAGCTGCCCAAGTTCAACCATTACATTGAAAGCCGGTATTGAGCGCGCATTATTAGAAGAAGTGCCTGGCGTTGTAGAAGTTGAACAGGTTTTCTAATTCATATATGACATGAAAACGACCCGAATTCGGGGTCGTTTTTTTCATTATTAGCCCTTTGTCAGCGTGATATGAAAACCCTTGAATTCTAGGAAGGACGAGTACTGGCGCGGAGCGAATTTGATATTCATAAGCACCAGCACGCAGGACTGACACGGAATGCGAGGGTTTGTCATCACGCTGAAGCGACCCGAATTGGATCGTTTTTTATTAGCTTAACTTCTCTCTAAACCAGTCCTTCATAAAGGTCAGTCTTTGAATACGCTGCCCCGGATGGCCGCTTCTGGATAAATCATGAGATGCCTTCGGGAATTTGACGAGCCTTGTGTCTTTCCCAAGCTCCTTCAGTGCTACAAAAAGCTGTTCTGCTTGATCAACTGGGCAGCGATAGTCTTCATCGCTGTGCAAGATGAGAAGCGGCGTCTTCACCTGCTTCACATACTTTAGCGGCGAACGATCCCACAGCTTATCGGCCGAATCATAAATATCCCCATCAATCTGCCATCTTGTGAAGTAATAACCGATGTCACTAATGCCATAAAAGCTAATCCAGTTTGAAATGGACCGCTGTGTGACGGCTGCGCGAAAACGGTCGGTCTGTCCAACAATCCAGTTGGTCATAAAACCGCCATAACTGCCGCCTGTCACTCCAAGTCTTGTTTCATCAAGGAAATCATAGGCTTTGAGCACATGATCAACAGCCTGCATGACATCCTCATAATCAACGTCACCATAACTCCCTCTCACACGGTCGGTAAACATTTGCCCGTATCCATGACTGCCATGAGGATTGATATATACGATGGCATAGCCTTCAGCAGCGAGCATTTGAAATTCATGAAAATACGTATAACCATACATCGCATGCGGTCCACCATGAATCTCTAAAATGAGCGGATAAGTCTTTCCTTCTTCCATTTGGGAAGGTTTCATAACCCAGCCATGCACCTCATCGCCTTCTTTTGACTGAAACGAAAATGGCTCTGGTACCGATAGGACATGCTCCTTGAGTAATTCATCATGCTCGAATGTGATTTGCTTTAGATCCGTCTCCCCTAATGTCAGCTCATACAGCTCACTTGGAGAAATGGGTGACAGCCGGCTGAGCAACAATTTGGATTCATCCGGATGAAGGCTAAAGTTTGTGATATGTTCTTCCTCTAATCGAACAGGATAGGCTAAGCCTTCAACGGAGAAATAATAAATCCCCGTACTGCCTTGATCAGAAACAAGCGCATAAAACCCCTGGCTATCCTTTGTCCACTGCGGAAGCTGATTGGCTTCGCCCATAACGCTATCCCCTGCCATACAGTTGCCCACATACATATCGAGCATTTCTGACAGCTGAACGGCATTTCCCTCCTTCAGATCATACAGCCATAATGCTGGAAAAGTAGCATTTTGAAATTCACGCTCATGTCCGATATACACGAGGCTCTCTCCATTAGGAGCAAAAGACACGGTAGAATAAGCGCCTGATGATTGTGTGATTTTCTTTGTCGTACCATCCTCTAATGATCGGAGGCACGCGTCACTTATGTAAGGTTTCTGAGGATTTGATTGAATATAGGCAAGCCATTTCCCGCACGGAGAGACCGTGTGATTCACATGATGATGCTGCCCGCTCGTGACAGCCTCTATCTCTCCTGAATGGGTATCCACTTGAATGATTTGCGTAAAACGTCCATCTAAAAAACCTCTGCCATCTGCTTTATAGGTTAAATCATCATATACCGCAGGAGCGAAATCATCTCGCTCTTCCTTTTTTTCATCATGAACAGATTCTGATTGTTTCAGTGACACTGATGCATAAATGAAAGCTCCATCTGGTGAAAAGACAGGATGAGATACCCCGTAAGGAATCGCCGTTAAGGTGCGAACGCCGCCTCCCTCGCTCTGGATAAGAGCTAGTTGAGGGACTTCCTTTGGCTTTTGCAAAATAAAAGCAAGCTGCCTGCTGTCTTTTGACCACACTGGCTGATGATGCTTTCCATCCTCAAATGTCCATTGTGACAGCTCCTCTGTCTCTTCATCTCGAACCCATAAATGGATGTTGTAATCATCTTTTTTCTCATTCACTGTGACTTTTGTAAAAACCGCTTTTTTTCCATCTGGTGAATAAACCGGATGAGAAACAGAAACAATCTTCGTTAAATCTTCTGCCGTCATCAATTTCTTCATGAATGTATCTCCTCCTTTTATGCATAAAAAATAGTTCGATCCTCTAAATAATAATCCCTGCTTCTTCCTATAAAAACAAGGATAAAAAAAAGAACGTGCATTTTTACAGCACGTTCTTTACTTGATTGACAGGATCATGCTCCACGACAACACCTTCTACCGGTACCGTCAGCAAATCTACTTCGCAATGCGGGAAGTTTTGGGCAAGCTGCTTTTTCAGCGCTTCTCCCTTCCCTTTTTCAACTAAGGTTAAGATCGTCGGTCCAGCACCGCTTAATGCCGTTCCATACGCTCCTTTTAGCGAAGCGACATGCTCTACCTTCGACAGCTCTGGGACGAGCATTGTGCGGTAAGGCTGATGAAATAAATCCTTATTCATCATTTCTCCAACAAGCGGCCAGTTTTGCGTCATTAATGCCGCTACAAGCACGTTGCTCACAGCACTCGCACTGACAGCATGTTTATAGGAAAGATCCTCTGGCAGGACATCACGGGCATCCTTTGTCAGCACTTCATAAAAAGGAATCACGACGACAACATCTATATCCACATGCTGCACTTTGACGGCATGTGTCTGGTCTTCTTCATGAAGACCAATCAGTAAACCGCCGAATAAAGAAGCACCCGCATTATCTGGATGACCTTCTACCTCACTTGCAAAAAAGAGCTTTTGATCATCTGTCATATTTAATTCGAGAAGCTGATTGGCCAGCTCAATGGCTGCCACAATTGCAGCAGCACTGCTTCCCAGCCCCCGTGCCAATGGAATATCACTCCACACTTTGACATAAACAGGCGGGAGTGTTTTTCCAAAGTGATCTGCGACCTTTTTGGCTGTTTGATAAATTAGGTTGTCGGTGCCTGATGGAATCCCGGACACGACATCTGTTTCTGCTTCAAACAGCCAGCTATCATGGTCATAGACCGATAGCTTTAAATAGCGGCTGAGCGCCATTCCAACTGAATCAAAGCCTGGTCCTAAATTGGCAGTGCTTCCCGGTACTGTGATTGTAAAAAGCATGGAGGCTTTACTCATACGCGCGCGGCCTTTTCTAAGTGTTCAAGAATTTGATCTTCATCTGCATCGAGTGTGACCGGCTTGATTTGTGAAATATCAATTGCCGTATTCGGATCTTTCAATCCGTTGCCTGTTAATACCGCAACAACTTTACTGCCTGGCTTGATTTCTCCGGATTTCACCTGCTTTAGCACACCTGCGATAGACGCACAAGAGCCCGGTTCTGCAAACACGCCTTCTTCACGTGCAATCAATTGATATGCATGAAGAATTTCCTCGTCAGTCACTTCATCAATCTTTCCGTTTGATTCATCTGCGGCTGCCACAGCTTGCTTCCAGCTCGCTGGATTTCCGATACGGATGGCAGTTGCCACTGTTTCTGGCTGTTCAATCACTTCATTTCGTACGATTGCTGCTGCACCTTCTGCTTCAAAGCCGCGCATGACTGGCAGTCCAGTTCCTTTTTTCTCATGGTATTCCTTGAAGCCTTTCCAGTAGGCGGTGATGTTCCCTGCATTTCCAACAGGAATCGCCAGTACGTCCGGGGCCGAGCCTAGCTGCTCACAGATTTCAAATGCCGCAGTTTTTTGTCCTTCAATTCGGTACGGATTGACAGAGTTAACAAGAGCAATCGGCGCTTTTTCACAGATGCTGCGGACGATTTTCAGCGCATCATCAAAGTTGCCGTCAATCGCAATGATCTCTGCTCCGTACATCACAGCCTGTGCAAGCTTCCCGAAGGCAATTTTCCCGTCTGGAATGATGACGATACATTTCATATCAGCACGGGCTGCATAAGCCGCTGCCGCTGCAGAGGTATTCCCTGTCGAAGCACACATGATCGTATCATTGCCTTCTTCTTTTGCCTTTGCAACAGCCATGACCATTCCACGATCCTTGAAAGAGCCAGTTGGATTGACGCCTTCTGTTTTCACATGAAGCTCAATCCCCAGCTTTTCCGAAAGTTTGGCAAGGTGGATCAGCGGTGTATTCCCTTCATTTAATGTTAGTTTTGGTGTTGATTCGTTTACTGGTAAGAATTCTTGGAATTCCTCAATAAGTCCATTCCACTTCATCAGCTTAAACCGTTCCCTTCTACTCGGTACGTGCTCTTCACTTGAAGCACCACGTCGAGATCGTTTAATTTTTGCAGAATATTTGAGAAATCTTCTTCTGAGGTCCGGTGTGTAATAATCACAATTTCAGCCAGCTCATCATGCCCTTTCACAGGAAGCTGAAGGATCTTTTCAAAGCTGATGCCTCTTTCAGAAAAAATAGATGTAATGCGGGAAAATGCCCCGACTTGATCTCTAACATGAATTCTTAAGAATTGCTGAGCAAATACTTCCGATGGAGATTTGATCTTTTTCTCAAACTGCGGTGCGATAAATCCGCTTCCGTTCACGCCAAGGCGCATGTTTTTCATCACTGCGACTAAGTCTGATACAACAGCTGTTGCCGTTGGGAGACTTCCTGCTCCAGGGCCGTAAAACATCGTTTCTCCTACAGCACTTCCATAGACATACACCGCATTGAATTCATTGTTGACCGATGATAGCGGATGGTGATCAGGGAGTAAGGTTGGCTGGACACTGACTTCCACTTTCTCTCCGTCCCGCTGGGCAATTCCGATCAGCTTCATTGTGTAGCCAAATCGTTTACTGAAATTAATGTCTTCATCAGAAACGTCAGAGATGCCTCTGACCTTCACATCCTCTAATTCCACATTCATGGAAAAACCGAGTCTTGCAAGAATCGCCATTTTCCTTGCTGCATCAAGTCCTTCTACATCAGCTGTCGGGTCTGCTTCTGCAAAGCCAAGATCCTGCGCTTCTTTTAAGACATCTTCATATGCGCTTTTATCGACGTTCATTTTCGTTAAAATAAAATTCGTTGTACCGTTCACAATCCCCATCATCTTCGTAATTCGGTCAGAGGCCAATCCTTCCTCCAGCGTACGCAGAATCGGAATTCCTCCGGCGACACTTGCTTCATAATAAAGATCACAGCCATTTTCTTTCGCAACATGTAAAAGCTCTGTTCCGTAAAGCGCCATTAAATCTTTATTGGCTGTAATGACATGCTTCTTCTCATTTAACGCATCTATTAAATATTGTTTTGTCTCTTCAATGCCGCCCATCACTTCAATAATGACGTCGACCTCTGGATCTCTAATCACATCGTATACTTCAGTTGTGAAGACCTCTCTTGCCACATCCACATCTCTCTTTTTATCGGGATTGCTCACAAGCACTTTTTGTATTAATACCGGACAGCCGATCTGGTGCATTAATTTATCCTGGTGATCTTGGATAATCTTGACGACACCGCTTCCCACTGTTCCTAATCCTAATAGTCCAACTCGAATTGCCTTCACCTGAAATTCCACCTTTCTCCGTCAATGTCCTCTCTAAAAAGACATTTGTTAACCTAACACAGACATTCAATGTACACACATTATAAAGGGGTATCCTCATTTTGACAAGGTAATAAAATAAGAGATTGTCAGAATGAAACCGCTTAACAGCTATTTATATCAAGATTCTATATTTTCGAAATATTTTTGTCAGAAAAGCTCCCGAAACTCAGGGAGCCTTATATGATGAACGAACCGGCGTTTTGGCTTGCTGACCTTGTAAGACAAGCGCAATATTTTCAGCACACAAACGCATCATCGTTTTTCTCGTTTCGACACTTGCACTTCCAATATGAGGGAGAACCGTGACGTTAGGTAATGTTGTTAACGGATGAGACGGGCTGACAGGCTCCTGTCTAAATACATCCAGACCGGCTCCGGCAATTTTTCCTGTCGTGACCGCCTCATATAAAGCATCCTCATCTACAGTCTGTCCTCTTGATACGTTAATAAAATAAGCAGAGTTTTTCATCTGATCAAATGCCTTTTCATTAAACATGTCTTTCGTCTCCGGGGTTAACGGCGTCAGGCAGACGATGAAATCAGACTGCGTGAGCAGTTCCTCAAATGGCGCATAAGTCACGCCGAGCTGCGCTTCTGCCTCTGGCTTTCTTGACCGGTTATGGTACAGCACCTTCATGTCAAAGCCTGCTGCCCGCTTGGCAAGCGCTGTTCCGATACTTCCCATGCCAACAATTCCAAGGGTTTTGTGATGAATATCAGCGCCGGCAAGAAGAAGAGGCCCCCAGCCTGTCCAATTTCCTTCCTTAATCCAATCACTCGCCTCGACAATCCGTCTAGCTGACGCCATCAGAAGGGCAAAGGCTAAATCAGCCGTGGATTCTGTTAATACATCCGGTGTATGACAAATAGTGATATTGCGCTTTTCAGCGGCCTCAAGATCAATATTGTCATAGCCAACAGCAAGGTTTGCGATCACTTTAACATTTGGAGTTTTTGATAAAAGGGCTTCATCTACTTGATCTGACAGCATGGTGAGAAGCGCATCCGCTTGAGCTGCTTGTTTTTCTAATTCTTCTCTTGGACATGGCTCATCCTCGCTCGGCCACATCTCAATATGAGCGACTTCTTTTAATGGTGTAAGTGATGCTTCATCCAGCTTTCTTGTGATATAGACATATGGTTTCGTCAAGAAGAACACTCCTTTGATTGATTTCTTTAAGCATAACGAAAAACGCCTCAAGAGAAAAGAGACGTTTCATCTGTTCACTGAAACTTCAAATCCGTGGACCTGTGATCCAGCCAACTGCCGGTATCGGGCTCTCGCCGCTTCGCATGGCACTCATTTCTTGAAAGACCTTCAGAAAGTATTCATAGCGATTGGCATCATTTAGGACGTAATCTAACCGCTCTTCATAATATGATTTTTCATTTTCTCCTGACATGTAGTAGCCTTCCACAATTTCAAAATAATGAAGCGGGAACAACAAGCGGCTGTATAACAAACGCTTAGAAAAGGTAGAAAGAGGTGTCACCTGCTCATATTGCTGAAGAAAGGAGAAGCCTTCTTCAATTAAATCTTCCTTATGCTGGACAAAGGTTTCTCTTAAGTATTCGGCAATATCCCGGGTTGGATGATCAAAGACCCAATCTACAGGTAAACGAAGCGGCTGCTCATGCGGCCAAGTCCTCCGCGAAAAACGCTGGTGGCAGACAGTGCCTGAGTCACATTCCTTCGGTTCATCATCAAGCTCAGTATCCACTAAATATTGAATGGCATTTTCCGTTAATCCAAGATAATACGGAAAGGATTCGATGAATTTTTTTTCAAACTGTTCCAGTGGTTTTTGGTGCATTTGCTGCATCCAAAAGCCTTCAAGCTGATCTAACCGTTTTGCCCACAATTCCTTCCAGGCTCCCACACGTTTTGTTTCAGATACCTCATATGGAAATCCTCTTCCCCTGACATGAAAGGCCGCCAGCTCTGATGCCTGCTGAAACGATCTGCTTGAGATCGGCGGTGCTGCCTTTAATAAAGCATACAGCTCCTTTCCATGAGTAAAGGTGGGCTTCTCTTCATTTGTTAATTCAAACACAGCGACGTATGGGTCTCCGGCATTCAGTAAATACTGACTGATATGATACAGCTCTGTGAGTTCTTCTTCTCGCAAATGAGACACAGGAACAATGATAAAGAGAGCCTCCGACGTTTGAAAGCTCTGATAACTGCCATATGGCATAAATTGACGCACATCAATACCAAATGTGTGATAAATGGTTTCTTTCATGTTTTCACCTGCGTTCATATGATCGATCTCTTATCATATCGTAGTCGCAGGTTGAGGGATTTATGAATACTATTTACTATCCGAAGCTTTTTACACGTTGTGGACCAAATTACGAGGATTGGGTGAGGAATATATGCCGCATCATCATGAGATGAACGAAGTAGAAAAAACAGCAAGACGCCGTTTACAAGAACGAGGCGTATCCATTCAAGATATAGCAGACCTTGTCTACTTTTTACAGGAAAAATATCATCCTGGCTTAGACATGACAGAATGCATCCACAATGTGGAGCGTGTCATCGCAAAACGAGAAGTCCAAAATGCGATATTAACAGGCGTCGAACTAGACGTACTAGCCGAGCAAAAAAAGCTAACCGAGCCGCTTCAGTCCATTTTAGAAACAGACGAAAGCCTGTATGGTGTTGATGAAATTCTATCCTTTGCTATCGTCAATATTTATGGTTCGATCGGCTTTACGAATTACGGATATATCGATAAAGAAAAACCAGGGATTCTCGGGAAACTCAATGATAAATCCACAGGCGAGTGCCACACCTTTTTAGATGACATTGTCGGCGCCATTGCTGCTGCAGCATCAAGCAGGCTTGCACATAGTACGAGAAATGCGGAATAAAGCAAAAAAGAGGACGCGCGCGTAACGCTTGTCCTCTTTTTTTTATGATAATCGCTCAATCCACTCGGATAATGAATCAATGACATAGGTTGGCTGTTTGTCATACTTCTGAAGCAGCTCTTTTGTTGTCACGCCTGTATGAACGAGTAATGTGTCCATTCCTGCATTCATCCCTGCCATAATGTCCGTATCATAGTTATCACCCACCATAAGCGTCTCAGACAGATCGGTCCCGAGCACCCTCATCGCTTGTTCCATGATGATGGATTCTGGCTTCCCGATAAACGTTGGCTGGACCGTAGTGGTGACGGTCAGCACAGATGTTAATGAGCCGTTCCCTGGCAGAAGCCCTCTTTCTGTTGGAATGGCGATGTCTCCATTTGTTGAGACAAATTGTGCGCCTTGACGGATGGCAATCGCACCTACTGCGAATTTTTCATATGTAATGTCTCGGTCAATTCCAACAACAACGAAATCAGCGTCTTCCTGACCGAACATTAGCCCTTTTTCTTCAATGGCCTGCTTGATTCCTTCTTCACCGATGACGTAAACAGACGCGTCTTTCTTTTGCTCGGCAATATAATTGGCTGTCGCCATACTTGTTGTAAAGACTTGTTCTTCAGTTGCTGGGATATCGAATGAAACAAGTTTTTCCGCTACCTGCTTTGGGGTGCGTGACGAGTTATTTGTGACAAACAAGTAGGGAATGTTTAGCTCATTTAACTTTTGAACAAATTGACCTGCTTCTTCGATCTTTTCTGTTCCTTTATACATTGTTCCGTCTAAATCAATTAAGTAGCCTTTGTATTTCATGATGCTCACAACTCCAATGGATTATTTAAACGCTGATACTGGGCCAAGCTCCTGCTCCAAGTAGGTACGGATGCGGCTTGGGAAAACCTCTAGCGCATGCTCAACCTCGCTGATCACCTGCAGCAAGTCGTGATGAACCACTTCCTGGTATTGCTGCACAAGTGTTTTGCGGCACGAGACAAGCTTTTTCAGCTGACTGCCTTCCTCTTCGGGTACAACCTTTTCATCAACAAGAATATCCATGATGTCATCATAGCTTCCTGGATCACGCATAATAAAGCCATCAATCATATCATTTCCCGTATCAAGAATACATTCGACGAGCAAATGAACAATTCGTTCCAGCGCTTTTTTCTCTAGTGGACTTGTCCATGTTTGATGACTGCGCATCAACTCATATTGCTCCTCGAAAAAACGTAATGTCTCTTCAATTTTTTTTCTGTCTACGAAATACATCATGACGCTCCCCTTTGCGTTATTTTCTGATTCGTTTTAAGACAAAATAGGCACAGCCAAAATTACAGTATTCATAAATGTATTCATCGAGTGTGCTGATTTTTGTATCAAATGTGGCCTTTTGGTTTTGGTCATCAAAGAACCCCTTCAGTCTCAGCTGATTGTAGCCCCAGTCCCCCACAATATAATCGTACTTATTTAAAATATCTGAGTACCTTGCTTTAAACGCTTCTTCATCAAAACCGCTTTTGATATCTCTTACAAGATCAAAAGTAGCATTCTGAATGACGATCATCTTCTCACCTCTTTTTAAACGATCCATCTTTAATGATAATTCATTGGAAGAACTCCATCAATTGCTAAAGCATGTTTTTTCCGTTTTAGCCGAAGCTAAAGAAAAAAGGAGGTCACATTTATGAAGAAACAACTGACAGCCGCGATTCTCCTCAGCATGCTTTTAGGCGGGTGCGGCTTTCAATCAGGTATGAACCGGCAAGTGGATGAAGATTCTTCAAGTAAAACCATCCGTCTATCGGATCGTCATGAAGGAAATAATTCCAACATGCCAGAAGCAGACACAAACAGAGCAGGATATGTTCGTTATCAGCGCCAGCAAGTAACGGATCAGAAAGAAAGAACACCTGCTTTAAATCGCGAGCATCTTGCCCACGTCATTACAAGTTTAACTGTGCAGCTCCCAAACATCAAAGATGCAGCCACACTTGTGACAGATGAGGATGCACTGATTGTATATCGAACAGGAAACAAAAACCGGGATGAATCTGCCGATCAAGTAAAGAAAACGGCGGTTTCTGTTCTCCCTCGTTATTATCATGTATACGTCTCTGATAATCCAGAGCACTTTCAATCCATTGCCAATTTTTCACGTCTTCAAACCAATTCACGTGATTTTGATCAAATTTTAACCAAAACGATTCAACAAATGAAATATTCCCCTCAAGGTGGAGATATTTCTACGAAAGAAGATGCCAATGGTATGACGAATTCTGACCGTACCATGAGAAGAAACGCCCCTTACGGCCAAAATTAATATGAGAAAAAACGCCAGAGATCTCTGGCGTTTTCTTTGTTATGCTTGCGCCTGACGCTTTTTAGACGCTTCGTTTACTTGTTCATCTGCATGGTAGGAAGAGCGCACAAGCGGTCCAGCTTCACAATGGCTAAAGCCTTTTGACATCGCAATTTCTTTCAGCTCTGCAAACTCATCCGGATGGTAGTATTTTTGAACTTTCAAATGCTTTTTCGAAGGTTGTAAATACTGACCAATCGCCATAATATCCACGTTGCTCGCAAGAAGATCATCCATGACTTCAATGATTTCTTCCTTCGTTTCACCTAGTCCAATCATAATGCTTGATTTCGTTGGAATGTCGGGCTGCATTTCTTTTGCGCGGCGCAAGAATTCTAATGAACGATCATATGTAGCACGTGCACGAACCCTTGGCGTTAATCTGCGAACTGTTTCAATATTGTGATTTAAAATATCAGGACGTGTGTCCATTAACGTCTTCAAATTATCGTAATTGCCGCCCATGTCTGAAGGGAGAACTTCAATTGTCGTGAATGGGCTTTTTCTTCTAATGGCACGAACGGTTTCAGCAAACACACCTGCTCCGCCATCCTTTTGATCATCCCTTGCAACCGCTGTTATGACAGCGTGCTTTAAGTTCATTAAGGCTACTGAATCTGCCACGCGTTCTGGCTCTTGCAGGTCAAGCTCAGTTGGAAGTCCTGTTTTCACCGCACAGAAACGGCATGCGCGCGTACAAACAGATCCAAGGATCATAAATGTAGCGGTTCTTCTCACCGCCCAGCATTCATGGATATTCGGACATTTTGCTTCCTCACAAACGGTATTCAGGTTGTTTTCCCGCATCATTTTTTTCAAACCGGTATAGTTTTCATTCGTATTCAGCTTAATTTTAAGCCAGTCCGGTTTTCTTACGTGCTCTTCCTTCTTTGCCAATTCCATCATCTCCATATGAATTCGTTAAAGGTGCATCTACAAAAATCTTCCTGCTATATACGATGGATGCAGCTAAGAAGCTGCAAAAAATTGAATCTTCGGCCTAAAGCCTTTTCTTTAGACACTTTAACATAGTACAGATTGAACAACAAGGGAATGAGCTGCAAAAATACCCAAAAGCCTCCTAAAAAAATCAGAAGAAAATTACTAACATTTTCTTCTTATGAAATAGGATGATCTAACCACACTAAACGGTAGAAGACGATGCTTGATGAAAGGAGATGGACGTTTGTGAAAGTGGTTTTAGCCATCATGATCGCTCTTTCAATGCTTCCTTTACCTGTTCATGCACAAGGGGAAGGCAAGCAGCCAGATGTACTGAAGCAGCGAATGGCACTATACGAAAAAGTCGCCATCACGACACAAGTTCCATGGTATGTACTTGCTGCGGTTGATCAGTATGAGCACAATATTCGAAAAAGCAGAAGAGATTTACCGAAACAAAAAGGCATCATTGGTATCTTCATTCCCCGGGAAATGTGGATCGGCCCTGAAAACCCGAATAAGCAGGATACCTCTCCTTTAAGCATTAAAGTGTTTGATGGAATTGGACTTGATGGAAACGGGGATGGAAAAGCGAACAGCGATGACGATGAGGATGTATTATTCACGTTTGCTCAATACTTGCTTCATTACGGCAGCAGCATTGATCAATTAAAAATTGCTTTATGGGACTATTATGGCCGAGATCAAACCGTTGGAATCATTTCATCTTTTATGAAGCTATATCAGCACTATGGCCATCTTGACCTCGGAAAGCATGCTTTCCCTCTTCCGGTTGGAGCTGACTACAGCTACCGGAGCACATGGGGAGATGCAAGAGGATTTGGAGGCAGAAGAATTCACGAGGGCACGGATTTATTTGCCCATTATGGACTTCCCGTTCGTGCGACATCGTATGGCGTGATTGAAATGAAAGGCTGGAACCGCTTTGGCGGCTGGCGGATTGGCATTCGAGATATTCATAATCATTATCATTACTTCGCTCATTTAAATGGCTTTGCAAAAGGACTCAAAACAGGTCAAATTGTTGAACCCGGACAGGTCATTGGATCTGTCGGAAGCTCCGGTTATGGCCCCCCAGGCACAGCAGGAAAATTTCCGCCGCATCTTCACTATGGCATGTATAAAGACAACGGCAGAACTGAATGGTCATTTGATCCATACCCTCATTTAAGGGCGTGGGAAAGAGCTGAGCGGAAACGCAAATAAAAAAACAGCCCAATCATTCCTTGGGCTGTTTTTCATTATTCTTTCTTCTCCTTTTTCTCTGGGAGAACAATCGATGGAGCGCCTGAGTTTGTTCCACTGCCGTTATAATAATCTGGTACGTCCCCTTGAACGGCTTGTATGGAGACGGGAACTGAGTTCTTGACCACGATTGTTTCAGATGCAAACGGGATGATGACTCTCACCTTGACCTCGATCAGAACACTAATATCAATCAAGGCATTGTTGATGCCATAGGGCTTAATATTTTTTTCAACGTCCGTATGCGGGTCACCAATGACACTAAAGCGTACAGGCACTTTTGGCCCTAGATTGGCGATGAGTGCATTTCCGGACGCTTGCCCAAGCGGAATGTTATATATAATGCCGTCATGTCCATCTGTTTGATCCTTTAACGCTTCTTTTGCCTCTTTTTGAAAGTTCCCCTTTTCAATGTCCTCTAAATTTTTTTGAAGATGACGTGACAGATCAGCCATTGCTTTCGATGTTGCCTGCGCATTAAAATCGATGGTCGTTACTTTTCCGTTCTCACTTGTATTCATGACCACCATATCCTTCATATTCTCCTGATCGTCTGCAAAGTCTTGAACAGAATATTGAATCAGATGATTGGCGATACGCTCTGTTTCTAGTTCAGCAATGTGAATAAGGGTTGGTTTAATTGAACGGTTAATAAAAAATAGACTAATGACGGTTGAGAGTACAAAGAATAAGATTGCAAGCAGCATGACGTATCGAAATGGCAAAGGGCCCTTTTTATAGGGGCGATAACGGCGGTTCATTCTCAATAAAAAATCCCCCCTTCTCCACTACAAGTGTATGCAGACAGGCGGGGGGATAGGAATCATCTATCCATTTTTATTTCACCATTTTTAATAATGCGTCTCTTCCATTGGTTCCAGCTGTAATGCCTAGCGCTTCTGCGGCGTATGTCACAGATTCTAAAGGGGCATCAAGCAATTGCTCAATGGTCCTCACACCAACTGCTCTCCCTGCGATAATTCCTCTATCTGCAAGCTTTTCATTTAAGAGCCCGACATCCAGTGCACCGCACATAATATACCCATGTTCATTTGTCACCGCCATAAAATTCGTCTTCGGCAGTTTGACGGTGACGGCTGTAAAGGAATGTCCATCAATTTTAATAGGTGTTAAATTCACCAAATCCCTTCACTCCTCTCATCACAATCTATGTGACAAGAGGGCGAGTGTTGTTAGGCTAAAGCGGATTTCATGTGGTTTCCTTCAGGCGCCAAGTAAGCACATCACGTAAAAATTCCGGCATGAAATATTCAATGTGTTCATGGTCACGGATATGAGGAAATAGAGAGCCTAATGTATACATATCGACTGTGCCAAGCGTATAGGAAGCGTCCTTTTTGATCAATTGATCATGTACAAAGACATCCTTTACCCGTTTGGTTTCGCCTTCTTCTACTGTATAGGTGAGGCCGCTATACAGCATTTTCCCCATCAGCTCACCTCTAAAGCCGAAGCCCTTAATGCGCAGCTGTTCCATTTTTTCTTCACAGGCACGCCGAACGGTTTCGATGAGCTGTTGACCGGTAAGCGTCACCCGAATGGGATTAATGGGATGCGGGCAGATTCGGTGGACTTCTTCTCTTGTCACGATTCCTGCCTCTAATGAATCAAGCACCATACCTGCATTCATCATGCCGATATCTGCCCCGCACCAATCTTTAATGGCATCTGTTAAGAGCTGCGGAAGCGGGGATTCATCAAACCACTTCGTTTCTAACCTTGACTCAATCGCTGTTACTTTTTCCTGCATGAGGGCTTTGGCTCTTCTTTCTGCTTGCTGTAAGGTAGTGATGGCTTCATCTGATTCACTGATCAGCTGATCCACTGACTGCACCGTTGCTTTTTTCTCGATCAGCTCTTTGCGCGCTATGTCAATTGTCAGCTCGACACAGCCAATATAATGCCCATACTTTTCAGCGCATGCAAGCAGCACCCCATTGTCCATTTCACCCTGCTCTAACAAATGATGCGTGTGTGAGCCTAGGATGATGTCGATGTCAGGAAAATCACGGGCGACCTCCCGATCATGGATGATACCAAGATGGGATAAGAGTACAATGACATCTGCCTGTCCCTTCACTTCCTGCAGTATGTCCCGTATGCTGTCAAACGGATCTGTAATGTCCCAGCCCAGCTTTTCATAGACGGGTGTATACGCAATGGTCACGCCTAAGAGACATATTTTCAGTCCGTTTTCCATTTGGATCATATGATAGGGCTTTGCCCACGATGGCCTTTTGCCTTTCTCAAATAAATTAGACAGAACCACTGGAAATTGTGCATGCTCGTACAATTGATCGAGTTGATCATGAGGCAGCGTAATGCCTTCATTATTTCCAATCGTGACCCCATCATAGCCAAGTTGATTGAGAAGCTTGACGTTTACCTTTCCATAATCAGCTTCTGACACAAGGTTCACTCGGTCCATATGGTCGCCAATATCAAACAAGAGCATCTGATCGTGAACTTGACGCTTTTCCTCAATATAAGCTGCGATTTTTGGCCAGTTCTCAAAGTGGCTGTGCAAGTCGTTTGTATGATATAACCATAGCTTCTGCAGCATGTTGATCTCTCCCTCAAGTTGTCACTGAACCGTCATTCAGGTTGAAAGCCGCAGCTCTCAATTAACTAAATAAATCTAACTGCTTCGGAGAAAGGCTTGAATACGTAATATCCAGCAAATCAATCATCTGCTGGCCATTCGCCGCTGCATCTCCGCCGGAGTTATTATTAAACACGACATAGACATCTTTTGATTGCTGATGCAGAATGTCGAGATTCTTTTTCCACTCTTTTAATTCAGCTTCATTATATAAATATAAGTATCGCACTTCACGCCAATTCTCATGGTCTGCTGGGTGAAGCCAGCCTTGTTTATTTCTTCCGTGAAAACGGACCAATGTTTTATCACGGTGCGTAGCTTGTATGACTGGCGGAATGGAGCCTTCTCCAACTTGCGGCTCATCACAAACAGAATGAATCCATCCTTCTTTTTCCATAAAGGACAAGGTCTGCTCATAAAATTCATCTGAGAACCATGTGCGGTTACGGAATTCGAGGGCACATGGAATGTCACCCATCTTCTCTTTACACCATCTTAAATAGTGGACGTGCTCTTTTTTGCAATCAAACCATGGTGGAAATTGAAACAAAACCATGGCAAGTTTCCCTTCTCGAATGAGCGGAGTTAATGAAAGAATAAATGCGTCAAACATCTCTTCCTTCGAAGCAAACGGAATTTCGCCCCTCTGATGCCCGGTCATTCCTTGATATGCTTTCACGACAAATTGAAAGGTATCTGGCGTATCCTTGATCCACTTTTCATGATTACGCTCAGGCTGAACCGCATAAAAGCTGGCATCCAGCTCCACAATGGGAAACGTTGACGAATAGTGAAACAGCTTTTGAGCGCTGCCGATTTTCGGCGGATAAAGACTGTCATGGTCTCCCCAGCCAGTTAATCCGATATAAATCATGTTTCTCACCTCTTGCCACTCTCATGTATAGACGGCTTCCTCACATGAAAGCCTTTTTCTCTTGTGATACCCATATTTCTGAAAGAAATTCTTCTGTCTACAACATATCATATTTGCCCGTAATTCTGAATGAAGATGACTGACGGTACGTGATTTTGTCCTGACGCTCTGTTTGTTTGTGATATTAGTTGACAACTTTCTATCTAAAATGATTTGAGCTGATAACATAAATTGCATATCAGAGAAGTTAACAGTGATTGTCCATTTATTTATTCATCTTCACCAAGAGCTTTAGTTCTCAATAAAGGAGACTTAGTGGATATGAAAATAGACGATAACCAGTTTGAAGCATTGCAAAAAATCGCCGAAAGGATTCACAAGCCTGTCTATTTGTGTAACCAGCATGGACGTATTCTCTGCAACTCGCACACCATGATCACGAGCCCAGATTGGATTCGCATTCTCCCCTTTTTCCAAAGAAGGACACCCCATTATTTTTCGATGATATATGCGAAGCAAACCTTTTCCGTCTTTCCGATTGATCTAACCGAACAAACATGTGAGTATGTGGTCATCCCTTCCTTCATCCCTCCGCTGGATGAAACACTGCAAGTCTTCATTGCACAAGCAGTAAACGAAATCTCAATTGCGCGAATGAGACAATATACTGCCCAGCAAACGGCCAAGCGTGCCAGAAATGAAGGGTTTCGCAGATGGATAGAGGGTGCATCGTATTCTCAGCAAGACGCTGCATACATTGCGAAGACGTTTGGATTAAACATAGAAAACAGCTATCTATGTATGATCTGTCAGCTTGATCATTGTCATGAGACCACTCATTTTTTGAACCAGCAACTGATGTTAGATCAAGTCGTTGATCTACTTGACAGCGCACTTCCAAGCTCTCCTTTTCCTTCCTTTCTGTTTGTCAAAGGTGATATGGGCATTGTATTAATGGAAGAGACAGGCAGTTGGTCAAAGATGAGTGGCAGACTCCTCTCTTTTTTGAAACAGTTGCAGATGCTCGTTAGCATACAAGCGAATCACACCATTTCCTTTGGCGTGAGCTTGACTAGTTGTCGCACCACCCATCTGTCTGAGGGCTACAGTGAAGCATTAGAGGCTCTTCAAGCCGGACATCTCTCGTCGCAGGCGGAATATATTCAGTTCTATCAGGCAAAGGATGTGCCAGATTTATTGAAGCTTATTCCAAGAAAGGATTTAGTCACGTTTCACCAGATGCACCTTCACCCGGTATATGAAGCTGATCAAAACCTCCTCCACACCTTATCTGTCTATTTAGAAACGCATTGCCACATTTCAGAAACAGCGAAACGTTTGTCTATTCATCGCAACACGGTCATTTATCGATTGGAGAAGTGTGAGGAGCTGCTTCGGATCAGCTTAAAAGACCCTGAAGCCACATTAAGGCTGCGCTTAGCATTACGTATTCAGATGCTTCTCTCACCCCATCCTGATTGAATGTTTTCTTCCGAAGCTTCATATAGTTTGGAGGAGAAAAGTGATACACGAGGAGGCAAAAATCGCTTTGCAGATATTTCGTTGAATCAGTGGATGGCCTTATCCCCTCCTCAATTAGTGAAAGAGCATTTACATGTAGATGATGCCATGATTCGTGCGCTTCATAAAGAAAAATCACCTGTCGTTACATATAAAAGGTGATGACCATTATAATAAAACCGATCAATCTGTGCTGATCGGTTTTTTTATAAACAAATTTTAAGAAATTGCAGAAGTATGCTGCACTTTTTTCCCCCACACGATGGATGCAATGAAGCTTATGCAAAGCACCAATGTTCCGAGCATAAAAGGAAACTCAATATTCACATCAAATAAAATCCCAGCAAGGCTCGGTCCGACAATATTGGCAAGGCTCATAAAGGATGTATTAAGGCCGCCCGCTACTCCTTGCTGATTACCTGCCATTTTGGACAGCAATGTATTGAGAGCTGGACGAACAAATGAAGTAGCCGACAAAAATAAAATAGAGCCTGTAAAGATCAGCCAAAAGGACGGCGCAACACGGCAGACGATGAGCATCAAAGCCGCTCCTAGCAGTGCATAACGCACGACGCGCATTTCACCAAATCGTTTCACACAGGCATTCACCAACGCACCTTGGACAAGCACGCCAGCAAGACCCGCAACCGTAATCACAAACGCAATATCCTTCGGTGTAAATCCATGTTTTTGGTCTACATATAAGCCGAAAATCGATTCAAAGTGAATAATGCCAAAATTGAGGACAAACGCCAATATAAACAAAAAACCGTAGGATGTCTTTAAAGCTTGCATCATTTGCACAAAAGGGTTGAAATGAATGTCTTTGTTTAACCGCGCTTCTTCCTGCTTTTCCTTTGTTAAAGTTTCAGGTAAAAACAGGATGGATAATAGGGTAGAAAGAGCTGCAAAGGAACCTGCGATGAGAAAAGGAAAAGCGATCCCATACTCGACCAAATAGCCGCCTACGCCTGGTCCAATAACAAAGCCTAACGTCATTGCTGCACTAAATAGCCCCATTCCTTTCCCTCGGTCCTTCTCACTTGTGATATCAGCAATGTATGCAAACATGGCTGGCATGAGTAAAGCTCCGGCCGCACCGCCTAAAAAACGTGATACAAACAGCATCCACAGCTGATCAGCAAATGCAAAAATAAACTGGGCAATGGTAAAGCCGGCAATCCCGGCAATGATCAATTTTCTACGTCCAAATCGATCGGTCAGTGCGCCTGCAACCGGCGATAAAGCAAATTGTGTAAGACCTGTTGCAGCGACAAGAAAACCGAGTGTTTTTCCTGTTGCGCCAAAGGCTTCAATATAACTTGGCATGACAGGGACAATGAGGCCAAAGCCAAGCATGGCAATAAAAATATTGAGCATCAAAATGTATAACCTGCCCATTTTCTTCATATCAAAAAACCTCTTTCTGCAAAATAAATGAAAATGATGTCAAAAACTCAGAACTTCTTCAGTATAGCGATATCACTATCTATAAGTCTAGTTTTTCAAAAATTAGTTTTCTTTTCCAAATAAAAAATACCCGCAAATAGCGAGTATCCGTATGACTTTATTCACCTTGTTCATAGATAGAAAGAGCCGCCTGAAGCCCTGCTCCGCAATGGATGGATGCACCGTGTTTGATTAGAATCGCTTCCAGCCCTGCTAACACAAACAGCACGTTTTCTTTTCTACAGCTATAGCCCATTGTGCCAATTCTCCATATACGTCCGGCTAGCGGTCCAAAGGAGCTTGCGATTTCAATGCCAAAATGCTTAAGCAGATCGGCACGTACCGCTTCTCCATCAACACCATTTGGAATCTCAATACATGTCACAACTGGCATTTTACAATGTGGATCACCGAACAATTCAAGTCCCATCGCTTCAAGACCTTTTATCAAGGCTTTCTCGTGATATGCGTGCCTTTGAAAACGCTCAGACAGTCCTTCTTCCAGCACAACACGAACCCCTTCACGAAGTGCATAGAGCATCGTTGTCGCTTCTGTATGATGATTTAATCGTCTAGGGCTCCAATAATCCTGGAGCTGGCTGAGATCAAAGTAATTGCTTTTAATTGGAGAAATATCCATTTGCTCCTGCAATTCATCCTGTGTCGCAATTCCCTTTTCCACTTTCTTTCTCGATTCAACGACAGCTGCCACCCGGTCATTATACGTGATAGGTGACATGCCTGATGGAACAGACAAGCACTTCTGCGTACCGCCAATCGCCGCATCAATCTTCCATTCGTCCACTTTCACCTGGGCCCCGCCAATGGTTGCTACAGCGTCTACAATGAACAGTGCATCGAGTTCTCGGCACGCTTCACCAATTTGCTCAAGCGGCTGCAACCGCCCCGTGGATGTTTCACCATGGACCATCGCAACGATTCTAGGCTTGACCTGCTTCATTTCCTGAATGATATCGCTAGGATCAAAAACCGTTCCCCATTCACATTCCATTGTATGTACCTCAGCACCATAGCGCTGTCCTATTTCAATGAGCAGATGACCGAAGCGGCCAAAGACAGGCACAAGCATTGAATCACCCGGCTCAATGACACTGGCAAGCACAGCTTCAAGCCCTGAACGAGACGTGCCGTCAATCGGAAAAGCCCATTCATTTTCTGTTTGGAAAAGCGACCGCAATAAGGTCATCGTTTCATTCATGATATGTGTAAATGCTGGATCAAATTGACCGAGAATTGGGGTACTCATCACACGGAGCACTCTCGGGTCTACTTCAACAGGTCCTGGTGTCATAATCGTTCTTGAAGGTATTTGCAGTTCTTTCACGTTATCCATCCTCTCCCTTGCCGCCATCCTATATGCCCACTTATACAGCAATGCTGTTAAAATAGCAATCTCATTTCCTACGAATTCATTACATAACATTTACGATAAATCCATTTATTTCTTTCTGACAATATGATAGAAATAAAGAGAATACATTCCCTATTAAGGAGGAAATCGAATGAAGAGAACCTTATTTGGAACTGTGGCTGCCGGAATCATGATATTCGGCACGTTAGCCGCCCCGCTGCCTCCAGCTGCGAATGCTCAAAGCTTTACTCTGAATGAACCGAGCCAAACCATCACATTTTCCCCGTTACAGCTTCAAAACGAAACATCTGCACAACAAGCGAAAACAGCCGCTACAAGTCAAATCGATTCCTATTATCAATCTGCTAATGGCAAATCAGGACCCGCTCTAAAGAAAGCTTTACACGATATTATTGATGATCATAAGCAGCTATCCTACAGCCAGGTTTGGGATGCCTTAAAGAAAACAGATGAAGATCCAAAAAATCCAAGCAATGTGCTCTTGCTCTATAGCGGTGTCTCTCGCTCAAAGCAAGCGAATGGCGGAAATGTTGGCCAGTGGAACCGGGAGCATGTCTGGGCTAAGTCACACGGCAATTTTGGGACAAGCCAGGGCCCAGGTACAGATCTCCATCATCTGCGGGCAACAGACGTGCAAACGAATAGCACACGAGGAAATTTAGATTTTGATCTGGGCGGAAATGAATACAAGGGAGCACCGGGTAATTTCTACGATAGCGACTCATTCGAACCTCATAGCCGGGTGAAAGGGGATGTGGCAAGAATGCTCTTTTATATGGCGGTGCGGTACGAGGGCGATGACCGCTTTCCAGATTTAGAATTAAACGACAAAGTGAATAATGGAAGCGCCCCTCTCCATGGCAAAATGTCCGTACTTCTCAAGTGGCACAAACAAGATCCAGTCGATCAAATCGAACGGAACCGCAACGAGATCATTTATGAAACGTATCAGAACAACCGCAATCCCTTTATCGATCACCCAGAATGGGCAGGCGCGATTTGGGAATAAAAAAGAAAGGCACTGCTATGAGCAAGCAGTGCCTTTCTTTTTTTCAAGCGGACAGACAAGACAATAATCGAGACTCTCCGATTTTTTCTCGAGCTTATAATACATACAGCAGGTCTTTCGGTCGGATGTTTCTAGTAAACTGTCATCTAAGTTTAAGCTGTGATGAAATGGATTTTGTTTTGCTCCGAATACATCACCAGCCGCTTGCTTCAGATACAGATAATCCTCCCGCACGCGCTGCTTCACCGCAGGCTCTTCGGCTTCCCGCATCATGCTGCGATAAAGAGAATTGATACGAACCGCTATATTCTCCCACAAAATGGTATACGGAAGTCTTGAAGTGCGCTTCAGCACGTCTAAAAGAGGTGTAACACACTCCGTAAACAGCGCATGCACAACCTGCTCTCTCCATTCATGCCGATCTCCTTCTAGTGGAACAAACGAACACAATGACTCATCAATTTCAATTTTCCGATCCTCTCTAAAGGCACATGCCTCCGGTGGAAACTGATAGACACCGTCATACAGCGTCATCATGTACAAAGAGGAACTGACGGCTAAGTAGGCATAACGCTTTGAAAACATCGACGCTGCCACCGCCACATTCGGTGCATGCATGGCTTCCTTTTCAGCCTCTAATAAACGCAGGACAGATGCTTCTGAAAAAAGCGCAGCAAGTGTGCGGTCAGATGTCATTGGTCCATTTGTGATGTGTACCCCTAAATCAAGTAATTCTCTCTCAACCCACTCTGGCCTCATATCAAAACCTCCATCTTTCGTTTATCGATTTCGCTGCTGGTATAACAAATAAATAAAGAACGGTGCACCAATTGCAGCCGTGAATACACCTGCTGGTACATCTAACGGTAGAAAAGCCGTTCTAGCGACTAAATCTGCCAGCATCACGAGAATACTTCCAACAAGCGCAGATGCCGGCACCAGCGCAATGAAGGAACGGCCGATGATCATCCGTGCGACATGCGGCGCCATCAGTCCAACAAATTCAATACCGCCTGCAAAGGCAACGGCAATCCCCGCCAATGTCACACTCATCAGTAGAAAGAATAACCGTTTTGCCTGCACTTTTACCCCGAGGCCTGTTGCGAGATCATCTCCAAGCTCCTTCACATTCATCGTTCTTGCTAACACCATGACAATCGGTAAAATGATCATGATCCAAGGAAGCATCGACGTGACGTCCTTCATCGTAGAACCATATAAACTGCCCGTCAGCCAAATATATGACTTTGTCGTCGTCATCGTATCACTAAGAACAAGAGTAAACGTCACACACGCCTTCATAATAGCAGAAATCCCAATTCCCATTAGGACAAGTGTGATCGGCTTGACTCCTTTTTTCCATGAAAGCAAATAAATGAGGCACGATACGGCAAAAGCCCCTGCAATCGCCCATAGGGATTGGTACGCAATAGGCACAGTGCCCATCCAAAAGACAATAAACATAATCGCCCCAAACGAAGCACCACTCGTAATCCCAATGATGTCAGGCGATGCAAGCGGATTGCGGATTAATCCTTGCAAAATAAGCCCTGATACCGCAAGCGCGGCCCCCACTAAGACAGCCAGCAGTGTTCTTGGAATCCTCAGCGTATTGAGCACAAAGGTGTTTCCCTCTCCCTGACCGATTAAATGAAGCAGCACATCCATCGGCTGAATAAACCGGCTGCCCATACAGAGACTGAGAATAAATAATCCAAAAGCAACGGCCGTCAATAAAAGTAAAATCAAAAACGTCCGCTTTGAAAATTGAAATGATATGCGTCCGCCCTTTGAACGCACTGTATATGTTTTAGCCACCTGTCTTCAACCCCTTGCGCACGAGATAAACAAATAGAGGCGCTCCTGCTACCGCCGTCATGACACCAATCGGCACTTCCTGCGGCATGATCAGAAAACGAGCCGCAAGGTCTGCGACAAGTAAAAGCGACGCCCCCACAACGGCACAATACGGAAGTACCCAGCGGTGGTCAGGTCCGACAAGCTTTTTCACAATATGCGGCACTAGAAAACCAACAAACCCAATCGATCCTGCGACAGCGACGGAACCACCCGCTAAAAAGACGACGAGAACTCCCATCGTGATTTTCAGCACCAGCGTACGCTGGCCAAGTCCCTTCGCAATATCATCTCCTGACAAAAGGACATTGATGGAGCGTCCAAGAAGCAGCGCCACAACTGTTGCACCTAAAATATAAGGCAAAACAGGCAGCAGCATATCAATGCTTCTTCCAGACACTGAACCCGCCATCCAGAACAGGATGCTTTGAATCGACTGTTCATTCACGATTAAAAGACCTTGTGTAAAGGACGCAAACAGTGCAGATATCGCCGCACCTGCAAGGACAATTTTGACCGGTGTCAATCCATCTCTTCCAATAGAGCCCAAGAGAAAAACGAGCATCCCTGCAATCGCAGCACCTAAAAAGGCTGTCCACATATAGCCTGTTAATGACTCTGTTGAAAAGAAAACAATTGAAATGACGATAAAAAATAGTCCACCTGCATTAATGCCTAACAAATCTGGCGCCGCAAGCGGATTTCTCGTTAATGCCTGCATCAGTGCACCTGAAATGGCTAGACTTGATCCAACAACCGCTGCGATTAAAGCTCTTGATAATCTGGATGTCATGACAATGACACTGTTTGGATCCGATTTATCAAAATGAAGAAACGCATGGATGGTGGCTTTGAGGGAAATAGAGGTTTGCCCAAGAGAAATGCTGAGCATAAAAAAGACCAACATCAATACGACGAATCCAGCAAACAGCAGCGCCTTGCTCGAATCCTTTTTTAGTAAACTTCTCATCTGATTCCCGCTTTCAATCTGTTATGGAAAAAAGGAGAAAATGGTTTTTCACATTTTCTCCTCTGCTATCCTTATTTATCAATTCCTAGACGATCATAAATATCATCAAGCATCATGTTTGCAGCAGTGATACCGCCTGCCATGTTCCAAGTGATTTCATCAACTTTATGCACTTGTTTCGCTTTCACTGCGTCAAGCTGCTTCCATAAAGGATGACTTGTCCACTCTTTATATGCTTTTTCAACCGCTTTATCCTGATCATCCATGAAGTAATAGATCACATCTGCATCCATTTGCGGAATGCTCTCTTTGTCTGTAAGTGTAATGATGTCTTGCTTTTTATCTTTGACATTCTTAGGTCCTTCAAAGCCTAGCTCTGTTAAAATCGACCCTGCGAATCCAGTTTGATAGATTCTAGCATGATCTGCACGGAAGTTCACCACAGACACACTCATTGGCCAGTTTTTGATGTCTTTTTTCGCTTTTTCTTTGAAGTCGGCGACGCGGTCATCCCACTTCGTCAGCAATTCTTTTGATTTGTCTTGCTGGTTTAACGCTTCACCCATTAATTTCACTGTATCTTTAAATGTGAACACTGTTTCTGTTGAAACAGTTGGAGCGATTTCTTGCAGCTGATCAAAAATTTGCTCGTGGCGGACTTTTGATGCAATGATCAAATCAGGCTTGAGCTTTTCAATTTCCTCTAAGTTTGGCTGTGTTTCCTGCCCAACAATTT
The DNA here is from genome assembly GCF_002998575.1 of Bacillus sp. LNXM65. Lineage (NCBI taxonomy): Bacteria > Bacillati > Bacillota > Bacilli > Caryophanales > Bacillaceae > Bacillus > Bacillus sp. LNXM65. The sequence continues at coordinate 278,907 of NZ_PVRB01000003.1, read as the reverse complement.
TAACATCCTTTAAGTCATCTCTTAAATATTTATACGTAGGTGCTTCAAGCCATGATTCAACAACACCCACTGGTTTAATGTCCATAGCGACTGCTGCATCGGTTGCTCCTTGGTACAGCGTCACCACACGTTTAGGCGATCCTTTTATTTCAGTTGAACCGATAGCGCTTTCAACGGTTCTTGTTTTTTCTTTATTAGCTGACTTGCCTTCACTGTTATTGTTCCCGCAAGCTGCAAGTAAAACGATGGAGAGCACAACTAGCAACGACCAAAAAGATTTTTTGAACATGTACCTCACCTATCCATTCTATATGTAGTCATATCGTTTGATAACGATTCTCATTATCACACTATGATTTTATCATAGAAAGGGATGGTGTCAATGTAAATTTTTAAGAAAAGAGGGAGAGTGTTGACTAGTTGTTCTCATTATTGGAATGATTGGCCTCTCTTCGTTCCTCTGGATAATCATTTACATTGAATTCCTTTTTCGTACTCTACTCCATTAATGACGACTTATTGTTCATAATCAGACTTTCTCTATCAACCTAAAAAAGACGAACGGCAATCGTTCGTCTTCTTCCCTCACTTCACTTCTTCATGCTCCTGCGCGGTATGTCGTTTATTGGCGATAAAGAGTGCACAAGTCATCGCAAGAATGGCCAGCGCCCACCAGAACGTCGATACAGCCTCTTCATGATCGATGATAATCAATCGGATGACAGCTGTGATGCCGATATAAATAAAGTAGCGAAGCGGAAAATGAAAGTTTGATTTAAAGTATTTAATAATTAAGGCTATAAACTCAAAATACATAAAGAAGATCAGCAGTTCTCCAAGCATCCCATAATAGCTTTCTCCTTTGTTAAACAAAGTCTTGTAGACGAATTGGACAATATACCAAGTTTCACTAATTAAGAGGACGCTTAAAGCAATGGCTAGAAAGAACAGACAGATATTCAGAAGGCCTTGCAAGAGATCGGGTACCTTTTGGAAGTTGTTGAATCGTTTCATTGGGTAGTCTCTCCATTCCATATTATTCATTTGTGGTCTATATTTTGATGTGCCAGAATCGCAGCACGATGTAGTATACAGCGTTCCTTTCCATCCTTTCAAACTGCCCGTGCATGCGGGACATCATTCGTTTTATGCTTCGTTCACCAAGTCTAGTGCTTTCCTGCGTGTCATCTGTCTCTTTTATCGCATTGCTGACGTGAATCTCAAAGATTTCTTGATCAGATAAAAACGTGAGATTGATGTCTTTTTTGGGATCGGCGTATTTAAGTAAGTTGGACATCAAATTATCAAACACTCGGCCAAGCTCCTCGACATTCACGTTGATATAGCTGTCGGGCAGCTCTCCTAACAGGTGTACTTTGAATTTCTCTTGATGCAAGATCGCCACCTGATCTGATAAGAGATCGTAAATGACCTCTTTGACTGCAACGGTCTCAAGCTCAGGTTCATGTTCTTTATCAAGTAGAAAATAGGCAAACAGATTATCAGACAGATTTTTCAATTGCAGTGATTTCTCATAAGCATTGGCTATATATTGATCTTTGCGGGGATCCGCTCCAGCCTCCTCTTTTTTCGCAAACTCCAAATTCATCATCAGCGACGTCAGCGGTGTCCTCATATCGTGTGACATTTCAGTAACCAGACTGCGGCTCTCTTCTTGCAGCTCGTCGATGGCTTGAAGCTTGTCCAGAAAAGCTTTTCGCAGATCCTCAATACTTTTGGCAATCATGGCTAATTCATCGTGCCCTTTCACCGTCATCTCATGGTCCAGCTCACCGCCTTCAAGAATATGAATCTCTTGGTGAATCGTTTGCAGATAGCGTAAACTTTTGCGAATGCCAAGCAGAACAATGATGAGAAAAATAAGCGTCGCCCCGAGGAGCTCGAGTGTAAAGGCAAGGTCGTGATAACGAAATGAATAGAAACCATCCACCATGACCCGGCCTTTACCGTCGCTAAACTGAACCGGATACGAATGATGCTCAGCGTACTGGGTCACCTTTTCTTTTCCGTACGCCGATTCATCAGCAGCGGAATAGATGGAGTCATATTGCAGCACTTCATCCTTGAAGATGGTCAAATTAATGTAATCCTCTTTTTTCACCCACTCACCAAACGCTTTTCGATCTGTTGAAGACAGCTCATTCTCAGACACATAGCGGCTGAATTTTTGAATATACCTGGCTGACTCCTCCTCGTAATACTCGTCCGAACTCAAGTATCCATCAATCAGGTCATTGGTGATCTTTTGCAGCGTCAAAAAGACAAGTCCACTCACGACCGCAGCTGTCAAAATCAGCAGTGCCAGCTTTTTGGCTAGTGTATATTTACGATGTGCCAAATCGGTATCCTCTTCCCCATTCCGTTTTGATATATACAGGGCGGGCTGGATCATCTTCAATTTTGGCACGCAGCTTTCGAATATGCACCATCACCGTATTGTTGGAACAATAGAAATAAGGCTGTCCCCACACGCTCTCATAAATATTTTGGGCTGAAAAGATTTTGTTTCGCCTGCTCATGAGCAGCTTCAACATTCGATATTCTAAATCAGACAGCTTGATTTGCTGACTTTCTTTCCACACTTCATTAAATTCTTCGCTCACCCTCAGCTTGCCCCCAACAAGAAAAGTTTCTTCCTGCTCCTTCTTTTCCTGATAGACGGTATACCTGCGTAATTGTGCAATGACTCTAGCATGGAGCTCCTCTTCTGAAAAAGGTTTTGTCATATAATCATCCCCGCCGGCAAGTAAGCCTTCGGTTTTATCGAATGTACTTGATTTGGCTGTCAGAAATAGAATCGGAACGTTAGAGGAGGCTCTCATCTGCTGGCACGTTTCGATGCCTGAAATGCCTGGCATCATCACATCCAAAATCACCAAATCGAGCGAATCGTTCACAAGCTTCAATGCTTGCTCGCCATTCATCGCTCTCAGCACCTCATATCCAGCACGTGTAAGGGATTCCTGCAAAAGGTCTCCAATATCCTGATCATCTTCTACGACTAATATTCGATGGTTCATATCTCTCTCACCTCATGATACGTGATGTACTTTCTTTTATGTCTTTACTATATATCATCTAGCTATGTGAAAAGATATAGCATAAATCTTAACAGTTTATGAATTTGACCCTCTGCCATCAATTCGTCACATTTATTTTCAAAAAATTGGATCTTCATAAATTGTTAAGAATTGGGACGTATATTGATTCATTGTAAGGATCGATGAATTGATCCGAATGACATTTATCATAACAAGAAAAGGAGCATGGATATGAATGCAAACAAAGTAGCACACGGACAACCGATGAGTCTGCGGGATCGGGTTCATTTCTTAGACATCGTACGGGGATTTGCCTTAATGGGGATTATTCTGGTCAATTACTTTTTGATCGTGGATTCGGCAAAGGGGTTCGATATGGAAGCAAATGATGTTTTTCACAACTTGGTGAATTGGTTTGCCTCAGGGAAATTCATTACGCTGTTTTCCTTCCTATTCGGGGTTGGTTTTATGATTTTTATGGATCGAGCTGCTCAGAAGGTGGACAGCCCAAACAAGCTGTTTGCACGCAGGTTAACCATTCTCTTAGGAATTGGCCTTCTGCATGTCACCTTTGTTTGGATTGGTGATATTTTAACCCATTATGCTGCCGCTGGCTTTTTGTTACTTTTCTTTTACAAACGTAGAGCTAAAACCATCCTATACTGGCTGATCACACTTTTTGTCATACAATTGCTCACTCCTTTTTTCGCGATGCTGTTCAATACCATTAACACAGTATCATCAGGCAAGCCGGTTTTTGCTGACTTCGAGCTGGCCAGCCACAACAGCCTGACTTATCTAGCATCTATTGGTGACCGGTGGGCAGATTTGGCCACAATGGCTTCTGGTTCATTTTCTATCATCTATTCTATGTTCCTCATGTTTTTGCTTGGTGTGTATTTTGTGAAAATGGAGTTTTTCAAAAACATGGAGGCGAAAAAAGCGATTTGGAATCGCATTTGGATCATTTTCACTATCGCGTTTATGATTACACAGAGCAGTACGATCATAGCAGCGGTCAATCCTGTTGAAAATACACTGTGGATGGACATGGCCTCTGCCCTTGAACAAAACGGTGGATTAACGGGCAGTATGTTCTATATGAGTACACTTGCGATGCTGTTTCTGCATGTTCCTCAGCTGCGAGGTGCTTTGATGATCTTTACCAAAGTCGGACGGATGTCACTGACCTGTTATTTGCTTCACTCCATCATTGGGACAATGCTGTTTCTGAAATATGGAGCTGGGCTTGCCGATCATCTTCAGCCGGCTGGTACGTTCTTCATGGCTATTGGCGTGTATGCCTTCCTTGTGCTTTTCAGTACGTTTTGGTTAAAGCGGTTTAAGTATGGACCGATGGAATTTATTTGGCGTCAGCTGACGTATGGGAAAGTCCACAATAAACCGAAAACAAGTACCTTCACTGCGGTGAAATAACTGATTACTTAAAAAGAATAAGAAAAAAAGGCGAACTTTAGTGGTTCGCCTTTTTCAATATTGATTTTATCGAGTGGACTTTCACGAACTTACCTGCGTACTCTAATGAAATTTTACCGCTCAATATTTATAATAGACATAGTAAACTTATTAAAGCGTTTCTCATCTACAATTAAAAAATAATGTTTTTTCCATACATTAATTCTTGCTCAAATACAAAAATTGATTACATCTATATAAAATTCAATTGCTATTGAATCGTGTATGAAGCCGGTATCCAAGTTTTTTTTCAATTTTCTTTTTACGATGTTTAATTTGCTGTAATATTCTATTATCTGTAAGAGGACTAATTAGATCAAATTTTTGTTGAGCTCTTATTCCATATGTAATAAAATTCCCAAAGTCCCCACTTGATATTCCTAGATCTGTATATAAACCATATATTCTTTTTCTATAAGGGTACTTTTTTAATTTCTTTTTCTCTTTAATTTTTACAGCTCTTCCTATTAATTTATAAGCTTTTCTATAAAATTTATAAGGACTTTTCCCTCTCATTGTTACGGTTTTTCCATCAAAAATAAATCCTAAATAATCCAAATTATCATTTTTTTTCGAATCCACATTTCTAATTACTCCATTTTTAAATTCTAAGAGTTTAGTTTTATCATTTTGAATAATTATTTTATTTTCTTGAGCTAGTTTTTTCACTTCAGATTCTATTTGCTGAACTTGAGAATCTTTCACGATTAGATTTATACTTTTTTTCGGAATAATTAAGATAAAATCATCTGAATATCTCCTATACCTACCTTCAAACTTATTAGCTATAACCTTCATTCCTGAATCGAATTCAATAGCATATACATTGGCAAATACTGCACTGATTGCTGTTCCTTGAGGAATGCCTATGGTTTGTTCATTTTTATGGCAAGGGGTTTCACGCTGAAATTCTCTAAATTCTTTCAACTGATTAAAATAACTAAATCTCTTCTCTTGACGTAATTGTTTATCGGTACCAAATTGCTCTTTTAATTGGGCTTTATAATAATACCCATACTTAGTAACTGATTTATAAATATTAAACCAATCTTTTGAAAGAGATTCAACATCTAAAACAGTTTTGAGGCGTTCTTTTAGCAACCTGTGGTCTATTCTATCAAAAAATTCCTTGAAGTCCCCTACAAATATATATGCTTCTTTAAAACAAACAATATCATTAATAACTTCAGCAGCTGAATCAATATTAGATTTACCCTTTTTATTGTTACGATATGCAATAGAACAATCATCTATTTCATAATGCTCACACCATGCATTATATTTCTTATTTAAAAATTCATCTGCATAATACTTATAAATAAAATTATCCAAGTGACCTGCATACATGATATTTCTCAATTTCTCTTTAATAGGTCTTTCATTCTTTTTGTCTATTCTTGTATCAATATATTTTTCGGATCTTACAGTAAACTGAATAAACGGTAAAAAACTATGTAAGGACACCTTGTTAGGATTTGTCACATAGTCTTTTACAATTCGGAACTTTTTTCTATTGTCGAAATGAATATAATTTTTAACTCTATATTTTTTTTCATCACACATTCTTACACCTCTTATCAGAGCGGGAAGAACTGCAGACCTGGTCTCTGATTAGTTCTTCCTGCACATCGGCCATAGACAACTACAATATTGGCCATTGTTATTTGTAGCTCACCAGGGGAAAATGAACAATTATGTTACAATGTTATTGAGTGCATGCTAGGAGGTAATCATCCATTGATGAGAACTTTATTCTTGATACACCTATTAACAGACTGGTTGATTTATGGATTATCAACGTTGATATTCCATAAATTGAAACCAGAGAAGAATTTGCCTGCATGGCAGAACAATTTACTTCTTGACTGTATTAAACATTGATTTCTACTATCTTTCATAGTAGGCACTATAATTTTACTATTTTTTTAGTTTATTTACAATAATTTCTTCTCATATATTGAGAGATATAATAAATTATTCAATTTTTAAGCTATACAATTGAGTTCTTTATATGTACATATAATTTAAATCTAAAATCCCCCTTGTCATAATTATGACAAGGGGGATTTTTTATTAACCGATTGAACCTTCCATTTCAAACTTAATCAAGCGGTTCATTTCAACGGCGTATTCCATTGGCAGTTCTTTTGTGAATGGCTCGATGAAGCCCATGACGATCATTTCTGTTGCTTCTTCTTCAGAAATTCCGCGGCTCATCAAGTAGAATAGCTGTTCTTCTGATACTTTTGATACCTTCGCTTCGTGCTCTAATGAAATGTTGTCGTTTAAGATTTCATTGTAAGGGATCGTATCAGATGTTGATTTGTTATCCATGATGAGTGTGTCACACTCGATGTTTGAGCGTGCACCCTCTGCTTTACGTCCGAAGTGAACGATTCCGCGGTATGTGACTTTACCGCCTTGTTTGGAAATCGATTTCGATACGATCGTTGAAGATGTGTTTGGTGCAAGGTGAATCATTTTCGCACCTGCATCTTGGTGCTGACCTTTACCTGCTAGGGCAATACTTAATGTCATACCTCGAGCACCTTCACCTTTTAGGATGACCGCTGGGTATTTCATTGTCAGCTTAGAACCGATGTTTCCATCAATCCATTCCATTGTCGCATTTTCTTCACATACTGTACGTTTCGTCACAAGGTTGAAGACGTTGTTTGCCCAGTTTTGAATCGTTGTATAACGGCAGTAGCCGCCCTTTTTAACGACGATTTCAACAACCGCACTGTGAAGTGAGTTTGTTGTGTAAACTGGTGCTGTACAGCCTTCTACGTAATGCACATGTGCGCCTTCATCAACAATGATCAGTGTACGCTCGAACTGACCCATGTTCTCAGAGTTGATACGGAAGTATGCTTGAAGTGGTGTATCTACTTTGACGCCCTTTGGTACGTAGATAAATGAACCACCAGACCATACAGCCGAGTTAAGCGCAGCAAATTTGTTGTCAGTCGGAGGAATGACTTTTGCCCAGTGCTCACGGAAGATGTCTTCGTTCTCTTTTAATGCGCTGTCTGTATCTTTAAACACAATTCCTAGATCTTCAAGGTCTTGCTTCATATTGTGATACACAACTTCAGATTCATACTGAGCAGATACACCTGCTAAATACTTTTGCTCTGCTTCTGGGATACCAAGCTTATCAAAGGTTTGTTTGATTTCTTCTGGTACTTCATCCCAAGAACGCTCAGAGCGCTCTGATGGCTTTACGTAGTACGTAATTTCATCAAAGTTTAATGCATTTAAATCTCCGCCCCATTGTGGCATCGGCATGTTGTAAAAGTGCTCAAGAGATTTCAAACGGAAGTCGAGCATCCACTGAGGCTCTTCTTTCATACGAGAAATTTCTTCAACGATCTCTTTTGTCAGTCCGCGCTCTGAACGGAAAATGGAAACGTCTTTATCAGAAAAGCCGTATTTATATTCACCAACATCTGGCATTTTTTTAGCCATCCATTTTCACTCCAATCTTATGATTTGCCGTTATCTTCGGCAGATGCGCCTTTTTCAAGCGCCTTCCAGGATAATGTTGCACATTTGATGCGGGCTGGGAATTTTGCCACTCCCTGCAGCGCCTCAATGTCACCAAGATCAATGGAATCGTCGTATTCTTTTCCTAGCATCATATCGGAGAAAATCTGAGACATTTTCAAAGCTGTTTCAATATCTTTCCCTTTAATTGCCTGCGTCATCATAGAGGCAGATGCCATCGAAATAGAGCATCCTTCTCCTTCAAATTTCGCATCAATGACTTTTTCGTCTTCGATTTTCATCGTGAGACGAATGCGGTCACCACACGTTGGGTTGTTCATATCGACGACAATGCTGTCGTTTAACACACCTTTGTTTCTCGGATTTTTATAATGATCCATAATCACTTGTCTGTACAGTGTGTCTAAGTTTACATTAAAAGACATTCGTAAAATACTCCTTTGTCTTACGGAGCGCTGCGATGAGCTCGTCAATCTCTTCTTCTGTATTGTACAGATAGAAGCTTGCTCTTGCAGTTGCTGATACACCAAGCCATTTCATGAGCGGCTGTGCACAGTGGTGTCCAGCACGAATGGCGACACCTTCCGTATCCAGAACAGTTGACGCATCATGTGGATGGACGTCGTCTAAGTTAAACGTCACAAGTCCAGCTCGGTGCTGCGGTCCATAAACAGTCGCACCATCAAACTCCTTAAAGCGCTCAAGCGCATAAGTGGCAAGCTGATGCTCGTAACGGCTGACTTCTTCCATACCAATGTCGTTTAAGAAATCAATCGCTTTTCCTAGTCCAACTGCTCCGGCAATAATCGGTGTTCCCGCTTCAAATTTCCATGGCAGCTCTTTCCAAGTAGAATCATACAGATCCACAAAGTCGATCATTTCACCGCCAAACTCAGCAGGCTCCATATTATTCAAAAGGTCCTTCTTCCCATAAAGTACACCGATGCCAGTCGGTCCACACATTTTATGCCCAGAGAATGCGAAAAAGTCACAATCTAGATCCTGAACATCAATTTGCATGTGCGGCGTGCTTTGCGCACCATCGACGACAATGATTGCCCCATGATCATGGGCAATTTTAGCAATCTCTTTAATCGGGTTGATGGTTCCTAATACGTTTGAGACATGTGTGACAGCGACGATTTTCGTTTGATGTGTGACCGTTTGCTTCACATCTTCAAGCGATAGCGTGCCGTCTTCCTGTAACGGAATGTATTTCAATGTGGCGCCAGTTGCTTTTGCTGCTTGCTGCCAAGGGATGATATTCGCATGATGCTCCATGTGCGTAATGACAATCTCATCGCCTTCTTTGAGGTTTGCTCTTGCATAGCTGATCGCCACTGTGTTTAGTGCAGTTGTTGTGCCTCTAGTAAAAATAATCTCCTGGACAGATGAAGCACGGATGAATGCACGAACTTTCTCTCTCGCACCCTCGTATGCGTCCGTTGCTTTTGTGCCAAGGGTATGAACACCCCTGTGGACGTTCGAGTTGTAAGACCGGTAATACTCATTCATTGCATCAATGACCACTCTTGGTTTTTGAGAAGTCGCTGCACTGTCCAAATACACCAAATCATGTCCGTTCACTTGCTGATGAAGGATTGGAAACTGCTCACGAACGTCTTTGCTATTCATTATTTTACTTTCCTTTCAATCACAGAAACGAGCTGCTTTTTAACTCCTTCAATCGGCAGTTCTTTGACGACTGGATTTAAGAAGCCATAAATCACAAGTCTTTCTGCATCTTCTTTGGATATCCCGCGGCTCATGAGGTAATACAATTGAATTGGATCGACACGTCCAACAGAAGCAGCATGCCCTGCTGTGACATCATCTTCATCAATTAATAGAATTGGGTTTGCGTCACCGCGTGCTTTCTCACTTAGCATGAGAACACGTGATTCCTGCTCTGCATTTGACTTCGTTGCGCCATGCTCGATTTTACCAATTCCGTTAAAGATAGAGGATGCTTGATCCTTCATCACACCATGCTTCAAGATATACCCTTCAGAGTTTTTACCGAAGTGGATGATGCTTGTTGTAAAGTTTTCCGTTTGATTCCCGCGGCCGACAACAACTGATTTTGTATCACCGAATGTCCCGTCGCCCATAAGCTTTGTGATGTTTTCAGACACGACGTCTCCATCATTCATTAAGCCAAGCGCCCATTCGATTTTACTGTCACGGCCACTTGCCATACCGCGTCTATTCACATAGACTGTGACACCTTCTGAAAGGTTATCTACTGCACCGTAAGTGACGCGAGCATTAGCACCCGTGAACACTTCGGACACGATATTGAAGATGGCTTCTTCAGGTTTTGCTGTACTGATGTAGTTTTCTACATAAGTCACTGCACTATGATCGTCTGCTACAACGATGACATGATTGAACAAAGTCGTGTCGTCGTTTTCATGTAGGTAGACGGCTTGAATTGGCGCTTCAAGTTCTACATTTTTCGGTACATAGAGGAAAGCTCCACCATTCACTAAAGCAGCATGTAAAGCTGTTAGTTTATGCTCATCTACTTTCACTGCATCCGTCATGAAGTATTTCTTCACTAGATCGCCATGTTCACGAAGCGCTGTATGAAGATCAGTGAAGATCACGCCTTTGTCTTTCGCTTCTGTTGAAAGAGACAAGTATGCTGGCGTTTGATCGCGCTGAATGTAAACTGTCTTATCCGTGTCCTCTAAATCAATGAGAGATTTCACTTCTTCAGGAAGCTCTTCTAATGATCCAAATGGTGCACTTTCGACTGTATGCTGTTTGAAATTGGTTAAATTCCATTTAGAAATATTCGTTTTGTCAGGCTTTGGCATTGGAAGATCTTCTGCTTTTTCAAGAGCCTGTAAGCGAAGGGAACTCATCCATGCCGGTTCCTGATGCTTCTCGGAGAAGCTTTTGACATAATCTTGATCTACTGATAATTTCGTTTCTAATGTCATCAATAATCCTCCTAACGCTTACGCTTCTTGACCAACAGTTTCGTCTTCAATTCCTAACTCTTTTTTAATCCAGTCGTAACCTTCTGCTTCTAGACGTTGTGCAAGCTCTGGTCCGCCAGATTTCACGATACGTCCTTGCATCATGACATGAACGTGATCTGGTGTGATGTAGTTCAATAGACGCTGATAGTGAGTGATCATTAAGCAACCGAAGCTTTCGCCGCGCATTCTGTTAATTCCTTTAGAAACCACTTTCAACGCATCGATATCAAGACCAGAATCGATTTCGTCAAGGATCGCAATTTTTGGTTCAATCATCATTAATTGAAGAATTTCATTGCGTTTTTTCTCCCCGCCTGAGAAACCTTCGTTTAGGTAGCGCTGTGCCATGTCTGGGTCCATTTCAAGGAACTCCATGTTTTCGTCCATTTTGCGGATGAATTTCATCAGAGAGATTTCATCGCCTTCTTCTCTGCGAGCGTTAATAGCAGAACGAAGGAAGTCCGCATTTGTGACACCACTAATTTCAGATGGGTATTGCATCGCAAGGAAAAGACCTGCTTGAGCGCGCTCATCTACTTCCATTTCAAGTACATCTTCGCCATCTAGCAAAATGCTGCCTTTTGTTACTTCATATTTAGGGTGTCCCATAATTGCAGCAGATAAAGTTGATTTACCTGTACCGTTTGGTCCCATTACTGCGTGGAATTCTCCACCTTTTATCTCGAGGTTTACACCCTTTAAGATTTCTTTCCCTTCAATCTCAACGTGCAAGTCCTTAATTGTTAATGTCGAAGCAGTCATATATCGATACCTCCAAAATAATCATTATTCTCAATTTATTCTCATTCTAATTTTATAACAAATTAAAAGTGAATACAACACATTCACGATATACGTGAGAGGATGCTCTCAAAATTCTAACAAAAAAAGCCGGTAGATAAAAGGATTTATGTCGAAAAGACTGTTTTCATAAAGAAAGGACGGGAAACTGTTCTCCCCGTCCCTGAGCTATTTAATAGCCTCGTATATTCATTTTTGCGAGCTGTCTTTTCTCATCTCGATAGGACTGCTCTCGTTTATATTCCACTTTCATCCGTAAGTCATGGTCTCTTTCGTACTCTGCATAGCTCATGCCGTGAGCTTTATGCATGGCCTTTTCCATCTCGGCGGTATAATCCAATCCCAGTGTACTATGGTCCGAACAAATAATAAACCATTCCCTTCTTTGAGTGTAGCTTTATTATATCAAAGACATGCGGCTTCACTCAAAAGGGATATGACGTTCTATGCTGGCATATTTTCTCTCACAATCGGCTGAGAACGACTCAACTCCCTGATATGGAAAAATACCGTCTTATCCTTCCCTTAATGCGTCTGTCCTCCAAATTCATCAATACATTGCTGAACGACAGTAATCCCTTGACTCAGTGCTGCCCCGCCGCCAAATGCTGCCGCCACGCTGACAACCTCCAGCAAATTCTCTTCTGTCGCGCCTTGATCGAGCGCTCCCTTTGTATGATAAATCATGCAGTATTCATCCTGTGCATGAATACTGATGCCAAGGGCAATCATTTGCTTTTCCTTTTGCGTTAATGAATCGCTCTGAAAGCATTGCTCCGTAAATTCATTGAATTTCTTCCCAAACACCGGCATTTTCTTCTGAAATTCACCCATTGCCGTTTTATAATCCGTCAGTGATTGCTGCATAGATCCGCTCATATGCTGTTCATTCATCTTTATTCCATCCCTTCAGGTCATTTGTTCGTTTTTATTATGAGCGAGATTTGAAAAAATACACAAAAAACCTCGCTTTGATGAAAGCGAGGTTGAATCGTTGTTATTCAGATACCGGTAGAACTGCACCGTCGTATTTTTTGTCGATGAATTCTTTAATTTTATCAGAGTGAAGAACTTCCATTAATGTCTTGATCTTCTCTGATTTTTCTTCACCTTTGCGAACAGCCACGATGTTTGCATACGGGTTGTTCTTTGTTTGCTCAAGTTCAATTGAATCTTTTTTCGGATTCAATTTATTTTGAATCGCATAGTTGACGTTGATAAACACAGCATCACCTTCACTGTTTTCATAAGCTTTCGCTGTTAGTTCAGGAGCGATTTTTTTGAACTTTAGGTTCTTTGGGTTTTCTTTGATGTTCTTGACCGTTGAGTTGATTGTATCAACCTTTGGATCAAGCTTAATGACACCGGCATTTTGTAATAGAGCAAGCATACGTCCTTGCTCAGCTACGTTGTTTGTCATGATGATGGTGCCGCCATTTGGAATATCTTTTACTGATTTGTATTTCTTAGAGTAGATACCGAAAGGCTCAAGGTGAACCGCACCAGCACTTACTAGGTTATAATCTTTGTTTGATTTGTTCTCTTCGTTCAAGTAAGGGATATGTTGGAAAAAGTTTGCATCCACTTCTTTTTCAGCTAACGCTTTGTTGTACATTTTATAATCACTAAGTACTTTCACTTTGAGATCGTAGCCTTTTTCTTTTAGAAGTGGTTTTGCTTCTTCAAGAATCTCGGCATGTGGTGTTTTTGAAGCCGCAACCGTAATGGTTTTGCTATCACTTGCGTTATTAGATGAACCGCATGCAGCTAAAATGCCTGCAAATGCTAGAAATAGTGCACTTAAAATCAATTTCTTCATGAATAAATCCTCCCTTAACGTTTATCAATTTTATTTGTAATCAAATCACCGATTATTTGAATAATAAAGACGATGATGAGAATAAACACAGTGGCAACAAGTGTGACATCTGTATTACCAGATTGGTATCCCTCTACATAAGCGAGGTCACCAAGTCCGCCTGCCCCAATTGCACCTGCAATCGCAGTTGAGCCAATTAGAGCAATCGCTGTTACGGTAATACCTGAAATGAGGGCTGGCAATGATTCTGGCAGCAATACTTTGAAAATGATGGTCGACGTTTTCGCTCCCATTGATCGTGCTGCTTCAATGACTCCTTTGTCTACTTCACGCAGTGCAATTTCGACAAGGCGTGCATAGAATGGAGCTGACCCTATGACAAGGGCAGGGAGGGCTGCATTGGGACCTAGAATTGTGCCCATAATAAGTTTTGTAAACCCTAATAATAGAATGATTAAAATGATAAAAGGAATCGATCTAAAAATGTTGACGACTGCCCCGATAACGGTGTTAATCGGTTTATTTTCCCAAAGACCGCCTTTACTAGTCAGAAAGAGCAATAGCCCAAGGATGATACCAATAATAAAAGCAAATGCTAGTGAAATGAGTGTCATGTACACCGTTTCACCCGTTGCATTCCAAATGACATCTAAATCAACGTTCGGAAACCATTTCTCAAACATGTGTCATCACCTCGATTTCAACCTGTTTGCTTTGGATATAGGCGATGGCTTTTTCTACCTCGGTCTCTTCTCCATTAATATGGATAAAGAGTGTTCCAAACGCGCCTTCCTGCGTTTGAGAAATCTTCCCTTGAAGGATGTTCACATCGACCTTGAAGGATCGAATGATTTCAGTGATCAGCGGCTGCTCGGCAGAATCGCCAATAAAGGACAACCGTACGACCTGACCTTCTTTTACTCGCTCTAAGACGTGCTCGATTGTTTCTTTCGCTTCCTCTGGTTCAGCAAGCTGTTTCACAAATCGCTTCGTCATTTCTTCCTTTGGCTGTCTGAACACGCGTAATACTTCGCCTTCTTCGACAATACGTCCATTCTCCATGACCGCCACGCGATGACAAATTTTGCGAATGACGTGCATTTCGTGTGTAATCAGCACAATCGTGAGCCCTAGTCGTTTATTGATATCCGCCAAAAGCTCAAGGATGGAATCGGTTGTTTGCGGATCAAGCGCAGACGTCGCTTCGTCACAAAGAAGAACCTTTGGATCATTTGCTAATGCTCTCGCAATCCCCACACGCTGCTTTTGTCCGCCGCTTAGCTGAGATGGATACGCATTTTCTTTTCCTTCTAAACCGACTAATTTAATCAGTTCATTCGCACGTTCTCTCCGTTTTGATGCCTTTACACCTGCGATCTCAAGCGGGAACATAATATTTTGTCTCACCGTTCTTGACCAAAGTAGGTTGAAGTGCTGGAAGATCATACTGATTTCTTGTCTTGCTTTCCGAAGTTTCGCATTCGATACTTCATTGATCCGGTTGCCTGCCACTTCAACAATTCCTGCTGTTGGCAGCTCCAGACCGTTTAATAGGCGAATAAGCGAGCTTTTTCCGGCACCGCTATACCCGATAATTCCGAATATTTCACCTTTATCGATATCCAAGTTAACGTCTTTCACGGCATCAACATTTCCGCTTTTAGAGTGGTACGTTTTTGATACATTCTGTAAATGGATCACAGTCTGTTCACCTGCTTTCTTGCTGAATCTATAGGTTGCCATCACATACGTTATTTATTCTTCTGCTGTCATGCCTCTAGCCTGACACCAGTTCAGTAAAAAAGACCTAACTGCAACGCAAGCAGAAAGGCCTTTTATGTTCAATACGCCTTTCTCTCATCTTTCAAAGCATTGCGGCTTTGAGTGAATTGGCACCAATTTCAGCTATGCTGACGGTTGCCGGGTTTCATAGGGCACGTCCCTCCACCTCTCTTAATAAGAGAAAATATGTTGTTTTATGTGATGTTCATGTTTTTACTAACGTAGAATATCATGCTACCCGAGATATGTCAACGCTGTAAATCGCTAATTTCCAAGTAAACGACTACGTTATCATTTTTCGAAAAAAACCGTTCGTCAGCCAAAGCACAGCCTCTAGTCTTAGGAGCGCACGGAATGATCCTTTTACCTTCACTTGTCCTCTGCTAATTAACTGCTGTAAGGACATATCTCCATCTAATAATTGAAGTATTTCTTTTCTCTCACCATAAAAGATGAGATCCGATAACTCAATTGCAGGCAGTTTCTTCACTTCACCACGTTCATCCACAATCAATGTACAAGAGTCAGTTTCCGCCTCAAATGTAATCTTCAAGGATGATGATGAGAGCAGCGGTTTTAATAATAAACGCTGCCCTGTGTTCCCATGGGTTTTCACATTTTCCACATGTATAACCTCCCTGTCATTTGGTTATACATAACATTTCTCTACAAACATTGGCTTGTCCTTTATAAATAACTCGACAAATTTTCAGACGAATTGCTTGAAATATGACAAAAAACCGCTTTATTTAGCGGTTTCAATCATTTCATGAAGATATGGAACGGAGTGAAAGGCATAGCCTTTTTGCACCAGCTCACCTTTTTTAAACAGTAGAAAGCAAGGAACGCTTTCGATCTCAAAAGCTTTTGCAAAGCCTGGTGAGTAGTTTAAATTGTTTTCATAAAATGGTACATCCGGCTGCATGGTGTCTACGACTGTCAGCATTTTCTTTGCCAGCTGACATGTCCCGCAAAACGGTGTATATAAGTATAAAAGAAATAAATCGTCCTTTATTTCCTTGAATTCGTGTTCTTCAATCTCTTTCATATACGTCCACCCTCATAAATATTTCGAATGAACATCAATGTTTGCAGCTAATAGGATAGATGCAATGTGGGCTGACGGTGAAGCGGCCACTTCGCGGTATGTTCTGTCGACAAAAAGATGAAGTGCTTCAGGGAATTCTTTTCGAAATTGCTTCCGCAGTTTGTCGCCTGCATCGTCACTGTCTGCTAATATGTAAACGTCTTTCCCTAATAATTCGTCTACAAGCTGATCCAGCTTCGATGTACTGATCGTGCCATTGGTGCAAATGATGGTAACAGGTTCACTTATGACTTCTTTTAGCTTTTGTTTGTCTGTTTTACCTTCTACAATGATGACCTTTTCTACCTCTACATTCAACACGATCACCCGGCCCTTTTGACATTGTTCACTTCTCCCTTAGATTACAATCTTTCATCGAGGTTGTAAAGATTGGGCACTTGCACTAAAAAGACTGCAGCTTATGCTCACTGCAGCCTTATCTGTGATTAGCACCAGCCATTTTCATCATCACAGTCTACATATTTTTCTGTCCCGTGGGTCAATGTATCCGTCAGACGATAAAAACGATTTTGATCATAGGAATAACCTGATTTTAACTCATATTGGTTTTCACTAATCATCGTGCCAATCTCTTCATTTTGATGATACAGCACCATGCCGCTTTCTTTGAATCGGCCAGTGACATGATCTGTTATATCCACCTGTTCTTTTTGAAAAGACAAATTGGACACCCCCCCATAAAGGTAGAGTGTCCAATTTCACGTGAATTAGTCTTCTTTTGTCATTTCTTCATATTGCTCAGCAGTCATCAAGTTCTCAATTTCAGATGTATCAGCTGGCTCTACCACGATCATCCATGCTTTTTCGTATGGAGAGTCGTTGACGAATTCAGGGCTGTCATCCAGCTCATCGTTCACTTCGACGATTGTGCCGTTGATCGGTGCGTAAAGCTCAGAAACTGTTTTCACTGATTCTACACTTCCGAAAGGCTCGTCCGCTGTAATTTTGTCTCCTACTTCAGGAAGCTCAACGAACACGATATCGCCTAGCTCAGATTGAGCAAAATGCGTAATACCGATACGCACCTTATCTCCTTCTACTTTGACCCATTCATGTTCTTCTGAATAACGTAAATCTTTTGGTGTGCTCATTCAATACCCCTCCAGTCTTTTCTTTCAATCTATATTGAAGATACCACAATCTGAATGAAAGTTACATCATTTCCAGACGCTTTTAAATGTATCTTCATTAAATCCAACTGTGACTCGTTTACCGTCTGTTGTAATCGGACGCTTGATCAGCATTCCGTTAGACGCGAGTAATTCTAGCTGCTCGTCCTCTGACATTGCAGGAAGTTGATCTTTCAGCTGTAGCTCCCGGTATTTCTGTCCGCTTGTATTAAAGAACTTCTTCAGCTCTAAGCCGCTTTTTTCGTAAAGGGCTTTTAATGTTTCTTTATCAGGCGTCTCTTCGACGATATGTATGCTGTTGATGTCTTTATTGTGTTCTTCCAGCCATTTTTTTGCTTTTCGGCATGTACCGCAAGATGGGTATTCATAAAAATCTAAAGCCACCATTTTCACCTCCTGCAAATTGTGAGAACATTTTATCACAAAATATTTTAAAAACCTAAATGTATGCTTACAAAAAGGTGCGGATATCACTCCGCACCTTTTAAGCTGTCCTTATACGATATATTTCTCTGCTTCAAAGATTCGTTTCGCCACTTCGCGCTTTTTGGCGATGACATTGATCGGGGTGAATCTTGTCAGTTTGCGAAGAGCTGACAGACTCATGCGGAGTGAATCTCCTTCTTCCATCGCGATCAAGGATTCTTTTGCATGGGCTTCAATTTTTAAGAAGGCTTCCTGCGTGAAAATTTGTGTGTAGGCAAGCTTTTGAGCGTACTTTTCTAGCCCTGATGAAGCGATTGCCTTTTCGGTACGCAGAATCGCCGATTCAGCAGCAAAAATTTCATTGACGATATCCGCTATGTTCACAAGGATTTCTTGCTCTTTGTCTAAAGCTTTTCCATACTTCATCGCTGCCATACCAGATACCATAAGGGCGATCTTTTTCGCATGGGCGAGTAAATATTTTTCTTGATCAAGCGGCTGATCACCCGGCTCTTCCGGCATCATCATCATGAGCTCTTCCTGTAAGGTTTGCGCTTTTTGAAGCAGCGGAAGCTCCCCTTTCATCGCTTTCTTCAGGAATGTGCCTGGTACAAGCAGACGGTTGATTTCGTTTGTCCCTTCAAAAATACGGTTAATCCGCGAGTCACGATAGGCTCTTTCGACCTCGTATTCTTGCATGAATCCATATCCGCCGTGAATCTGCACGCCTTCATCTGCAATATAATCTAAAGTTTCAGAGCCAAGCACTTTACAAAGAGAGCATTCAATCGCATATTCTGCAATGGACTGGGCAATTTGTTTGCCGTCCTTTTGCTCTTCTTCACTTAATAGACCCATGCGCTGTTCAAATAATCCGACTGTGCGGTAAACAGCACTTTCCATCGCATAGAGCTTTGTCGACATGTTGGCTACTTTTTCACCAATTAAGCTGAATCGAGAAATTGGTGTTTGGAACTGCTTACGCTGGTTTGCATATTCTGCCGATAATTGAATGACACGTTTTGACGCACCAATTGTCCCGACAGCCAGCTTGTAGCGTCCGATATTCAAAATGTTAAAGGCAATGACATGACCTCTGCCAGCTTCACCTAGTAAATTCTCCTTCGGCACTTGAGCATCTTCAAGAATTAACGTTCTCGTCGAGGACCCTTTAATGCCCATCTTTTTCTCTTCAGGTCCAGTTTTGACACCTGGAAAATCCTTTTCTACGATAAAAGCAGAGAAGTGTTCACCATCAATCTTCGCATATACGACAAAGACGTCGGCAAATGCGGAGTTTGTAATCCATTGTTTTTCCCCATTAAGCACATAATGGGTTCCAGCTTCATTCAGGACTGCAGTCGTTTTTGCTCCAAGAGCGTCAGAGCCTGATCCTGGCTCAGTTAGGGCGTACGCCGCAATCGTTTCTCCAGAAGCGAGTCCAGGCAGGTATGCTTCCTTTTGCGCTTGATTTCCAAACAGCACGATTGGCAGAGATCCAATGCCGACATGGGCGCCATAGGAAAGTGAGAAACTCCCTGCTCTGGAGAATTTCTCGGTAATGATGGCTGAACTGATTTTATCTAATCCGAGTCCGCCGAATTCTTCAGGCACATCAGCTCCTAGAAGTCCAAGCTCTCCAGCCTTTTTGAGAAGCCTGACGGAATGCTCGAATTCATGATGTTCAATTTGATCTATATACGGAACAACGTCTTGTAAAATATAATCCTCTGTTGTCTTTCCAATCATTTGATGCTCATCAGAGAAATCCTCTGGTGTAAAGATATGCTCATAATTCGTCTCATCAATTAAGAAGCTTCCACCCTTTTTTACATCTTCCATTGCTTTCATCCTGATTTCCCCCTTTAGATCAATTCAAAAATTCCTGCTGCTCCCATGCCCCCGCCGATACACATTGTGACGATGCCAAATTGCTCGTTTCGCCGTTTCATTTCATGAATGAGTGACAGTGTAAGTTTCGTTCCTGTACAGCCGAGCGGATGCCCTAGCGCGATTGCCCCGCCATTGACATTCACTTTCTCTTCATCGATCCCTAAATGACGAATGACTTGAATTGCCTGAGAGGCAAACGCTTCGTTTAATTCAAACAGCCCGATATCCTTCAGCTCAAGTCCAGCGATTTTCAGCGCACGCGGAATGGCTTCAATTGGACCGATTCCCATCACCTCAGGCGGTACGCCGCCAACAGCAAACGCCCGGAACTTGGCGAGCGGCTGAAGGGAAAGTGAGGATGCTTTCTCACGATCCATCATCATCACACACGCAGCGCCGTCACTTGTTTGAGAAGAGTTCCCTGCGGTCACCGTGCCTTTTGTTGAGAAAGCCGGACGCAAAGTGGAAAGAATCTCCTCCGTTGTGCCCGCTCTCACGCCTTCATCCTGTGAGAAGGTGAATGAATGCTCTTCTAATTGATATTGCTCTCCTACCCGCCGCTCTGTTACATCAACGGATACGATTTCATCTGAAAATTTCCCTTCTTGCAATGCTTTGGCTGCCTTTTGATGACTTCTTACCGCAAAGGCGTCCTGATCTTGACGTGTGACCTGATATTTTTGCGCCACTTGCTCTGCCGTGTGGCCCATGCTCATATAATATTCAGGCGCTTGCTCTGCCAATTGAGCATTCGGACGAATGGAATGACCCATCATCGGCACCTGTGACATCGATTCGACTCCTCCGGCTAAGATCGTTTCTGCCTGGCCGAGCATAATCCGTTCACCCGCATAAGCGATTGACTGAAGACCAGATGAGCAGTAGCGGTTGATGGTGATGGCAGGTACTGTATACGGAAGCCCTGCTAACGCCCCAATATTCCGAGCCACATTTAACCCCTGCTCTGCTTCTGGTGTTGCACACCCGATGATCAAATCATCTATCTGTCCGTCGTAATTACCGGCACGCTTTAATGTTTCTTTTACACACAATGCGCCCATATCATCAGGCCGAACATGTTTTAACGATCCTTTTTTCGCCTTCCCTACTGGTGTTCTCGCGCCAGCGACAATGACTGCTTCTCTCATTTTGACTCCCCCTTAGTTACGTAAAGGTTTTCCTTTGACGAGCATGTGCTGCATGCGTGCCTGTGATTTCACTTCTCCTACAAGACTTAAAAAGGCTTCCCTTTCAAGCTCTAATAAGTATTGCTCCTCTACCTCTGTTCCAAATGGCAGTTTCCCGCCGGAAATGACATGAGCTAATTTTTTGACAATGGTCATGTCATGCTCTGAAATGTATCCAGACAGTCTCATATTTTCAGCAGCCAATATCATTGCTGCATAGCCTGTTTCTCCCATGACGGGCACCTTCTGCTTGAGCGGTGCACGATAACCCGCTTCATCAAGAGAGAGCACCAGTTGTTTCGCATCATAGATCAGGTGGTCCCCGTTCATACTGATTCGGTCACTCACGCGGAGCATGTTCATATCCCGCGCTTCCTCAGCCGAAGTAGATACTTTAGCCATTGCTATCGTTTCAAATGTTTTCAGCGTGGCATCTTGTATAGCGGTCTGCGTCGGCTTAGCTGACCCTTGCAGATGGCGAAGGTATAATTCTTTGTTTCCACCACCGCCCGGAATCAGTCCAACTCCAGCCTCGACAAGACCCATGTATGATTCGCTAGACGCCTGAATAGCTGCTGCCGGCAGACAAACCTCTGTTCCGCCTCCGAGTGTCATACCAAACGGTGCAGCAACGACTGGACGGTCGCTATATTTCACCTTCATCATTGCCTGCTGGAAGCGGCGGATCACAAAGTCAATTTCAAAGAAATTATCGTCCTGAGCTTCCATTAAAATCAGAGCAAGGTTGGCACCAACACAGAAGTTCTTCCCTTGGTTTCCGATGACAAGCCCTCTATAATTCTGTTCCACCTCATCGACAGCGCGATTGATCATGTCAATGACATCTAGTCCAATGGCATTGCTTTTGGAGTGAAATTCGAGCAAGACGACATCATCACCGATATCAATCAAGCTCGCACCAGAATTTTTAAAAATCACGCCCTGCTTCTTTTTCAATTTCGCTAAAGAAATATTCTTTTCGTTTCCTTTTTCCTGTTCATAAGCCCCATTGTGATAAAACGCACGCTCTCCATCAGCATTCTCTTGATAGAATGTGTCGTGTCCTTCTGACAGCATGTCTTGCACCCACTGCGGGATGCTGTGACCTTCTGCTTCCATGCGCTCGGCTGCTTTTTTCACACCGATTGCATCCCAGAGCTCAAATGGACCGTGCTGCCAGCCAAATCCCCATTTCATTGCGTTATCGACGGACTGAATATCATCCGCAATTTCGCCTTTTAACTGAGCTGAATAAAGGAGCACAGGTGCCGTCATGTTCCAAAGCAATTGTCCTGCACGGCCATCTTGATAAATAAGCGCTTTCAATTTCGCTTTCGTCCCTTTTTGCTGCTTCGCCATCTCAATGCCTGGATCTTTAAGCTTCGTTCGTTCTCCATACGTGAGCGTCACAGGATCAAGTTCTAAAATGGCCTTTCCATTTTTTTGATAAAATCCTTGCCCTGCCTTGCTGCCAATCCATCCTTTTTCAAGCATTGTTTCAATAAACTCAGGCAGCTGGAAAATATCTTTTTCCTTTCCTTCTACTTGGTCATATACGTTGCGAGCTACATGGGAAAACGTGTCGAGCCCTACGACATCAAGTGTACGGAAGGTCGCACTTTTCGGTCTTCCAATGAGGGGTCCTGTGACCGAATCCACCTCTCCAATGGTGTATTTGTTTTCAAGCATTTCACGCACTGTCACAAGGAGTCCATAAGTACCAATACGATTGGCAATAAAGTTCGGCGTATCTTTCGCTTCAACGACGCCTTTACCAAGTACATCCTCGCCAAACGTTTTCATAAATTGGAGTACTTCTGGATCTGTTTCTTGAATAGGAATGATTTCTAAAAGCTTTAAATAACGGGCTGGGTTAAAAAAGTGTGTGCCTAAAAAGTGGCGTTTAAAATCATCTGATCGGCCTTCTGCCATTTTTTCAACCGAAATACCGGATGTGTTACTTGATACGATGCTGCCTTCTTTGCGGTGTTCGTCGATGAGAGAGAATACGTGTTGTTTGATGCTGAGTTTTTCAGTGACGACTTCAATGATCCAGTCAGCATCATGTAATAAGGAAAGGTGATCTGTGAGATTTCCCGGTGTGATGTATGATAGGTTTTTTGCTGATGTAAGAGGTGCTGGCTTTTGCTTTAACAATTTTTTCATCGCTTCTTGACTTAATCTATTCCGAACACTAGGGTGATCAAGCGTTCTCTTTTTCGCCGTTTCTTCCTTTGTCAGTTCGTTTGGCACAATATCTAGCAATGTTACTGGTATCCCGATATTGGCTAGATGCGCAGCAATGCCTGAGCCCATGACACCTGAACCAATGACAGCCGCCTTGCGAATATGTTTGCCCATAAATATCCCCCTAAACATTTTGAATGAACAGTCATTCATTTTTTGTCCAAAAAAAAGCAATGCCTCTTTCTTTATCTTAAAAGATTTTCCGAAACAGTTCAAGAGCGGATTTCAAAAATTTACACATTCTGATGTGCCTTACTTTGCGGCGTATGAATTAAAGATGAGAGGGCATTGTAAGAATGGAGGTGATGTCCACATGTCTCGTTTGAAGAAAAACCCATCGAAAGCAGGCGTAAGTGCTGCAAGTGTAAAAGGAAACGCAGGTCCATCACAGGAAGCAGACCTAGGCGGTAAAAAGACCAGTCAAAATCAGCAATATAAAAAGAATCAGTAAGGAAACAAAATCGTAAGGAGGAACACATCTTGAACAATCAGCAAATGAATATGCCCCCGCAAGTCATTTCAGTGAAAGATTCCTTGTACTTAGAGGATATGCTGAATTGGAACTTGATCGCTATGAAAAAGGCTCACTTTATGGCCGAGCACTGCCAAGACCAGACGTTGAAACAAGAATTAAATCAAGTGGGCCAAATGCATCATCAGCACTACACACAAATTCTTCAGCATTTAGGCAGCTCAGGGCAAGGCCAGTCTACTGGCTTTATGCAATAGGAGGAAAAAACATGGAACAACAAAACCAACAAAAAATCGGGAATCCACAAACTCCGGTTCCCACGACAACAAACATGAATGATCGTGATTTTGTCACAGACCTTTTGTCGACTGAAAAATATATGACAAGCGGTTACAACACAGCGCTCAATGAATTCAGTCATGAATCTCTTTACCAGGATATTCAGCGAATTGCGCTAGAAACTCAGAAAACACAAAGACATTTATATGATGTCATGTTCCGATATGGCTGGTATTCTGTTGAAGCCGCTGAACAGCAAAAACTCCAGCAGGCACACCAGAAATTCCAGCAAACACTGACAGATCAATCTCCATACGGACCATCACAGATGTCATAAAGAAAAACTGCCAGTGTAGTGCTGGCAGTTTTTTAACGGTCTTGATTGGCTCGATGAGCTTCGTTCATTTGTTTGATCCGCTGAATTGTTTCTTTGATTTCTTCCTTCGCCTCTGGATACGTTTCATTAAAGTGCTTTGCTAGAGGCGGCATGCTTTTTGCAATATGAGAATAAATCACCCACTGTTTCACATCTTGTTTCAGCGCGTCTGTTGATTCACCAAGCAGCAGCTCTGTATATTTATCAAGCAAGCCCTCAAGCTTTTCATCTAATTCATTTCCCATTGAGTTTCCGCTCCCTTTTTAAGAAAAAAGCCTGACTCTGTGCGTAACAGATGTCAGGCTTTTGACTTACGATTATCTTGCAGCAAGAAATGTCTCCGCTTGCGCTTGCTGTACAATACAGCGTCCTCTACCGTGCGGAATACATAATGGTGTTCCAAATAAAGGATCTGTCGTCACTTGGCAGTTCATATCAAAGACATTTTTCACAAGATCGCAATTAATGACTGTTTCTGGTCTTCCTTCTGCATAAATCGTCTTGTCTTTAATCGCTACAAGGTGATGAGCATATCTACATGCGAGATTCAGGTCATGAAGAACCATGACAATCGTGCGCTGCTCTTTTTCATTTAAGTCAAACAGAAGGTCTAGAATTTCAATTTGATGCGTCATGTCTAAATAAGTCGTCGGCTCATCTAACAAGATGATATCCGTCTCCTGCGCTAACGTCATCGCAATCCATGCACGCTGCCTTTGTCCACCTGATAATGAATCGACTGTTCGATCAGCGAGGTCTTCCATCTTTGTTGACTTCAGTGCGCGATTCACCGCTTCCTCGTCTTGCTTCGACCACTGCTTCAGCCAATTTTGATAAGGATATCTGCCTTGCTTCACTAATTGATGCACCGTCAATCCTTCTGGCGCTTCTGGTCCTTGCGGAAGAATGGCGAGCTGTTTCGCTACTTCCTTTGTTGGTAATTTGGCAATGGAATGACCTTCAAGCAGGACAGAACCACCCATTGGCTTCATGAGACGGGCCAAAGAGCGAAGTAGCGTGGATTTACCGCATCCATTGCTGCCAATAAATACTGTGATTTCACCCTTAGGGATTGATACATTTAGTTCATCTATGATCATTGTTTCTCCGTAGCCTAAGCTTAAACCTTCAGTAGAAATGGCACTCATTCCGCTCAAACGCTCCTTTTCTCATGCAAATTTTTTATATGAAATATCGTCTATGTATAGACGGAAAAGATCACTTATCTCAATTTAGTGTATCAGATTTAAGTGATCTTGAAAATCATTTTCAATTAAAAAATGAGAAAGTCTCGTTTTACTTCTTCTTTTGGAATGTACGTTTGGTCCCACCTTCAAGCTTAATATCGACCTGAATCCGCTGATAATCATCGTCTAGATTAAAAGCGGCTAATAGCTCATTTACATACGCATCATTGAGCTTCTCACTAGGAATAGACATATCATTTAGCTTCATCTTCATCTCGCGTAATGCTTCTTCACCTTCATAGCGGACACCGTTCATATGATCACGGATAAGTGCTTCTTCTTTGCCTTTCGCCTGACGATAGGTGGCTTCGTATAATTCGCTTTTCTGCCCGTATTGAACATGCAGGTGGAGATGCTCAAATGGAAGTTCCTTCATTTGAACCGCTGAGAGACTCTCTGCTTCTGCTTCCTTTGTTTGCTGCAGCGGTTCGATTGATTGGCAGCCAGACAGCATAAAAAGCAGCACTCCTATTTGTCCCGCCTTCTTCCAACACATCATGTGCTTCCTCCTATTTCTTATCATCGCTTTTTATTCTTCTCCATCCTGCTTTTCGTTATTCAATAAAACAGCGGACTATGGTAGATTGAAACAAAAAGGAGAACGAGATGATGAAAAGAACAGCCATTGTAACTGGCGCCAATAGCGGCTTTGGCAAGCTCATCACGATAGGTCTCGCCAAGCAAGGCTATACAGTGATTGCAGGGGTCAGGCAGGAAGCCAATGCGAAAAAGCTTGCCGAAGAGATCAAGCAAGCCTCTTTATCCGAAGCGATACATATTGAAGCATTAGATGTGACAGATATGCAGTCGATTCAAGCATTTCAGAAAAAGCTACATGCTTACGCCCCCATTACCTTGCTTGTCAACAATGCGGGAACAGCCTATGCGGGTTTTGCTGAAGAGGTTCCTGTTGACACGTACCGCCAGCAATTTGATGTAAACGTCTTCGGAGTCATGGAAATGACACAAGCCGTCCTTCCGTTTATGACAAATGGTGCAAAGATATTCAATATGAGCAGCATCAGCGGATTAATGGGAATGCCCGCACTTTCTCCATATGTATCCTCCAAGTTTGCTTTGGAGGGCTATACAGAGAGCTTGCGCATTGAACTGGCCTCGTTCGGTATACAGGCAGCCTTGATCGAGCCAGGCTCTTTCCAAACAAATATTTGGAACACGTCTATGAACGAGCACATGTTGCAGCCAGAGGAAGGATCGAAATACACAAGCATCTATCAAAAGATGATGGTTTATATCAATGCCCAGAAAACCAACTACGGTGACCCGCGTGAAGTCGCAGAGCTTGTGATTCGATTAGCCGAGAAGAAACGGCTGAAAAAGTTGAGATATCCGATTGGGAAAGGGGTGCGACTTTCATTCACAGCAAAGCAGCTCTTGCCTTGGAGCATGTGGGAAAAGATCATATTACGTACACTCTCTTCAAAAAAATAAGCATAAAAAAACAGGTAGACCTTTAACGTCCACCTGTTTTTTCATTTATTCGGTTTCAGACTGTCCAAGGGTAATGTCTAGATTTTTATTTTTCCCTTCACGAATGACAGTCATTGTCGTTTTATCGCCGACTTTTGTTTCTTTGTACAAAATTTCTTTCAGCTGAGAGCTGTTTGCCACGTTTTTCCCTTTGAATTTGATGATGACATCTCCAGATTTCAAGCCTGCTTTTTGTGCAGGTGATCCTTTTGATACATCTTTTACATAAATCCCTTTGCCGATTTGTTTATCAAATAAGCCGAGCGTATTTTCTTGATACGTTTCAGGCACTTGCTCAAGGTCAATCATTTGTACGCCAAGGTAAGGACGTTCAACCTTTCCATTTTTCAACAGCTCATCTACAATCGGTTTGACATCGTTACTTGGAATCGCAAAGCCAAGTGATTCCACACCGCTTTCGCTAATTTTTAAACTGTTGATGCCAATCACTTGACCATCTGTATTGATAAGCGGTCCCCCGCTGTTCCCGGGGTTAATCGCTGCATCTGTTTGCAGTACATTCATTTCCACCGTACCAGATGATGTGTTCGCTTCAACTGTACGATCAAGACCACTAATAATCCCTTCTGTCACAGTACCAGAGAACTGTGCACCGAGCGGGTTCCCAATTGCGATCACTTTGTCTCCAGCACGGAGCTTAGAAGAATCACCAAAGCTCGCCACTTTATCAATGCCGTCTGCATTGATTTCAACAACAGCTAAATCTGTCATCACATCATTGCCGACCAGCTTTGCGTCTTTTGTTTTCCCATCATAAAGTGTGACCTTCAGTTTATTGGCACCCTCGACTACGTGGTTATTTGTAATAATGTACGCTTTTTTGCCATCTTTTTTAAAGACGACACCAGAACCCGTTCCAGCTTCAGCTTCTGTTGAGTCACCGCTAAGGCCAAACGAATTTTGTGTAGATTGATAGTTTGAGACTCCTACAATGGTTGGCTCTAAATCTTCTACCATATCAGCGACATTCGTGGCATTGGTGATTTGTTTTGTTGAGAAATTATCAGAAGCTGCCGGCTCACTTGAAGCTGTTTGCGTTTGTGTGTTTGCAGCTGTGTCCTGTGACTGCGGCAAAAGCGGTGTAATGCCAAGCACAAGGCCTCCGCCAATAATCCCTCCAAGGATCGGACTGAGCCATGCCGCTTTCCGCTTTTTCTCCTTTTTCGACGCACGGTCATCCTCCATTTGAGGAGAATGGTTTGTCACACTCTCCTGAGTGGCAGATGCTTCGTTTTCATGAGGTTGATAAACGAGTTCCTTTTCTTTTTCTGGTTCGTCTATTTGTTTCTCATTCTCTTGATGCACATCTTCTTGATGATTCATCTTCTTCTCTTCATCTTCTCTTCGGAAATCCATCGCTTGCACTCCTTTACATCGTGTTCATGACTGCTTGATTCATATGTTTAGATAGGACTCATGTCCTCTTAATGGCAATATCATTGAAGATACTTCATGACAATATGTCAAATTATATAATACTTATTGATAGAAAAAAAGCAAGGTGCGCACATTCGTGAAAAGCACCTATTTATCTACCTTTTGTCTATGCCCTTTTTTCCCTTGAGCTTATCATAAACAAACATTATGGGATAATGATGAGAAGAATATGTGAAATTGTGAAAAAAGCATGTGATTGTTGACATGCCGCCTTTGTATCCCGTTATAATGACGTTGAGAGGATGTGGAAGACTTTGTCGTACACCATTTATTTAGTGGAAGATGAACAAAACTTAAACGAACTTTTAACCAAATATTTAGAAAGTGAAAATTGGAATGTCTCCTCTTTTTTAACCGGAGAAGCGGCACGCCGGGCAATGAACAAGCCGCCGCATCTATGGATTTTAGATATCATGCTGCCTGATACAGATGGCTACACACTCATTAAAGAAATCAAAGCCGCATCACCTGACGTACCGGTCATTTTCATTTCGGCACGCGATGCAGATATCGACCGTGTCCTCGGCTTAGAGCTGGGAAGCAGTGATTATATTGCGAAGCCATTTCTTCCGCGCGAGCTGATCATTCGGGTGCAAAAGCTGCTTGAGCTTGTGTACAAAAATAGCGATACTCCGCAGCAGAAAAGCGTCACACCCGTCTCCTCCTATGTCATTCATGAGGATGTAAGAGAGGTGTATGAAGGAGATCAGCTGATTAACTTAACTTCTAAGGAATTTGACTTGCTGCTTTTATTTACACATCATCAGGGACATGCTTTTTCTCGTGAAGATATCCTCGTCAAAATTTGGGGACACGATTACTTCGGAACAGATCGTGTGGTCGATGACCTTGTCAGACGGCTACGCAAAAAAATGCCCGACTTAAAGGTCGAGACCATCTATGGATTTGGCTATAGGATGCTAAAAGGATGAAGAACAAACCGCTCGCTTTTCAAATTTGGGTCGTCATCTCTGGTATTTTGCTCACGATCTCGATTGTCCTGATCATCCTATTTTCCAACACATTACGAAACTTTTTCACGAATGAAATTTATAAAAATATCGAAAATGAACAGCAGGTGCTCACAGAATATCCGTTGAACCGAGACGGCTCGCCAAAGTCGACACCGGAAAACCGCTCGGTGCAGCACATTCTGATTCCGTCAGATGAATTAAACCAAATGACGCAGTTTTTCCCGCACGCCTTTATTGAGAAAATCCAAGCCTTTGTGAAAAAACAAAAAAGCGCAACGAAACGCTATTCTGAAGAGGTGAATGGCCAGCACATCTTTTTTGTCATCAAAAAAGTATCAACAGACAATACACAATATATTCTTCTGTCCTATGCACCAGACTCTTATCGAGACGACCTGTCCTTTACGCTGTTTAAACAGCTGATATTTATCCTGGGCACCGTTATTTTATTAAGCTGGATTCCATCGATTTGGCTTGCCCGCTACTTATCCCGTCCAATCGTTGCATTTGAAAAGCACGTGAAGCGGATTGCGCAAGAGGACTGGGACGACCCTGTCATCGTTGACCGGCAAGATGAGATCGGGAAGCTTGGTCATACCATTGAAGAAATGAGACAAAAGCTCATTCAAAAGGATGAAACAGAACGGACTCTTTTGCAAAATATATCACATGACTTAAAGACACCTGTCATGGTCATCCGCGGCTATACGCAGTCGATTAAAGATGGTATTTTTCCTAAGGGAGATCTTGAACAAACGGTGGAAGTCATTGAAGGTGAAGCGGAAAAACTTGAGAAGAAAATCAAGGATTTGCTGTACTTAACAAAGCTTGATTATTTATCAAAACAACACCCCGCACATGCTTCCTTCCTACTCAGTAATACGATGCTGGAAGTGGTCGACCGAATACGCTGGTCGAAAAATGAATTGCAGTGGAACGTGGACTTAGATGATGAGGCTGCTCTTGAAGGCGATCCAGAACAATGGAGCAAATTATTTGAGAATGTACTAGAAAATCAACTCCGCTACGCAAAAAGTAAAATTGATATCCAAATGAAACAGGAAGAGGATCAAATATGCATTGTCATTCGTAATGACGGTCCTCACATTGAAGAACATATGCTATCCAACCTATACGAACCTTTTAGTAAGGGAAAAAAGGGCGAATTCGGTATTGGATTAAGCATTGTCAAAAAAATTCTCTCCATGCATCAAGCGTCTATATCAATTGAAAATGATGATCTAGGTGTACGTTATACGATCACGGTTCCAAAGAAGAGACTGTAGGTTTTTGACCGCAGTCTTTTTTAGATGAATGAATACCCATTGAAATCACGGTATGTGGCTTTGATTTTCTTGCCAGCTTGATACATCCATTTCTTTTCAATGGTTGTCTCTTTCGGCATTTTGACTTTTTCTACTTGTATTCCTTTTGTTCGCAAGCGTCTCATCATATCATCGATTTCTCTCATGGAACATCATCCTTTCACATTTTTTGACCAGTTGGTCACCTTACTTTATAATATAAAGAATTACACTGTAAAAAACAAGTTACAATCTGATTAATTTTTGAAAACTTTCGTCGTTTATGACCGATAAGTCACATCTCTTTGCGCACGTTTCCTAAGACATTTGTCTCTCGGTAAGAAAGGATGACATTCATATTGAAAAAGAAAGAAAAAATGATCATTGAGGCCGGCATGAAATTGTTTGCCAGCAAAGGCTACAATACAACGTCTGTTCAGGAAATTGCGGATGAATGCCACATGTCAAAGGGTGCTTTTTATCTTTATTTCAAATCAAAGGAAGCACTGCTCATTTCAATCTTGCACTACTATTATGATAAGGTATTTACCCGGATTCATGAGGTTCAAACAGAGGGCGGCACACCAAAGGAAGCCTACCGCAAACAGCTCACTGTCTACTACGATAATATTTTGCAGCAAAAGGATTTTATTAAAATGCAGCTGAGCGATCGAGCACTGCCAATGAATGAAGAAACGCAGCAGCTCGCAAAACAAATCAGACTTGCCACCATTCAGCTTCACATTGATAACATTAAGCTGGTATATGGAGATGCGGCGATTCCTTATATGGCTGATCTTTGTTTGACGATTGAGGGCATGAGCCATGTTTATTTCGAGCTTGCGATTTTATATGATTTTCAGCTGGAGGCTGAGGAGCTAGCTGCAACGATGATTCACCGTATCGATGATTTGATGGGCGGTATGATGGAGCGAAATGATATCCCGCTCATATCTGTAGATCAAGCGAGCGATTGGTTTGGTCCTATTTACGAACGGTCATTCGACCCGCTGACAGAATCTCTTTTAAAAGAATTAAGAGAGCAGGCTGAAGCACACTATGACGTGAAAGATGAGCCAGATTTATTTGAAGCGCTTGGCATTTTAGAAAATGAATTAAACAAACAAAAACCAAGACAAGTCATCGTAAAAGGCATGCTGTATCAATTAAAATTATACGCACCGCTCCAAACAAACTCTGAATCACTTTTGCGTATTTTGAAAGAGGATCATTTGTAAGATTGTAATCATTTATTTTAACAATAAAACAGGCTGTTAAATCTGAATTTAACAGCCTGTTTTTATAATCTTTATCTAATCGTTTCAAAAAGTTCTTTCCATTCTTGAGCTAGTCTTTCTTCACTAAATCTCTCTACAATCTTAATAGCCTCGCTCGACATAGCCTCTCTTTTTTCACTATTCAATAACAAATCAATAATTGCTTCAGATAATACTTCAATATTTCCTTTCTGCACGATTAAACCATCAAGTCCATTTTGTACAACATCCTTGGGTCCATACTTAAAGTCATAAGAGATAGGCACACATCCCGCTGACATGCTTTCCATAAGAGATAGGCAGATACCTTCATAATCAGATGGGACAATAGAGATTGAAGATTGATAAAAAACATTGTAGACATCATCAGAAAAACCTTTTATCGTAACATAGTTTTGTAAATTCAATTCATTAATTAAAGATCTTAAATATTCCTCTTGCGAACCTCTTCCATATAACTCAAGGCGAGCTTGAGGAACTTTTTTTATCACTCTCTGAAATGCTTTTATAACATGATCCTGGTTTTTTATTTTTTCAAATCTCCCAACTGTGACAACTTTATATGGATCACGAGTTATGTGTGATTTATCAATAATTGGGGCGTGATGAGGAATCGCATAGTATTTTTTACTTTCACCAAATTCACGAATAATATCTTGCTTCTGTTCTTCAGTTAAGAAAACAACACCACTATATTCATGGAGATGATTAAAAAAGTCCCTTAAATCATTTCGAATTGCACTTCCAAAAGTATGCGGGAAACCTAGATGAGAACTATGTATTGTATAAATCACTTTTAAATTTGCAGTTTTATTTTCAAGGCGCTGTAGTTGAGGTCTATTAACTGCATACTCTGAAATTAAATATTGAAATGAAGTTGACATAGTTAAAACGTAGTTCTCTAACCAATACTCAACTAGATCAAGTTCATTTGAAAATTTCCCCTTTATACCCCCTAATTCATCAAACAAATGAATTTGAATTATTTTATTATTCTTTGGATTTTTTGATATACTTAAATAACATTTCCCTTTTTTGTTAATATATGTGATTCTAGCTGGAGTGTTTGTTGAGTAGTCCATGTACTCAATCTTTCTAACATATCCTTTACTATCATACCACTCTCTTTTCTCTCTGGTGAAATTAGGAAGTAGGTAATCAATAAATTTCAAGTGTCCTTCCTCCGCATACCATTTAAATTTCAAATAAAGCCCATCTTTAAAACACCTATAAACATTATCTTTGTCAGCATCTTTTTCAGCTACCCACCCAAGCTCATCTGGACTATGTTTAATGATTGTTCGATTGTCTCTTTGACTGTCTCCAGCCAATTCATTGTACATAAACCTAACCTTTGATTTAGGGTGTAATTTATTATTATCTTGTAAATAATTAATACTTTCATCATAGTCTATATACCAGTTATGGACGAGAATTTCGTTTTCAATATCATTTTTGGAAAAGACGTTACTTCTTCTAATTACAGAGGTAGCTAATCCGGTTGGTTTAGCTGGGATCCCTCCGAACATAAGCATATAAACTTTATAATTCAAGCTATTCAACTCCTAATGTGGATACTAGATTTCTCGATCTCTCCAAATAAATCAATCCATTTATTTCCTATGTTCCTGGTTGAGAATCTCTTTACATTCTCACTTGCTTTTGCACCCATTTCTTTACGAATTAGGGGATTTTCAATTAAATAATTGATCGCTTCTGCTAATTGATCTATATTACCATTCTCTACAAGAATTCCATCATTATATGAATCTATTATTTCAGAAGGACCTTTTGGGCAGTCGAAACTAACAACTGGAACGCCACATTGCATTGCTTCAATTATGACCATACCAAAACCTTCATATCTTGAACTCAGAGCATAAATAGATGATTTTAATAATTCTTCTTGAATGTTATCAGTCGGGCCCATGAGATACACATGATTAAACAGTTCTTCTTTTATTAGTAATTCATTTAAATAAGCCTTGTCTTTCCCGACACCGAATATTTTCAATTTCCAATCTGGGTGTGTCCTGATTACTTGTTTAAATGATTGGATTAAAAGGTCAAAACCTTTCTGTTCGACTAGACGGCCTGCTGCTATAATTGTTTTGGAATCTAATGGTGACTGCAGTTCACCTATATCGGGAATTGAATTAGTTAGTTTTTTCACAACAAGTTTTGTATTTTTAAACATTTTCACATAATCAGCTGTATCATCATCAGTTAGGGTTAATAAATAGTCTAATTTAGGATAAAATTTCAGCATTGCTTGTTGCATATTTTTGGAGTAGATTGAAAAATTCAAATGCTCTTGACCGATTAATAAAACACCTTTATTTGCATACTTTGCAATTAATAGATTGAAGCTTGGTCGAGTAGATATCAAAACTCCATCTTTTATTGTTTTAATAAACGAATAGAGTTTAAAATCGGACATTAAAGAAAAAAAGTGGAGTGCCTCTTCTTCACGATGAATTAATATAGGTCTCTTCTTCAGTAGATAATTACCTATTTTAGTTTTAATATTTTTTCTTTGTCCATTCCAAGAAGTCACATCATGTAAGACCGTAATTTTAATTCTAGGATCAATATAGAAAAACTCTTTTCTTTGTCTCTTAAATAAAGAAATAATTTCAATATCTTCCCCTTTGTCTACAAGATAATTTGCAGTATTTAAAACGGTCCTTACAGTCCCTCCCATACCAAATATATTCATAACAAGAAAATATTTTTTCATTTTTCGCTCCTTCTGAACACTTCTTCTATTACGAGCTTCGAGGAATTCCCATTATCAAAATTACAATATTTATTTTTAAATTGATCATATATATCTTTATATAAAAATTCTATTTGCTTAATGTTATGAATCGCCTTAAATAACTCTTGCTCTGTAGTAACTATTGGTCCAGGTGCATTCTCCCTGAATTTAAAATAAAACCCTCTTAAATCAGAGGAATACCTGACAATGTCGTAAGCAAAGAAAATAATTGGTTTATTTGAGTTAGTAAAATCAAACATGACAGAAGAGTAATCGGTAATTAGTATATCGGATATCAAATACAGATATTTAATATCATCATAATTTGAGACATTAATAACTGCACCCTCATACTTACTAATCTGAGCACGTAATGCATCTCTATAATGGAGTCTCATTAATAAGACGTACTCGTCCCCAAATTTTTCAATAAAACGCTCAATATCAAATTTGAATTGAAAAGGTTCTGTTTGTTTATTATTATGGAAATCATAATCTCTCCAGGTCGGGGCATACAGAATCACTTTTTTGTTTGACTTAATTCCTAATTCCGATTTGATATCAATGATTTTTTTATTATTCTCTTGATAAAAAATATCATTTCTTGGATAACCAGATTCAATTATTTTATTTTTGTATTTAAAGGCACTCTTATACACTTCAGAAGTAAATGTATTAGGAGAAACAGCAAGATCCCACCTGTTATTTCTCTTCATTAAGTTATTCGAAGTGTTTTCTTTGTACGATGGCGAATTGGGACTTATATCAAATCCAAGTTTCTTTAACGGTGTACCATGCCAAGTCTGAATATGGTAAGTACCCTTCCTTTTTATATATACGTCTGGAAAATTCCCATTGTTTATAAAATATTTAGATCTCGCCAAATGATAAAAATACATTAAAGAACCAGGCTTTACAATAATAGTATTTTTATTAGAAGTAATTTCTTGTCTTCTGTTATTCAACACCCAAATATATTTATACGAGTCACCTTCTGATTGCATCATTTCTTCATAAATAGCTCTTGGGTTGCAAGAATAACTTTTTCCATGAAAACTTTGGAAAACTATCGCCCTTTTATTAATAGGTAAAATTTTATTGAAGATTTTATAAATAAATTTGTTATTTAACAGTTTTAAAAAGACTGAGTTTCCTGCTCTTATTTTGTCTTCCATTGAAAAAACTTCTTTTTGTGGATCAATATTAAGTTGTACATCGATAAAAAAATCGTTGAAAGAGATTTTTAATTTCACAAGATCGAAATGAATATTAGTCATCGTTTCTTTTAACGTTTCTAAAGGTACCTCTTCACTCCTAAACTCAAGAAAATAATCTGTTGATGCTCTAGACTTTTCAGATAACTTAACATGTCCTTTTAACTGCACTCTTTCTTGTTTATATGGAAGCTTGATAAAGAGAGAGGCTGGATATTGATCATCAAATGCTTGTCCATCCGAAGGTCTATTAAAATGTAAAAGTCCCTTTATTAGTAACTTATTTTGATCTATCATATACGATTGAATTGCTTTTTGAGTGGCCACTTTGCGAATTAATAGTGATAATTCGTTATTTAAAGTATAATATGGTTTAACAGATAATAATTCATCACTTTCGTCTTCTATCATACTTTGTGGGAGCGACACGATTGATTGTTTATTGATAATATCATCAAGTCGTTTAGCTACTCTAAAATTATCAACCTGTGTTGCAACAAAAATATCCCAAATCCCCGCATTTAACTTACTTGTTTTTATTAGTGAAGCTATGTTAATATGCAGAGTTTCTCTATTAATTGGTACTTCAACTATTTCTTTAGTTGAACGATTGATAAATAAAACATTATTAATACTAAATTCAACAGAATCAGAAGTTAATTCTCCAGCTAATCTCAAATAACCATCCTTGAAATACACACTTTCTAATTCATAGTGATCTTTTACTTCCATTATCCTTAAGAAAAAATCATTATTATTCAATTCCCTTTCAATGCGCTCAAAGCTGATGGTGTTATTTTCAAAATATACTGTTTTATTTGGTAAAATTGTATTACTATCCATTGATATAAGGACTGTCTGCTTTTCTGATTTCATCAAAACTTCAGCATAAAAAGAGATTTTCTCAGGTGTTCTCATGGAATATTTTATTTCCTCTAAATTAAGTTCAATCTCAAATTTATTCGCCTCTTCAATTTTTGTAATGTTCACTTTTTTGTTAAATAACGTACGGTTTTCTGAAGTCAAAATGAGATTTATCTCGTTAATCTGTTCTAATTCAATATTTTTTATAAGTCCTTCAAAAAGTAATATACTATTATTACTTTTAAAAGCTACCTTGTTTATTTGGCAATTGATTTCTAATTTAGAGATACGAATCGATAAATTGTCTTTAATAGTGGAATAAAAGGTTATCTCTTGCTGTTTGATTCTATCCAAATAAAAAGTCGAATCATATTTTGAAGTAATAGCATCATGTATTCTATATTCTTTTTTTTTAGAAACAACAAAAGCGTCCCAATACCCAACTTCTCTAAAACTTTCCTTATTTATAATATATGTAATATCGATATTGTCATTCTCTTGAATTTCTTTTGGTTTTGCTTTCACTTCTTGCTTTGTATACCTATTACGAAAAAGCAAAAAAAGTTGATTCATATTTAACTTCTCTCGCTTAATAGATTCATTAATCTTCACTTTTAATTCTATTAAACTTGTTTGACTGAGGTCAAAAGACTCCAAAGAGATCATTCTGGAGTTTTTAGGCTTCCACAATTTTTTAATAACCATTATTCGCACCTACTACTTGTTTTAATTTAAATATACTGTTAGAATCGTTCGTTTTTTTAAATTCAAATAATTTCTGTCCAATTAAATATTGCTGCTTTTGTTTATGAAAATCTAAAAATTTCAAAGGTATTCTAAACAAATTGGTCTCTCTTTCTATCTGAACATATATTTTTTTCCATTCGGAAAATTCATACTCTTTAATCACTTTCGGATTAATGTTAAACTGAAAAAATCCGTTGATGCTTTCGACTTGTGGGCAAATGCTAAAATATTCATTTTCACCTAACAAAGCTATTAAAGATATTCTCGTAACTTTATGTTTCTCTTGTTCTAAGGGTATTAGAATTGCTCCAGAGATAACGATAGTGTTATCAGTTTTTTCAATCGATGAGATCAAAGCTTCTGTTTCCATCTTTATTATTAAAGAGAGAGTATTATAAACTGTGCTAAATAATTTATATTTCAAACTTTCAAATTCAGCGTATTTATATTGATCTGAAAAGTTATAATAAAGTTTGAGATTAATATCAATTTCTTTTTTCTCATCAGTAAACCTTATATAAAAATCATATATTTCTCGCATCTCTTCCTGTGACAAAAAAACTTCTGGAATACTTGCATTCACTTTCCAATATAAATCAACATCTTGTTGTAAATTTAATTGTTTTACCAATACATCATTTTTGTATTTACCATAAGAATTTGGATGAGTTCTTTTTTTGAGGACTAAATATGTTTTAAAGAATGCTAAGTTAAGATTCTCCGCGACATCTAAGACCGCATTAAAAGTTTTATTCGTAAAATCTGCCGCTTTCACTTTCACTAAATTCTCACTTTTCACTAACGACATGCTTAGCAAGTTGTCCACTTCTTCACAAAATATTTCCATATTTAAAAACGGATTCACGTCAGATATAAATATGTGCTTAAAATTATCGTAGTTATACAGAGGTTTCTTTTCACCATTATTTAAATTTAAAATACAAAAATAGTACTCATCTTCATCATAATGGTGCAAGAAGTCTATATCCAATAAACATTTTTTTTCATTTCCACCTATCACACACGTCTTTAACTCTATCACCTTAGACTCATCACTTTTATTTATTAATACAATCTGCTCTTTTTTTTCGTCAAATTCTATATCTATCGTCTTAGAAGTCTTTTTATTCTTTATTTCAATTTCCAAGATTATTCCCCCATAATTTTTTAAAAACTGTAACACTCTAGATAAAAGAGTTAAATTACTCCCATATTTGTTCACATAATACAATATTCTAGCACATTTACAATCAAAAGTTAATATGATGTGAATTTGAAAAATAGTTCATTCTAATTAAATGATAAAAGACCTTTAGATCCCTGTTCAGGCTTCTAAAGGTCTTTTAATTTAATATAATAATTAATTATTTTGCTTTCGGTGTCACCATTTCTTCTGGTTTCACAAACTCTTCAAACTGCTCTTCTGTTAAGAGCTCTAATTGAAGTGCTGCTTCTTTTAATGTTAAACCTTCTTTGTGAGCAAGCTTTGCAATTTTCGCTGCATTTTCATATCCGATGTGCGGGTTGAGTGCCGTCACAAGCATCAATGAATTGTTCAAGTTTTTCTCGATTGTTTCTAGGTTTGGTTCAATTCCAACTGCACACTTGTCATGGAATGAGTTCATGCCGTCAGCAAGTAATTCAACTGATTGTAAGAAGTTATAAATGATGACCGGCTTAAATACGTTCAGCTCAAAGTTTCCTTGGCTAGCGGCAAAACCGATTGTTGCATCATTCCCCATGATTTGTGCTGCAATCATTGTTAAAGCTTCACTTTGAGTTGGGTTGACTTTACCTGGCATAATGGAGCTTCCTGGTTCATTTTCAGGAATGATCAATTCACCAATTCCGCAGCGCGGACCGCTTGCCAGCCATCTCACATCATTGGCAATTTTCATTAAATCAGCTGCAAGTGCTTTTAGGGCACCGTGTGCATACGTAATTTCATCATGGCTTGTCAGCGCATGGAATTTGTTTGGTGAAGAATTGAATGTTTGACCTGTCAGTTGGCTGATTTCCTCAGCGACATATTGTCCGAACTCAGGATGTGCGTTAATCCCTGTACCAACAGCTGTTCCGCCAATCGCAAGCTCTCTCATTTTTTCAGTTGATTCTAGGATCATTTCTTTTGAACGATCCAGCATGTACACCCAGCCGCTAATCTCTTGACCTACTGTCAGTGGTGTTGCGTCTTGCAAGTGCGTACGACCGATTTTAACAATCTCTTGATACGCTTTTGCTTTCTCATCAAGAGTG
The DNA here is from genome assembly GCF_002998575.1 of Bacillus sp. LNXM65. Classification (NCBI taxonomy): domain Bacteria; kingdom Bacillati; phylum Bacillota; class Bacilli; order Caryophanales; family Bacillaceae; genus Bacillus; species Bacillus sp. LNXM65. The sequence goes on along the minus strand of NZ_PVRB01000003.1, from coordinate 238,756 downwards.
GCTCTTAATTGATCAATCGCCGGCAATAATTTTTTATACACAGCTAAAACAGCTGCCACGTGCATAGCAGTTGGGAATGTGTCGTTTGAGCTTTGGCTGCGGTTGACATCATCATTCGGATGAATGCTGAACTCACTATTTTTATCTTTCAAGTAAGCAGTTGCTCTATTTGCAACAACTTCGTTCATATTCATGTTACTTTGTGTTCCACTGCCTGTCTGCCATACAACAAGCGGGAAATGCTCGTCATACTTTCCGCTGATGATGTCATCACATACAGCAGCAATTGCTTCTGCTTTTTCGCTCTCAAGGTTGCCAAGACGTTCGTTGGCAATCGCCGTGCTACGTTTCAAAATTGCAAACGCATTCACAACTTCCTTTGGCATTTTCTCAGAACCGATTTTGAAATTTTCTTTGCTTCGTTGTGTTTGTGCACCCCAGAACTTGTCCTTTGGCACCTTGATTTCGCCCATTGTATCTTTTTCGATTCTAAATTCCGTCATTATGTATCCCTCCATAGCTTCTCATCACTCAACTCTATTCTATACAAAAAACCAAAATCCTTTAAGCGTTTTCAATTAAAATTTTATCTTTATTTTAATTTTAGTTCAATATAAACGCGGACATCTTTCGAATATTTGTATTTTGGGTTCGTTTTTCCGTAATCCTTTGATGTATATGTCACTTCATAATGCTTGTCAAACGACTGTAGAATACGGTCAATCTCCTCTTTTGTTCCTGCTAAACGAATTTGCGCCATCTTGTTTCCTCCAAAACCCTCATTCTTTCTTTTACCACAAAATAATGTAACACAGAATATTGTTTTTTCAAGCAGGTAATGCTAAGAAAAAGTTATTGAGGCGGGTGATCCTTTTGAATCAGACTCCATTGAAAGAGCACTTATACGATAATCTCTCCGTCATTCTCCCGCAATTAAAGGAAATGGACGATTTGGTTCATGAGAAAAAAACGCTGCCTCACGGGCAAGTCGTTTACTATTTATACATAAAAGAAATGAACGAAAAGATGGAGATTCAAACCTTTTTGAAGCTGCTTCTCCAAGATCATACGTCTCTCACAAAAGAGAAGCTGGAATCCAATTTATCGATGATGACCACACGTTCGGTGAAGACCTCTGAACAATTGGTCGATGCGATTTTTGAAGGGCATTGCGTGGTGCTCATTAATGGATTTCAGCATGCGTATATTTTAGAAACGCATGGAACGAAGAAACGCAGTTTAGGGGATGCTACCTCTGAAACAGTCGTGAGAGGACCAAAAATTGGCTTTATTGAAGATTTAAATACGAATTTAGCGCTTGTAAGACAGCGCTTGAAAAATCCTGATCTCAAAACCGTCGATATGAAGATTGGTCTACAGAAATACACTCAGGTGACCATCATGTACATCGACGGTATCGTTCAAGTGCCTGTTTTAAAGGAAGTCAAAAAACGGCTCAAGCAAGTCACCATTGATGATATACAGGACTCTGGTGTTCTTGAGGAGCTCATTGAAGACAATGTGTATTCTCCTTTCCCGCAAATTCAAAACACAGAACGGCCGGATAAAGTGGCATCTGCTTTAAATAATGGCCGGGTCGCCATCTTTGTCGATCATTCACCTTTTGTGTTAATTGTACCTGCATCCCTTGCGACAATTATGCAATCACCCGATGATTATTATGAAAGATGGATCGCCGCCTCTCTTATTCGTTTGCTGCGGTTTACCTCGATCTTTCTGACGTTATTTCTATCAGCCATTTATATTGCGCTTGTGTCGTTTCATCAAGGTCTTTTGCCAACCACTTTGGCTATTACAATCTCGAGCACAAGGGAAAATGTCCCCTTTTCACCCATTGTCGAGGCACTCATCATGGAGATGACCATTGAGCTGCTGCGGGAAGCTGGCTTAAGGCTGCCAAATCCGCTCGGTCAAACGATCGGACTTGTTGGCGGGGTTGTCATTGGACAGGCTGCCGTTCAGGCACATATTGTCAGCTCGATTATGGTGATTATCGTTAGTGTCATTGCACTTGCATCCTTTACTGTTCCTCAATATGGGATGGGCATGTCCTTTCGCGTGCTCCGCTTTGTGTCCATGTTTACTGCGGCTACCTTTGGTTTATATGGGATTGTGCTGTTTATGCTTGTACTCCTTACTCATCTCACGCGGCAAAAAAGTTTTGGCACGCCTTATTTCTCACCAGATTTTGTGTTCAGCTATAAAAACGAAGACAATTCCATTATTCGATTGCCTTTAAAAAATCAACAGAAAGGAGAACGACATGGTCAATCATAAAGAGTCGATTACCAGCTATCAGGCAAGTGCCATTATTGCCAATACAACACTAGGCGCAAGTATGATGATTCTACCAAGATCAATGGCTCAGGCTGCGGCTACACCTGACGGCTGGATTGCACTCTTACTCATGAGTGTCATTTACATTGTGTTTATTTTTGCAAATGTCCTCATGATGAAAAAAGTCCCCTTCTCCTCTTATTATGATTATACGAACGAGGGGCTTGGAAAATGGATTGGCGCTCTTGCCAACCTCTTGATTATTATTTATTTTCTTGGCGTCGCCAGCTATGAAGTACGAGCGATGTCGGAAATGGTGAAATTCTTTTTGCTTCAAAACACGCCTGTAGCGGTGACAATGATCAGCTTTATTATAGTTGGTTTTTATCTTGTGATTGGCGGGATTGGTGATTTAGCCAGGCTTTTTCCTTTTATTTTGATTGTGACGCTCATCATCTTATTTGTCGCTTACGGACTTAGCTTGCAAGAATTTAAGTTAGATAACCTCCGGCCCGTTTTAGGAGAGGGGTTCTCCCCTGTCTTCAATTCCTTTAATGCATCAGCCATATCGTTTGTCGGCATTGAAATGATGCTGTTTATGCCTGCTTATATGAACACGCAAAAACACACTTTTGCTTATGGAACAGTCGGCTTTTTGATTCCTGCGATTATTTATATTTTCACTTATATTCTTGTGATAGGTGCGCTGACGGTCAAAGAAACGGCGACTTTGACTTGGCCGACCATTGCCTTATTCCAATCGTTTGATATTCAGGGGATTTTTATTGAACGAATTGAATCATTTTTGCTTATCGTTTGGCTGGTTCAGCTGTATACAAGCTTTGTCGGATATACATTTTTTGCCGCAATCGGGGTATCCAGACTGACCAAGTTTCCTAAAAAGGTAGTCGTCGCTCTAATGGGAATTGTCATTTACTTTGCAGCGATTTTCCCAAAGGATGTCGATACAGTGCGAGATTATTTAACCTATGTGAACAACCTCTTTTTCCTGCTGTTCGGCATTCTCCCGTTTCTCTTATTTATTATCGTGTTTTTCAAAAGGAGGCGGAAAACAGCATGAAAAAGAAGGCAGCTTGTGCTCTATTGACGCTGGTTTTATTATGCGGTTGCTGGGATAGTATAAATATTGAGGAGCTCAACATGGCGATTGGGTTTGCAGTAGATAAAGGGGACCAAGGACATAAATTAAAGGTGTCTATGCAAGTCCTCGTTCCTCAAAAGATTGATCAGGAAGCAAGCGTCAAAGACCCTACGAAAATCATTGAAACAAGCGGGGATTCTATGCATCAAATTTTCCGCACAACGGCGCTGAAAAGCCACCGCATTTTCGCCCAGCAGCTAAGGGTGTATTTGTTTTCTGAGGAGCTCATCAATGAGAATAATTTCGACCTCGTCATTAATCAATTCATTCGAGACAATGAAACGCGGAGAGGAAGCCTCGTCTTTATGACCTCTGAGAAACCTGGGGACATGCTGAAAATCAATGACAACGGACAGCCAGCCTCTTCGACCTTATACGATCTTTCAGAAAACAGAAAAACGACCATTTCCATGTTCAAGACGGTCTCATTAGGAGATATTTCTTCTGCCATGCAAAACAATGTATCTTTTGCTCTTCCGAAAGTCAGCGTCGATCAAGGAAAATTAATATTCGACGGTGCCTCTATTATTAAGAATAGACGATTTCTCACCAATATCTCTCCGTCAGCAGTGGAGTCATATAATTTGTTAACAGGGGACGGAGAAGGCGGGGTCATTGAATTTGAATATGATCACAGCCTCTATTCTTTTGAGATTTTCAAAATCAAGCACCATATCAAAACCCATAAATCAGCCAGTGGAAAATATCAATTTGATGTGTCAGTGGAGCTTGATGGGCGATTGTCTGAGGATTGGAATGAACGCGAAAACGCTTTTAATGAAAAGTATCTCAGAGAAATCGAAGGCGTTGTCAAGCGTCGATTAGAGAAAAGCGTTAAAGATTTCATCGAGGAATTACAGCATGAGATCAAAGCAGATATTTGCGGGTTTTATCAAAAGGCGAGTATTGCCTTCCCAAAGGACTTTCGAAAAGAAGCAAAACATTGGGATGAGATATTTAGTGAATCAGATATTCGTTACAAAGCAAATGTGAAAATCCGTGACTTCGGGACTAAGGGCGCAACACAATCCTGATAGAGTATGTTAAAATGGTAAGAAAAAAAGGGTGTCAATCATGAAACGAGCTTTACTTTCGGCCGGCATTCTATTTTTGATTCTAGGAATACTCCTGTTAGTCGTTGTATTCATGCAATCAAAAGAAGATTTCTTCATTGAAGCCGACAGCTTTTCGAGCACATTTTTGATCGTGATTTATTATGGACAAACTCCTGCGCTCCTTCTTATTGGAGGCGGTTTATTCGTCGGACTTTCACAGATCATTGGTTTGCAGGAGAAAAAAGCAGCAGTGGCAAAGGAGAGCGTACAGCTATTATCCGAGATGAAGAAAGCCCTAGAAGACAAATCGGCCGAGGAGCAGGAGGCTTTTCCAGTTCCTGAGCTCCATCAACTATCCGAACGTCCGATCACAGGACAGAAGGACTAATTTTACGCATGTTCTAGCAGCTTTCATTTGAAAGCTGTTTTTTTATTTTATTGAATCAGCTTGTGACGATGCGCATACACAGCCGCTTGCGTCCGGTCTTCTACATCGAGTTTGGAAAGAATGTTGGTAATGTGTGTCTTCACTGTTTTAATTGTAATAAATAGTTCCTCGGCAATGACCTTATTCGATTTTCCATCCGCAATCAGCTTCAAGATTTCCATTTCTCTTGCTGTTAATGCATCATGAAGGATCGATCCATTTGAGGAATGACGGAGTTTATTCATGACTTTTCCAGCCACTTTTGATTCAAGTCTTGGTTCGCCGATACTTGCAGACCGAATGGCATCCGCAATTTCTCCTGCCTTGGATGTTTTTAATAAATAGCTTAAAGCACCTGCCTCAATCACTGGATAGACTTTATCATCGTCAATAAAGCTCGTCAGAACGATAATTCGAGCATCTTCAATTTCTTGGCAAATTCTTTTCGTTGCTTCGATGCCATCCATTCCTTCCATGACAAGATCCATTAAAATCACATCTGGCTTTAATTCAACCGCAAGCTCTACACCTTTTTGTCCATCTGACGCTTCACCAATGACTTCAATATCAGCCTGCGCCTCTAAAAAGGCAGCAAGCCCCATTCTCACCATTTCGTGATCGTCAATTAAAAGTACTCGAATCATCGAACGTTCTCTCCTTTTCCTTCATCAAAAATGGGGACCTTCACATCGATTTGTGTTCCTTTTCCCTCAAATGACATAATCTCTGCGACACCGCCTACTTCACTTGTTCTTTCACGAATCGATTCAAGTCCGTAGGAAGCTGTCTTCACATGATCTGTTTGAAAACCGATCCCATTGTCGATAATCTTCAGCTGCACCTGCCGATTTCGAATGAGCAGACGTACCGTCACCTTTGTCGCCTTTGCATGCCTGAACACATTTGATAGGGCTTCCTGTACAATTCGGAAGAGGTGATCCTCTACTCCTTTAGACAGCGGAACATCATCTTCTATTTCCCAATCAATATCAATCGGCTGCTTTGCTTGAAATTCATTTAGGAGTTCAATCAAGCCTTTTTTCAAGTCTTTTCCTTCAAGGGTGATCGGTCTTAGATGAAGCAAAAGCGCACGCATTTCATTTTGTGCATCGCCAGCCATTCGTTCGACTAGGCGCATTTGCTTTAAAATCTTTTCATCCTTTTCCTTCATGCCTTCAAGAATAGCAGAGGTCATCATCGAAATCGCAAACAACTGCTGGCTGACCGCATCATGCAGTTCTCGTGCTAGACGCTGACGTTCTTCTGAGACGACCGATTTCTTCATTTGCACCTGCCATTCAGCCCGCTCATTCGAGAGCTTTTGCAAAGAGGCTACTTGTCCTTCAACTCGTTTCGCCATTTCATTTAATTGATCTGCCGCTAAGCCAATTTCATCGTCGCCAAGAGATGGCAGTCTGTATGCAAAGTTCCCATTTTCAAACTTTAAAATCGACTCTACAAGCTGATCAAGACGCTTCTTATGCTGATAGCCAAATACATGCGAGGCAGAAACCCCAATGGCAATACTAATGATCAGTAAAATACAAAAAAACGGGATGCCGAACCAGCGGGTAGAGAGGAGAATCATCGGATCAAGCTGATAATAAAAAAACATAGGCAGCATCGTCATGATGACAACACCAAGCGAGATCCCTACTCCAAGACGAATAGATTGCCACTGGATACCTAGATGGAGTTTCCTCATAAGTATCTCACATCCACATCTCCGATCAGTAAAGAGATGGAGATTTTCACTTTTCGTTTGCTCTCATCGTAATTGTTGGTCATCACATACACTTTACTGCCGAATCCGCTTCTTTTTTCATCGATAATTTTCATATCACCAATTGCAGCTGAAGCACTCACACATACTTCAATATCCTGCGGTACGTAAATATCCACATCTCCGATGAGCCCGCTAATCACGATCGTGCTCTCTTCTTCTGCGATAATGGCCTTTGATAAGTCGATTTTGACATCCCCGATAAACCCTGAAATCGTCAAATCACTTAATTGAAACGGCTTTTTCATCAGCCTGACTTCACCGATAAAAAAGTCATGCTCTTTGCGCGGCTTTGTCTGGCTCTTTGTTTTCTTTTGGTCGCCCTCTTTTTCAAGATTGACTTTCAGTGAAGGCTTTCTATCGTCCGATGCTTCCTTTTTATCGACATCAAAAACGGGTTTGTTTTTCAATAAACGATAGCCGGCATATATCAAAAAGGCCGCAAATAAATATCCTGTGAGACTAAATGTAATATTGAGCAGAAATTTTAAAAAGAGAAAGCCGGCAAAAATATAGGAAACTGAACCGAGCCAACGTTTGGATCTTGAGTGCAGCCAATAGCCAGCCAGCGCAAAAAACACAGGCCAAAACAAATCGGCTCCGATCCCAATAATTTTGAGAAATAGATTAATACCAAAAATCACGACAATGATGCCTAAAATTTGATTCCTTGAAAAACGCAGTTGACTCGCCTCCTTCCTTTCTTCCGTTCATTACCGCAGCTTTAAGTTTCCACTTGTCATTTCAATATCGACTAAGTGTGTTCCTTTTCCCCGCGTGCCTGTAAATCCGCGTCCTTCACTATCCACTTGATCAAATTGATAGGAATGATCGACACTGCCACTTGTTTTTTTCACCCGGACATTGAAATCTCCTTCATCCGGTAAATTAAATTTGGCACTGCCTGATGTCATATGAAAGGAGACAGGTGACGCAATGGTATCAAAACTTGCCGTTAATCTACCGCTTGTCATGCCTAGTTGCAGCTCCCCTTTGACATCTTTAATATCGGCACGTCCCGAGGTTGCCCCAATATCACTATTTTTCGCATCGATGTGAGACACGGAGAGTCTGCCCGATGTCGCTTTGATTTCTACATTTTTTGCTGAGAAATTCTCGGCTTTGAGGTTTCCGCTTGTTGATTTGAGCGTCACATCTTGAAGAGACAGCTTCCCTTCGCCATCCATCTCGCTGACCCCGCTTCCACCCGTAATCTTCACATTTTTATGATAATCTGTTGGAATTTTGACTAAGAGTTCTCCTTTTTCAAATGAGGAGAAAAACAAGAATCCTTTATTTTCAGCACGGACGTTGAATGTACTGCCTGTTTGGTCCGCATACATTTTCCCTTTCCCATTAACGACAATCACGGAAATATCGGAACGATTTTCAGGCTTTACCTTCACGCGAAACCCAGAAAGAGAGATATCTAATTGATCAATTTCATCTTTTTTCGCTGAAGCTGTTGTGACTGCTTTTTCACGGGAGAAACTCAAATGAAAGAGATCTTCATTTTTGAAAAGCATCCCAATCATTAAAAAGACACCTACAAGTATACAAATTAGACCGATTAACCGCTTCATTCGTACCATCCTTTTATCTTCTGACCTTTTCATTATAAGGAAAAGCGAAACAGAAAGAAATCAAATATCGGAAGAAAAATCCTGCTTTTCTTCCGATCTGACATCGATTCCTTAGTTTGCTTGCTGCTCAGGCTTCTTCTCCAGCTTGAGCTTCTGCCATTCTTTTTCAACCTCATCCGCATAGTCTAGATGAGCATATGCTCCTTGATCGGCAAATTGTGCATAGCTGCCCGCTTTTGTCTCCATTTCTTCGATACGGTTCTCCATTCGAAGAAATTCCTTATATGCACTTTCACTGTCTACTTTGTTCATGGATTCGTTCATATGCTGCTTTGCCTGTGCAGCATTTGCTCTTGCAATCAGAGCCTGCTTCTTGTCTTTAATATCACGCAGCTTCGTTTCTAACTGCTGCAATTGCTCTTTCAGCTCTTTCAATTGTTTCACAGAGTGCTGATAAGCTTCCTGATATTCCTGGTGCTTTTCTTCAAAATACTTCATTTCTGTGAGCGCTTTTCGTGCAAGTTCCTCTTCTCCCGCATGATATGCCAGCTCAGCCTGCTTCTTTCTTTTATCAGCAAATGCTTCTGTCTCTTCTGCTTTGTGCAGGAAGCCTTGTTGAATCGTTTGCTGTTTGATGATCGCATGTTTCGCTTTGGCAATATCGTCCTCCATATCACGAACGTACTGATTCAGCATGACACGCGGATTCTCCAATTTATCTAAGCCTTCATTGACCGTTGCAACAAACATATCTCTTACTCTTCTGAATACCATTTGATATTCCTCCTCTTATTTTTTCTTTAAAAAGTCTTCCCATTCTTGATCAAATGACGTGTGAATAGGTTCTTCCATTTTCGGTGCCGTGTTTGGCTCCATATATGATCTGCTTGATGATTCTTTTGCCTGTTCACCATTGATCATCGTCCAGCCGAAGTAGAGAAGCCCCCCAGCCAATGCGATTCCAAGGATAAATGGCAGAGATTGCACAACAATCAGTACACCAATGACCGCTAGAATGACACCGAAGGTTTGACTGCCTTTCTCATATTTCTTTACACCTACATAGATGAGCCATGCCCCAATCAGAATCGGGATCAGCCCTCCTAGTGAACCACCGAAGAAGATGGATAGACCGACAAACATTAAAATCGAACCGATGATGGTTTTACTTGTTATTTTCATCTTCATGCCTCCTTTCTTGCTCCTTGCTTTTACTTTAGTCAAAAAAGAGAGCTGGCAAAACGTGTCGCAGATTGATCTTTCATTGCGACCAGAGTCGTAACTTCGCTCAGACTAAGCGATAGAACCTAATAAAAAAGCACTCTTCTCATTCGAAGAGTGCTTCAGATTGTTGACAAAGGGCTAAAATGATCTTTATTTTAGCCCTTTGTCTTCTTTTCAGCGTGTAGACCGAAACACGTCTGCGCTTCGTTCATATTCAACATCAGCTTCACCGAGCCGATGATTCACGACTCGTGCGGCTGCAAATAAATAGTCGGATAGACGGTTCACATAGGTGAGTGTAACCGCTGGAATCTCCTCCTGCTTCGCAAGCGTCACAATATGCCTCTCTGCTCTTCTGACGACTGTCCGCGCCACATGTAAGAGAGCTGCTCCTGCCTGGCCGCCCGGTAAAATAAACTTTGTGAGAGGCGTGGCTTCTTCTACATAGATATCCATTCTTTGTTCAAGGACTGCCACTGATGCTTCAGTTAATTTGCCTTCTTTACGTGGTTTGACTGCTGCCAAATCACCGCCGCAGTCAAAGAGCTCGTGCTGTATCACAATCAGCTCTGACAAAATGTCTTGAAACAATTCTCCATGCTGACGTAAATGTGCATGTGCGAGTCCAATGAAGCTATTCGCCTCATCTAACGTGCCGTACGCCTCGACTCTTACATCATCTTTATCGGCTCTCCCGCCGATCAAGCCTGTTTGGCCTTGATCCCCTGTTTTTGTATAAAGTTTCATCGGTGTTCCTCCTTGTCTATTGCTTTGTCCTTTTAGTATAACCTGAAGTGAAAAGGATGTATTTGTTTAACTAAAGCACTGTGATTTTCATCGCATCATAAACAAAAAAGCGAACCCTTTGGTTCACTTTTGAATGGCATTCAATGTATAAAGAAGACGGTGCACTTTCTGTTTTAATCTTTCATGTAAATGCTCATCATCTTCTGTTTCCTGCATACCCGCAGCAGCGATACAAAGATGATGAATGGACATGCTCGTCTCCTGTTTAATCATGTGGACAAGCTGCCCCATGAGCTGAACAGACGATCCGTCTGATAAAGATTCTTTCAGTACAAGCCAAATGGTCAGCTCTTCTTGATGACGCATGCCGTAAAGCACCATGTCGTTTTCTGTGTCTTCAGCAGCAAATTGGTTTGGTCCACTCGTTTGGTAGTAAAACAATATTCCTTCACGATCATCCAGCTCGTCACGAAGTATCTCAGTTCCTGTTCCGAGAGATCTTTTCCAAAAAAAGCCGCCCCTTTTCTGATGTGAGGAAAGGACGCGGAGCGGCTGTTTGAGGGAAAACGTCATTCCTTCTGAGCCATACGTTTTCCAGCCATCCGCTAACTTTGCATTTGATGCTATAGAAGCCCCCGCAGGCTCAATGATCAGCTGAGGGTTTGCTCTTCGCGGGTGTTGGAGCGGTGTTACCTCTGTTTCATACACACGGTTGATTCGCTCAGGCGTCAAGACGTGATGCGGCAGTCCTATCATTTCCGTCTTTCCTTCATCAAGCAGCAGCAGCCGGTCACAATATAAACTGGCGATGTTCACATCATGAAACACGCCGATCACCGTTAGCCTAGAGGAAGTGGTCTCTTCTTTAATTAAATCAAGCAAGTCTTTTTGATAGGCCAAATCAAGAAAACTGGTTGGTTCATCCAGCAATAAATATTCAGGCTGCTGGGCTAATGCCTGTGCCAAGTACACACGCTGCTGTTCTCCCCCGCTCAACTCATGAATGGATTGATCCTTAAATTGTGCAACATCCGTTTGTTCCATTACTTTGTTTACGACCTGCATATCTTCTCGAGTAACAGATTGCAGCCATCCTTTTTGATATGGGTAACGACCGAATTGAACCGTTTCTTCCACTGTAAATGAGAAGGCTTGGTCCGTTTTCTGCGGTAGAACAGCCATTTTTTGCGCAAACGCCTTTGGACGGTAGGATTGAACCAATTGACCGCTCAGGCGTACCTCGCCACTCTCAGGTGCCAGCATCCCAGAAATCATTTTAAGCAAGGTCGACTTACCGCTCCCATTTGGACCAAGTATACCGAGAAATTCTCCTTGCTTTACCTCAAGACTGATCCCACGTATGACCTCTTTCTCTCCATATCCACCTCTGACTTCCTTCACTTGAATCATAGATGCGTCCCTCCTCTATATTTACGGATGAGGATGATGCCGAATACAGGGGCACCAATTAACGCAGTAATGATGCCAATCGGTAATTCAGTCGGTTCAATGATCGTACGGGATAACACATCTGCTAAAACGAGAAAGGAAGCGCCGTTCAGCATAGACAAAGGCAGGAGGTGCCGGTGGTCTGTGATGGCTAAGAGGCGAATAAAATGCGGAATCACAAGTCCCACAAATCCGATCGTCCCTGACACCGCTACCGCACTACCAGTCAGAATTGAGCCAGCAAGCAGCACTATATATTTGCTCCTTTTCACATGTACACCTAATAGCTGTGCCTTCTCCTCGCCATACGTCATGACATTCAAATCTCGTCCCATCAGCATTAATGCAAAGATCCCCACAAGAAAGAAAGGAAGGAAAAGCGCAATATAGCGCCAGCCCCTCATGGACACACTGCCGAGAAGCCAATGAATAATCTCTTTTAGATCATCACCTGTTAAAGCAATCATCAATGATATAAGCGCACCCAAAAAAGAGCTAAAAATCACCCCTGTTAAAATTAAAGAAGAGATGCTCATCCCCCGATGAACAAGACGCGCAAAAAAGAGGACGAGACATAGGGTCACAAGCGCTGTTGTCATACTGAAAAAAGGCAGTGTGAAACTGCCGAGCAAAGGGAGCTGCAAGCTGAAAAATAGTGTCGCGACGGCTCCAACTGATGCCCCTTGAGATACACCTAGCGTATATGGGTCAGCGAGAGGATTTTTTAATAAACCTTGAAAGGCTGCACCTGATAACGCCAGCGCTGCTCCGACTAGTGCCGCTAATATCACTCTCGGCAGCCGGATATTCATCATAATATTGCGATCAATTGAATCTATTGTGCCAATCTGCACCCCGAATAGTTCATGAACAAATATACGGAGAATAGAAGGAATGGGAATCCCTAAGCTTCCAAAGGAGATTCCCATTCCAATGCTCACCACAAGAAGTAAAACACTTAGTGTGTATGCGATGATGAATTTATTTGAACGTGTCAGGATAGATGCTTTTCGCAAGAGCCTCGACTCCTTCAACCAATCGCGGTCCCGGTCTTGATGCGAGATCCGTATTCAATTGAAAGACTTGTTTTTCCTTCACTGCTTTGATCGCATTCCAGCCGTCTCTCTTTTTCAGATCAGCTAAGCTGGAACCATCAATTGTGACGATCACATCAGGATTTCGTTTGATAATCGCTTCTTCTGTCATTTGCACCCAGCCAGTTTGATCGCCAGCAGCATTTTTCGCATGGATAACAGAAAGCATTTCGTCCATAAATGTATTTGTACCTGTTGTATAGATTTCAGGCGCACCTGATACTTCGACAAAGACTGTTTTTTGTTCGTCTTTGGAGATCGCCTCTGCTTGTTTCTTGATGTCATTCAATTTTGTTTTCATCTCATCTACAAGCTTTGTTGATGCTTCTTTTACACCTGTTGCTTCACCGATCATATTGATCGATTTGTACACATCCTTAAAGGAGGTGGCATCATTTATAGTCAGTACTTGAATTCCTGCATCTTCAAGCTGTTTAAATCCATCTTTTGATCCCATCTGCGATGCATGAGCTAATACTAGATCAGGCTTTAAGGAAATGACCTTCTCGACATTGAATTCAAGTCCGCCAATCTTCTCTACCTTTTCAACTTCCTTTGGATAATTGTCAAAATCTGATCGTCCAACCATTTTATCGCCAAGACCAAGCGCATAGGCAACCTCTGTATTACTTGGAATTAATGAAACAATACGCTTAGGCTGCTCTTTGATTTCGACTGTTTTACCAGCTGCATCTTTAATCGAGACAGGAAATGCCGCAGCCGCTGTTTCGTTATTTTGTGAACTCTTTGCTTTATGATCTGTCTCAGCACCTGTACATCCTGCTAAAACACCCATCACAAGCAATAGCGATAGCCAAATGGCCGTTAACTTTTTCATGAATGAACCCCCTGGTTTATGTACTGCTTGACGACATCTCTTCCGTCAATTCTTTTCTAATTTCGGGAATATTATACTACAGTGCAGATAGGTTGTATATGTGATTTCTAAAAGCGTCTTTTTCGTTCTTACTAAAAGAAAAACAGCCTCCGAAAAGACTGTTTTTCACTCATCTATCAATTGATTTGTTCCCCATTGATGACGACTTTCTGAAAAGAAGGAGATACTGCATGCTCCAAAGAAAGTGGATACGTCACATGATCTATGACACAATTTTTCATATTGAAGTGTGTAACGGGGGAATGTGAGTAGGCGGCTATTTTCACACCATATCGTCCGCCGCTGCTTTTCAATCCTTCTACTTCAATATGACGCACAACAGGACGATGTGGACCCGCATCCCCTTCCTCATACATCATGTCGATACAGACCACTTCATGCTTTAAGCTTTTGACTGTGTTGTTTTTAAAGTAAATATGTTCAATGGTACCGCCTCTGACAGAGTTGGTTTTAATACGCAGTGCCCGGTCAAGGTTCGGACTATCCATTACATTATTCTCTGCATATACATACCTGACCCCGCCAGAGATTTCACTCCCGATCGTCACTCCGCCGTGTCCATCACGCATCTCATTTCTACGAATGACAATGTTTTCAGATGAAACCCCTATTCTCCGCCCGTCCTCGTTTCTGCCAGATTTGATGGCAATACAATCGTCTCCATTATCAAAATAACAATCTTCAATGAGCACATTCCGGCAAGACTCCGGATTAACACCATCTGTATTTGGTCCATGCCCGATGATATGGACTCCACGGACGATGACATTTTCACTTAGCACAGGATGAATTTGCCACATCGGTGAATCCTTCACTGTCACTCCTTCAATGAGAACTTGCTGGCATTGGTAGGGCTGGATAAAGCTTGACCTTAAATAATGGCCTTCTCCAAACACTCTTTCTTCTACTGGTATCCTCTTTTCAGCCATTTCAAATAGAAGCTGCCGATCCCGGTCCTGAGACGGCTGGCCATTCGTGCCATACTTCCAAGGCCACCAATGATGTTCATCCCCTCTGCCATCAAGCGTTCCAGCTCCTGTGATGGCGATATTTTCTGCATGGTGTGCATAAATGAGAGGTGAATAATTATAAAGCTCAATCCCTTCATATCTTGTCAGTACAATCGGCAGATAATCCTTTGGATCTTGGCTGAATGCCACATAGGCTTTCTCATGCAAATGCAGCTCTACATGACTCTTCAATTCTAGAGCACCTGTCACAAACGTCCCTTCTGGAATAAGCACACGTCCCCCTTTCAAACGGTGCGCATCATCAATCGCAGACTGGATAGCATCTGTTGAAAGCTCTATCCCTTTCCCATCTGCACCATAATGAACCACATTAAATTCACGATCAGGGAACAGCGGCGCTTTTATCTGCTTTAACACTTGATCGATTCCGTTTGCTTTTTT
The DNA here is from genome assembly GCF_002998575.1 of Bacillus sp. LNXM65. Classification (NCBI taxonomy): domain Bacteria; kingdom Bacillati; phylum Bacillota; class Bacilli; order Caryophanales; family Bacillaceae; genus Bacillus; species Bacillus sp. LNXM65. The sequence goes on along the minus strand of NZ_PVRB01000003.1, from coordinate 223,624 downwards.
GTCTTTCTTCTCTTGCCTTGCTAAACGCGTGAGTCCGATTCCTGTGAGTACCGTTCCTGCTGTGATATACATCAAATCCCGCATTTTAAACACGTTCTCATCCCCCAGTCGCCTTAAAGTGTGACACCTGTTTTGAAAATAGCCAGCTCTCTAAAATTGTTTTTTTCATGATTTAATAGCTTTCCGCTCGCCACATCAATGACAGTTGAAATGAATTTTTCTAATACAACATCTTCTGGTACATCTTCAAGCAGTTCTCCCGCATTAAAGTCAATCCAGTGCTTTTTTGTTTCATATAAGGCTGTATTCGTCGAGACTTTCATTGTAGGGACAAACGTACCAAATGGTGTCCCTCTTCCTGTTGTAAAAAGGACCAACTGACAGCCGGAAGCAGCAAGTGCGGATGAAGCAACCAAATCATTACCTGGCGCACTTAATAAATTCAGGCCCTTTCGCTTCAGCAATTCCCCATATTTCAATACATCTTGAATGTCAGAAGTCCCTGCTTTTTGTGTACAGCCGAGAGATTTATCCTCTAATGTCGAAATTCCACCAGCTTTATTTCCCGGGGAAGGATTTTCATATACTGGCTGTCGATGATCCATGAAGTATTGTTTAAAGTCATTGATCATTTGCACAATATTGTCGAAAGTCGCTTCTGATTCCGCTCTCTCCATTAAAATCGTTTCAGCTCCAAACATTTCGGGCACTTCTGTTAACACTGTCGTGCCGCCTTGAGCAACAATAAAATCGGACAGCCTTCCTAAAAGCGGATTTGCGGTAATGCCGGAGAATCCATCTGATCCTCCGCACTTCAAGCCGATTTTCAGCTCAGATAACGGGATCTCTTCACGGTGATCTTCTTTCGCCGCATCATAAATTTCCTTGAGTAAAGCGACTCCCGTCTCAATCTCATCTCCTACTTCTTGGCTTCTTAAAAATTTCACTCTCTCACGGTCATATTCACCTAATGTGGACTGAAAATCTTCAATATCATTATTTTCACAACCAAGTCCAAGGACGAGCACCCCTCCAGCGTTAGGATGCTTCACGGCATTTTGTAAAATGGTTTTTGTATTTTCATGATCGTCCCCAAGCTGGGAGCATCCATAATTGTGCTTTAATACGAGAGCTGTTTCAAACGGATGGATGTTTCCGCCCATTTCAGCGGTGAATATTTGGATGATTTGATCGGCAATGCCATTCACGCATCCAACGGTTGGGACAATCCAAAGCTCATTGCGAATCCCGCTTTCCCCATTTTTTCGTTTATATCCTTTAAATGTAAGATTCGTTTTTTCATAGGGGTTGTCTGTGAATGAAGGCTCGTATTCGTAATCGAGCTTTCCTGATAGATTGGTTTTGATATTATGCGTATGCACCCATTCTCCAGCAGAAATGGTAGTCGTTGCATGCCCAATGGGGTAGCCATATTTCATGATATTCTCTCTTTGCTTGATATCAGCCAAAGCAAACTTATGACCTTTGGGAACGTTCTCTTTTAAGACAACAGAGTGATCTTGATGATGCAGCTCCTCCCCTTGTTCAAGTACTTTTAATGCAATACCGACATTATCTGAAGGGTGAATCACAATAAAATCTTTCATGCCTTCTCCCCCTGACTTTCATATTGATGATGCAGCATTCGTTGAACAGCCGCTCTCATCCCTTGCTCCTGTATGAAGGTAAGCTGATCAGCTACAGCGTGACTCAAATCATCTACATCCGTTAAATTTTTCCCCCATAATGGCTCGCATGATAGAATCCTGGCTGCGATCGCTTCATTGGATTGGTTCTCCCCTTCCCAGGCTTCCTCCATAAATGCCATTACAGTCTCATCATCCTTTATCCTTTCTGCATATGCTCTGTAAAAATAAATGAGACTGCTGAGTGAAAACACGAGATTCATTGGCAGCTGTTTCTTTTGCTCAACATAATCAAGCAATGACGGAAGAACTCGGGTTCGGAACTTGGATATACCATTGAGCGCAATATCGAGCAATTGATGCTTCACAAATGGATTGCAAAAACGATCCCAAACCGATTGTGTATAAAGAAGAAGCTCATCTTGAGAGAGCTCAAGCCCTGGCAGTACTTCCTCCTCCAGCATACGCCGGATGAACGGACCAACATGCTTGTCATCCACAGCTTCTTTTACAGTGTCTATACCACATGAGTAAGCGATTGGCACCATTGCTGTATGTGCACCATTTAAAATTCGTACCTTGCTCATGCGATAAGGCGCAATATCTTCTACAAAAAGGACATTTAATCCTGCTTTTTGAAAGGGAAGCTCTTTTTGTACGAAGGCAGGTGCTTCAATAACAAAGAGGTGATAATATTCTGCCGTGACAAGCAACTCGTCGATATACCCATCTTCCTTTTGGACAATTTCAGCTGCTTCCTTAGAAAACCCAGGAACAATCCGATCCACAAGCGTATTACAAAACGTGTTGGCTTCTTTGATCCATGTGATAAACGCAGGCGGCAGGTCCCACTCAGCTGCCATGTCTATCACATATTCCTTCAAACGGTCACCGTTATGTTCGACCAGTTCACATGGAAGGATGATCAGCCCTTTTTGTTCATCTCCAGTAAATGCTTTAAACCGGTGATATAAGAACGCTGTCAGCTTTCCTGGAAAACTGGCTTGCGGTCGATCCTCCAAGCGATCCTCCTTTCTGAACATAAGTCCTGCCTCTGTCGTGTTTGAGAAGACAAAGCGGAGATCGGGGTTTTCAGCTACGTATAAAAAACCATCGTAATCCGTATACGTACTGATTCCTCTGCTGATCGATTGAATGATCATGCGCTCATTCATTTCTTGCTGGTCATGATAGCCCTGTATACATAAAGTATATAAGCCATCTTGTTCATTTAAAGCCGCAACGGATCCTTTTCGCGGAGGAACAACAACAGCTCTTCCTTTAAAATCTGTGCAGTCGTTCAGCTTCTGGATGTGCCAATTAATAAATCCTCGCATAAAATTCCCTTCACCGATCTGTAAAATCGTTTCCGGATACTCAGGCGCCGGGTACATGGCTTTTGATAAACGTTTCAAATGGATTCCCCTCTCTTCGTGATATGCACACGTGAACATTTATCTTTAAAAGGTGCTGATTACTGCACCTTTTTGACTGAATCTCTGATCATCAGCTCTGTGTGGACATAGATTTTTCCCATTTGATCTTCTTCCTGCTCTTCACCGTTTATGACTGATAGGATGGCTTCTGCTCCAAGTGCACACATTTTTTCGATAGGCTTTTTTACCGTTGTCAGTGCAGGCGTGGTGTAGGATGAGAATGCTATGTCATCAAAACCGATAATAGAGATATCACCTGGACATGTCTTGCCTTTTGCATATAAAGCATTCATTGCACCAATGGCCATGTCATCGTTAGAGCAAAAAAGCGCTGTTGGCGGATGATCAAGGGTCAGCAGGGATTCCATTGATTCATAGCCGCTTTTCATGTGGTAGTCACCTGTGATCATATATTCTTTCTTCATAGGAATATGGTGATCAATTAACGCTTGGAGAAAGCCGGCTTTTCTCTCCTGAGTCGATTTAAAGCCTTCTTTTCCTTCAATGATGGCGATTTGATGATGGCCTTGCTGAATGAAATAGTGCGCTGCCTGATATGCTCCTTGACTATCATCTGCTAATATATTCATCACTTCATTACTTTCTACACGGCGATTCAGCACAATGATTGGAATGCCCTGTTTCTTGACATGATGGATAAACGCTTCATCGTGCTCGCTTTGACTCATAAGCAAAATGCCATCGTAGCGCTGTTTATGAATGGTTGTGTAATCGTGAAAGTCGTCAATTCCCCTTACAAACAGATTATAATGCTCAGTCATCACGCTATTAACGCCCTTTAACGCATCTACAAAGAAGCTTGAAGATGTGCCTTCTGTTAAACTCGTAAAAAACAGACCGATTGTAAACGATTTTTGTGATACAAGGCCTCTGGCATGGACATTCGGTGAATAATTCAGCTGTTTTGCAATCGACAAAATCTTTTGTTTTGTCTTCTCTTTAATAAAAGGACTGTTATTCAAAGCCCTTGATACCGTAGTATGAGAGACGTTTGCCAATTTTGCTATGTCTTTAATTGTGACTGTCATGCTATTCCGCCTTTTATGATTTTTTTCCATCTTATCATAAAACCGCTTTCATTTTCTTACCTTTTTCTTCATGTGATTTTACTTTGATGCTGGAGCTGCTTTGCCCGGTCAAATTGAAAATATTGCTTGGCATTTTCATAGCTGATTCCTTTCACGATCCCCCCTAACAGCTCAAGGTCATAGGGGACTTCTCCTTTTTCTACCCAATCTCCGATGATATCACAAAGCAGTCTTCGGAAATATTCATGCCTTGTATACGACAAAAAGCTTCGTGAATCAGTCAGCATCCCGATGAAACGGCTGATCAGTCCAATACTGGAAAGAGCCATCATCTGCTCTGTCATTCCTTGCTTCGTATCATTAAACCACCAGGCTGTGCCGTGTTGCATCTTCCCCGGTGTCTTCCCGTCTTGAAAGCTTCCAGCCAATGTTGATATCACCACATTGTCCCTAGGATTCAAGGAATAGAGAATGGTGTTTGGCAATGCATCTTCTTGTTCTAAACGATCTAATATTCGGCAAAGCGGCTTTGCAATGTCCTCATCATTCATCGCATCATACCCCGTATCTGGTCCGAGCCGCTCAAACATTTTCGTATTGTTGTTTCTAAGCGCATTGATATGAAGCTGCATCGCCCAGCCACGCTCACAGTATGCCTGACCTAGCATAATGAATGTCTCTGTTTTAAACTTGATCTTCTCTTCTTCCGTCAATGGATGACCAGACATTCTTTTATGAAAGATGGTCTCCACTTCTTCTTCTGACGTTTCTTCATATGTCATTTCATTTATAGCATGATCTGAGATCAAACAGCCGTGTTCATGGAAGAAATCAATTCTTGCACGGAGTGCTTTTAAGAAGTCTTGGTAGGATTGTATTGGAGTAGCTGAAACCTCTGCCAGCTCGTGAACATATTTTGCAAACAGATCATTCGCTATATCGAGTGCTTTATCAGGTCGAAACCCTGGGAGCACTTGTACAGAGAATTCCTCTTCCCGCAGTTTTTGATGATAGTGAAGCGAATCGACCGGATCATCTGTTGTCACAACGGTTTCAACGTTTGATTTCACAATGAAGTCCCTCGCACCAAATCCCTCTCCTTGCAGCTTTTCATTGACTTTCTTCCAAATAATGTCTGCGTTTTTTTCGTTTAATAGGTCTTCGACTTCAAAATATCGTCTTAGCTCTAGATGAGTCCAGTGATAGAGTGGATTTCCAATGGTCATGGGTACGGTCTTCGCCCACGCCAAAAATTTCTCATGATCTGATGCATCCCCCGTAATGTGCGTTTCAGGGATGCCATTTGTTCTCATGGCACGCCATTTGTAATGATCTCCATAAAGCCATGCTTCGGTGATATTTTGAAAGGTTTTATTTTCATAGATGTCTTTAGGACTTAAATGACAATGGTAATCTATAATTGGAAGGTCCTTTGCAAACTCATGGTATAGCTTTTCCGCCGTTGGACTGTTTAGTAAAAACTGCTCATCTAAAAAGGCTCTCATCAAATTCCCCCATCCCTCTTATCGTATGAAAAATAATTTGTTCACGTTAACAATTTAATTGTAATCGTTTACAAAGTTGATTTCAATCCTAAAACAGGAAAAAACGATCTCCTTAAGAAAGGAAAATCGTTTTTTGCCTATTTTACAGAAGGTGATTTTTTTAGGATAATCGCAATAGTTGTTCCAGCACCTAGTTCGCTTTCCACTTGAATATCACCGTCATGCAGCAAGACAAGCTCTTTTGCTATTGCCAGCCCAAGTCCTGTTCCATTCGTTGGGTCATTTGTATTTGTCCCTCTGTAGTAGCGGTTAAATAAGTGATCTACCGTTTCTTGTGCCATTCCGCATCCGTTGTCTTTCATTTCGATCCGAACTTCTTCATTTGTTTCAGATAAAACAGCTGTAATATGAGTGCCTTTTTGGTTATGCTTGACTGCATTCGCCAGCAGGTTCTCAATCACTCGTCTGAACCAGGCTTTGTCGATCTCAAACATGACACCGTTTGTTTGATCTTCAAAAGAGGATGAAAAATCCTCAGAAAAGGAGCTTCTTGAAAACTCGTCCATAATAGAGGCTAAAAATTCACCCAGCTCGACCGGCTTTCGATTAATAGGCAAGGCCCCATTTTTCAATCGGTACGTGAGGTTTAAATCCTCAATCAAGGTCGACATGTATTCTGATTTCTCACGAATCACCTGTCCCATTTCCATGACTTCTTCCTTGGACCATTGATATTGATCAGATTCAAGCATGAGCCCATAGCCGTAAATCGTACTAAGAGGTGTTTTCAAATCATGAGACAATCCTGCAATCCATTCTTCCCTTGTGGTTTGAATTTTTCTTCGGTTTGCTTCATTCTCTTTTAATGTAAGCGTGAGCTGATCCATTGTTTTTAGGATATCCTCAAATAATCGGTATTCCCGCTTAATACGACCTTTTTTATTTTTACTGATTGGAATTCCTTTTCTATTTGTTGGTTCCTGCAATTTATTTCTAGATAAGAAAATCAGCCAGCGGATAATGTGATAGATCGGCAGACCATAGCGATACGAGTACCATAATGTCATGACGATAATAATAGTGAGTGCAAGACCTGCAATCAAGATGGTTCTATATTGATTTAAAGCATCTGTCTCTTTATCATACAATTCGTCTGGGCTATATACTTTGTTTGGTACCGAAACGATCAAATATAGACTTTTATTCACTCTGATATAAGATAGGTCACTTCTAAACTCCCAAGGCTTCGATTGGTACTTAAGCAATTCAACATCTGTTACGTTATGTTTCAAATCGTTTTTGGCTCGAATGCCTTTTAAGTATTTTCCTTCTTCATTAAACAGGTGTACCGATCCATTCATTCTTTTCAAGAACTCTATCGTTTCAAGCGAATATTGAGAAAGTGCAGCCAGATTTTTCTCATGCTGCTTAAGATAATTGGCTACCTTTGTGCTGTTCGTTTTGAACCCATATAACACGATAAAGCTTTCTTGATCAATCTCAATTGGCCAGAAGTACATCTTGTAATCTTTAAATTGTCTTTTTTCAAAGATCTTGATCATTTCATCCTTTTGATAGGATGTTGGAATATTTTTAGGAAGGTGATAGCTATATACGTTATGTTTTTTTGAATCAATCACTTGCAGCCAGCCGTCACGTTTTTTCACTGCTTGCTTGAGCTGATCTTCGGCTTCCATTTTGCCATCCTCGTTAAAATAGAGCCAGCTCATGAGTGTGTCCCCATCAGCCTTTGTTAAACCAGTTTCGGTCATATTCTCATAGTATTTTTTATAATATAGATTCTCAGTAAACGTATTCCCGATCAGCAGAATCGCAATGACGATAAACATCTGTCCGACAAAGTGAAAGAAAAGTTTTGTTCGTAAATTCATGAATTAATTAAGAACCTTCACAGGGTGCGGAATAAATTTATATCCCATACCACGGATGGTCACAATATATTCAGGCTGACTTGGATCTAATTCAATCTTTTCTCTCAGCTTTCGAATATGAACCATGACGGTGTTGTTATCACCATACGACGGGACGCCCCATACTTTCTCATAGATTTGATCTTTTGAAAGAACCACATTCGGATGATCACAAAAGTACTTCAGCAAGGATAGAAGCTGAGCTGAGCATGCCGTCATCTCTCCTCTCACTTTCAGTTCGGCTGAATGAGGATGATATGAGAAATGGGCATATTCATATTGGTTTTGAGCCTCTTCTTGCTCTTCCTGTAAGGAGATATATGTTCGGTTTAAGTGAGCCTTAATTCTAGCCACAAGCTCTAGCGGATTAAATGGCTTTGTAATGTAATCATCTGCCCCCTGCGCAAAGCCGGTCAGTTTATCTACATCAGACGTTCTTGCAGTTAAATAGAAAATGGGTGCTTTCGTATATTTTCTCATTTCAGGAAGAACATCAAAGCCAGACTTACCGGGCATCATCACATCTAGAAGTAAGAGGTGGATGTCCTCGTTTTTGACAACATCTAATGCTTCATCTGCATGGTAGGCTTTATAAATATGCTTGAATCCTTCTTTTTTTAATACGCGTTCAACCATTTTTACAATTGCTTCTTCGTCATCTGCAATCAATATTTTTGCTGTTTCCACGCATCTCTTTCCTTTCTAGCTATGATCTCTAACCGTATATTACCATTGTCTAAAGTAAAAAAGTACCTCTTTTCTGCATAAAAGCGAAAAAATATCAACTGGAGAAAATGGCAGTACTAGGAAGTTTCAGAGACGCAAAAAAACTCGGCTATTCCACCGAGTTCCTTTTACTTTTATTATCCATTCACAGCTTCTAGCTTTCTTTCATGATTCATTAAGTCATATGTTAAACAGATCGGCTTATTTGTTCTAGGATCAAGTACAATTTCTGCATCAATGTGGAATACCTGACCAAGCACCTCTTTGGTCATGACCTCATGAGGCGTCCCATCTTTGATGACTTTTCCTTGATTGAGGGCAATCATGTAATGAGAAAAACGTGCCGCATGATTCAAATCATGAATGACCATCAACACAGTTCGTCCCTGCTCTCTGTTTAACCGTTCTAACAGCTGAAGAATCTCGAGCTGATGCGCAAGATCCAAATACGTCGTTGGCTCATCTAATAGAAGCAGTTCTGTTTCCTGGGCAAGTGCCATCGCAATCCATACACGCTGACGCTGTCCACCGGAAAGTGCTTCAATTGGCCGGTCATGAAAAGCGATCATGCCCGTTTCCTCAAGTGCCCATCTGATGATTCGTTTATCTTCATTTGATAAGCGACCAAATCCATTTTGATGTGGGAAACGTCCATATGACACAAGCTCATACACTGTCAGTCCGCTTGGTGCTTCGGGCGTTTGCGGTAAGATCGCCATTTGTTTTGAAATTTCTTTTGTAGGCGTTTGATGAATAGCCTGACCATTTAAGTGAACAGCTCCTTGATGGGACTTCATGATCCGGGACATTGTTTTTAAAATCGTTGATTTCCCGCATCCATTCGGCCCGATCAGTGTTGTCACCTTGCCTTTTGGGATACTGATATTTAAATCATCTACAATCAAACGGTCCTGATAACCGATACAAAGCTTTTCTGTTTCGAGCGATTTCATATGTTTTTCTCCTTCCTCATTAGTTCGTTTTCATCAATAAGTAAATGAAGTAAGGTGCGCCTAAAGCAGAAACGACAAGGCCAACTGGCACCTCTGATGGTGCAAGTATGACGCGGCCAAGTGTATCTGCCAGTAATAATAACAGTGCGCCAATCAACGCGGAGGCCGGTATCATTCCTTGATGCTTTGGCCCAACAAGCTTTCTCGCCAAGTGCGGTGCGGCTAACCCTAGGAACGAGATACTACCTGCAACAGCGACACTTGCACCTGCTAATGCAACGGCAATCAGCATCAGAAAGCTTCTTTCTTTATGAACCGAGATCCCTAAGCCATAGGACAGCTGGTCACCTAAATTCATGATATTTAGGTAGCGTGCTCTCACAAGCGCTAACACAAGGAAAATGAGCATCCATGGCAGAACAGACAGGACATACGTCCAGCTTGAGCCCCAAATGCTTCCTGATAACCACACGATGGCTTGGTTAAAGTCATTTGGGCTCATTTTTAATTGGATGACCACAATCGCTGCTGAAAACGCAGCATTAACGCCAATTCCCGTTAAAATCAATCGAACAGGTGTGATGCCTTTTTTCCACGCTAACACATAGATGAGAAATGCAGCAAAGCCTGCACCTGCAAATGCGAAAAGCGGCAGTACAAAAATCGTCAAATTACCTAAGTTCGACATCGTGCCTTGGAATGCAAAGATAAAGAGCACAACGGCAAATCCTGCGCCCGCATTCACACCAAGAATACCGGGATCAGCCAAGCCGTTTTGAGAAACACCTTGCCAGATAGCTCCTGATACAGCGATGGAAGCACCAACAAGTAAAGCGATGATCATTCTTGGAAGTCTGAATTCGAACAGCACAAGCTCATCCATTTCACTTCCGAATCCAAAAAATGTTTTCAATGTATCTATCGGAGAAATACGAATTTCTCCGGTATTTAAACTAATCAGAAATACCGCGACGATGGCTAAAAAGATCATCAGCATCGTTCGTTTATATTTCTTTTTCTTTGCCTGCTGCACCATTTCCATTTAAATTCCGCTCCTTTCACGTCTAGCTAAATATAAGAAGAAAGGAACGCCTATAATCGCAGTAATGGCACCGACTGGCGTTTCAAATGGAGCATTGACTAGCCTTGCAGCAATGTCTGCATAAATTAACAAAATGGCACCTAAAATAGCTGAGCAAGGGATAATCCATCGATAGTCCACTCCGACCAAGAATCTAGTGACATGGGGAATGACAAGCCCGATAAAACCAATTGAGCCTGCCACCGACACAGCAGCACCGGTTAAAAGAATTACGACCAATATTCCTAGCACCTTGACCGTTTTCGTATACTGCCCGAGCCCTTTAGCCAATTCATCACCTAAGCTCAGTACAGTGATCGAGCGAGCAAGGATCATCGCAATCAAAAGTCCTGCAATAGCGACTGGAATAATGACCTGAATGTTGCTCCAATTCACACCTGCAACGCCGCCCGCATACCAAAAGCTCATGTCCTGAGCGACATCAAACCGGATGGCAATTGCTGAAGAGATGGAGCTTAAAAGTGCCCCAACCGCCGTACCTGCTAGTGCGAGCTTCACTGGGGTCAGTCCTCCCTTAGACAGAGTACCGACACCAAACACAATAGATGCACCGAGTGCGGCTCCAGCAAATGACCAAAGAATTAATGTGAAAGAAGATTGACCTGGGAAAAATGCAAATGCTATCGCAATCGCAAATGCAGAGCCATTTGTCACACCCATAATTTCAGGAGACGCAAGCGCATTTCTTGTCATCCCTTGCATGATGGCACCAGATACAGCTAAAAAGGCACCGACGAGTGCAGCCCCAACTGTACGCGGCAGCCTCAATTCCCGAATGATTTGATGTGAAGTTTGTTGTGGATCAAATTGAAAAATGGCTTCCCATACCGTGTGAAGATGAATATTTGCTGCTCCTAATGATACCGATAAAAAAAGACCAAATGCTAAAGCGATAATTCCTATGATGACAACAGCTGCTGTTCCAAAGGGTTTCGTGACAATATCCATTGCATCGTCCTTGGCTGGCAGCTGTTTATTCGATTGTGAGCCCAAAACCAGTCTCTTCCTTTCCGTTCATATCTATTCCTCATTAGTGATAATGATTATCAATCTCGAAGTCTAGTATATCATTTTCTTTTCTTTTTGAAATCATTGTTCTGAACATTTTCTTTATTTTCATCAAAAAACCGGGAGAAACTTACCATTTTTCTTTAGGTCCTAAAATAGCCGATGCATTTTTCATCCCATCATGTTACGATATAATTGAAATTGAGAATCATTATCAAAAGAAAGTGAATAGGAGAGAATCTTTGTGAAAAAACGATCGGGATTTCTTTTGATTTTCTTAGCCGTTCTTATGCTTTTTACAGCTGCTTGCGGCAGCACTTCAAATAAAAAATCTGGCGCCAACCAGAATGACACAATCACCTATCAGGATGTCAAAGGTGAGGTCAAACTCCCTAAAGATCCGAAACGAATTGTGCTTCTGGCGGAAAGCTACTATGGAGACCTCGTGACACTTGGCAAGACGCCAATTGCTGCAACTGCACCCATCTTTAAAAACCCTTTCTATAAGGGAAAAACGGATGGTGTCAAAAACCTTGGACCAACCCCTTCTGTCGAAAAGGTAGCGGCTTTGAAGCCAGATATGATTATCGCTTGGGGAGAAGACGAGAAATTTGATCAATACAAAAAAATTGCTCCAACCGTTGCAATTAAATACAATCAATATTCCTTTAAAGATCAGCTAAAAGAATTCGGTAAAATGACAGGTACACCGAAAAAAGCAGCAGAATGGATCACAAAATGGGATACAAAAATAGCTGAGGTAAAGCCTAAAGTAACAAAAGCGGTCGGCAGCAAAACCGTTTCAATCGTGTCGCCTTTTGATAAAGGTATTTATATCTTTGGAAACACCTTTGCGCGCGGAGGCGAAATCATTTATGACGAGCTGAAATTACGTGCGCCAAAGGCAGTTAAAAAAGACGCTATCGACAGCGGTGTCGGCTATGCAAACATTTCCCTTGAAAAGCTGCCAGAATACGCAGGCGACTATATTTTCACTAGTCCATGGAGTGGTTCAAAAAGTAAAGGAGACCAAGTGTATGAAAGCAGCATTTGGACATCACTGCCTGCTGTACAAAATAAACACGTATTTGAAATCGATCCTGTCGGTTATTTCTTTAATGACCCAGTGTCACTAGAAGGACAGCTTGAGTTTATTGTGGACCGATTAACATCCGCATCATAAAAAAACGTTTCTCCATATGTGGAGAAACGTTTCCCTTATTCCGTTCCTTTGGCGAATCCTTTTGACATGAATGGATAAAGCAAAATACCTACTAAGAACAGACCGATGCCAAGTCCAAATGTTTTCAAATCAGCTGTGCCTGAAATAATGACCCAAGCGGAATACCCCATCGCAACAAGCGCAATGATTCCGTCTCTTGTTCGCTTCCCTTTTTGAAGATCATACGTGTCACCTTGCATGATGACCTTAAAGCTATAGATCGAAGACACAATATACGGAATGAGATACGCAAGTGTCGCTGATGTCGTTAAAAAGGTAAAAGCTTCATTAATCGTACGGGACATCACTGAGAAAATAAACAGTTGTGACATGATATTTGTAACTGTCAAAGCAAAAACAGGACTGCCTTTTTTGTTTGTTTTTGCAAATACTGCTGGGAAATCGCCAGCCTTTGCTGCTTGATACGGTACTTCTGAACCAAGTAAGATCCAGCCAAGCATCGAGCCAAATAAACAAATGATCGCAAGCAGTGCCATGACTATTCCGCCAGCCGGTCCAATAATGAGCTGAAGCACGTCAACGAATGGTTTATCTGAGCCTTGCAACTGATCATGCGGCAGGACGCCCATTGTAATCAATGTAATAATCATGTAGATGGAAAGTGCGATTAAAAGACCTGTAATCGTTGCACGTTTCACATCGCGCTGCGAGGATGCTCTCCCTGATAAAATCACAGCTGATTCGATGCCAATAAATGCCCATAGTGTGGAAATGGCCGCATGATGAATTTGGCCTCCAAGTCCGAGCACTCCTTCGCCTTCTGCTGCAACTGGGAAGTAATAATGTTCAAATAATGCCGTTTGGAATGCAAATAATCCCGCAACAATAAAAAGGACGAATCCAAGTACCTTTGAAAAGGTCGTAATAAAGTTTAATTTACTTGCAGCGCTTAAGCTTGTAATTAAGATCGTATGTGTGCCCCAAAGAAGAATGGTACATACAATAAACGTTGTCAGCTGACCAAGTGTGATCGCTTCTTTTCCAAAGGTGAAAATCTCCGTCTTCACGGTGAGAATAGGGAAAAATGTCGTTAAATAACCGGCAAGACTCGTAATAATTGCGACATTACTAATCCAGCTTGCCACCCAATATCCCCAAACCATTGTAAAACCGGCCGCTTTCCCTTTTTTCGGATCGTTAAAAAGCGCTCTTGCATAACTTTGTGGTCCAGCCGTCAGCTGCGGCTTATGAATGGACAAATGCCCAAAAACAAGTGCAATCATCAGCACACCGCCACCTGTAACAAGCCATGCCATCGTCACACCTAAAGGACTGGCATGCTGGGCAAGTGTACTTGGCAGCATAAAGATGCCTGACCCTACCATATTTCCGACGACAAAAGCCGTCAATAACCAAAAACCCCATTTTTTTGTCTGTTCCATTTCCGTACCTCCGTTATATTCACTTCGGACCAGACCCGGCAGTATCTTCATTGATATATTCGTGAAGCAATGACTTGTATTCTTTATGTTCATCATGGGTCACTTTCTTAACAGCATACCCTTATCTTAGATACTCAGAACATAAAAAAAAGCCTGAACAACAGTCCATGCTTTTCAAAACATACACCTTGATCTCCGGATAGCCCTCCACGCTTCAAAGACGTGGCAGTCCTGCATTTATTCAATGCAGACCCAGCATAAAGAAAGTTGGAGCTCTCTCTACACTTCGGCGCTGATGCCTTTTTTCTCATGATCTTCGATTCCATCTCTCCCATGAGTGACTCATCATCCGCGCAACCTCTACCTCACTGAGACATAGCGTGAGGATTTCTATTCATTTTTACTACACGAAGGTTATCAAACATTCTCACATCTGTCAAAGGGAAAAACATAGAAAAAAGGCAGAGAATCATTTCTCTGCCTATTACCTGCTTATTGATCGTTGTTTTTCTTCTTTTGTACAGCTTCCTGAAGCGGATCGCCTGCTAGCTCTTTGCTTGCTTCTTCTAACAGCTGATCAACCTGCTTGTGGTCTTGCTCGCTTTTCGCCTTTTTATCCTTTTGGAAAAATGACATCGCTGTTTCCTCCCTTTTCATAAAATGCGGTTGCCTGTTTAATTTGTGCTACAGTGCGCCTCATTATACAAGGTGGAAAGGCTCAATCATCATGGAAGGTCTGTCTCATTTTTTGCAAATACGTCAAAAAGGTCTTTAAGTCTTCCTTTGTGAAGTCTGACATCATATGCTGAATCACCTTTCCGAAAAGACGTGTATGCTTTTCATAAATCGCTACCCCTTTTTCCGTAGCTTCTAACCGGACTAGCGTGGGGTCGTCTTTGTCACGTTCTCTCTGAATATAGCCCTGCTCACATAATTTATTGAGTGCAATGGAGGCTGCACCTGGGTTTAAGGAGAGTCTTTGTTTCAGCTCTTCGGCATGTGATACTTTGCCTTGTATCAAAATAGAAAGAGCATATATCTGCGGTGGCGTGATGTCTTTTTCTAACTCAAGTAACTTGCGGTTTAATTTACGGCTGACTTCATAATGTACGAGAACAATTTCTTTTAAAATGTCTGCATTACTCATCCGAATCGCATCCTTATCGTTAGTATCAACATGACTTCCCCCTTATTATAGAATGTTTTTCCAATCAGCCAACCCTTTTGTCCTCTTTTTCTTTAGAAATAAGCCTTGCTGAATGAATTCACCCTTGATATAGTGAGTACTTGAACAAAAGATAGAACAGGAGTACGCATCATGACAGGAAAAACACACATTATGGGCGGAATCGCCGCCTCAGCGGCCGTCGCCTACTACTACGGACTCGACCCAGTCATCATGGCTGCAGCTGGATCAGCAGGTGCTCTGATCCCCGATCTTTGCCATACAAAAAGTAAAATCGGCAGAAAATTTCCGCTGCTCTCGACACTAATCAGCAGCGTGTTCGGTCATCGCACGTTTACACACAGTTTATTATTTCTGCTGATCATTTATTTTCTCGCGACAACATACATTCCAAATGACAGCTTAAGTACCGGTTTACTCGTTGGAATGGCGAGCCACCTTATCCTTGATGCAGGAACAGTGAACGGCATTAAATTTTTATTTCCAGCTTCCATTAAAGTGCGTCTCCCCTTCTATGTCAAAACAGGCAGCACAGGAGAACAAGTCGTACTAGCTGCTCTCACCGTCGTCACCTGCTATTACATCGCCGTCATCTGCGGCATATCTATCCCAATCCAGTTCTAACAGAATAAAAAAAGAGTTTTGCGAAAAAGACAGGATATGAATTGATCATTCCTCATTTTTTTAGTAGGTTTAAGATAAGTGTTTTTGCCTTGCAGCTGAATACAGAATGGTGAGGAGATACATAAATGAAAGCGTTTTTCAAAAATCACTGGTTTTTAGTGTATTCCATCCTTTTCATGTGGATGAAAACATACATCATTTATCAATTCGGATTTCACATACGAACGGCCAATCTGTTTCATGAATGGCTGCTTTTGATCAATCCACTTAGCTTTTTGCTCCCTTTGTTTGGGATTGCTCTTTTTTTAAATGAAACCAACCAAAAGGTTTTTTTATTGACCGCAAATTTTATTCTAACGGCGATTCTCATCTCGAATACGATCTTTTATGGTTTTTATATTGATTTCATTACCATTCCCGTGTTATTCCAAGCGAAGAACATGGGAGATATGGGCAGCAGTATGACGGAATTATTCCACCCGCTCTTTGTGCTGATGCTCATTGATTTTGTGGTACTGGCATGGCTGCTCAAGCGCAAACCATTAGCCCCAAAAGCGTCATTCAAGACGATCAAAACGTATTATGCGGTCTGCTGCAGCTTCTTATTGTTTCATGTCAGCTCAGCTATGATGGATCACCCTCGATTTCTGACAAGCTCTTATGATCGTGAAGTCATTGTCAGAAACCTCGGGCTTTTCCAATTTCATCTGTATGACGGTGCTGCCCAAACGGCACGCATTGGACAAAAGGCCTTTGCAGATGAAGATACGCTTTCTACTGTAGCAAACTACACAAAGGCTGATTACAGCGCACCAAACGAAGAGTATTTTGGACTTGCTAAAGGCAAGAACGTTGTGTTCATTTCACTTGAATCGACGCAGCAATTTGTCATGAATCAAAAGGTGAATGGACAATCCATCACTCCCTTTTTAAATCAACTGGCTAAAAAGAGTTTTTATTTTGATGAATTTTATCAGCAGACAGAGCAGGGGAAGACGTCGGATTCAGAGTTTATTGTCGCTAATTCCCTCTACCCTTCTAGCAGCGGCGCTGTCTTTTTCACAGCGAGTGACAACGAATATGACACGTTATACAAGCAGTTGAAAAAGGAAAACTATCAATCCGTCCAATTTCATGCGAATAATAAAACGTTTTGGAATCGTGATGTGATGTATGAATCGCTTGGAATTGATCGTTTTTATGATGTCGATTCATATCATGTCAATGAACGGAATTCAACTGGCTGGGGCTTAAAAGATATCGACTTCTTTGATCAATCCATTGATCATTTAAAAAAGTTGAAGCAGCCTTATTACAGCACATTCATTACACTGACCAATCATTTTCCATTTGAAATTGACCCGAAGGATCAGTTTATTGATGAATATGATTCGTCCAGTACCATTTTAAACCGCTATGTGACGACCGTCCGCTATCAAGATGAAGCGGTTAAAATGTTTTTTGACCGTATGAAAGAAGAAGGATTGTATCACAATACGATGTTTGTCCTCATGGGTGACCACTATGGCATCTCAGAGGCACATCATGAGGCAATGGCACAGCTGCTCAATAAAGAGGAAATCACGCCGTTTGATGCGGTCAAACTGCAGCGGGTACCCTTTTTGATTTACATTCCAGGTGTCACGGATCAAGCACCGCAGACCATTTCTGAAACAGCTGGTCAAATGGACGTAAAGCCGACACTTCTTCACTTACTTGGGATTGAAACGAAGGATGCCATTCAATTCGGCAATGATTTATTTTCAAATGAACGTACGCCTTTCGCTGTACTGAGAAACGGGAACTTTATTACAGATGATTATCTCTATACAAAGAACACCTGCTATGATCAAAAAACAAAAGAACCTGTTGAACAGGATGAGGTGTGTCAGCCTTATATCGAAAAAGCCAATAAAGAGCTTTCCTTATCAGACAAAGTGATCAATGGGAATTTGCTGCGTTTTTATCAGAAGTAAACAGGATAAAACGATCCCTTTTATCTTCACGCTGAAAGTCGCCATTTGGCGGCTTTTTCTTTTCTCTTTTTACTGAAAGCCTATGAATGCTCAAATAAGTTTGCTTATAATAAAGGGAACCACATGATATTGAATGATAAGAGGTGTGAACATGAAGTATACATTCTTAGCCTTCATCTCCATATGTTTGCTCCTGAGTGGATGCCAAACAGAGATGATGCCATCTAATTCGAATAAAAAAACAGAGCTTGTGATTTCAGCAGCGGCAAGTCTTCAGGATGCACTAAAGGAAATTGAAGCCTCCTTTCACAAGCAACATCCGAATGTGTCATTAACGAATAACTTCGGGTCATCCGGCGCATTGAAGCAGCAAATCGCTCAAGGAGCAAAAGCGGATCTTTTTTTCTCAGCAGCTGAGGAGCCATTCGATGAACTTGTTCAATCTGGAGACATTGATCAAGATTATATCAAGGACGCTATACAAAACGAGCTAGTCCTTATTGTGCCAAAAGATTGCTCTTCCTCTATTAAAAGCTTTCAAGACGTCCGGCACGTAAAAGGAAAGATTGCTCTTGGTACACCTGAATCGGTTCCTGCTGGTACATATGGCAAAGAGATCTTCACACAACTGAACATATGGGACCAAGTGAAAAAGAATGCTGTCTACGGCAAGGATGTGCGGCAAGTCCTAAGCTACGTCGAAACAGGAAATGTAGAAGCAGGTGTTGTGTATAAAACAGACGCCCTCGTTTCCAAAAAAGTAAAGATTGCAGCTGAGGCAAATCCGGACATGCACTCCCCGATTATGTATCCAGTAGGGATTGTAAAAGAGACAGAACATCTAACGGAAGCCAAGGTCTTTTTTCAATTCCTTCAATCTGATAAAGCCAAATCCATTTTTAAGAAATACGGCTTTCAAGTGTCGTAATGGCTATGCTGACTGAAGAATTTCTACCACCCATTTGGCTGTCCATTCAAGTGTCCATCGTCAGCGGACTGTTGGCCACTGTTTTTGGCACAACGGTCGGCTTTTGGATGACGCGAACAACTTTTAAAGGGAAAATGATTGTGGAAACGTTCCTGATGATGCCGCTCGTTCTCCCACCAACAGTCGTTGGCTTTTTATTGCTCGTCGTATTCGGAAAACATAGTGTAATAGGGGGCGCGATTGAATGGATCTTCCATCAGCCGGTCATTTTCACATGGTGGGCGGCGGTCATTGCTTCGACAGTCGTGGCATTTCCGCTCATGTATCAATCAGCAAAGGCGGGCTTTTCTACAATTGAGTCAGATATTGAAGGGGCTGCAAAAGTTGATGGTGCTCATTCATTCCAAGTCTTTGCCTATATTACGGTACCTCTTGCCCTGCCTTCCCTGCTGTCTGGCAGCGTCCTCAGCTTTGCGAGAGCCCTAGGAGAATTCGGAGCGACCTTAATGTTTGCCGGCAACATCCCAGGAAAAACTCAAACACTCCCAACCGCTATCTATGTGGCGATTGACTCTGGACGAATGGAACTTGCTTGGGCCTGGACGATTTGTATTGTGATCTTATCTTTTATTATGCTTTTGGCTGTGCGCAGAAGCAGTACATAAAAAATCCCCTTTCTCATATGAGAAAGAGGATTTTTTTCATTTATTCAAACCCAACCGTCATCGTCTCTGGATTCGAGCCGACGCGCTCGTTATTGTTTAACGCATCGATTTTTTCCATGTCTTCTTTGGATAGTTCGAAATCAAAAATATCTGCATTTTGTTTAATGCGTTCTTCGTTGATTGATTTAGGAATCGTCACGACGCCGCTTTGCAGATCCCAGCGCAAGATGACTTGCGCAACAGATTTGTTGTAGCGTGCAGCAATGTCCTTCAATACGTCATGATCTAATAGCTTTCCTTGCATCAGCGGAGACCACGCTTCAATTTGAATGCCTTTTTCTTTTGCGTATTGACGCAGTTCGACAAGTGTCAGTTTCGGATGAAATTCAACTTGGTTCACGGCTGGAACAACCTCAGCATCTTTTAACAGCTCTTCTAAATGCTGAATGTAGAAGTTGCTGACGCCAATGGCTCTCACTTTCCCATCCTTGTAAAGCGTCTCAAGCGCACGCCATGTGTCTTTAAATGTATCTGCATTTGGGCCAGGCCAATGAATCAAATAGAGGTCTAAGTAATCAAGACCTAATCGATTCAAGCTTGCGTCAAACGCAGCCAGCGCTTTGTCATAGCCTTGATCCGTGTTCCATACTTTAGACGTAATGAACAAGTCTTCTCGTTTCACGCCAGATTCTTTAATCGCTTTGCCTACGCCTGTCTCATTTTTATAAACGGCAGCCGTATCAATACTGCGGTATCCGTTTCGTATGGCTGCTTTTACGGCATCTACCACTTGATTGCCGTCCTCCACTTTGAATACACCTAAACCAAACCAAGGCATTTCCACTCCGTTATTCAGTGTTACGGTATCATTCAAGCTTTTGACCATTTTAACAACCACCTTTTTCATAGATTCCATCTTTTTCATTATCTCACGTTGTCCATTAAAACTCTATTATCAGGCGTTTTTCTTCGCTTCGATGGCTAACAGCAAAGCACCTGTCATGCCGGCCTTGTCCTCAAGTCCAGGAGAGACAATGTATGTATCAAGCGGCGGCAGGTCTACATAATCATTGAGATAAGCAGCAAGCTTCTCTCGAATCAGTGGAAACAGCTGCTTTTGCTTCATGACACCCCCGCCCATCATGATGCGCTCTGGGCTTAAAATGAGCGAGTACTGCATCAGCGCCTGAGCCAAATAATCAGCTTCAAGTGCCCAAACTGATTCTTCCTCCGTGAGCTCTTTGGCAGATTTCCCCCACCTTTTCTCAATCGCTGGGCCAGCTGCCAGTCCTTCTAAACACGTCCCATGCGCTGGGCAGACTCCTTCAAACGGGTCTGATTCATGCTGCCTGACAAGGATGTGCCCCATCTCTGGGTGCGAATGACCGTGAAGAAGTTCGTTTTTTACAACAGCGCCAGCACCGATACCCGTACCGACCGTGATATACATACAGCTATTCAGCCCTTTGGCTGCTCCTTTTGTTAATTCACCTAATGCTGCCGCATTTACATCTGTTGTAAAAGATACTGGGACCCGTAATTGCTTCTCTAGCTCTGGAATGAACGGGTAATGCTTCCACTCTACTTTCGGCGTGTTCATGATATAACCGTAAGAAGGATCGTCTTTTTGAACACAGATTGGTCCAAAGGAGCCGACCCCTAATGCTTCAATGTCATGCTGCTCGAAAAATGGAATGAGCTTTTGTAATGTTTTTTCTGGGTGCTCTGTTGGAATCGTCATTTCCTCGAGAATGTCCCCATGCTCATTGCCGATTGCACAACAAAACTTTGTACCGCCAGCTTCAATTGCTCCATAATACGCCATCATTGATCTCCCCCTGCTTGTTCTCTTTCTTCATCATAAAACATAGGGGAGAAGATCACAACATTACGTATTAGTCAGGAGAACAGCTTCCATGTCATTGATATACTCCCTTAAATGATGGGCAATGTCACGATTGATTTCACCATCTTCATACAGAGTTTGAATTTCATTTCGTATTGTCTGTACAGCTTGGAAGTTAAGCTCTTTTTTCTTCCGGTCAAATGAACGGTCTTTTTGCTGAAAGAAGCTTGGACCGTGTTCACATCGATAAATGACTTGGTTGTAAAAACCAATCACTTGATGACACGTTTGTTTATTTTCATCGGTCATATGCTGTTTGATCGAGTCCACAGCAGCCTCAGCCGTTTTCTTACGGATTTGTTTGTACGAGCCCTCGTTTTCTAAAATGCCGCTGGAAACGTGCTGATTCGGCCGCCATAATTGGAGCCATTGAAGCAAGCGCAGAAACTTCACTTTTGAAAAACGGATTTTGAAGGAGTTTGAATACAGCATTTCTAGCTCATGAAATCTTTCTTGCAGCTCATAGGCTTCTTCTTTATCGATTTTCTCTTCCTCAATGAGCTGTTGCAGCTTCATCTGCTCAGCTTTGATTCCGTGCAGCCTGATCTTTCTCTCTTGTTTTCTCATCCCGAATTGATACGGTTCACGCTGGATATTGCGCAGCTTCATTCGGTAATCATTGATGAGTGCAAGAGACACTTCCCTATTGTCTTCATTCATTCCTTCTCTTAAGGTTTTAATGGCACTTCTTAGCAGCTTCCGTTTCGCATGCTGAATCTTTGTATCCAAATCCACAGCGATTTGCTTGTCTTTTTTCTCAGATAAAAGAGGCAGTAACACACTAGCTAAAATGAGTGTACATAAGATGACGCCTGCTGCGAGGAAAATAATCAAATGCCGTTCAGGAAACGGTGATCCGTCCGCAAGTGTAAATGGGATGGAGAAGGCACCGGCTAATGTCACAGCCCCACGAACACCAGAGAATGTCATGAGCATCGAGGCGCGAAGCTTCGGTTTTTTCACATTTTGCTTTTTCGTTGCACTCCAATTCCCTGCCCAGAACAGCCATACCCATAAGAACCTCAGGATCATAAGACACAGCGTGATGATTAAGATGTAACTGATGACCTGCATATTATTAAAGGCTTCATCCTGGAAAATGACCGTCGATACATCAGGAATCTGCAATCCAAGGATAACGAAAACAAGTCCGTTTAAAATAAATAAAATAATATTCCATGTGTTTGATGAAGCAATTTGCAGTTTGGCTAAATTTGCTTCCATTCGATCCTGCTCAATAGCGTGTGTCACACCGCCAGCAACAACCGCTAAAATACCGGACACACCGATTTCTTCCGCTGCTAAATAGATGACAAATGGTGTAAGAATTTGCAGGATGATGTGCATCGTGACATCGTCCATTCCTAGACGGCGGAGGAAATAGCGAAAACGAATGATAAAAAAGGATAGAATAAATCCAGTCAATAGACCACCTGCGGCAATCAGAACAAAGCTAAAGGATGCCTCAGCAATCGAAAAAGCGCCAGTCACTGTTGCAGCAATGGCAAATTTAAAGGCGACAAGTCCTGATGCATCGTTCATCAATCCCTCGCCTTCCAGCAGTCTCATGATACCCTTTGGCATGTTCACACGGCTGGAAAGAGCACTGACTGCTACCACATCTGTCGGTGATAAAATCGCTGCAAGCGCAAATGCGGCTGGAAGCGGAATGCTTGGGATCATCCAATGGATGGTATATCCTGCTACAATGACTGTCGCAAATACTAACCCTAGGGCTAACAGAAGAATCGGCGCTCTTAATTTCCACAGCTCGTCCCTTGGGGTACGCTTCCCGTCATTAAATAACAGCGGCGCAATGAATAAAACGAAGAATAGTTCGGGATTTAAAGAAATATGTAAACCTGAAGGAAAAGCCGCCACCAATATTCCTAAGCCCACTTGAATTAACGGGACTGGAATAAAGGGGACAAAACGATTGATAATATTAGATGATGCGATGAGTGCTAGTAATACAAGCACTGCCAAAAAAATCTCCACTAGTACGTGTCCCTCCTATTTCAATTTTTTCGTCAAGTTTTGCTTACATGCAAAGATGTGTTCATTCCATGTTGATTCATCCGTCCGATCATAGGTGCTTCTTTAGTATTCCGCAAAATGTGAAACCAACACATAACAATCCATCTAGGCAAAAAAAGCTGAATCCAGATATTCAGCCAGCTGACAAAATTTTCATCCCATGTATTGTTCCAATGATGAACAAAAAGACCCTGCTTTTATTTTACACGAAAACTCCATTACCTGCTGACATCCAGCTCGTATCAAACACAAAAAAAAGAGCGAAACCGCTCTTTTCTCGTTTTACCCTTTATTTAGAAAATAAGACCTAGCGGGAAGCCGCCATTTGAATAGGTAGGAACAAACCCTGCATACGACAAGGATGAGAAACAGCAAATACAAAGCAATCTCTCCTTGTGCTAAACCGAGTCCTACGAGTAAGCCGCCAAGTGCTGCCCAAACTGCGTAAATCTCCGCTTTTAGCACAAGCGGCTTTCGCCCTGCCAATAAATCACGCACAATTCCGCCTCCGCTTCCAGTCAAAATGGCTGCCACAATGACCGCACTGAGCGGAAGCTCTCTTTGCACAGCAAATAATGCACCTTGAATCGCAAACGCTGCTAAACCAATCGCATCCGAGAAATTCCCCCATGTGCTCCAGTGCTTGAGCAAAAGCTTTGGAAAAAGAAACACAATCGTAATGGATACAAGAGCAATGGTAAACATTTTGCCCTGTGACCATAAAGCAGACACCGGAAGACCGATTAATAGATTTCGAATCGCTCCACCGCCAAATGCTGTCACAATCCCTAAAATGTACACACCAAGAATATCGTACTCTTCCTCCATTGCTACTATCGCACCACTAATGGCGAATGCGATAATACCAATGATACTTAAGACTTCCCATGCCATTTTCCGCTTATCTCCTTACATGATCTGATCATCTAACACTACTCCCTTAATGTATATCTGACATAAGCGAAAAGCAATACAAATTTTCTTTAAATTTTATCTTTTTGCAAAAATAAAAAATAGCCCGCTTAAAAGCAGGCTATCTCTCAATCTTCTTTTGCATTTAACAGCAGCATACTGAGGATGATAAGAATAAATGCAATGAGAGCCAATAGTGGAATGGTAATAAAACCAAACCAGTTCAGATAATCAACGGAACAAGGAATGCCGCTTAAGCAAGGACGAATCGACGCAAAGCCCGGGATCTTTTGTTCCATATAATGATAGATGGAAAAGCCAGCACCGATCACAGCCAAAGGGAGTACGTAATACTTCACTTTGACATCGCCCCGGAACGTAGCAATTCCAAGTAAGAGCACGAGCGGGTACATGAAAATGCGCTGAAACCAGCACATATCGCATGGGATAAACTTCTTTATTTCACTTAAATACAGGCTGCTCATCGTCGCAACGATAGAGACAATCCAAGCACTGTATAAGTAAATGAGCTTATTCTTCATGATTTTTTCCCTTTGAGCTCTTGATCAATTAATTCTTTGATTTCATCATAGTCATAAAAGTTTTGAACTTGTTTATTGTTAATCAAAATCGTTGGTGTTGAATTCACTTTATATTTGTTCACAAGCTGATCGTCTGTGTTCAGCTGCGGCTGAT
The DNA here is from genome assembly GCF_002998575.1 of Bacillus sp. LNXM65. Lineage (NCBI taxonomy): Bacteria > Bacillati > Bacillota > Bacilli > Caryophanales > Bacillaceae > Bacillus > Bacillus sp. LNXM65. The sequence goes on along the minus strand of NZ_PVRB01000003.1, from coordinate 198,713 downwards.
ACGTTTTCTTTGATAAGTTATCTTTGAGTTTGTCCGTATCAATTTTTGTTGTCTTTTTCGCTAGTTCAGTCAGCTTAGCAGGCGTAACCCATTCTGCTTCACTATCTGGCTGTGCTTGATAGACAGCTTCATGGAATGCCCAGAAGTTTTTTGGATCTTCTTTCCACACTTCTTCAGAAGCTAGTGCTGCTAACACTGCGCCATCTCCATGAACAGGCAGTGGTAAATTAATAAATGAAAAGGATACATCGCCTTTATCTATGTAGTCTGCTTTCAGCTTTGGGAAAATGTCTGTTTCAAATGATTTACATGACGGACATTTGTAGTCCCCAAACTCAACGACTTGCACCGCTGCGTTTTTGTCCCCTATGACAGGCTGTCCTTTAATCGAAGGCTTACTGTCAACTGTTTGTGCTTCTTGGCTGTTCTTGTTCCCAATCACAACAAATAGACCGATGAGAAGAGCTGCGATGATGGTTAAAATGACAGCAAATTTAATGGATGAAGATTGATTATTTTTCTTACTCACATAAGCACCTACCTTATCTTTTTCATTCCTTAAAAAAGAAAAAGGATAATAGCTTAGAAAAATGCCATTATCCAACTTCTTCTATTTTAACAAGAGGGGGTCGATTATGAAAGATGGTATTCATGAAATTTTCCTTACAATTTTATTTCATGACCCTCATGGCATTTAAAACAGCGAGTACGGTGACACCGACATCCGAGAAGACGGCTTCCCACATGGTCGCAATACCGAATGCACCGAGTAATAGGAAAATGCCTTTGACACCAAGGGCAAATGCGATATTCTGCCATACAATCCTTCTTGTTCGTTTCGCGACAGCGATGGCTTCTGCTACCTTTGATGGCTGGTCCGTCATGATGACGATATCAGCTGCTTCGACAGCTGCATCCGAACCAAGCCCGCCCATTGCAATTCCTATGTCCGCTCTTGCTAATACAGGTGTATCATTAATGCCGTCCCCAACAAATAACAGTTTTTCTTGAGGCGCTTTTTTCTGATCAATTTCTTCTAATTTCGTTACTTTATCCTGCGGCAATAATTCTGCATGTACTTCGTCGATACCAATTTGCTTGGCGACCGCAGTTCCGACTTGCTTAGCATCACCAGTGAGCATGACGGTTTGAATACCAGACGCTTTTAGAGCAGAAACGGCCTCGATTGCATCATCCTTCAATTCATCTGCAATCAAGATCGATCCGGCAAACTCACCGTTAATCGCCATGTATACAACAGTTCCACTTCTTTTTTCTTTTTCATACGCAATGCCTTCTCGCTCCATCAGGCGGTGATTTCCCGCTAAGACGTGAGAACCGCTGATGGTCGCTTTAATTCCATGTCCCGCGATATCCTCATATGCTTCAATCTGGCTTTCATCAAGCGGTGAGCTGTACGCCGCTTTAATCGATTCTGCAATGGGGTGAGAGGAATGGGCTTCTGCTAGTGCTGCAAAAGAAAGCAGCTCTTCTTCTGACCACTTGTCACTGGCTGTGGCAATATTGGTCACTGTAAAGTTTCCTTTTGTAAGCGTGCCTGTCTTATCAAATACCGCATATTTCACAGAATTCAATGCTTCTAAATAGTTACTGCCTTTGACAAGGATGCCTCGTTTAGACGCTGCCCCAATTCCCCCGAAAAACCCTAATGGAATGGACACAACAAGAGCACAAGGACAAGAGATCACGAGAAAGACAAGTGCCCGGTACACCCAATCAGACAATTGTGCTGATGGAATAAGAAGTGGCGGCACAAAGGCAAGCAATAAGGCGAGCACCACGACAGCCGGTGTATAATATTTTGCAAACTTTGTGATGAAATTTTCTGTCTGTGCTTTTCGGCTGCTTGCATTCTCAACCAAATCTAAAATTTTCGTCACTGCCGATTCGCTTAACTCTTTTTGCACTTCAATTTCAAGTATACCGTTTTGATTCACAAATCCTGCAAGAACTTCTTTTCCCGCTTCTACATCCCGCGGCACCGACTCCCCTGTTAATGCGGATGTATCAACAAGCGAGAAGCCTTCGATAACGAGCCCATCCAGCGGAATTTTTTCACCAGGCTTCACGACAATACGGTCACCGGCTTTTACTTCTTCTGGATTTACTTTTTTCGTTTCATTTCCGACTTTTAGATTCGCGTATTCTGGACGTATATTCATTAATTCACTTATTGAACGTCTTGAACGGTTCACTGCCGCCCCTTGGAAGAGCTCTCCAATTTGGTAAAAGAGCATGACAGCCAGCGCTTCAGGGTATTGCTGAATGACAAAAGCACCAACCGTTGCAATCGTCATTAAAAAGTTCTCATCAAAGACTTGACCTCGCACAATATTTTTCAGCGCTTTAAAAACCACATCACCGCCGACTAGTAAATATGCTGCGAAGAACATAATGAACTTTAATACACCATCTTCAGGTATAAAGAAAGCTGCTGTTCCAATGACTGCACCGCCAATTAATTTCAGCACAATCGTTTTTAAATTTTTCGTCCCATGATCATGATCGTGATGATGTCCTTCTTCTTTCGATGATACACTCACATGAGGTTCAATGGACTGAACGGTTTTTTCAATGCGCTTTGACATCGTTTCTTGCTTATCTGCATGCGTAACAGTCAATGTGCCTGTCGCAAAATTAACAGAGCAAGCTTCAACACCATCCATTTTGCTGACACCTGTTTCTATTTTACGTGCACAGTTGCCGCAATCAAGACCGCTTAATACGTATTCATCCTTCATCTTTTTCATGTTCTCACCTTTTTCTATATAAGTAGCCTTCCCTGATTCAATCAAACCTATCAGCTGCTGTGGATATTATATATGAGCACATATTCATATATTGAATTATCTTTATTATATGAGGAGTTCTGATCAGCTGTCAATCATTTATAAGCAAATGTTTGGTTTTTTTATGCCCAATCCTGCCACATGGATTTTCAATAATCCAAGCTCATGTCCCCCGCTCCCCGCATAACATAAAAACGATCGTTTGACCTCTGACAGAAAAAGTGCAGCTTTTCTCTTTACAAAAGAAGGACATACACTTAGAATGAAATAAAAGTTTCCCTAAGGAAACAAATTAGCATTAGAGAATCATTTCATCCTTTAGTCAAAATTATTTAATGTATGCATATATCTTTAGGAAGTGCAATGATGATTGAAAGGGGCCGCAAGACATGCCAAATGCTTTAACAATCGACCGTCTTCATGTCTCATATCACGGGCAGGATGCATTAGAGAACATCTCTCTTTCCATACAGGAAGGAACGATGACAGGAATCATAGGTCCAAATGGTGCCGGTAAATCGACTTTACTCAAGGCATGTTTGGATTTAATTGAAAAAGACCAAGGGGATATTCGCTTTTTTGAACAGCCCTTTAAACAAGTCAGAAAACAGATCGCCTATGTACCACAGAGAAATGATCTAGACTGGACGTTTCCTATTCATGTGCTGGATACCGTGCTACTTGGAACATATCCGAAGCTTGGCCTGATGAAACGTCCGAAAAAAGAAGACCGGGCATATGCGTACCACTGTTTAGAAAAGGTCGGTATGCAGGACTTTGCCAAAAGACAGATTGGTGAGTTATCCGGCGGTCAGCAGCAGCGTGTCTTCCTTGCAAGAGCACTTGCGCAAAACGCACAGCTCTTCTGTTTGGATGAACCGTTTGTTGGGATTGATATGGCCAGTGAAGAAACGATGGTTCGCATTTTGCAAGAATTACGGGATGAAGGAAAAACCATTTTGGTTGTCCATCATGATTTAAGTAAAGCCGATGATTACTTCAGCCACCTCGTTCTGTTAAATAAAAAACTCATCAAAGCTGGACCTGTACACGACATCCTTCGCCCAGAGGTCATGCTGGAGGCATATGAAACGCAGCTACCATTCTTAAAAACAGCAGGAGGAGACGTGTAATGGAATTTTTAACCGGACTCTTTGAATATGCGTTTTTACAAAAAGCGTTATTTACATCCGTCATGGTAGGCATTATTTGCGGGGTCATTGGCTGCTTTATCATTTTACGGGGCATGGCCCTGATGGGAGACGCCATTTCGCATGCAGTGTTGCCAGGTGTCGCCATCTCTTATATGCTGGGAATTAACTTTTTCTTCGGGGCCGTTTTAACTGGAGTGTTAACAGCGATTGGGATCGGATACGTGAGTCAAAACAGCCGCATTAAAAATGACTCTGCCATCGGCATTGTCTTCACCGCCTTTTTCTCAATCGGAATCATTTTTATCACATTTTTGAAAAGTTCCAGTGATTTATATCATATCTTGTTTGGAAACGTCCTAGCTGTTCGGTCATCTGATATGTGGATTACACTTGGCATCGGCATTTTTATCCTGCTGGCTGTTATCGTTTTCTACAAAGAACTGCTCATTAGTTCATTTGATCCGGTCATTTCTTCGGTTTACGGTTTACCGAATCGAATGATCCATTATTTTCTCATGACCTTGTTGACCCTTGTGACCGTTGCGTCACTGCAAACTGTTGGGATTATTCTTGTCGTTGCCATGCTTATTACGCCGGCAGCCACTGCTTATCTCTTAACAGACCGGCTATGGATCATGATTTATTTATCTGCTTTTTTCGGTGCAGTTTCTGCCGTCGTGGGACTTGGGCTTAGTTTTACGTATAACTTGTCGTCTGGCGCTTCTATCGTGCTGGTCGCGACCATTTTATTCGGGAGTGCCTTTATCTTTTCACCAAAGCAAGGAATTCTATGGAGATCATTAAATTCTAAACGAAAACGAACGCAGCTAAAAAAGGAAGCGTCTATGTAAAAGGAGGACATATATGAAGAAGGTATTTGCAATCCGTTTGATCGCAGTATTCATTGCCCTTGTGGTCATCGCAGGCTGTTCTACTAAACAAAATAATTCCGGCAAAGATGACGGCACATTAAAAGTCGTCACGACCTACTCCATTCTTTATGACATTGTGAAGGAAGTAGGCGGAGAGCACGTCTCTATTCACAGCATTGTTCCCATTGGTACAGACCCACATGAATTCGACCCACTGCCAAAGGATGTTCAGCATACAACGGATGCAGACCTTGTTCTATATAATGGCTTAAACCTTGAGACAGGGAACGGCTGGTTTCAAAAGCTGCTCGAATCGAGTGGCAAGGATGGGGATGATGCACCTGTAGCCGAACTAAGTAAAGGCGTCAAAGTAAAGCACTTGTCTTCAAAAGGACTCGAAAGCCAGCAGGACCCCCACGCCTGGCTGAATGTCGAAAATGGGATTCTTTATGCTCAAAATGCCCGGGATGCGCTTATTGAAGCGGACCCTGAGCATCAAGAGGATTACGAAAAAAATACAGAAGCCTATATCAAAAAGCTTCAAGCGCTTCACGATGAAGCAAAAGACAAGTTTGATCAGCTGCCAAAAGACAAAAAGCTCCTTGTGACAAGTGAGGGAGCCTTCAAGTATTTTGCAGATGCCTATGGACTGAAAGCAGGCTACATTTGGGAGATCAACACAGAAAATGAAGGAACACCTGGACAGATGAAGCGCATCATTCATTTTGTCAAAGATCATCAAGTGCCTGCGCTCTTTCTTGAAACAAGTGTCGATCAACGCAGCCTTGAAAGCCTATCTGAGGAAACCGGGGTTCCGATTAAAGGAAAAGTATTCACTGACTCTATTGGAAAGAAAGGTGAAGACGGAGACAGCTACTATAAGATGATGAAATGGAATATTGACACCATTTACAAAGGGCTTTCATCATAAGAAAAGACAGGCGGAGTGATTTCGCCTGTCTTTTTTATTAGCTGGCTATATTTTGCGGGTGTTTTTTCGGCCAGATCACATAGCTAATGCTAATGACGAAATCAATGGCTAAGACCATCCCCCACACACCGGCGAGCTGCATCAGTGATTCCGTTCGTTCTGGTGCTTGTATGAGATAGGATAAACCAAATAGCAGACCAGCTCCGATGACATAAGAGACGAAATGCCGCGTCCAGCTGACCATTTCATACACTGACCGTTCCTTCCCGTACTTAGGTCTTCCCTTCGGCTTAGGGCCTCCTGCAAATCGATAAGCAAACCGAGCATCTGCCCATTTCACCATTTGATGTCCAAAGGCGAGACTCACCCCAATATAAACAGCCGCAAGCCCGTGGATGACACTCGCCACAGCCCCTTGCCTTAAATCCATATAAGTAGCCGCAAGAAGGATTAGATCCAAAATCGGCGTACAGACCAGAAAGAAGGCGCCCCACTTTTTCTGTCTAAATACATAACGCAGTGTTAAACCCACCAGAATAAACAGCCAAAAACCAATTTCACATGCCACAATCAATAACCCGACCAATTTTCACCACATCCTTTTTAACACAATTGTATTAAATAAAAATAACACAACTGTGTTAAAAAAACAATAGCTGTGCTAAAATCAATGTATGCCAAAAATCGTCGATCACCATAAACAAAAACAAAAAGTCGCTCAAGCTGCCATGAGAGTGATTAAACAGGATGGATTGGAAAACGCTTCTGTACGAAAAGTAGCGGTAGAAGCTGGTATTTCAGCGGGCTCTATGCGTCATTATTTTTCCACACAGCAAGAGTTATTTCTTTTCTCTATGACATTGATTCAGGAAAGAGTCAAAGAGCGTATTACAGGACTTCAGCTTAATGGTTCAACGGAAGAAAATGTCCTCGCGTTATTGGAACAGGTTCTTCCACTTGATGAAGAACGAAGATTTGAAATGGAGGTGTGGCAGGCTTTTACAGTCAAGTCGCTGACTGAACCAGATTTACAGCCGCTCAATGCAAAGATGTATGACGAGCTTTTCCAAACGACCCAATATTGTTTAATGAAATTAAAAGAGGATGGGCTTTTGCTTGATCATATCGATCTTTTAGTCGAAACTGAGCGGCTTTATGCGGTCATCAATGGGCTTGCATTGAATGGAATCTTGCAGCCTCATCGTTTACCGCCTGAGCTCTTACGCTCCGTGCTGCAGATGCATCTGCAATCGATCACCAAAAAAGACATGTCTCCCTCATGAGGGAGCATGTCTTTTTTTAATCTTCCATAAAAATACGTTTTGCTTCATAGTAGAGCACCTGCACAAATTTCTTCACATTGATACGAGTATGTTCTTCTCTACCGCTCGTCTCTTTTGTTAATTCACTCATTTTCTTTCGCACGATGGTGAAATCAAAGAATTTAGATGCGTAATTTTCAAACGTTGGATGAGAAAAATCAGTTAACCCAAGTGATGCGATGTGTTTCAAAGATTGGTTGATCGCACGTCTTACCCGCTGTTCCGCTGCCTTCGCTTCTCTTGCAATGTCTGCTGATGTGTACGGCTCATTTAATTTATCCTCCGTGATTCCGGTAAAAATGATCTTTAAAGAAGGAAAGGAATCGTGATGATCGGTATGCAGCGCTACATACTGATCTGTGAAGAGAATCATATCTAATAAATCTTTAGACCCCTTCTCACCGACAATCCCAAGCTCCGCCAGCAAGAACTGACCTGCCTCTGCAAGACTTTTCCCCCGCTGCTTCGTTTTCGTCTGACCGCGCTGCTGAAACTGCATGACGGATTTGAGTGAGTGCTGAATGTTTTCAATTGAATGCTCTAAATGAAGACGTTCAATCATGAGATGGAGCACGCTTAAGACCTCTACACGATTGATTGGCTTTGTCACATAATACTCAACACCAAGCGTATACGCCTGGCCGATTAATTCCTTTGTTTCTACCTGCGACAGCATTAAGTATTTCCCATGAAACTCATCCTTAATGGCTCGAATCGTTTCAAGACCGTCTCTTTCCGGCATCAATAGATCAATACATAAGATATCAATGTGCAAATCATTTAAGTAGCTTGCCGTTAACTCTGCGCCATCCTCTGCTTCCCCTGCGACAATGCCAAGCTCTTCATCTTCAATGAGCTGAGCCAGTGAAGAACGCACGGCTTCATCATCATCAACAATAAAAAATCTCATCTCCCAATCCCCTCTTTTCTACTGACTTGATCCACTGGTATCGTTAACGTGAAAATCGTTTGTTTATTTGGGATACTCTTCATCTCAACACTTCCGCCAAGCTTCTCCGCTGTATCCTTCACATAGGAAAGCCCGATACCGCTTGATGGATTCCCAGCCTGGTCGTATTTTAAAGTAAAACCGGGTTTAAAAATCACATGATGATTACGCTCTTTAATGCCAGGCCCGTTGTCACTGATTTGAAAGATCACCTGGTTCTCTTTCTGTGAAATAGAGAGTGACACCTCTCCATCCACTGGAATGGCTTCGACAGCATTGGAAACGATATTATTTAACAAAGATAGAATGGTATACACGTGATAGGCGGGATGCTGCCCATCTTCATCATAATGAAAGACAATGTTTTTTTTAAGAGATTCTGCGTAATTTTCATGGATACGAATCACAAGCCCAGCAATATGGGCAGGACTTGCATAAGCCTGGAAATTTTCTTCATGAATCAGCTTTGATAATGCAGAAAAAATCCGCTGGTTATCCTTTTTGATCTCATGTACCTCTCCTGCAATTTGCAGGGCTGTTTTTCCGAGCTTTTTCAAATCCAATGATTCTGTATCCTTTGCGTGGTGCAGGGATTGATACAATTGATAGGATGTCGCTGTAATGTGCTCAGCATGTGCAAGTGTTTTATGAAAATATGTAGATTCCGTGTAAAGGTTAGACAGAAGCATCAGCAGATGTTCCTTTTCCTTTTTCATTTGACGCTCTCTCGCCTGCTCTTCATATAATCGAATCATTGTATAACAAGCCAACACGAAAAAGCTTCTGAAAATCGCCAAAACAAAAAGTTGAAACAGCGTCCGCATCGTTAAAATTTCATCGATGGTGCCACGAAGTGCAATCATCTCAACAACGCTCGCACACAGTTCCATGATGATGCCTGTCGCACCAATCAGCCAAGGCTGATCGCGGAAACGTCTGACCTGTAATAAATAAAAGAGCGTGCCATAGACGACATAATAAAGCAGGGAAGGAAATCTTAATGAAACCGCCTCTTCCAGCGGAAGATGACCTGTGACGGCTGTATCAAGAAGCACGCGAAACGCAAAAACAGATACCCCTGCAATAATACCGCTTGCCCATGCCGGGAATTTTTTCATTTGAAGCAGGATAAAGAAAAAGACAACGGTTCCAAAGCTGACCCGAAAGCTGTCCTCAAATGGATAAAATTTAAACTCTCCGCCAATCGGTGTCAGTACAATGAGCATCACAATTAAATAAGGCTCTGTATTCAGCCATTTTTTTAGTAGATTCAAACGCAGTCACATCCCTAATAATTGACGATAGTATACTATGTGAGCTTGAGAAAAACAAACATCCATGAAAAAGCGCACACCGGAACTTTGTCGGTGTGCGCTTCTCATGATGCCGCTTAATCTTCTAAACGATCCTTTTCTAAAAGTGATGCGCCAGCAATACCTGGTTTGGTCATTTCAAAAGGATTCAAGATGACGTCAAGCTCTTCTTCTGTTAACACATCATTTTGCAGACAAAGCTCACGTACAGATGCGCCTGTAAGAATCGCTTCTCTTGCAATTCGTGCAGCAGCTTCATAACCAATATGCGGATTCACCGCTGTCATGACACCAGCACTTCTTTCTACATATTCTTTTAATCTTGTTTCATCTGCTTTTAGATCACGCAAGCAGTTGTCCACGAAGGATTCGAATACATTTTTCATCATGCTGAGAGATTGCAGTAAGTTGAATATTAAAACTGGTTCCATGACGTTCAGTTCAAGCTGACCAGCCTCTGATGCAAGACAGATCGTGTGGTCATTTCCGATCACTTGGAATGCCACTTGGTTCATGACCTCAGGCATTACTGGGTTAACTTTCCCTGGCATGATAGATGAACCTGGCTGTCTCGGCGGCAGGTGAAGCTCACCAAAGCCTGCTCTTGGACCTGATGCCATCAAGCGAATATCATTCGCCATTTTGGACATATTCATCATACATACTTTCAGTGCAGCTGATACTTCTGTATAAGCATCCGTATTTTGCGTGGCATCGACTAAGTCTTCTGCTCCAACTAACGGTAATCCGCTAATGTCAGATAGATAGCCAACCACTTGGCGAATATATTTAGGATCAGCATTTAAGCCAGTTCCGACTGCTGTTGCTCCCATATTAACTTCATATAAATGCTGTCTAGACTGCTTGATACGTTTAATATCACGAGCAAGAACCTTTGCATAAGCACTAAACTCTTGACCAAGTCTGATTGGAACAGCGTCCTGAAGATGCGTACGCCCCATTTTAATGACATGATCGAATTCCTGCGCTTTTTCCGTCATGACTTGATGCATGTTTTCCATCGTATAAAGTAGTTTTTCAATCATATTCAATGTTGAAATATGAATCGCTGTTGGGAAAACGTCGTTTGTTGACTGCGACATGTTCACATGCGTGTTTGGACTTAGCTCAGTATAAGCGCCTTTTTCCTTTCCTAGTAGTTCAAGCGCTCTATTTGCAATGACTTCATTGGCATTCATATTCATTGAAGTGCCAGCCCCGCCTTGAATTGGATCGACAATAAATTGGTTGTTCCATTTTCCTTCAATAACCTCATCTGCGGCTTGAACAATTTTTTCTCCAAGACCAGAATATAGTCGCTTTGTATCCATATTTGCAAGTGCGGCTGCCTTTTTGACAATCCCTAATGCTTTGATGAGTTCCTCATGAACATGGTAGCCAGTAATTGGAAAGTTCTCTACTGCACGTAATGTTTGAATTCCATAATACGCTTGAGTGTCTACTTCCTTTTCACCTAGAAAGTCTCGTTCGATTCGAACTTGCTTGTCCTGTAGCTTCGTCATTTGAAAAGATCTCCTTTTACGCTGCTTTTGTTTGTTGTTTTAATTCCTCAATATACTTCTTCGATTTCTCTTGATCAAAAACTTTTTCCCACTTAGACATGACAATGGCTGCAAGTGAGTTACCAAATACGTTAACAGTTGTACGAACCATGTCAAGTATACGGTCGATCCCAACGATGAAGGCAAGTCCTTCAAGCGGCAGTCCCATTGCACCAAGTGTTGTGATGACAACAACGATTGATGCACCTGGTACACCAGCCATTCCTTTAGATGTCAGCATCAAGATTAATAGTAACGTAATTTGCTCATAGATGGAAAGCGGCATGCCGTACATTTGTGCAACAAATATGGCGGCAATGGATTGATAGATGGCACTTCCATCTAGGTTAAAGGTGTAGCCTGTTGGGATAACGAACGACGTGATCGCTTTCGGGCAGCCGAACTTCTCCATTTTATCCATAAGTCTAGGCAGTACAGCTTCTGAACTTGCTGTTGAGAATGCAAGAATGATTTCTTCTTTTAGCACTCTAAATAGTGTAAAGACGCTTGTTCCAGCTAATTTTGCGATAATGCCAAGTACGACAATGACGAAGAATGCCATTGTACCGTAAACGACAAGTACCAGTTTACCTAGCGGGAGAAGCGCTCCGACCCCGAATTTGATCACCGTCACACTGATGAGCGCGAATACACCAAATGGTGCAAACTTCATCACTTTATTGGTCACCCAGAACATGGCTTCGAGTATACCCTCAAAGAATCCTAATACTGGTTTCCCTTTGTCTCCTACTGCGGCAATTCCTAATCCGAATAAGACTGTAAAGAAGATCGTTGGTAATAGATCACCTTCTGCAATGGATTGGAAAACGTTTGTTGGCACTAGATGCACAATGGTTTCAGAGAAACTCGCTTTTTCGGAAGAAGCTTTCGATGTCTCTTCATATTTAGAGATATCGCCTTTTTCCATGTTGCTCATGTCAATTCCTGTACCAGGATGGAAGACGTTTGCTGCAAGCAGTCCCACTGCTAATGCAATCGTTGTCACAATTTCGAAGTAAAGAATGGTTTTTCCGCCGAGTCTTCCGATGGTTTTCATATCCCCTACACCAGCTACTGCTACAATCAACGCAGCAATAACAATTGGAAGAACGATCATTTTAATTAAATGGATGAATATATCGCCAATCGGCGTTAACACATTAATAACGGTTTCATTTTGATAAAACAGCGCTCCCACGATAACACCCAGAACAAGTGCAATGAGTATTTGAGAAGCTAACCCTAACTTTTTCATACGTGAACCCCCTTTTTTTGATAACGCTTTCTTTGTTGCTTAATCGCATCTTAACGATGAACCTACAAAAAACGACAAAAAGGAACAAAAAGAAGTGAATTTTTTATGAAAAATCTTTTAAAAGGTGGGTTTTTCCACAAAATTGTTAAAAAAAGACTTCGCTTTTGGCGAAGTCTTAATGATGTTGCATTTGTTCACTTGGCGGTTCTTGATAAAATTCATCATACATAGCATATCCAATAAGAACAAGAGCAACATAGAACAATGCACTAATCGTCCAAATCCATTTGACATTCAGCTTCATTGTGCCACTCCCTCTCTAACCGGTTTCAAACGCTGCAATCTGAGCGCATTCAATACAACCGACACGGAGCTAAAGGCCATTGCTGCTCCTGCAAGCCATGGCGCAAGAAGTCCAAAAGCAGCTATCGGTATCCCAATGCAGTTATAAGCAAGCGCCCAAAATAGATTTTGCTTGATGTTTCTCATTGTTTTTTTACTAAATTCAAGCGCATCTGCAATGGCATGGAGGTCTCCTGTCATGAGCGTGATATCTGCTGCTTCCATGGCAACATCTGTCCCTGTTCCAACTGCCATCCCAATATTCGCTGTCGCAAGAGCCGGGGCATCATTGATGCCATCTCCGACCATGGCGACTTTCTTTCCTTGTTCCTGAAGCGCCGCAATGTGAGCAGCCTTTTCCTCAGGCAGGACTTCCGCAATGACATGATCAATGCCCGCCTGTTTCGCAATCGCCTCTGCCGTCAGCTTGTTATCACCTGTCATCATCACAACGTGAATCCCTTGCTCTTTCAGACGCTTGATAGCTTGAGGTGAGGATGATTTGATCGTATCTGCCACTGCGACAATGCCGGCGACTTCGCCGTCAATCGCGACAAGCATAGCCGTTTTCCCTTGCTGCTCCAGTAGTGTGACGGATGCTTCGACTTGATCATATGGGATATGATGTTTCTGTAATAGCTTACGCGTTCCAATCAAAAGCTTGTGTCCTGCGGCCTTTGCTTCAATTCCATGGCCTGGGTCTGCTTGGAAGGCTTCGATCTCGACCGCTTCAAGACCTTGTTCCTTCATTCCGTCTGTGATCGCTCTGGCAAGCGGGTGTTCCGACTGCTGTTCTGCCGATCCTGCTAGCTGAAGCAGCGTATCTTCTGTCCAATTGTCAGATACCATCACATCTGTCAGACTCGGCTCCCCTTTTGTCACAGTCCCTGTTTTATCTAAAACCACCGTGTCAAGTGATTGGGTCACTTCTAAATGCTCCCCGCCTTTAAACAAAATGCCTGATTCAGCTGCACGGCCGCTGCCAGCCATTATAGAGGTTGGTGTGGCAAGACCGAGCGCACACGGACATGCGATGACGATGACTGCGATAAACGTTTCAAGGGCTGACGTCACATTTCCTGGGTCAATAAGGAAAAACCATATCAGGAACGTGAGCACAGCAATTCCTACAACGATGGGAACAAATATCCCTGATATTTGATCTGCCATCCTTTGAATCGGTGCTTTTGAGCCCTGTGCTTGTTCTACGACTCTGATAATCTGTGAAAGGGCGGTCTCTTTCCCAACCTTTGTCGCTTTCACTTTCATAAACCCATTTTTATTGATGGTTGCCCCGATGACCGCATCACCAGCCGTTTTATCAACAGGCAGACTTTCTCCCGTAATCATGGACTCATCAATTGCGGTTGTTCCCTCCACGATCTCTCCATCTACCGGCACTTTTTCCCCCGGTTTGACAAACACAAGATCATTCACTTTTACTTCGGTAATAGGCACGGTCATCTCTTTTCCATCTCGCTCGATGACCGCTTCTTTCGCTTGTAGGCCCATCAGCTTTTGAATCGCTTCTGATGATCTCCCTTTTGCTCTTGCTTCCATTAATTTTCCGAGCACGATCAACGTAATAAGCACAGCACTTGTTTCATAATAGAGGGCTGCCTCATGTGTGCCTTGAACCGCTGACTGAATGCTTTCGTATAAACTATAGAAAAACGCTGCTGATGTCCCAAGTGCGACAAGAACATCCATGTTGGCACCTTTATTACGTAAAGCTTTATATGCTCCTACATAGAAGGGCCAGCCGACAATGAATTGAACCGGCGCTGCTAAAGCCAGCTGAACCCATGGATTCATGAACGCTTCTGGCAGCCAAATAAAAGACGTGAAGGAAAAATGGCTGACCATTGCCCAAAGAAGCGGCAGTGACAGGATCATTGAAAATAAAAAGCGTGCCGTCTGCTTCTCTATTGCTGCTTGGCGATGATCTTTCTTTCCTTCTTCTGCTTCGTCTGCAGCTGGTTCAATTAAAGAATATCCAATGGACTGAACCGCCTCCTTTATATCACTTGTAGACGTTTGGCCAGGGTGATACGTGACCTGAAGTGTCTCAAGCGCAAAGTTCACAGATCCGTGATCAACACCATCCATCCGGTTAATTTTTTTCTCGATTCGGTTGGCACAAGCCGCACACGTCATTCCCTCTATATCAAACTCTGCTTGTTCCATCACCACACCGTAGCCAAAGGATTGAATTTTTTGCTTCAGATCATCTGGTGTTAGTTGTTCTGTTTCATACACAATGTGAGATGTTTCCAGAGCTAAATTCACATTGGCATCCTCCACACCTTCCAGCCTGTTCAATCCCTTTTCGATGCGTCCTGCACAGGCAGCACAGGTCATCCCCGTAATTTGAAAGTCGATTTCCTTTTTCATTGATCTCACCTCTCCACATACTCCATAGGGGTATCTTTTTTTGAAAAAAATACGCGCTGACACATGCAGCACGTATATCATTTATACGACATCATATCCCTGTTCTTCAATCACATCAGAGATTCGGTGTAACGTGACTTGATCAGGATGAAATGAAACATCCACCTGTCCCTTGTCTAAATGGACTTTCACCGATTCAACACCTGTTAATTCTCCTACATTTCCTTCGACTGCTTTCACGCAATGTCCACAAGACATGCCCTGCACTTGAAGTGTTGCTTGTTCCACTTCTCATCGCCTCCTTCAATCATTTACTACAACTTACTATACCCTAGTAGGGTATCGATGTAAACATAAATAATTCTTAATGTGCTACGATTTTGCCAGTTTCGTAAAGACGTTCATTAACTCTTCAATGGCTTCATCCCCATTGCCGCTCTTAATGGCATCCGCTACGCAGTGATGTGTATGCTTTTCCATCAATTGAAGACTGACTTTTTTCAAAGCCGCATTGACAGCGGAGATTTGATTGACAACATCTATACAGTAACGATCGTTTTCAATCATTTGCTGAATCCCGCGCACTTGTCCTTCCACTCGTTTCAACCGATTGATCAATTGATCTTTATCCTTCTCGGCTCTAGGCGAAGCCATATGTCTTTCTTCATGTTCTGTCATGTGATCACCTTTTTTCTAATAAGACTTGTTTTTATTTAAATTAAAGCATATCTTCACCGGAAAAGGCAAAGATATGCTGAACACACTCTATAGTGTTTGCCTTAGTTTGTTAATTGTTCAATGTCCTGCAATAGATTGACGGACTGCTGAAGCTGCTTGATCAACCCTTGCTGGTCCTCAAGCATAGCAGCAACGTCGATGTTGTCCGCTTTCAATTGCTGTAAATACGTTTGAATTTCCTCTGACAGCACCTTATTTTTTTCAATGATCTGCACATGCAGGTCTTCTGCTATTTTTGGTGCTGTCAGTTCATTAAATTCTTGAATGTCTGCTTTCAATGATTCAAGCTGCTGGGTTAATTCTGCTTTTTTGGCGGCGTTTTTTACAGCTTCTTCTGCGAGCTGTGGAAAGTCCTCCGTAAATTGCTGAATGTCCGTCACATACTCATTTGCCTCTGTGACATATGTCGTTGTATCACTTACTTGGTCAAGCAAACCGGAGCATCCACTTAATACAAGCGTGCCCGAAAATAACAAAGAGATCACATATTTTTTCAAGATCGATCATCCTTTCATCTGCGGTATTGAAAACATCATTTGTCCCGCTCCCCCATCACACAGATGCAATAAGACCTTAAAAAAGCCAGACCTTTGCCTCATGTGTGATAGGCAAAGGTCTGGCTAACATGTTCATGCCGGAATGGCCGAGAAACAACGTGAGTTTCTGTAATGACGACCAAACCGTAAAAGCTACTCCCCTTTAGGAAACCGTTCAAATGTTATGTTTATCATATCGAATGTCAGGACAACAGTCAATGAGAAGCTGGCGGTAGATCATGCTCTTCATACAGCATATAGTCCGCTCCAGTTGACGCATAAATCCGGTTGCGCCCTTGGCGTTTTGACATATACAAGGCTTGGTCCGCTTCAAATAGAAGAGTTTCTAATACATTTGGATCATAAGCTGTATGAGCGATTCCAAAGCTCGCTGTCACTCGCACTTTTTCCTCATCAGTCTCAAAGAAACTCGTCTCAAACGAATGTCTCATTCGCTCCGCAATATGACATGCCTCTTCAAATGAATGATGCGGCAGACAAATAGCAAACTCTTCTCCGCCATATCGTCCGAATAAATCGTCCATCTGTAAATGCTGCTGACAAATGGTGACAACATGACGCAGCGCCTCGTCTCCAATATGATGTCCATGCGTGTCATTGATTTGTTTAAAGAAATCAATATCAAACAGCAAGATCGCCGTATCCTGCGCATCCTCTTCCAAGATCATCTGCGTTCGTTCAATAAAAGAAGAACGATTGAAGATATTCGTCAACCCATCAATATACGCACGACGCTCCAGCTCTTCCTGCAGCAAACGCTGCTCTGTTACATCACTGATCACAATTTGCCTGCCCTCGATCTCTCCTCTTCTATTAAATAGGGACGATGCGGTCAAGTGATAATAGCTGGAATGATCTTTTTCCCTTTTAAACATTAAATCATATTGCGAATGATCCTGCGGAGAACGCAGCCACTGAATGAACGCGGTATCTTTGATGATCCCTGAGAAAATATCGTCAATTTTAAAGCCAATCCCCTTTTTATTAGAAAGTGCTGGAATGATCGATGCAGCAGCGGGGTTGTAATCTATGAGTGTCCGGTATCGATCTAAAATGAGAACCCCTTCAGACATATGCTCAAACACACGCTCCATTGCAATGGGAGAGAGCTTAAAGAGCTGGAACGACATAATCGCCCATAAGTAGAGTGCATTGGTTAAAAACATCACCACAGGGACCGGGTCAATGTGAAGAGGCGTAACGCCTAATAAATAGATAAAAGATGTCGTGATTGGCAGAAACATTCCCACTAGCAGAATGAGGATCTGCTTTAAATATTCTTTTTTTGTGACACGTAAAAACCAAACCAGCATAAAAATAGCGAGCATCGAACAGCCAAATGTATAGACGCCATGAATGATATACCAATAGCCAATCGTAAAATCAGCCAATAAAAAACCGTCTACTGGATTCATCGTGATGCTACGATAAAAGAGTGAATGAAAAGAGTTGGTGAACACCATAATGGTGGTGAGAGTTGGAATCAGTAAGATGAGAAGCACGCGGCGCTTTGTGAAATATTGATGGAATCCCGTAAATTGCAGCACAATCATCAGACTGAAGGGTGCGATGAACGGAAGACCTATGTATTGAAAACAAACCCAGAACATGATCTGTCCAGGTGTACTTGCCAATAATTCAAACGTGTGCCCAAAGATATAAATCGCAGTTGCTCCAGACATGTACATAAACAATTGACAGCCAATATACCGGCGGCGGTTCGCATGAGCAATGATTGATAATATCACGGACAGAATGCCAGAAACACTCATGATCACAATAAAATGTAAAACAATCGAATCCATGTAAACGCCCCAATTTCAGTTATTTAGAACTAGTCTAATCTTACTATATATGAGGAAGTCATAAATGGGAAGATGTGATTTTGATTTGGTTGGAGGTTTTTTAAACTCTTTATGACATTTGTCTATTCTTCTTTTTTTACAACACATCCCACAAGGGTCTTAAGGCACCTTTTTAACTAATTAAAAAATCGCCGAAAATTAACTTCCAGCTCAATATAAAACCTACTTTTTTACCCTTTTTTATAATAATGACCACACCATATTTTATTTGCAGTACAATGATGACAACATTAAATGGAAGGGGAAAATTTAATGAAGAAAAACAATCGTAGAAAGTTTTCTAAACTATTGATAGGCTTGTTAACAATTATCATATCCACAACGGGTTTTTCCAATGTAGGCTCTGCGGAAGAAAAAAAATCAGATGTTAACAACTCTGAACAAAATCAACCACTTCATTCTGAACAAAAAGATGTTAAAAAAACAAAGGTAAGTATGAAAGACATAAAGAAGATAGAGTCATATCTATATTTATCTAAAAAAGGAACACTTATTTTAAAGTCAAATTATACTGATTTGAATCTAGATCATTCAATAATTAAAGAAGTAAAAGCGTGGCTTAAGTATAGTAACCAATTAGTACTTGAAAAGAAAGCTGTTATTCAACCTGATTTTAGTATTAAAATGCTAGATGAATCTAACACTAATTCACTTGATCATAAGGTATCAACATTATCTAAAGGATGCGGGAAGAACGGTCACAATGTTTATTGGTGGGGATATAACTTATACTTTGATTGCAATGAGACCAGATCTTTATATCAGTCTTTCAAAGCTGGAGGAGGCGCTACTAGTGGAATCGCAGCCATTTCTAGATTCATACCGGTTCCTCCTACTCAACTAGCTAGTTCTATTGCTGGAGTAATAGGTGGAGGGCTTGTAGGCTTTGGTCAAATGATTCAAGATGAACATGAAGGACATGGCGTAAGAATAAGATTTACCGGATTAGGTTATGCAGCAGTTCCATCTGGTGTATTCCCACAATAAATATAGGGAGGTAAAAAAATGACCTTCATCATAATCATGGCAGGTTTATTTATGCTCATTCTTTTAGATAAACCGTTTCAAAAAAGAAAGTCTGGTTTACTATTCTTAGTATGTTATTTATTACTCATTTCATTGTATATCATTAATACAACGTTTATGAAATTTATATCAAATAAACTTCTACTCATTATAGCTATTTTCGTAGTTAGCCCTTTGTTTATTCGATTCCTTAAACCTTCTCAAAAAACTGAACAGTGATTACTACAAAAAAAGATGACGGACCGTCATCTTTTTTCTTATAGGACTTAGACAGATATTGCGATAGAATCATCATCGATTCACTTCTCCGTATACCTCATTTAACATGTCTTCCATAATATACGACTTAAATTCATCGTTCTCTAAAATCTTCATAAAGAACTCCTGATTGCTACTCATTCTGTCGATAACAAAATTCATAAATGTTTTTTCGAAAGCAAATTTGAAGTTTTCTTTTGTATTGTTTTTCGCTTTCTGACGAAGATCATCATCATTCAACATGTCCTCTTTCACTTGCTCACGAGAAAGAAAATCTGTTTCTGTAAATTGTGTACCAAAGCGCTCATTTAACTTTTCTAACACGCTTGATAATCGCACCTTCTCATCTTCAGCTACACCACCAGCACCATGCTTCTGTGGATCAAGTTCAATGCCTCCCGTTTTTTCCAGCTCGATGCTTCCTTCGAATACTTTTTGATTGCGGTAATATTCAAGTGCGATATCATCAGCTAAATAAACATCCTTATCACCAGTTGTACGAGGTAGTTTACGCAACAAGTATGTTAAATAAATATATTGCTTGTGTAAGCTTAGATCAATAAATGTTACAACTTGTAGCACAAAACTATACGTACGAATAAATTTTGTTGCGGCTTGTTTAAAATCAAACTGTTCTTCTTCTGAAAGCTTTTTATATCGCTCTACACCTTTGTCAAGAATTGCATTTAACTCTGTTTGCGCCTTAGTTGACTTTTTCACACCGTCTTTTACTTCAAGTTCATTAACCCTTTGCACCTCATCTTCCTTAAATACTTGATGAGGCTCGATATCAGCCTGCATATCATAAAGGATATTAGGGTCCGTAATTTCAGATAGACTTGTTGATTCGTAATATGGTTGGAACGAAGCTTTCATAACCTCTGGTTCATTTACAAAATCGAGTACGAATGTGTCCTCTTTACCTGGGCAAGTACGATTTAAACGAGATAGAGTTTGCACCGCTTTAATACCACTTAATGGCTTATCTACATACATCGTATGCAACAGTGGTTCATCAAATCCCGTTTGATATTTCTCAGCTACAAGCAATACTTTGAATTCATCTGAATTGAATTTATCAGGTAGCTCTTTTTCAGAGAAACTGTTCATGTCCGGCTCTGTATAATCTATTCCACCGTCTTTTACAGTACCTGAGAATGCCACAACTGTTTTTAAATCGTTATATCCCTTTTCATGAATATACTTATCAAAAGCAATTTTATAACGTACTGCATGTAAACGGCTTGCTGTCACGACCATTGCCTTGGCACGTCCACCAATTTTCCGCTGTACAAAATTCCGATAATGTTCAATGATAATTTCTGTTTTTTGTTCAATGCTGTGCGGATGCAATGAAACGTATTGAGCAAGCTTTTTGGTGGCTTGCTTCTTCGATACCTCCGGATCATCATCGACAGTCTTGGCAATTTTCCAGAACGTTTTATACGTCGTGTAGTTTTCAAGTACATCTAAAATAAACCCTTCTTCAATTGCTTGGCGCATTGTGTATTGATGAAAGGCCTCTGGCTTACCATCAATACCAACCGTACCAAACTTTTCTAAAGTCTTGGGCTTGGGAGTCGCTGTAAATGCAAAAAACGATACGTTATCCTGTTTCCCACTTTTCAAAATGGCTTCCACAATTTTCTCGTCTACATCAGCTAAGTTTTCTTCGGCAATGCGGTCTTCCTCATATGCTGCTTCTAACGTCTTATCTGATAGAACATTTGTTAACGCAGTAGATGCTTTACCACCTTGAGATGAGTGCGCTTCGTCGATAATAACTGCATATTTTTTTCGCTCTAAACCCGCTACTTTCTCCAAAATAAATGGGAACTTTTGGAGCGTTGTAATAATAATGCGTGTTTCACTATTAATAGCACGTGCTAATTGCTCTGAGTTTTTATCGACTGGTTCGACCATTCCTGCTTTATGCTCTAACTGATACACTGCGTCTTGCAATTGCTTATCTAACACTCGGCGATCGGTAATCACGATGACACTACTAAAGATCGATTCATTTTCCTCGTTATGTAGCTTAGCTAAACGGTGTGCAAGCCATGAGATCGAGTTCGTCTTACCAGATCCCGCAGAGTGCTGAATTAAATAATTATGACCGACAAGTTTTTGTGCAACATCTGCTTCTAACTTACGTACAACATCAAGCTGATGGAAACGAGGAAAAATGAGCATTTGACGCTCACCTATTGTTTCACCGTTTGAATCTTTAATGTCGTCTTTCTTAATAAAGATGAAGCGATATATAATATCGAGTAAGCTATCAGGTACTAAAATGTCTTCCCATAAATAATGCGTCCGATAGTTGTCACCATAAGTTAACGGATTGCCTTTCCCGCCATTATTGCCTTTGTTAAATGGGAGGAAGTAAGTTTTGCCTTTATCAAGCTTTGTTGTCATAAACACTTCATCGGGGTCAACGGCAAAGTAAACAGCAACACGCTCATTAAATTTAAATAGCTGCTCACGTGGATCACGATCATTCTTTAATTGTTTCATCGCATCTTCAACTGTTTGATTTGTTAATGGATTTTTCAGCTCCATCACTACAAGAGGTAAACCGTTTAAAAACAGCACCATATCTAAGCTATTGTTATGCTTATCACTGTAAAACACTTGGCGAGCAACATTAAAACGGTTTTTCCTATACTGCTGATTTAATGTTTTATTCATATCAGTGGGTGGCTGGTTATACGCAAGTTGTAATGTGACACCACGGTCTTTAATCCCTTTACGTAAACATTCAATCAAACCTTGTTTATGTAGCTGACCTTTAATGCGCTTTAACACTTGTTCTTTATAAGTAGGGCCATACGATTTTTCTAACGTACGCATCCGCTTTTCCTGCGTATCTTCTAAAAAAGCAAATAGCTCTTCTACGTCGATTGCATGCTGCTTGAAAGAACTACTTGCCTCACCTTCTAACACACGCTTTTTATAGCCATTCGCGATTAATGCTAATTCGATATTTGTCTCAAAACCTGTTTCTGTAGTATCGATCGCCATTACAATTCACCTCACTTCATCAAATTCCATATCACGTACGTCTATTTTGCCTGTTACTGCTTCGTAGATAAGGGATTGGCGGTATTCTTTTAGTTTTTCGATTTGACTTTTCACCTTTTCAATAGTACAACGAACTTCTTGATTAACGACATAGAGCTTTTCTGCAATTTCTAACTGTTCATTAAATGGTGGTAATGCGATCAAACCATTTTTTATCGCCTCTTTTGAAAGCCCAAATCGTGTAACACCATTAGCTCTTGTATAAAACTGTTCTCTTATTTGAACAGATTCTAAGGTGTAGTATAAATAATGACCTAATGTATTTTCGAAACAGCGAATCAATGAAAGATGATAACCGCAAACTACACCATCTAAGTCTTGAGAAACCCATGTTGGTATAGCAATATCTGTAGATGATTCGGAATCTTTTGTGATGATGACATCATGTTTTTTCAACGTAAAAGTTTTAATTTGTTCATCTTTAGCAGTTGCCTTCATAAAATCTATGTCAGCAGTTATTGAATCGTTATAATAAACGTCTACATAATTACAAAGTAAAACTTCTACTTCACCATCAACACTTTTTTTATCTACATTACTTGAATAGACATTGGCTATCTCTTTTATTTTTCGAATTTCCCAATGCTCAGGAATCTCACCAATCCACTCAACACCTGAATCTTTCATTTTCACATTCGGATTTAAACCTTTTGTAACAGCTTCTGTGATGATTGATTGGCGTTGTTCTTCTAATAGCTTTATATTAAGTTCCTTCATCTCAATAAGTTTATCAATCTGAACTACTTTATTTTCTATATAATGCACCAACTTTTCTTGCAAATGTAAAGGTGGTATTGAGATAAAAAGATTCTCAATTACCTTCATTCCTATATTTTGCTGCGTACCAAAGCTCCAACTAATTTCTACTTGTTCTCTAAATGCGGCTGAACCAATGAAATAATATAAATATTTCGGTTGTATTATCTCTTTATCTGCTCTAATTAATGCTAGTGGAGACCAAATACTGAACTCCTCATCAGTTTCAACCATAGCTACGTTGCCAGTGGTAGCACCCGACTTAATCATAAAAATATCATCACGTTGTGGCTTACACTTCTTTATATATTTTTCATGGTCTTCTCGAGAAATATATCCTCGTTTTAAATTAAAATCTATCTTTCCCTTTTTTACAGACTCAGCAGATAAAAAAGGGATACCTTCATCCAATAGTTCTGGAGTTTCATGAGGTCCATCAGTAATAGGCGTATCTAATACTCGCTTTATTTTTAATACTTTCCAATCAACATTAATTGCCGTTTTCTCCAATTCAAATAAAGGTCTCATCCCATCACCTTCTTCAACTGCTCAACAATCTCAGCTTCTAATGCACGAATCTCGTCCATAATTTCAGTTGAACTGCGTAATGCTGTGTATTTGTAGAATTGGCGAGTGAATGGAATTTCGTAGCCGATTTTTGTTTTTGATTCATCAATCCATGCGTCTGGTACATGTGGTAATACTTCACGTGCAAAGTAGTCATGAATGTTTTCTTTTAACGTTACGTTTTCAGTATCACGTAAATCTGTATCTGGTTCGATATCTGTTTTGTTTTTCATGCATACATCGGCTGTTTCATCTTTTTCAGAAAGCCCCGCTAAAATTGCCTTTAAAACTGGTGATCCGATAGTAATGCCCGCTTGTTTTAATGCACCTTTTAGTACTTTCGTGAACTCGTCACGATTTTTATATACTGTATCGCTTTCTAACGTGCGTAACACATATATAATTTGCGTTTGTAGCTTCTTACCTTCTTCAATTTCAAAGTGACCTGCATCGCCTTTTTTCTTCGATATTGCTAAGTTCTCAAAGCCTTTTTGCTCTACAACACGTGCCAAGCGCTCTTCATTTACTTGGAAGTTTAAACGTAATGGACGTTCTACTGTAATTTTCGAATAACCAAAGTCTTCATTCTCAAAAATCTTCACGTACTCGTTTGGCTGTGCATCGCCGTATAAACGAACAATCTCATTCATTTGCTCTTCCGTAATTTCGTTACGCTTGCTACCCATCGACTTTTTCATTTTTTTCGAGAAGTCTACAGCATTGACTAAACGTACTTTCCCTTTATGAAGTGGTGCTTTATTGTTTGTTAAAATCCAAATGTACGTTGCAATGCCTGTGTTGTAGAAAAGGTCGTTCGGCAGTGCCACAATCCCTTCTACTAAGTCGTTTTCAAGAACATACTTTCGAATTTCGCTTTCACCAGAACCTGCATCACCTGTAAATAACGGCGAACCATTCATAATAATAGCTAAACGAGAGCCTTGTGGATTTTCTACTGTGACTGGCTTCATTTTTGAGATTAAGTGCATGAGGAATAATAGCTGCCCATCACTTGTACGAGGCGTACCAGGTCCAAAACGACCATCAAAACCTTGTTTCTCATGTTCGTTTTTAATTGCTTTCTCATATGATTTCCAGTCCACTCCGTACGGTGGATTTGAAATTAAGTAATCGAATGTATCATGTGGGAATTGATCGTTTGATAACGTGTTTCCTAAACGAATGTTACGTGCATCTTCACCTTTAATAAGTAAGTCTGCCTTACAAATCGCATAGGATTCAGGGTTAATCTCTTGACCGAAAAATTCTAAATGTGCTGTTGGATTTTGATTAAGTAAATATTCTTGGGCAACTGAACCCATACCACCTGTACCAGCTGCACAGTCATACAATGTTTGTGTTAAACCTGGCTTCGTTAAAATACTCGCATCATCATGTAAAAATAACAAATGTGTCATTAAACGAATAACTTCACGTGGCGTGTAATGATCCCCTGCTTCTGCATACTCGTTGAAACGACGAATTAGTTCCTCAAATACATAACCCATCTCAATGTTTGAAACTGTTTCTGGATGTAAATCGATTTCACTAAAGCGTTTAATCGTTAAGTATAATAAGTCATTTTGATCAAGCTTATCGATTTGGCGATCGAAGTCGAAGTGCTCCATGATATCACGTGCCACTTTTGAGAAACCATTTATATAGTCACGTAAGTTATCAGCGATATTATCAGCATCTGTTAATAGCTTGTTAAAATCATACTTACTTATGTTGTGAAAGTTTTGCTTAGAAACACGATTTAAAATCTGCTCACGTGCTTCATCTGTCATATTTGGATACTGCTCTGCTTTCACTAACACTTCTTCTTTTGTGCTTTCTAATACGCAGTCAAAACGGCGTAATACAGCTAATGGCAAAATAATTTCACCGTAGTCTTCTGGCTTATATGGCCCACGTAGAATCTCTGCAATTGACCAAATGAAGCTTACTTTATCTTGGAAGTTGATCATGTTACGTACCTCATTTTAAATTTATTTTCCCGACAATAACCTTGTAAATATAATGCAATATTACATTCAATTATAAATGTTCCAACAACAAAACGTAACTGCAAAAAATAGAAACTTTAACCAAAGACATTGGAATTGGTAACTCTTCAGGTCAACCTGATATAAAGAACACTTATTATTAGCTCTCTACATTGTGAATTTTATAAATCACCGACAATAGAAAAAAGCCAAAACCCTTGATATGAAAGGACTTTGACCTCATTGATTTCCTTCGAAATCATATGTATGGAGACGGTGGGAGTCGAACCCACGTCCAGAGACATCGATTACTTAAGCGTCTACGAGCGTAGTCAACATATTTCGTGTTCACTCATCCGCATGCCTGCTGACGGGCGCTTGGAGAGCTAGTCTGATGGATCTCTTCTTACGTCCTCAGACGGAAACGTAAGCGTAGCCTACTTCATTGGGCTCCTCACAGACACATAGGCGATGTCAGGAAGAGCTCGCTGCGCTTATTAGGCAGCTAGTGCTAAGTTTTGGTTAAAACTTTTAGTTTTGCCAGTTACATTTAAGTGCGTGTTAACGAGATCGCCTCTCGGCTCGCAGCCTAAGCTCGAACCATCCCTGTCGAATCCGTAACGTCCCCTTGTAAAAGGGATATACGGGATGGAAACGTTCAGCTTAACTGCTTCCGTATATAACTATTATAACAATCTCTTCGCTTGAAACAACTGGTGGTTTCTGTAAGAAAAGCAATGATTGTTTACTGCATAACATATTGTAGCATAATGCTTCCGCTCTCAGCAAGCCATCTGCATGAATCTAGAATTGCTTTTGGCGATCACGGAAAGCACGCTCGATTTCACGTTTTGCATCTTTTTTCTTCAGATCGTCACGTTTATCATATTTCTTTTTCCCTTTACCAATTCCGATCAGCACTTTGGCAAAGCCATTTTTTAAATAGAGTTTCAGAGGCACGAGTGAGTAGCCCTCTTCCTTTGTCGCACCAATCAATTTGCTGATTTGCTTGCGATGAAGCAGCAGCTTTCTCGTTCTCAGCGGATCATGGTTATAACGGTTCCCCTGCTCGTATGGGCTTACGTGCATGTTGTGAAGAAACACTTCTCCTCGCTCGATTTTGGCAAAGGAATCTTTTAAATTCACTTTTCCTGCACGAATCGATTTGATTTCAGTTCCTTGTAACACAAGGCCGGCTTCATACGTTTCTTCTATAAAATAGTCATGATTTGCTTTTTTGTTTTGGGAAACAACCTTTCCCTCTCCCTTTGGCATTGGCGTACACCCTCCTTTTGACACAAACACGGTCCAAATCGTACGGATTATTTTATCAAACAATCCAGCTTTCGACAATGCTGACGCCATGTGGTCAAAAAGCAAATAGAGCGTGATGCCCTATTTGCTTTTTGGCACGTTACTTTTTCTTTTTGCGCTTTTGTTTTGGAGCGTTATCAAATACGCGTTTTTTCTTTTTTTTCTTCTTACTGCCTGTGAACCAGTCACTTCCGCCTTTATCTTCCTTTGGTTTATCCCCAGAGGCATTTTGACCTCCGCGCCCTTTTTTCGCTGGTGAATCTGTCCGTTTTTTGAACTTGAAATCTTTTGGCGATTTACGGCGGGTGCCTTTCATGCCGACGATTTCAAAATCAATGGAGTGCTCATCTTTATTAACACTAACCACTTTGACAGTGATTTCGTCACCGATGCGATATACATTTCCTGTCCGCTCACCGATCATGGCAAAATGCTGTTCATCAAAACGATAATAGTCGTCTGTCATGTAGCTGACATGGACAAGACCTTCAATTGTATTCGGCAGTTCAACAAATAGCCCAAAGTTCGTCACGGAACTAATCATGCCATCAAACTCTTCACCGATTTTATCAAGCATAAATTCTGCCTTCTTGAGGTCATCTGTTTCACGCTCTGCATCGACTGAACGGCGCTCCATTGTAGACGCATGATCTGCGATTTCAGGCAGCAGCTGGCCCCACTTTTCTAGGGTTGCTTCGTCTGTCTTTTTCTGAATCAAATAGGTTCTGATCAGTCTATGCACGATTAAATCCGGATAACGGCGGATCGGTGATGTAAAGTGCGTATAGAATTCCGTTGATAACCCAAAATGGCCGATGCTTTCTGGATCATACTTCGCCTGTTTCATAGAACGAAGCATCACGGTTTGTATCACAACTTCTTCTGGTTGATCCCTCACAGCATCAAGTACACTTTGAAGTGCACGCGGGTGGATGTTTGTCGACGTTCCTTTCACAATGTAACCAAACGTTGTCACGAACTCTAAAAAGCGCTGAAGCTTCTCAGGATTTGGTTCTTCGTGAATTCGATATATGAAAGGTACATTCAACCAGTGGAAATGCTCTGCAACCGTTTCGTTTGCAACAAGCATGAATTCTTCAATTAATTTCTCTGCGACAGATCGCTCACGAATGACAACGTCTTTCGCCGCTCCTTCATCATCTACAAGCACTTTTGCTTCCTTGAAGTCAAAGTCTACTGCCCCGCGCTCCATCCGTTTGTCTCGAAGAATCTCTGCAAGCTTCTCCATCTCTTGGAACATTGGCACAAGCGGCTCATATTTGTCTAAAAGCTCTTCGTCTTGGTCGACTAAAATCTTATTCACATCAGAATAGGTCATTCTTTCCGTCGTTTTGATCACACTTTGGAAAATCTCATGTTTGACGACCTTCCCATTTCGATCGATGACCATTTCACAAGACAGTGTGAGACGATCGACCTTCGGATTCAATGAGCAAATACCGTTTGACAGGCGGTGCGGGATCATCGGAATGACGCGGTCTACGAGATACACACTCGTTCCACGCTCATAAGCTTCCTGATCAATCGGGGAGTTCTCTGTGACATAATGAGAGACATCTGCAATATGCACCCCTAGCTTATATTTGCCATCATCCAGCTTTTGCACCGTAACGGCATCATCTAAGTCCTTCGCATCTGCTCCGTCAATTGTTACAATTGTTTCGTTGCGCAAGTCACGTCTGCCTTCCAGGTCTTTTTCATCAATCGTTTCAGGTGTGTCTACTGCCTGCTGAAGCGCTTCTTCTGGGAACTCACCTGGCAGGCCGTGTTTATGAATGATCGATAAAATATCAATGCCAGGGTCATTTTTATGACCGAGGATTTCAGTCACTTCGCCCTCTGCACTCATTCTTCCTTCTGGGTAGCTTGTCAGCGTCACGACCACTTTATGCCCTTCGACCGCTCCATTTTTAGCGGATTTCGGGATGAAGATATCGGTTGTGATTTTTTTATCATCAGGAATGACAAAGCCAAAGCTTTTCGTTTCTGTGTAGGTACCGACAACCGTCTGAGTATTACGCTCCAGAATTCGGATGACAGTTCCTTCTTTTTTTGTTCCGTTTGATTTGTGGCTGACACGAACCATGACCGTATCACCATTCATCGCTGTGCCTAGCTCATTAGGCGGAATGAAAATATCATCCTGTCCAAACTCTTCTGGTGTCACAAATGCAAAACCTTTTGCATGAGCAGACAGCTTTCCTTTTACCAAGTTCATTTTTTCTGGTACACCGTAGCGATCGCTGCGCGTGCGAACGATGAGTCCTTGATCTTCCAGCATCACAAGTGCTTTGACGAGCTCTTTATAATCATCAGGATTGGTAATCTCCATCATCACTTCCAGCTCTTGAACGGTTAACGGTTTATAAGCTTCATCTTTCATAAAAGCGAGTAATTCATCCATAAATTCTTCTTTTTGCACACTCTAACCCCCTATATATTTAAATTGACCAATTAAGTGATTCTAAGAATGCATATACATCCTGATGAACCTTCTCACGCTCTTTATCAAGCGTGATCACATGGCCTGATTCTTCATACCATTTCAAATGCTTTTGATCTGTCTCTACTTCGTTATAAATGATATTCGCACTGTCTGTATTAATCATATGATCGTGACGTGCCTGAACAACAAAAGTAGGTGAATAAATCATGTCGACATTGTTTCTGACATCTGCAATCAGTTCTTGCAGGCTTTTGAGTGTATCCATTGGCGTTTTCTTGAACTCTTCCATTTCCTGTTCAATCTGCTCCTCTGACTTACCCTCGAATTTCTTATAGTTACGGGCATATTCTAGTACACCCTGGTACATGACTTCTTCACTTTTTATGTACATAGGTGCACACATAGGTACAATTCCCTTTACAGGTACAGTGTAACCTAATTTCAATGAAAAAACTCCTCCGAGGGATAGTCCGCAAACCGCAATTTCCTCATAGCCTTCATCTTTTAAGAATTGATAGCCTTCTTCTACATCTTTCCACCAGTCAGCCGGGCCAGATTGGACAAGCTCTTCTGGCGGCACACCGTGTCCTTTATATTGAGGTGCATGGCATGTATACCCTCTTTCGTTCAAATAACGGCCTAGCATTCGAACATCGGCTGTATTCCCAGTAAAACCGTGAAGAAGAAGCACCGCCTTTTCTCCACCTTTAAACGTAAATGGTTTCGGTGTAACAACTTTCATGATGTGACTTCCTTTCCTTCTGATATGGTTTATATTTTCCACTTGTATGTATGAAACAAACACAAAAGAGTGCTGATAATAAAAAAAGGTCTGAAAAAAGATCAGACCTTCTGTTACTCGCGCCTTACACGCCTAGATATGCCAATGCAAGTGTTAAGATGAAGAAAAGCACTGACAAAATAACCGTTAATCGGTGAAGTATCAAGTCAAGGCCTCTCGCTTTTTGCTTACCGAAAAGCTGCTCGGCTCCACCTGAAATAGCGCCTGACAGTCCAGCACTTTTACTTGATTGTAACAATACAACGATGATAAGTGCGATACTGACAATTACGAGTAATGTGATAACAAATGCGTGCATGAAAACACCTCCAGACAAACTGGTACACATAACTTTATTTTACATGAAAACAAGGTGCATGTCACGAAACATCAAAATAAAGATTCCCTCTATATTGTCGACTTTATTCGTTATTTTGATTCAATTTCATTCCAAAGAGTAGTATGCAGCATTTTTTATATGCAATTTTCGGTTAAAAATACGTTTTTAACGGGTTGCTTCTTCTTTCAATAGCTGTTTTAATTCTACTAACAAACGTTCAGCTCCTTCAGGACTCAGCATCACATTCCCATTTCCATAGCTTTTGTTATACTTCGTCACTTGTCCAGTTAACAGGCAGCTCTTATCTGCATCATATTTTTTCAGCATAATGGTTTGATCTTCAATGAAAATTTCTAATAGCTGCTCTTCTTTAATATTGAGCACCTTGCGCATTTCTGAAGGCAGAACAATTCTGCCTAGTGAATCAATATGTCTGACCATCCCAGTTCTTTTCAACGACATTGCCTCCTTGATCATTTCATTCGTTGACTTTTGTCAATATCTTCATAGTAAAATAGATCTTCAAATTTTTTATCAAAGTAATGAATCATTTTGCCAATGACAAGCTGGCCTGGTTTCCGGTGACCATTTAATACCCTGCTGAGTGTGGCAGGAGAAATGCCAATTTCATCAGCGAGCTGATTTAAAGACATATCGTTTTCGATCATATACTGCATGACAAAAGCCCGCCTGATCTGAATCTTTTCGACCATCATTACAACCTCCTATGGAATCAATATGTACAACGTGCAGGTGCTCACTTGAAACAGACCATTAACTTAAGTCAACACTTTTACCCCTCTGCTATTTCCTTTGGTCAATGATCATACTAAAATAAGTCATATACTGAAATGTGAGGTTCGATGTCATGAATCACTTTGGTGAACAATTACGCATTTTAAGAGAAAATAGAAAAATGTCTGTCAATCAACTCGCCATGTATTCAGGTGTAAGCGCTGCTGGTATTTCTCGTATTGAAAATGGAAAGCGCGGTGTGCCAAAACCTTTGACTATCAAAAAATTAGCACATGCCTTGAAGGTGCCTTATGAGGATTTAATGCTGCTTGCCGGTCATATTGAACAGGAGCAAGTTCATGAAATGAAACCAAAATATGAATCCATGTTGAAAATCTATCAAACGGCGCTTCAAAAGGATGTAGAACATCTTCCCATTTTTGATGGGGACAAATGGGAAAGGCTCTCCGCACAAGACATCAGCCAGCTGAATGAATACTTTCTCACGCTCATCAACCAAAAAAAGGCGAACAAATAGCGGGGCATAAACCTAATGTACATCCACTATTAACTAATGTCAATATTTTCATGGTATACTTGTTGCCAATAGTCAACAAATCAGGTAAAATAGACATATCTAATCTATAACCATGTGAGGTTTTGCCTTGATGAACTTTGGTGCATATTTAAGAGCATTACGTGAGGAAAAGAAGCTGTCAGTGAACCAATTAGCGATGTATTCAGAGGTCAGCGCTGCTGGTATTTCTCGTATTGAAAACGGGAAACGCGGTATTCCAAAGCCTCCTACGATTAAAAAACTAGCCGGTGCATTAAAGGTCCCTTATGAGGAAATGATGCAGGCTGCGGGCTATATTGAGGAAGCCTCTTCTGTCCATCAGTTGAAGGAAGAGGAAATGGCATTATCCAAAATAAAGGAAGCTGCAGCGCTATATGAACTTGGTGATCTCGAAATATTTGATGGAGACATTTGGTCAACTCTTTCGAAAAAAGAAATAGAGGATCTTAACCGCTATCTGTTATTTATGTTAAACAGCCGTTCGTCATCATAGAATGTTTTGAGCATTGACAAGCTTTTCGAGCTGATTTATGACAGATTTACGGTATAATGAGTTCAGATTGGAGTGAAGAAAGATGAATCAATCTGACATGTGCCCGCGGTTTGAAAAAGCAGTTGAGTTATTGAGTAAACGCTGGGTTGCACTGATTGTTTTTCAGCTTCTCTCAGGTCCGCAGCGCTTTAGTGAAATTGAGGCTGCTCTGACAAATTTAAGCGGAAGAGTATTATCTGAGAGATTAAAAGAGCTGGAAGCAGCAGGCATTGTAAAACGGGAGGTTTTTGCTGAAACACCCGTGCGCATTGAGTATTCTTTAACTGATATGGGGCGTTCCCTTGCACCCGTTTTTGAGGAAATTTCGAAGTGGTCCTCTGAATGGATCACGCTTGAATCATAAAATACCTGCATGTGAACCGCCTGATCATCATAAAACAACCTCCCTTACAGATGTAAGGGAGGTTTTGTCTTTTTAACCGCTTAAGCAGATGTGATGTTTTTTGCAGCTAATGCTTTTCTTTCTTTTTTCTTGTTAGTTGGGCTTAAATAGCGTTCGAGCCAGCCCATGACTAGGTCAGCGATAATGGCCATGAGCGCAGTTGGAATAGCACCTGCTAAAATGATGGCTGTTCCATTTGTGGCGTTTGATCCTCTGATGATGATATCACCTAGACCTCCCGCACCAACAAATGTCCCAATCGCTGTAATGCCGATGGCGATGACAAGGGCGGTTCTTAAACCAGCCATAATGACCGATAAAGCAAGCGGTAATTCAACCATTCTCAGCACTTGCCATTTCGTCATGCCCATCGCTTTACCCGATTCTAAATAAGCATGTTCAATGCTGACAATCCCTGTATACGTGTTGCGGATGATCGGCAGAAGCGAATACAGAAAGAGTGATAAGATGACTGTATTTGCGCCAAGTCCTAATACAAGCATCAGCACGGAAAGCATCGCTAACGCCGGTATGGTTTGTATAACATTGGTAATGGCGAAGATCCAATTGCTCAGCTTACGGTAATGCGCCACAAAGATGCCTACTGGAATTCCGACAATCGCCGCAAACAGCACCCCATACGCTGACATGAGAAAATGCCGATAAAATTCTTCTAACACATATGAACCGTTCTGCTGATAATACGTCCATAATTGCTGCAGTGTGTCCATCAGCCGTGACACCTCCCCATCTTACTCAAAGTAATTGTGCTTTTTCAGGAAATTTTCCGCAACGGTGGCTGGTTCTTGAAGCTCCCCGTCGACTTGATAGTTAAGCTCTTGCATTTGCTCTGTATCGATTTTTCCGATCAGCCTGTTGATCACCTTATCAAGCCCTGGGTTCTCTTTTAGGACTTTTTCCGGGACAACTGGCGATGCATCATATGGCGGGAAAAACCGCTTATCATCTTTTAAAATTTTGAGGTCATAGGCTTTAATTCGTCCATCTGTTGAATAGGCAAGCACAATATCCATTTTTTCATTTTTTAATGCATCATAGACTAAACCAATCTGCATTGGATACGTGCTTCCAAATTCAATTCCGTATGTTTTCACGAATCCTTCATAACCGTCGCCTTTCTTTTTGAGCCAAATATTATCGACACCGAACCGGTAATTTTTCGCATTCTTTTTCAAGTCAGAGACGGTTTCTAACTTGTTTTCCTTCGCCATCTTTTGCGTCACGGCAAAGGCATACGTATTATCAAAGCCATAGGAATCAAACCATTTGTAATCATAGCGTTTCTTAAATTCTTTTTGGACGATCTCCATCGCACGCTCCGGGTCTTTTTCCGCATCCATTCCAAGCGTACTCGTCAAATCTGTCCCTGTATATCTTGTGGCAGAAATGTCGATATCTCCGTTTTCCATTGCTTTCTGCTGTACGGTATTAGAGCCTAGGTTTTTCACAATGGTTGTCTTTTTATCTGTGTAATGTTCGATGATATCGCTAACCATGTAGGCCATAATTTCTGATTCGGTAAAGTTTTGTGCTCCAATTCGCAGCGTATTGCCTGAAGAGCCGGCTAGTCCAGGTAGTGAACAGCCGCTTATCAATAGCAAGCATCCGGCAAGCAGTGCACTGATCCATCTTGTTTTTCGATTCTTCACATAAGCCAACTCCTTATGAAACTTCCTTCAATCCTTTTAAGCCTTCTGGTGTTACTTTTTTCTCCAGCTTCATCAATGTAAAGTCAATGATGACCGCTAAAATAGTGACTGGGATGGCACCCGCAATAATGTATTCCGGCTGATATAACTGAAGTCCAATTAAAATGTAGTCACCAAGACCTCCCCCACCGATAAAAGCAGCAAGTGTTGTCCAGCCAATTAAATAAATCGTTGACGTTCGGACACCTGCCATAATGATCGGTACAGCAAGCGGGAGCTCAACAAGACGAATTTGCTCCCATGTGGTCATACCGATCCCTTTACCGGATTCAAGCAAGTTTTTGTTTACACCTTGGACGCCGGCATACGTATTTCTCAAAATAGGCAATACCGAATAGAAAAAGAGCGCAACGATTGCAGGTATTTTCCCCACCCCCAAAATAGGAATAAAAAATGCAAGAATCGCTAAACTAGGGAGTGTTTGAAAGATATTCACGACACCGATAACAAAACCTGCGCCTCGTTTCATTCGTGTGAGAACGACGCCTAAAGGAACGGCAACGATAATTCCTAGCACGACGGCAATTAAGGAAATATATAAATGCTCCCACATTTTTGTGAGGAGTTCCCCACCATTTTTCTCTAGAAAATCGATGATTTGATCCATGTGTCCACCTCCCTTAGTTCATTTCAATGGCAGACGCCGGCGTATCGTCTCCCCAAATAGAGTCGTACACAACATCTACAAGACTTGCCCGTGTTACAATGCCTTTTAAATGCCCTTTGGCATCCACAACCGGTACATATTTAATACCGCGTATTAAGATTTTCCGAACGGTGTCTCTTAGAAGTGCGCCTTCTTGTACAGTATAGAACTCTGTATTTAAGATCTCACCAACGAAAGCCGCTTTTCTGCGGTTCGCATCGATTGTTTCAATATCGATATAGCCTTTTAGCACATGATGTTCATCTACTACAAGCAAGGAATCGACCCGCTTTTCTCTCATGATGTAGATGGCATCAGTCAACGTTTGTTCGACTGTAATGGTGACTGGTGACGTGTTCATCATTTGTTCTACACGTTCCATATTCGGATTTGATTGAAGCAGGCGTTCTTTTCCGATGAATTCTTCTACGAACTCGTTGGCGGGGTTACGCAAAATATCTTCAGGTGTGCCTACTTGGACAATCTCTCCATCTTTTAAAATCACAATTCGGTCAGCGAGTTTAATGGCTTCATCCATGTCATGTGTGACGAATACGATGGTTTTATTTAACGTTTTTTGCAGTTTCTTAAATTCTTCCTGCAATGTATCTCGTGTAATTGGATCAAGTGCACCAAATGGTTCATCCATGAGGATCAGAGGGGGTTCTGCTGCCAGTGCGCGAAGAACTCCGATGCGCTGCTGCTGTCCTCCACTGAGTTCATGAGGATAGCGCTCTAAAAATTCCGGGCCCATGTCGACGAGCTTCAGCAGTTCGCGAGCTCGTTCTTTCCGTTTTTCTTCCGGCCATTTTAAGAGCTTCGGCACAAGTGAGATGTTTTGCGCGATGGTCATATGGGGGAACAGTCCAATTTGCTGAATCACATAACCGATTTCTCTTCTTAATTGAACTGGATCTTTTTTCATAATATTTTCTCCCTCGATGAAAATGTTTCCTGAGGAAGGTTCAATGAGTCGGTTGATCATCTTCATGGTTGTTGTCTTACCACAGCCACTCGGTCCAATAAAACAAATAAATTCTCCTTTTGCTATTTCTAAATCAATATTTTTGACAGCTTTTTTTCCGCCTTTATACGTCTTAGATACATTCTCTAGTTTCAGCAAATGAGACACCTCCAATTAGTTGGATCTATATATTCAGAAAATTTACACCTTATTCATTATAGTGCAAACTTTATAAAATAAAAAGTTTATGATGTGTTTGTATTGCATAAGATTTATATAAAATTTTCAGTTAACGCTGTAATATCTAGAGATCTCTCCTTTTTCCTTCAAATTACTAGCAATTACTCAATATTTATTGTTTTCATCAACAAACAGGTATATGATATATTGTGTTACAAATTGTCAGTCGTGAAGGGATGAAGCGGGGAGTGGACAAGCAAGCGTTAGGCGCCATTCAAAAAGCACAGGATCATTATATTGAAAAAGCTGCGGAGAACATGAATGCCTTTGGTCTTTCTTCTACAGTGGGTAGAGTGCTTGGTATCATTCACATGAACCGTAAACCAATGACGCTGGAAGAGCTATCAGAGGCGACCGGCATGAGCAAAACGAGGATGAGTCAAGTCGTTCGAGAAATGCTCGATTTGAATATTGCGGAAAAGGTTTATGAAAAAGGAATACGTAAAGATCTTTATGAAGTTGAGCAAGATCAATACCAAACGTTTATTTCATTGTTTGCAGCCAATTGGTCCCGAGTTGTCAGCAAAAACCGTAAAGCACATAAGAAAACGTGCAAGGAATTGCAAGAGCTGCTTGAACAGGACGACTTACCTGAAGAAACAGAGGATAAAATCAATCTGCTTCTTTCAGAAATCAAGGAAAGTCTTGATTACTATGATTGGATTAGCCGCTTAATTGAATTCTTTGAAAGTGAAGAAGTATTTAAGCATGTGCCGAAACCTTAAAAAAAGCTGTTTTATTTTACATCATTGTAGAAAAAAAACAGCTTTTTTATATACACTTATGACATAAACATCGGAAACATCCCTTTTAAGCCTGCGCCGATCATCTCAACTGCCACTACAGCAAGAATTAATCCCATCAAACGCGTCACAACATTCATCTCTGTTTTCCCCATTTTCCGCATAATGAAACTGGAATAATGAAAGGCATAATACGTCATGGCAAGAACAATGACAATGCCGATTAGAATCGAAAACATGTGGAGCATCCCTTGACTTCCCGGGGTTAAACTCATTACTGTAGCGATTGTACCGGGCCCAGCGATGATCGGGATTGCCAGCGGCGTAACGGAGATATCTGCCTTCTCTTTGCTTTCTGCCTTTTCCTCCGAATGAGGATTTTGGACGTGTGATTCTTTTGCATTCAGCAAATTGTAAGCGATACCAAAAATAAAAATACCTCCGGCGATGCGGAGTGCATGAATATCGATCCCAAACAATTTGAATATGAGCCTGCCTGCCAATAGAAAGGCAATCAAAATAATGAAAGAGACCACGATGGCTTTTTTGGCTGTCTGAGCGCGTTCTTTCTCTGTATAGCCTTCTGTTAAGGTGATGAAAAGAGGCACGTTTCCAATGGGGTTTGATACAGCAAATAATGAGACCACAACATGAATCATAAAGGCAATCAACAGACACCCTCCTTTTTTCATAGTGTCTGCCAATCTGATGTGAATATTCCCTTTGATGTTAAAACCTGTTTATCTTTAACCGATGATAATAGAGGTTTAGAAAGGGGTTCACACTTGAAAAAACCATTACGATCATTCTTCTGTCTGTTGCGGTGTTAGGCGCAGCTGGCTGGATTGTTTGGCAGCAGCAGAGGAAAAACATCAGCAAGAAAGCAAAACGAACACTAAGCAGGTTTCGAAGTTAAAATCAGATCAAACGGATATGAAGCATGAAAACGATGATCAAAAAAAGCAAATAGCCACCGTCACAAAAAAGCTCAAAAAAGAAAGCCTATGAAAAAGAGGTCAAACAGCTTAAAGCGCTTGAGGTGAAAGTCGACCAGCTTCAAAAAGAGCAACAAAAACTGCTGCTCAAGCGAATAAGCAGACCGCACAGACTCCTAGGAAAACAACTGTCAAAAAAGACCCGAATGTCACTCATCACCCTCCCTCTCAGGTGGGTACAGGACCAATATGATTGGGGCGTGAAACAAGGGTATATGAAAGAATAGAAAGGATGAAAACATGTGATACAGATTCGACCATTATCTCATGATCAATCTCTCCCTATGGATCTTTTACTATTAGCTGATCCTTCAAAGAAAAAGGTTCTCGCGTATGTGCAATCCGGCTCTTGTTATGCCGCCTTTCATGAAGAGGATGTGATTGGTGTTTATGTGCTATCATCGCTACCTCAGCATACAGTCGAAATCATGAATGTTGCTGTGAAGGAGTCATGGCAAGGAAAGGGAATTGGGAAACAGCTGATCCGTCATGCGATCGCTGAAGCGAAAGCCGCTGGTTTCCATAGGATTGAAATCGGCACAGGCAACTCGAGTATTCAGCAGCTCGCACTTTATCAAAAATGCGGCTTCCGCCTGACTTCGATCGATCGCGATTTCTTCCTTAAGCATTATGATGAACCGATTTATGAAAACGGGATTCAATGTATGGATATGGTACGGCTGTCTCTCACTTTTCAAGCAGACTGACTATTTGCTCAGCCTGCTTTTTTTATGCTCTTCGCTTTTTCACAGCTTGAATCACATATTGAATGAAAAAGTATAGCACAGCGCCAGCTAAAAAGCAGACAACACATCCAAAAAGCGTCGCCTCTGAGCTGAATTGATACTCTTCAATTTTCATGATATAAAATGGCATACCAAACAGTGTTGGACTTGATTCAACATGATTGACCTCTAGCAGCAGTAAAAAGACAGGGGTCATAAACACAGCAAATATATACAGCATCGCAAGTGTTAAGCCGCTAGAAAACGAATGAAATACTTTGATCATCTTTTTCTCTCCTTCATCTCTTTTAAACTGGCTGTGATATTTTTCCCGTCTGGGCAAGCTGGATGCAGCATCACAGTGTTCAGTAAAGAAAAAAACAGCAGCTGATGACTCACCGGATGCTTCCACATTAAAAAAAGCATACTCGAGCAGAGCACAGGAAACAGCGGACCCGCAAGTGCCACCATCAGATTAAAGCTCGGCCGGGCAAATGTCTCATGGACGATCGCCACTTGCTTCCAATCAATCATCATCACAAAATCAAAAAGGGGTCTTTTTTCGAATTTGTTACACACCATGACCATCAACATATGACCGAGTTCGTGAATGAGCACAACCGCTAGTAAACTAATGACAAGCCCCATCATCGCAATACAGGCCTTTTTAACATCGCAGCATATATACAACTGAAAAAGGCAAGTGAACCAAGCAGATAAGCGGTGGCGAGAAGAGATACATCAGATGAAAGCCATTCTAATAAAAGCATATCGATAAAGCTGAATACAGCAATCATCAACACGATCACAAACAGCTTATTAAAATCACTGATTTTCACGACAAACCCTGTACAGGCCGCCATGGCGGTAATCAATAAAATGGACAAACTCGCCAATCCATGACCTTCACTTTCAATACCGATCACCAAATAGGCAAGCCCAATATACACAAAATATGTCAGCAGATTAATGGTGTAATAAAATAACATTCTCGACATTAAATAAGCGCCCTTTGATGTATTTAACATAAAGATGGCCCTTTGATTGATATGATATTCCCTGCCAATCATCAGCGGAAGCATGATCAATATTTCCTTTAACGCAAACTGCACAATAAAGGCATACAGCCAGCCAGTTTCTGCCGGGGTAAAAACAAATGGCAGCCCCACCGTCAAACAAATGAGAAAGAGAAACAAAATGCCTTGCTCTTTAAAAAC
This sequence comes from Bacillus sp. LNXM65, assembly GCF_002998575.1. Classification (NCBI taxonomy): domain Bacteria; kingdom Bacillati; phylum Bacillota; class Bacilli; order Caryophanales; family Bacillaceae; genus Bacillus; species Bacillus sp. LNXM65. Next base: position 158,561 of record NZ_PVRB01000003.1, on the reverse strand, counting down.
AGCTGATCGGCTGAAATAGACCAATTCCTGCCGCAGATGCGTCAGAAAGGAAGAGTGCGTTCTGATTTTCTGGTAGGAAAACGACTTCACCTCTTTTTTCAGCTGCAAAAACATCTGATGAACATAGCAAGCTGCTAAACCCTTCACCCATAGCCATCCAGCGCTTAGGATGATGACAAGTAACAACAGATAGACAGCCGGCCATACATGGATCATCTCCACCGCTTTTTGAAAAAGGAGAAATATTAGTACATGAAGCGCCGCAAAGCCGATCGTTTGAAGCAGCAAATGCTCTTTTGTTTTTGATACGAAATGGCTCACACCGATCCGCAGCAGCATCCATGAAGAGACCGTATAAAGTGCCAATATGCAACATGTGATGCAGACAACGATGATCCAATACAGAGATGGGGTGACATCCGTGATCAAAAGACCTACTATAGTCGGTAAAAAAAGCAGTCCAGCCATGAGGAAACAAAAGAGCACTGGAAAGAAATACACGCAAAGGATAAATGGCACACTCTGAATCGCACTGTTTAAAAAGTAGAATTGATATTCTTGGCGCTTCAATTTATTGCGGGATAACACAATACCTGCCCCTAATAGTAAGAGCGACATTTTGACAAATTGGAGGTATAGCGTAGCTGGCTCACTTTCACCTACCTGCATGTAAAAGCGCAGGCTGATGACAACGTATATCGCATAGATCAGCAAGAGAAAAACGGCAGCTGCGAGAAGCTGCAAAGGATACTTTTTTCCAAGCTGCTTTCCTTTCGCTGTCAGCATGCCCCATTCTATTTTATGAAGAACGTGTCGTGTCCAAATCATTGAGTAACCTCTCCACCTGCATATAGTAATCTCGATTTACTTCTTTATAAATCTCTTCAAGTGCCTGATGAGGAAATGTCTCATTCGTCTCTTGGCGGGACATATTCAACTTGACGTCACCATTTCTTAAGATCATGAGATGATCATATAATGTATCACCAAAGCTCAAATGATGAGTTGATATCAGAATGCCAGCGCCTTGATCTCTCAGCTTCATGAGCACCTTTTTTAAGATAATCATCATATCTGGATCAAGTCCGTTCGTTGGCTCGTCGAACACATAATAATCACATGGCCTGAGAAGCTGCGAAATGATTTGTGTTTTTTTTTGATTGCCATGGGACAGCTGAGCGATTGGCTGATCCATATATGGACTCAGCTCAAACAAATCGGTGAATGTCTCTTCTCGTGTGACATCTTGCTCATTTGGCAGCTGAAGTAATTGAAAGTATTCCCTCGGTGTTAAATAATCGAACAACGCATGATCGTCAGGAATATAGGAAACATGTTTTTTCAAAAGGGAAATATGAGCTGAGGATTGAAGGTTCAGCTGTTCGCCATGTAAGGAAACGTACCCAGTAAATGGCGTCAGCCCAAACATGGCTTGGATCATCGTTGTCTTTCCTGCACCATTATGCCCTAAAAGAAGCATCGTCCGGCCTTTCTCCACGTTCATTTGAATATTGCGGAGAGAGAAGGTGCGGCTATACGTTTTTTCTTGTAATTGTAATGTCAGCATCATATCCCTCCGTTTGTTTCAGATGGAACAGATGACCTTGCATCTGTTCTCATCCCTGTTAGAACCCGCATTGGATTTTAACGTACATGCCTAATAATTTGAACTCTCCTAAAAATTTGGAGCCCTTTCCAAAGGTCTTACATGCCCAAATCAATGCTCCAAGTGAAATAATGCCCAATATAGCGGCAAGGACATAAATCCAAAATGCGTTTTTCTGTACATTCTTAGAAGTCAGAATTCGTTGCTTCCTTTCATCATATGCCGCCAATAGGTGAAGGACATACATATACACACCTACTGGAAAACGAAGGCTAAAAGGATTCAGCATCTCATCACCCCCTAATATATGTAAAATGATACCACCCCCTTACAGAAAGCATAAGTTCATTTCAGATCATATTTTTAGTCGATTTTTCATGATTTAGTGCTTATAAATGGAGGGGATTTTGACTTCTTCTCTAACTGAAGGAGGATTTTTTACAAAAATAGGATAAGACAAATGAATTAGCTATCGGATTTCGCTCAACACAAAAAAAACGCTGCGTCCCGCTCTCATGAAAGAGCGGGACGCAGCGCGTAGCTGGCATTATTTATTCAAGTTATAGAATGTTGCAATGCCGTGATATTGTGCTGTTTCAGCCAATTGATCTTCGATGCGAAGTAATTGGTTGTATTTCGCCACACGGTCCGTACGAGACGGAGCACCTGTTTTGATTTGTCCAGCGTTTGTTGCAACAGCGATGTCTGCAATTGTGCTGTCTTCTGTTTCACCAGAACGGTGAGAGATGACTGCTGTGTATCCTGCGCGTTTTGCCATTTCGATTGCATCAAATGTTTCAGTTAATGTACCGATTTGGTTTACTTTGATCAGGATAGAGTTACCGACACCATTTTTAATACCTTCAGAAAGCTTCTTCGTGTTTGTCACGAATAAGTCATCTCCTACTAGCTGAACCTTGCTGCCAAGGCGCTCAGTTAATAGTTTGTGACCTTCCCAGTCGTTTTCATCAAGGCCGTCTTCGATCGAGATGATTGGGTATTTCGATACCATATCTTCATACCAGTCAACCATTTCAGCAGATGTTTTCACAACACCTTCGCCTGATAAATGATATTTACCGTCTTCTTTGTTGTAGAACTCAGAAGATGCAGCATCCATTGCAAGTTTCACTTCTTCACCTGGTTTGAAACCAGCTTTTTCAATCGCTTCTACGATTGTTTGAAGTGCTTCTTCGTTAGAACCAAGGTTTGGAGCGAATCCGCCTTCGTCACCTACAGCTGTGTTTAAGCCTTTTGCACTTAATACAGATTTCAGGCTATGGAAGATTTGTGCGCCCATGCGAAGTGCTTCACGGAAGTTCGGTGCACCTACAGGCATAATCATGAATTCTTGAATGTCTACGTTGTTATCCGCATGCTCTCCGCCGTTGACGATGTTCATCATCGGCACTGGAAGCGTTTTGGAGTTGAATCCACCAAGGTATTGGTAAAGTGGAATTTGTAAGAAATCAGCAGCCGCACGTGCTACAGCGATAGATACGCCAAGGATTGCGTTTGCGCCTAATTTCCCTTTGTTTTCTGTTCCATCAAGTTCGATTAACATTTTGTCAATCGCTACTTGTTCTGTTACATCAAAGCCTAAAAGTTCTGGTGCAATGATTTCATTTACGTTGTTTACAGCTGTCAGAACACCTTTTCCAAGGTAACGGTCTTTGTCTCCGTCACGTAGTTCTACTGCTTCATATTCACCAGTAGAAGCACCACTTGGTACTAATGCACGGCCAAAGCCGCCAGATTCTGTGTAAACTTCTACTTCAACTGTTGGGTTACCGCGAGAGTCTAATACTTCGCGTGCATATACGTCAACAATGTATGGCATCGTTATTTCTCTCCTTTTGAATCAATTTTTTTATTTCTGAATCAATGATGTTCCTGTCATCTCTTTTGGTTTTTCAAGACCAAGTAAGTCTAAAAGCGTTGGAGATAGATCGGCTAGAATGCCGCCTTCTCTAAGCGTTGCACCTTTTTTCGTCACGATTACTGGAACAGGGTTTGTCGTATGTGCAGTATGCGGCTTGCCTTCTTCGGTTATCAGCACGTCTGCGTTACCGTGGTCTGCCGTGATGATGGCATGTCCGCCTTTTGCTAGGATTGCGTCGACTACAGCTCCTAAGCACTCATCTACTGCTTCAATGGCTTTGATTGTTGGCTCGAGCATACCTGAATGACCAACCATATCCGGGTTAGCAAAGTTCAGGATGATCGCATCATGCTTATCAGCATTGATGTCTGCAACAAGTGCATCCTTTACCTCGTAAGCGCTCATTTCTGGCTTGAGGTCATAGGTTGCCACATCTGGCGAATTGATCAAGATGCGGTCTTCACCAGGAAATTCTTCTTCACGCCCACCACTCATAAAGAACGTCACATGAGGATATTTCTCTGTTTCAGCAATCCGCAGCTGTTTCAATCCATTTTGAGAAAGCACTTCTCCTACTGTGTTATCCAAATTCACTGGTTTGAAGGCGACATAGCCATCAACCGTTTCACTGAAGTGTGTAAAGCAGACGAAGTGTAAATCCTTCGGATGTGCTTCCCCGCGATCAAATGAGCGGAAATCTTCATTTGTGAAGGTGTTCGAAATTTGGATCGCACGGTCTGGACGGAAGTTATAGAAAATCACAGAGTCTCCGTCGTTTACTTTTGCAACTGGCTCACCATTTTCTCTCGTGATGACAGATGGAATAACGAATTCATCGTAGATTCCATTTTCATAGGAGTCATCAACGACATCATAAATGTTTTGATAACTTGGGCCTTCACCATACGCCATCGCGCGATATGCTTTCTCCACACGATCCCAGCGTTTGTCACGGTCCATTGAGTAATAGCGTCCAGAAAGTGTTGCCACTTCTCCGACACCGATTTCTTTGATTTGTTCTTCAAGCTGTTTTAAGTACACTTTGGCTGTCTTTTGACCAACATCACGTCCGTCTAAGAAGCCATGAATGTATACCTTTGTTAAGCCTTCTTTTTTCGCCAGCTTCAGCAGGGCAAAGAGATGCTGGATGTGGCTGTGCACACCGCCGTCTGACAAGAGACCGAATAAATGAAGGGCCTTGTCATTCTCTTTTGCATAAATCATTGCATCTAGGAACGTTTCGTTTTTCTCAAATTCCCCTTCACGAATGGCAACATTCACTCTTGTTAAGCTTTGATACACAATGCGTCCTGCACCGATGTTCAAATGCCCAACTTCAGAGTTCCCCATTTGACCTTGCGGGAGGCCTACTGCCTCACCTGAAGCCGTTAAGGTTTGATGCGGGAATTCATTCCAGTAGCGGTCGAAGTTCGGTTTCTTTGCTTGGGCAACAGCGTTACCGACTGTTTCGCCTCTTAAACCGAATCCATCTAAGATGATTAATGCAGCTGGTTTCTTACTCATATTGACCTTCCTCCAATAATTGAACGAAAGACTGAGGTTCTAAGCTTGCGCCGCCTACCAAAGCACCGTCAATATCGGATTCTGCCATATATTCTTTAATATTCGCCGGCTTCACGCTTCCGCCATATTGAATGCGAAGGCTGTCTGCCGCTTCTTGACCATATTCGCTTGCAACGGTTTGACGGATATGCGCGCAAACGTCGTTTGCATCTTTCGCTGTAGAAGATTTCCCTGTACCGATCGCCCAGATTGGCTCATATGCAATGACAGATTCAGCGACTTGCTGAGTCGTTAAACCAGCTAGTGCTTTCTTCACTTGATCAGCGACAAGTTCATTTGTTTTGCCAGCTTCACGCTCTTCAAGCGTTTCACCTACGCAGATAATTGGAACGATGCCATGCTTGAATGCAGCATGTGCTTTTTTGTTCACTGTTTCATCTGTTTCAGCGAAGAATTCACGGCGCTCTGAATGACCGATCACTGAGTAGCCGATGCCAAGGTCTTTTAGCGCAGCAGGGCTGATTTCACCAGTGAATGCACCATTTTCTTCAAAGTGCATGTTTTGTGCACCAATTTTAAGGTCTGTTCCGTTAGAAAGGCTGTTTAGCTTTTCAAGGAAAAGTGCTGGCGCACAGACAATTGATTCCACTTTGTCAGGAGATGGAATGGATGACTTGACTTCTTCAACGAAGCTAACCGCTTCGCCAAGTGTTTTGTTCATTTTCCAGTTCCCAGCTATAATTGGTTTTCTCATGATTGACACTTCCTTATAGCAGTTTTGGTCTTATTTATCGTTTAATGCAGTAACACCTGGAAGCTCTTTGCCTTCCATAAATTCAAGTGAAGCGCCGCCGCCTGTAGAAATATGGCTCATCTGATCAGCAAGACCAAACTTCTCAACAGCTGCTGCTGAGTCTCCACCGCCAATGACAGAATATGTATCTTTTGCTTCTGCCAGTGCTTCTGCGATTGCTTTTGTTCCTTTAGCGAATGCATCAATTTCAAATACACCCATTGGTCCGTTCCAGACAACAAGTTTGCTGTTTTTAATGACATCAGCATACTTCTCTCTTGTCTCTGTTCCAATATCAAGTGCTTCTAGATCACTTGGAATTTCAGAGATTGGCACAATGCTTGTATTCGCATCATTTGAAAAGTCGTCGGCTACCAGAACATCTGTTGGAATCAGGAAGTTCACGCCTTTTTCTTTTGCACGGTCCATAAAGGATTTCGCTAAATCTACTTTGTCTTCTTCTAATAAAGATTTTCCTACTTCGTGGCCAAGTGCTTTCACAAATGTGTAAGCAAGTCCGCCGCCGATGATGAGGTTGTCCACTTTATCCAGAAGACTTTCAATCACACCGATTTTATCCTTTACTTTTGCACCACCGATAATCGCTGTAAATGGACGATCAGGGTTTGAAATGGCTTTTCCTAGAACCTCAAGCTCTTTTTGCATGAGGAAGCCCGAAACAGCCGGAAGATATGCTGCAATACCAGCAGTGGATGCATGTGCACGGTGTGCAGCACCGAACGCATCATTGACATACACATCGGCTAAATCAGCAAATGCTTTTGATAATTCAGGATCGTTCTTTTCTTCACCAGGATAGAAACGAACGTTTTCAAGCACTAGCACATCTCCTTCTTTTAAGTCAGAGATTTGCTTTTTCACGTTGTCTCCGTAAGCTTCATCCGCTTTTTTCACTTCTTGTCCAAGAAGCTCTTGCAGACGTTTTGCCACAGGTGTCAGACGCAGTTCTTCAGTAACTTGACCCTTCGGACGACCCAAATGACTAGCTAGCAGTACCTTTGCGCCTTGTCCTGTTAAATACTCAATCGTTGGTAATGCTGCGCGAATACGAGTATCATCCGTCACTTCTCCGTCTTTCATTGGAACGTTAAAATCTACGCGGCAGAACACAACTTTACCTTTTACGTCAATGTCTTTTACTGATTTCTTATTCATGCTCGTCAGGAGATCCTCCTTTATTCTGGTTTCCTTACGCATTGGACAAGTCTCTCTTTATCCTTTTCCCATTTTGCCCTCATCAAAACGAGAAATCGTGCAGAACGGATAAAAACAGAGAAAAAGGGAAAGGGATGCTTCCCCTTCCCTTGTCCGTCTTCATTATATCGTGTCTCTAGGAAAGAACCAAGTGAGTTCCTTCAGTGTGAAAAATTAAAGACCTTGTTTTGCAATGTAAGCTGCAAGGTCAACAACGCGGTGAGAATATCCACTCTCGTTATCGTACCAAGAAATGACTTTCACCATGCTGCCTTCCATCACCATTGTAGAAAGAGCATCGATTGTTGAAGAGTTTGCATTACCATTGTAGTCACCAGATACTAATGGCTCTTCGCTGTAGCCAAGGATTCCATTAAGTTCTCCTTCAGCTGCTTCTTTAAGTGCTGCATTTACATCTTCAGCTGTTACATCTTGGTTTAATTCAGCCACAAGGTCAACTAAAGAAACGTTAGGTGTTGGAACACGCATAGCGCCACCGTTTAATTTACCTTTAAGTTCAGGCAATACAAGTGAAACAGCTTTCGCAGCACCTGTAGAAGTTGGGATGATGTTTTCCGCAGCTGCACGAGCACGACGGTAGTCTTTGTGCGGAAGATCAAGAATTTGTTGGTCATTTGTGTATGAGTGAACAGTTGTCATCATACCGCGTTTGATACCAAATTTATCGTTAAGTACTTTTGCAAATGGAGCTAAGCAGTTTGTTGTACAAGATGCATTAGAGATGACATCGTGGCTAGCTGCATCGTATTTGTCTTCGTTTACACCCATAACGATTGTGATATCTTCTTCGTTAGCAGGAGCAGAGATGATGACTTTTTTAGCGCCAGCTTCTAAGTGTTTTGCAGCGTCTGCACGTTTTGTGAAGAATCCAGTAGATTCAACAACGATTTCTACGCCTTGTTTACCCCAGCTTAATTTCGCAGGGTCACGCTCAGCTGATACTTCGATTGTTTTACCGTTCACTACTAAGTTTGTACCGTCTACAGAAACCTCTGCATCTAGTTTTCCGTGAACAGAGTCATATTGTAAAAGGTGTGCAAGCATGTTAGCGTCTGTTAGATCGTTAACCGCTACTACCTCAACTTCAGGATTGTTTAATGCTGCACGAAATACGTTACGTCCAATACGTCCAAATCCGTTAATACCGACTTTTACTGCCATGATGTTTCCTCCTTTTATAGGTAACAATGTTTTATATTGAGGGATCAATTGACTCCCTTAATAACTCTTTTGCGGCTCCTTCGTCTGTGACGAGAACCGTTCGGCGGGGTTTTTTGAAATAAGCTTCAATGGCCCCTGCCTTTGATGATCCACCTGCAACAGCAATGATGTGTGGAATGCTTTCTAAATCATCTAGCTGCATGCCGACGGAGTGCACTTTGTGGACGACCTCACCATCACGATTAAAGTAATAGCCAAAGGCCTCTGTCACTGCGTCATGCTCATCAATCTTTTTTAAATCTTCAGCTGGTGTATTTCGTCTCATCGCCATTGTTTTTGCTTCACCGATCCCATGAATGAGCATCGTGGATGATTTAATCGTGTGAAGCACTTCTTTGACTGACGGCTCTTCAATAATAGAAGAGTAAGCACCTTCTGACAGCTGCCCTGGAACAAACAGCAGTTTGTAAGTACCGGAAGCTTTTTCAGCCATGTGGGCACAAATGGTGTTTGCCTGATTTTTTACATTCTCCCCAAGACCGCCTCTCGCAGGGACAAACATCATGCCTCTGTTTTTGGCATCAGGGGTCATCATTTCGGCAACGGCTTCCATCGTCGTTCCGCCAGTGACGGCGACGATATTATTTCCAGTAAACCTTTTTTTCATACATTGGACAGCAGCTCTTCCCATTTCTTGCTTCACCCACGGGGATTCGTCACTGTCACCAGAAACGATGATGACTTCTTCTAGGCCTAACTTCCTCTTTAATGTATTTTCCAAAAAGGTTAAACCTAAAACGTCCTTCATCATTCCTTCAAGCATTTCAAGCAAAGCGTGGCCTTCACTCGTCAGCATCATGCCGCTCGTTTTGACATCCAGCAGGTTTTGTTCTTTTAGAAACTGAACTTCAGCTCTTAAGATGCGCTCACTGAGACCTAGGCTCGTCGCAAGGCTTCTGCGGCCGATTGGTTCAGCTAACCTGATGTATTGCAAAATGTCGTAGCGTTTTTGCATAACGATGAGAAGATCTGGCAATAATTTTTTTTGAGCTTCCAATAAACGATTCATGGCTAACGACCCTTTCTTTTCACGTTGGACTAAAAACGTCCCACTGTGACAAAAAACGTCCCGCCACAGCCAAAAAAAATCAATCCCTGCTTTCTTTAATATTTTAACAGGATAATCTTGCATTTTCAACTCTTACAAACACATTTAGACAAAAAATAGACACATTTTCACCGATAACCTGCTTGTCATCAAGGTTCTTGCTATGATATTTCTTTTCAAAATATTTATTTTCTTCTATATTCAATGAATTCACCATTGAAAATGTGCATGCGTGTGAGATCCGCATGCACATTTTGTTGATATAGTTGGTCTTTTAAGTTTTTGGGATGGTTCCTTCCTCTTCGGTGAAACGCTTTGCCTCTTCCTTCGGTTTGATTTTGAAATAATAAATGATGTAGCAGACAGCCATGAACGGAACGCCGCAATAAAGGCCAATCCGCTGATCCTCAATAAAGAATAGGCTGATGAGAACGATGCCAAATGCGATGAAGCCTGCCAATGGCACAAATGGATAGAGCGGTGTACGGAAGACGAGATCCTTTACATCTCCACCCGCTTTTATGAATTGTTTTCTAAAGAAATACTGAGACAAACAAATGGACATCCACACCACAACTAGAACCATTCCGGAAATCGAAATGAGCCACACATACACCGTTTTTGGTGCCACAACACTTGTGAGCAGGGATAAAGCGGATACACCCATTGTCACCAATAATGCATTGATCGGGATTTTACGCTTGGACAGCTTTTTCGTAAAGCCAGGTCCTTTCCCGTCCTTTGAAAGCGACCAAAGCATACGTGATGATGCATATAATCCAGAGTTTGCTACAGATAAGACAGCTGTGATGATAATAAAATTCATGATATCTGCAGCATATGGGATGCCGACCTTGTCCAGCACGACCACAAACGGACTGTCAACAGTGCCTGCTGTCTGCCATGGAAGAAGTGCGGCAAGAACCGCAATTGATAAAACGAAAAAGACCATTGTTCTCCAAATAATATTTCGTATCGATCGAGGCAATGTTTTTTCAGGGCTTTCACTCTCACCTGCTGCGATCCCTACAAGTTCTGTTCCTTGGAAGGAGAAATTGACCGTGACCATGGTTAATAAAATAGCAAAAACACCATTAGGAAATAGTCCGCCATGATCTGTCAAATGACGAAATAAAGGGGCTGGTTCTCCGCCTTTTAAATGAATCATTCCGAAAATTGCGCCAATTCCGATGATAATAAACAATAGGATGGCAGCGACCTTGATAGCTGAAAACCAAAACTCCGTTTCAGCGAAGCTGCGAGCTGAGATGGCATTCACGGCAAATAATATCACACTAAATGCTAGGCACCAGAGCCAAACCGGGATATCTGGGAACCACCTTTGGAGCAATATGCCTGCTGACGTAAACTCCAGTCCAATCGTACACGCCCAGCTAAACCAATACAGCCAGCCGATCATAAAGCCTGTGGACGGGCCTATATATTTGGTTGCATACTCCTGAAAGGAACCGGCTGTCGGCATCGCCACTGCTAATTCTCCAAGACACAGCATGACCAAATACATTAACAGTCCGCCAATGATAAACGATAGAATGGCTCCGCCAGGTCCTGCCTGATGGATAATCAATCCTGATCCAAGGAAAAGGCCCGTACCGATGACGCCGCCTAAGGCAATCATAAAGAGATGTCTGCTTTTCATGGAACGCTCTAGTTCATTATGCTGTTCTTGCTTCAAATCCACTTCCCCACTTTCTTTCTTCTATTCATCATCCTTTGACAAAATTCGCTGTTCGTTGAAAAAGAAAGGGAGAAAGTGAAGGTTCCTCCCCCTTTGGCATTTAGGCTTGAAACAGTGCTTCAATATGACCAATTGCCCAGTCTAAATCTTCTTTTGAAATGGTCAGCGGCGGTGCAAAACGGATAACTGTCTCATGGGTTTCTTTACATAACAATCCTGCTTGCTTCAGCTTTTCACAATAAGGTCTAGCTGCCTCTGTCAGCTCCATTCCTATAAATAATCCGCGGCCGCGCACTTCCTTAATCACAGGGCTTTGAATGCGTGATAGTTTGTCTTTGAAGTATTCGCCAAGCTCCATGGAACGTGCTGCAAGCTTTTCGTCGATTAAAACATCCAGTGCAGCAAGCGACACCGCACACGCAAGAGGATTTCCTCCGAAGGTAGACCCATGAGAACCAGGGTTAAACACGCCTAATATATCGCGGTTTGCTACGACACACGAGATTGGAAAGACGCCGCCGCCTAAAGCTTTCCCGAGGATCAGCATATCTGGCTCAATGTCTTCCCAGTCACACGCAAACATCTTACCTGTTCGTGCTAACCCCACTTGAATCTCATCCGCAATGAACAGCACATGTTCTTTCTCACAAAGCGCCTTGGCATCTTTCAAGAAGCCTTCTGGCGGCATGACAATTCCCGCTTCTCCTTGAATCGGTTCTATGAGGAAAGCCGCTGTCTGTGGTGTGATAGCTTCACGTAACGCTTCAATATCTCCGTAAGGAATCAGTTTTATTCCGGGAAGCATTGGACCGAAGCCTCTTTGGTATTCTGCTTCAGAGGAAAGAGACACAGCCGTCATCGTTCTCCCATGGAAATTGCCAACACACGCAATGATTTCTGCACGATTCTCTTCGATTCCCTTAACATCATAGCCCCAGCGTCTTGCTGCTTTTACAGCGGTTTCTACAGCCTCAGCACCAGTATTCATTGGCAGTGCCATGTCTTTATTTGTCAGTTTGCAAATTTTTTCATACCAAGGACCAAGCTGATCATTATGAAAAGCTCTCGAGGTGAGTGTCACACGGTCTGCTTGTTTTTTGAGCGCCTCAATAATGAGGGGATGGCGATGTCCTTGGTTCACTGCGGAATACGCACTGAGCATATCCATATATCGATTGCCTTCAGGGTCTGTCACCCACACTCCCTCAGCCTCTGAAATCACAATTGGCAGCGGATGATAGTTTGCCGCTCCATATTGTTCTGTTTGTTGAATCAATTCATTTGTCTGTGTCATCATCTATTCCTCCTTCTGTAAGGTAGCTTCTTTCAATTGGGTTCATCTTCATCCATATGTTATGCAAGGATCGTGCCAACTTTCTGACTGCTTGATCATGAGGGTCTACCTCATTATTTACGCAAAATTTCTTTGCGCATGCCAAATTTTTTAGAGGAAACCGCAAAATTTTTCATGTAAAATAGAGGTAACGTCAGGAGGTGGCACAAGTGAAAAAAGATCTGCATGCCGCAAAGCTTGAAAATGAGATTGATTTGTATAAACAAATGCTCGATTTAATTGATGTCGGGGTTCATGCAATTGACGAGAATGGCCATACGGTTGTTTATAATAAAAAAATGATGGAGATTGAGTCTTTAAAACGCTCTGATGTTCTCCATAAAAATGTACTCGACTTCTTCACCTTTCAAGATGAGATGCACAGTACACTTGTCCAAGCGCTTCGTACCGGGAAACAAACCGTTCATGCCAAGCAGACGTATCATAATTACAACGGAAAAGAAATCACAACGATTAACCATACATACCCGCTCGTTCGAGACGGCCTCATTCAAGGGGCAGTTGAAATTTCAAATGATGTGACCAAGCTGGAACGGCTGATTCATCACAATATGAAGAAAAAAGGAAGCACACGCTTTACCTTTGATTCCATTATTGGACAAAGCCCTGCATTTTTAGAGGTGATTGAACATGCGAAACGAGCGACACGCACCTCTTCTTATGTGCTCATTGTTGGCGAAACAGGGACTGGGAAAGAACTGTTTGCTCAAAGCATTCATAACGGCAGCAGTCGGTCATCTGGACCATTTATTACCCAAAATTGTGCAGCACTGCCTGATAATCTGATTGAAAGTCTGCTCTTTGGTACACAAAAAGGGGCTTTTACGGGGGCAACTGATCAGCCTGGTTTATTTGAACAGGCGCAAGGAGGAACATTGCTTTTAGATGAGATCAACTCATTAAATCCTCCTCTTCAAGCAAAACTGCTGCGCGTCTTACAGGAGAAACGCGTGAGAAGGCTAGGCAGCACAAAAGAAATCGCTGTTGATGTAAGAGTCATTGCCAATATGAATGAGGACCCTGTTGATGCGATCGCAGGTGGACGCATGCGCAAGGATTTATTTTATCGGCTCGGTATTGTCACCTTATTTATCCCGCCGCTTTCTGAGCGAAAAGAGGACATTCCTACGTTTGTGAATCATTTTATTCAAAAATATAATGAGCTGTTTCAAATGAAGGTGAAGACGGCTGACGAAGAGGTACTTGCCCTTTTCCAAGCGTATCATTGGCCAGGCAATGTAAGAGAACTGGAGCATGTGATTGAGGCGGGGATGAATATGATGATGGATGAAGACGACTTAAGCATGCATCACCTTCCCTATCATTTTAGATTTAAGCACGGGGAAGGCCGTCCTAAGGCGCAATTGCAAACAAATTCTCTGCAGCAAACCGCAGCTGCTGACACCTTTGTCTATACAAGCCCAGAACAGACGACTGATTTCCAAACCCAAATGGAGCGATTCGAAAAACAATACATCGTCCATTACTTAGAAAAAATGGACGATAATATTTCACAGACTGCAAAGTTATTGGGCATGAGCAGGCAAAGTCTGCAATATCGAATGAAAAAGCTACATATTTCTCGTCAATAATAGAGCTGTGCCATCATTCGGCACAGCTTATTGTGTATCTGACTGTTCTGCTGTTTTTTGCAGCACATCACCGAGCAGATTTTCTACATTTTTCAAATGCGTAAGCATTGCTTTCTCTGCTTCTTCTGGCTGCCTTGCCATGACGGCTTTGTAAATTTGTTCATGTTCTTCGTAAAGCTGCCGAATGGAGGCTTTCGTTGAGAATAATACGACTTTTCTCGTTTCCCGCATCGTTTCTACTAACAAGGTTGAGACTTGATTCATTAACACCTTTAATACATCATTCTTCGAGGCTTTGGCTAAGGCGAGATGGAAGGTGAGATCTGCCTCTTCACCAATTTCTTCATGTGCTTCTGCCAGCTTCATTTGTTCGAGTGCATCACGCAGCTGATGAAGGTCATCGTCCGTCCGAAGCAGCGCCGCCTTTTTAACAGCACCTGTTTCAATGATGGTTCTCACTTCAAGGAGCTGCCTGACATCATGCTGCTTCATTAAAAATGCAGGAGATAAAGAAAATGCGAGCTGTTCAGGATCGAACTGCTTCACATACGTGCCTTCCCCTTGCTTCATCTCTATTAATCCGATCGCTTTGAGAGCAGACAGCGCCTCTCTTACAGCGGAACGGCTGACTTGAAAGCTTTCTGAGAGCACTTGAACCGAATCTAATTTTTCCCCCGGAAGAAGCTCACCTGTACGAATGAATTCGATTAATGCATCCGCAATTTCTTCATATATTTTTTTGGTTTTGATTTGTTTATATTTCAATTGGTCTCACCTCATCACTGTTGTCTATCCTTATCGGCTCATGCCCTATCTTATACTTTACCCCAAAATTTCCGTTCAGACGTCTCCCCGATTTAATTTTCAAAAAATCTTCTGTGTGCCTTGCTTTCAACAAAAAAGAAGCACCTGCCCTATTTCTGGCAAGTACTTCTTTTTAATCATGGCGCTTCCGCAGTGTAGATGATGGAAGATTCATTTGTTCACGATATTTCGCAATGGTTCTCCGCGACACACGGATACCAAAGGTTTGCTGAAGCTGCGTCATCATTTGCTGATCTGAATACGGTTTTTTCTTATTTTCCGTTTGGATCAGCTCTGCGATGTGCGTCTTGACTGTGTAGCTGGACGCCTCTTCCAGCGAAGGTCCTTCTAGTTTTGCTTGGAAAAATTGTTTCATTTCCATGAGACCATAAGGGGTTTGCACCATTTTCCCTTTCACCGTTCGGCTGACTGTTGACTCATGCACTTGCAATATATCTGCGATTCGCTTCATCGTAAGCGGTTTCATTTTATGTTTCCCTGTAAGGAAAAAATCTGTCTGATGGAAGATAATCTCACGAACGACATGGGTCATCGTTTGTTTTCTTTGCTTCAGCGCTTGGACAAGCCAATTGTATTGCTGCTCTTTTTCCTTTAGATACACATATGCTTCATGCCGCTTCTGGTCTTGAATCATGGCGAAGTATCCTTCATTCATTTCAACGTCTGGAAAAGCGCGCTGATTCAGCTCAAATGTGATGTGGTCCTGCACGACAGTAATCGTCACATCTGGCTCTATATACACAGGGTCCTCTTCATATGAGAAATGTATGCCCGGTCTTGGTTCCAGCTGCGACACCTCATCTTGTACCGCTTGAAGTGTTTTCATTGAAACGCCTGTTTTCGCCGCGATTTCCTTCCAAGCCTTTCTTGCAAAGAGAAAGAAGTGCTCGTCGATGATCAGCTCGGCTTCATACCAGCGCTCCTTTTTTCTTCTCAGCTGAAGCAGAATGCATTCTTGTAATGATCTTGCGCCAATACCGGCAGGCTCTAGCGATTGAAGCTGATGAAGGACGGCTTCTACTTCTTCAGCTGGCACCTCTAAGACAGCTGCCATCTCGTCAACCGGTTCATTTAAATAGCCATTGGAATCAATGGACTCGATCATAAAGTCAAAGATCCTTTGATTCTTTTCACTTAGATTCAAATCAATAGCTTGTTTCTTTAAATACATTTGCAGGCTTTCTTTTTGATGCGTTCGATACGGCTCTGTCATTAGATCTTGAGATTTTTTATGATAAACTGGTTGATAGCTGTCCGTGTCTTTCCGCTCAATCAGAGGGTTCTCAAGCACTAACTGGTCAAGATACTCGCCAAGCTCAGCGCTATTCAGCTGGAGCAGCGTAATGGCCTGCCTGAGTTCTTGTGTGAGCACCTGCTTTAATACTTGTTCTTGTTGCAGATTAAGGCTCATTGTCTCCCCTCCCTCTCATCATTTTACATGAAGATTGACGGACCGTATATACGAAATAGGAGTGATTCCCATGTCTGAACTTTTTTCCGTTCCATACTTTGTTGACAACTTGAAACAGCACATCGCCATGAATCAAAATGAAGACAAGATTCATGCCATGAATGCCTATTACCGCTCAGTGGTGTCCACACTTGTACAAGACCAGCTGACCAAAAACGCTGTGGTCTTGAAGCGTATTCAGCATCTTGATGAAGCATATCAAAAAGTGAAAAAAGAAAGCGAATGAATGAACGAAAAAGAGCACCCTTTGTCATGATGGCAAAGGGTGTTTTTCATTTGCGAAAAGCTTCTGATCCAGCCTTGATTTGTACATCATCAAAAAGCCAGACCGTCCGGTAGTATAGATGATAAAGGCAAACCATAGTCCGTGATTGTGCCAAATAGGCGTGACCGCTGCTTGAACAACGATAAACAAGATCATCGCAAACAGCATCGAATTTCTGACAGGGGCAATTTCTGTCGCACCTGTAAATACGCCGTATATGACCAAACCGAAACAAGCGGCAAACGGATAGAGAACGAGCCAGTCTGCATAGCCTAATGTCACATCAAGAAGCCGGGGAAGATTTGTAAACAAGCTCAAGATCGGCTCTTTTAAGAGAAAATAAACCGACGCAATGACGCATGCCATGACAAGTGCCCACTGTCTCGAAAGAGTTAAAGTTCTTTCATAAAGGGTACGGTCATTTGCACCAACTGATCTGCCCACAAGGATGCTGGATGCATTGGCAAAACCATCGAACAAATAAGCCATGATATAGTGAATTTGAAATAAGATGGCATTGGCCGCCAGCATCTCTGTTCCAAAAGAAGCACCTTTTGCTGTAAACATGTTAATCACCACTAGCAGACAAATCGTCCGAATAAACAAATCTTTATTCACATGAAACATTTTCTGAACTGCCTGTGTATCCATGATTTTCTTAAGAGAAGGCATCTGGAACCCGTTTTTGGAATGCTTCATGATGATCCATGCGCCTAGCACAAAGGCAGTTAATTCAGATATCAATGTCGCAGCCGCCACCCCTTTGACTGCAAACGAAAAAACATGAACAAGCAGAAGGGCAAGGACCATATTCATGACATTGATCAAGATTTGTAAAGAGAGGGCTTCTTTCATTTTTGCCATTCCCATCAGCCACCCTAATATCACATAATTCATCAAGGTAAACGGGGCACCCCAAATACGAATATGAAAATAATCTGCTGCAAATTGCCGGACATCCGCAGCGGGAGAAATCACTAGAAAAGCAGATTGAATAATTGGCCATTGCAGGGCAATAAAACAAAGGCCGACAATGATGGCGATTAAAAAAGGTCTTAGAAAAGCAAGTACGCCCTGCTCCTCACTCTGCGCCCCGTTTGCCTGGGCGGCAAAAGCAGATGTACTCACCCGCAAAAAACCAAAGAGCCAATATAGTGTACTGAAAATGAGACTGCCAACCGCGACGCCTCCAATATAAGCGGGATTGGCGAGCTGACCGACAACTGCTGTATCAACAGCTCCAAGTAATGGGGTGGTCATCGTTGAGATGGTTAAAGGAATGGCCAAAGCTAAATACGCTCGATGGTTCACGATGCCACCTGCCTTTCATGAAAAATAGCCTCTTCTAAAAGAGGCGTTGATGAAATGAAGATTTACCGAACCGGTCTGCCAATTGTTCGGGACAAAGGATGGTCTGCGAGCATTGCATCTCTCATTTTCTGCACCGCTGTCTCTTCTGATGAAAAGAAATCATCCTTTGATTGAAATTGAGCAACAAGTTCACCTTGATCCAATATCGCCAATTGATCACTTACATGATAGGCTGCCGTCATATCATGTGTAATAAATAAGTAAGCGACACCCAGTTCCTTCTTTAATTCTACTAATAAATCTAAAATGACAGCCTGTGTAACCATGTCTAAGCTGCTGACGGATTCATCCAGTACGACGAGCTTTGGCTGCAGCAATAAGGCTCTTGCGATGTTGATCCTTTGCAGCTGGCCGCCGCTGAATTGATGCGGATATTTAGACAAGTCCTTTTCACTGAGCCCGACTCTTTCCAGCCAGTGAATCAACACGTTTTTGCGTTCTTGTCGGCCCATAGCTTCATAGTTTTCAAGCGGCTCGGATAAAATTTGTTCGACTGTCCACCTTGGATTCACCGCCGAATATGAATCTTGAAACACCGCTTGCACATGCCGGCGATAATGTTTGCGTGTTCGCTGATCTGCACAATATATATCCTGCCCTTCAAAAAGGACCTGACCGGCTCTTGGTTTCTCTAGACCAAGTATGATGCGGCCTAGTGTACTTTTCCCTGCGCCGCTTTGCCCCAGCAATGCGAGGCATGTGCCTTCTTCAATGATTAAATTGACGCCGCTTAAGACTTGGTCTGCGCCTTTTTTTCTCATCAGAAACGACCGGCTGTTGTATGAATGACTAACTGCTTTCACTTCTAATAAATGCAAGGGCCTTCTCACCTCAAATCGGGCAAACAGCTGGGATGGATGGACGAGCTGCTAATAGTTTCTTTGTATAATCATGCTTCGGGTTTTCAAAAAGCTCAAGCACTTCTGCCTTTTCAACCATTTCTCCTTGTCTCATGACGACAACCTGATCTGCCATTTCTGCAATGACGCCAAGATCGTGAGTAATGAGCAAAATGGCAGTTCCATACTCATGACGAATTTGATTTAGGTGCTCAAGCACCAGCTTCTGCGTGTGTACATCTAAAGCAGTTGTTGGTTCATCTGCTATGAGAAGAGGCGGGTGCATGCAGGCTGCCATGGCAATCATGACACGCTGCAGCATGCCGCCACTTAGTTCAAAGGGATACTTGTTTAACAGCTTATCTGGCTGGGGCAGATTCATCTGCGCTAACGCATCCATTGCCTTCGCTCGTGCCTGCCTTTTACTGACAGCGGTATGCCGGCGGATGGTTTCAATCAGCTGATGACCGATCGTCCATACTGGTGTAAAGCTGTTCATTGGATTTTGCATAATATATGAGATGTCTTTGCCCCGAATAGAGCGCATATCCTTTTCACTCATACCGATCAATTCTCGTCCTTGTAATGTGATGCTGCCAGTGACTTCCGTTGTTTTCGGGTCAAGCATATGTAAGATCGACATACTTGTCACCGTTTTCCCGCAGCCGCTCTCACCTATTAATCCAACGATTTGACCACGCCCTACTTCAAACGATACGTCCTGAATAAGAGAGGTTGTCCCATGAGGCGTTTTCGTCTGCACATGCAGGTTCTCTATTTGTAAAATGGACTCTTGCACATCGATCATTCCTTTACACACGGCGTTTGATACCATATTTCTCTGAGAGGGCCTCTCCTAGTAAATTAAAGAGGACCACGACAGCCATGATCACAAGACCTGGGTATAGCATCAACTGAGGATTCGTTTGAATGTACGACTTCCCTTCATGGATCATCGCCCCCCATTCAGGCATAGGAGGCTGAACGCCTAATCCGAGAAAGGACATCGCAGAAATGTCCATAATCGCCCAGCCCATTTCGAGTGTACCTATGACCGCGAGTGGCGGCAGGACATTTGGAATCATATGCTTTCTCATGATGTTCCAGTGGGACGTCCCGCTGATTTTTGCGGCAGCAATAAAGTTCTGTTCTTTTAAACTCAGCACCATTCCTCGAAAGACGCGAGCATAGTATACCCATTGTACCAGCATCAAGGCAAGCACTACTTGAGAAAGTCCAGGACCGAAGATGCCGACTAATCCAAGAATCAGCACCAGGTTCGGGAATGCCATGATCCCGTCACAGATTCTCATCAAGACGTGATCGATCCAGCCGCCTTTGTAACCTGACAACAAACCAACGATTAACCCAATCAATAAAGAAGAGAGAAAGATTAATAACGCACAGCCTAGTGAAACACGTGCACCATATAAAATTCGAGATAAATTGCATCGGCCTAATTGATCTGTCCCAAGAGGATACTCCCACGAAGACCCCTTTAGCTTCATCGCTAGATTGACAGCCGCCGGATCATGTGGAGCGATCCACGGTGCACATACTGTCACAATCAGCAATAGACCAAGGAGCACCACACAGATCGAGATCATCTTTTGATGAGAGAAGAGATATTTTCCTTTTGTCATCATGGCTGGCGGCCTTCCTTTCTGGAAATACGGGGGTCAATGATCAGCTGGAGCAAGTCCACAATCAAGCTGCTCAAGATAAAGATACATGCTGCCATGAGGACATAGAATTGAATGACCGGCAGATCCCGGTTAAAGATCGCTTCAATAAAGAAGCGCCCAAACCCCGGCCATGAAAAAACCGCCTCTACGATAATGG
The DNA here is from genome assembly GCF_002998575.1 of Bacillus sp. LNXM65. Lineage (NCBI taxonomy): Bacteria > Bacillati > Bacillota > Bacilli > Caryophanales > Bacillaceae > Bacillus > Bacillus sp. LNXM65. The sequence goes on along the minus strand of NZ_PVRB01000003.1, from coordinate 137,993 downwards.
TTCCTGTCAGCAGCTTGCCAAGATTCACCCCAAGCCCTGTCAGCATTGGCGATATCGCGATTCTCAATACATGCTTGAACATGATCGACCGTTCCTTTAGTCCTCTGATTCTCGCATATTGAACAAAAGGCTCTTGAAGCGCCTCACTCACACTTGATCGTAATAGCCTTGTATACGTAGCAATTAAAGGGACGGCCAGTGTGATCGACGGCAGGATGAGATGCTCCCATGTTCCGACCCCTTCAACTGGTAAAAGATCGAGCTTCACTGAAAAAAAGAAGATGAGCAAATACCCCAAGACAAACGTCGGGATAGATGCTCCTAAAAAAGAAATAAGCCGGCTCATATGATCAACGACGCCATTTTTCCTCATGCCGCTGAAAAAGCCGAGCGGAATGCTGACACAAATAGCTATCAGCAGACTAGTCAGCGCCAATTGAATCGTCGCTGGTATTCTATAGATCACCTCATTGAGCACAGGCTGGTTCGACATATACGACTGGCCAAAATCAAGGTGAATGACTTTTTCAATGGTGTGAAGATACTGCATATAAAACGGTTGGTCTAAACCAAATTCATTTCGTTTTTGCGCTAAAATTTCATCCGTAGGCTGGATATGAGCCGCTGCTAAATATGCCTCAGCCGGGTCAACTGGTGAAAGGTGAATCATACCAGTCGTAAAAAGTGTGGCTAATAAAAATACAGGGATGATTGATAGCATGCGTTTGACGATATAGCGGCCCATTTCCTTACCTTCCTTCTATTACTTCAGCTTAATGCCTGTGAATGGATGTTCATCACGATTTGCTGGGAACTCAAAGTCCTTCACATTTTTTTGATAAACGGCTGTCTTTTTAAAATAAGAGATTGGCACAATCGCCCCTTGATCCTGTAATGAAGATAACACAGACGAATAAAGTGCTTTTCGTTTGTTTTCATTGGTTGTTGATGGAATTTCGCTCATTTCTTTGATCAGCTTGTCCTTATTTGGATAGGCTGAGATGGCTTCTTTGAATCCAAAACCATCTGATGAGACGACGTTCATAAATGTATGCGGATCATAAGGCGCTCCGTAGTTGCTAAAGAAGTTCATATCAAATTTGTTGGCTTTAAAGCGCTGCACCTGTGTTGCCAGCTCCACACCTTCAAGTTTGACGCCAACGCCAATGGCTCCCCATTCTGCTTGAAGCGTCTCAGCCATCGCTTTTTGAATCGATTCTGCTGAGTCATACATCATACTAAATTCAAGCGCTTTTCCATCTTTTTCACGAACGGTTTTTCCTTTTGGAAGTGTCCAGCCTGCTTCATCCAGCAATGCTTTCGCTTTGTCTACATCATACTGGAAAGACTTCACCTTAATATCAGATGTGTAAGGCATGTTGGTCGGCAATATGTGATCTGCTTCATCCTCTAAGCCAGAGGTGACACCTTCTACCATTGATTTCTTATTAATAGCATATTGAAGGGCATGACGCACTTTCTCATCTGACAGCTGATCCACTTTTGTGTTCATGACAAGCTGTCTCGTTGCTACAGGCTCTGACATTTTTGTTTCATACTTGCCGCTCGCCTCTAGCTGTTTGTAGGCATCAAGGCTAATGGTTCCTTCTCCGTAAAGGACATCTACATCGCCTTTTTCAAATGCCATGACTCTCGTTTCCGCATCTGGGATCACCTTGACTTTGATTTCTTTAACCTTTGGTTTTTCTCCCCAATAATGATCATTTCGTTCGAAAATGGCATAGTCATCTTTTTGATATGTTTTTAATACCCAAGGGCCTGTCCCCACTGGTTTTTCAATCCCTTTTGACGTATCTCCGTTTTTAGGGAAGCCTGCTTCTCCTAAGAAACGAACCGGGCGGACAACTGCTAATTCTTGAACAGTTGGATAATATGGCTCTGTTAATGTGAGTTTAAACGTTTTCTTGTCTACTGCTTCTGTCTTTTTGATTTTTTTTATAACACCTAACCAGCTATGTATATCCTTGTTTTTTAAGATGGAATCAAAGTTCTTTTTCACAATGTTAGCATTAAACTCAGATCCATCTGAGAACGTCACATTGTCTCTTAAATGAAAAGTATACACCTTGCCATCCTTTGAAACATCCCATGATTTCGCTAATTCAGGTTTTAGCTTTCCATTCTTTTGATAGCTGACCAATGGCTCATAAATCATTGATTGTGCAAACAATTGCGATGGGTTGTATACGTGCGGATTCATTTCGCCAATATCTCTCGGCCAAGCCATCGTGATCATGTCAGGATGATCCTTGTTTCCTTCTGCTCCATTGTTTGCTTGAGAGCAGCCTACTAATAAAAAGATTAGCAGGAAAGGTAATACTGTATTTATTTTAATTTTCGGAAAAAATTTACTCCAAATAGACATAAGATGTTCCTCCTAATTGACGCTGATAATCATTTTCATTTTAAGGAGGAAGGACCCCTTTGTCAATATCATATTTAAAACGAATTGACAATACATATACCTATTTATTCCATTAATTGATGAATTTGATAGAAAGAGAGACAGGCTGCTTACGAATGAGCAGCCTGTGAAGAGGTGAATGTTTTTTCTCGCAGGGCATTACGAAGTGTGTCAATGATACGATCCTGTTCAGCTTCTGTCATACTTGTTCCAGAGGGGAGACAAAGCCCTGTTTCAAATAACAACTCAGATACGGGAGTGCCTTTCGCTGCTGAATAAAAAGGACAATTACGAAAGAGCGGCTGCTGGTGCAGCGGCTTCCATACACGCCTTGCTTCGATCTGTTCTTTTTCTAGTGCAGCAATGATGTCCACTGGAGACGTTCTCTTATCACGATCAATAGTCAATGTCGTCAGCCAGCGGTTGGACTTGGTGCCTTGATATTCTGGCATGAAATACAGGCCCTCTACCTTAGATAAAGCATCCTGATAACGCTTGAAAATGCGTCGCTTCTGTTCAACACGCTCGTCCAATATTTCCATCTGAGCAATCCCGACGCCTGCTAGCAGGTTGCTCATGCGATAGTTGTATCCTATCTCTTGATGCTCATAATGCATGGCGCGTTCTCTAGCCTGTGAAGCGAGAAAGCGGCAGCGTTCGATCGCAGCTTCATCATCACTCACAAGCATACCGCCACCTGATGTTGTAATGATTTTATTTCCATTAAACGAATAGACACCGAACCTGCCCATTGAGCCGCTTTTTTTCCCTTTATATAGAGCACCTAACGATTCAGCCGCATCCTCAATGACTGGTACATCATATGCTTCACACAACGCCAGAATCTCGTCCATTTTTGCGCTTTGTCCATATAAATGCACGACAATAACAGCACGGGGTCTTTTTCCAAGTCGTTTTGATTCCACAAAGGCTTTCTCTAAAGCAAGCGGGCACATATTCCATGTATCTCTTTCAGAATCAATAAAAACGGGTGTGGCTTGTTCGTATAAAATCGGATTTGCAGTTGCAACAAATGTGAGGGTGGAACAAAAGACAATGTCACCTTTTTGAACGCCAATAAGCTTTAATGCAAGGTGAATTGCTGCTGTTCCAGAAGATAAAGCCGCTCCTGCATTCACTCCTGCATAGCGTGCGACTGCCTGCTCAAATTCATTCACAAGAGGTCCAAGCGGTGCAATCCAGTTACTCTTGAAAGCTTCCTCTATTTTCAGATACTCTTTTCCGCTCATATGCGGTGGTGATAAGTAAATTCGTTTCCTTTCTTGCATCATTTCCCACCTTCTCTCCGATCTTTGATTTCTATTGCAGGAATGCCTACAGCGACTTTCTGATCGTGTATATCTTTTGTTACTGCGGCTCCTGCGCCAATGATTGTCCAGCTTCCGATCGATATCCCGGGTATCACAACAGCACCTGCCCCAATATGGGTACCCATTCGTACAGACACACAGCCAGTTAACACTGCTCCTGGTGATAGGTGCACAAACGATTCGAGTATACAGTCATGCTCTACGATAGATCCTGTGTTGATAATCGCATGTTCACCGATTGCTGCATCTGCTTGAACCACTGCTCTTGCCATCACGACAGTTCCCCCTCCAATCACCGCTGATGGACTTATGACCGCCTCTGGATGGATGAGTGTGGCAAACGCCTTGTTTTCAAATGAGAGGCGTTCCTTTACTAGCTGTCTCATCTCATTTTGCCCAATAGCAATCAGCCATTTCATATGAGGCATTGTCTCTCTCAGCTGTTGACTCATGGAGATCGGTCCATACAAGATGCCGCTTTGAGTGGCCTCCTCTTCAAATTGATCATCTAATACGGCACATAATGAGTAATCGGGATGTGCAACAATCATTTCCTGAATGACTTTGCTATGCCCGCCAGCCCCAATTAAACCTATGGGTTGCTCTTTACATATCGGTTCCTTTGAATTTTTCAGCTGTAGCATGATGCGGCTGCTGCACCCCCTCTGTTTTGATGACTTTCAGCAAGGTCATCCATAAAATTTTCATATCAAGCCAAAACGTTTGATGCTCGACATACCAGAGGTCATAGGTGAATTTCTCCTCCCAGGAGATCGTGTTCCTTCCATTCACCTGTGCCCATCCAGTAATGCCAGGCTTTACAAGATGGCGCCTTGCTTGCTCCTCTGTATACATCGGCAGATACTCCATCAGAAGAGGCCTTGGTCCAACGAGACTGAGCTCTCCTTTTAGGACATTGACTAATTGCGGCAATTCATCAAGACTGAGCTTGCGAATCAAGGCGCCGGTTTTTGTTAATCGAAGATGATCTGGCAGGAGCCCCCCGTGCTCGTCGCGTTCATCGGTCATCGTCCGAAATTTATATAGCATAAATGGCCGGCCATACAGACCAGGCCGCTTCTGCCGAAACAACACAGGCGTCCCAATTTTCCACCGAATCAGTCCATAAATCAGAAGAAAAAGAAGACTGCCTGCGATGAGCAGCGTCAATGCCACCATCACATCTAACATTCTTTTCATCATTAAATCTCCTTATCTCACTAGCGGGAAACAGCTTGTTTTACCTTATGCACCAGCTGCTGCCGCTCTCGTTTTGTTCCTGCAAATTGATACAAGTAGCCCATATAGAGAATGAAACAAAGACCACCAATACAAAACAGCTCCAACCATGAGGTCACGTCATAAATCGCTTGAATCCCTGCACAGACGCCCCAAATCATGAGCGCTCCTGCAAGTGGAACCAATGTATGTTTGTAAAAGATGGTGCGTTTCTGATTCGTGATGCGGGCCGTATAAAATGGCAGAAACACGATATTTTTCATCAATAAAACTATCGCTCCTGCTGATGCAATGCCATATAAGCCAAGCTGAAGCATATGAGTCAATCCATAGGCAAAAAGCACATTGGATACTCCTAATATGAGCGTGACCACCGCTGGAACTTTCAATCGATTAAAAGCGGTCGGCACATATGTCAGCGGTAAAAACATCAAGGTCAAACATAAATAAGCTGCATGAATCATGAGAAGCCATTTCAGCTCTTCAAAGGCAGGTCCAAGCCATAAAAGCATGAGCGGACCGGCGAGCCCTCCTAGTAGAGCGGCTGGGAACGCGACAAATAAACCGCTCCATTTAATGGCACTGGCTGCATATTGGATGAGACCTTCTTCATCTTGATTCGAGTAAAATTTCGTGATCGTTGGGGCAAATACAACCGCCAGTGTCCCTGCGAGTGTGCGTAATAATAATGGGAATTGTAAAATCGCCGCATACTGTCCCGTCGCTTCCGCTCCAATGAGCAGGTTGGTCATCAATAAGTCAATTTGTAAAAACAACAAAATTCCCATTTGCTCAAAAGAATGCCAGACCCCTGATCGAACAAGTGTGAGACTAGAAGATAATGAGACGTGCCGCCACTTAAACGAAAACCAAGGAATGAGTTTTTTAAAATAATAGATACCGATTCCCATAGCCGCCAAGCTTCCTATGACGGCCGCAAGCGGAATATGCCAGATGGCTGGTGCCGTCCATGTAAACAGCATCATAATCATAAATGCCCTCAAAAACATCTGAATGGCCTGACCAACACTTGATACATATAACTTATTCGCATAAAACGGCGCAGCCCCAATGCCGGACATGACAAAATTGAGCATAAATAAAAGACCCCCTAATATAAAGGCGGTCTGTGTGTCTTTTGCGAGATAATCAGGCACATGAAGCCACTCTACCAGCTGACGGGACATGAACAGACAAAACAGAAAAAGACTGATCGATAAAAAAATGGAACTAACGAAATAAGATGAGAGATAGCGCTGCGCCTTCTCCATTTCTCCTTTATGAGCCGCCACAGAAAAAAAGCGCACAACAACAGCACTTAATGAAGCCGTAATAACCGATAAATAGTTGATCATATTTTGCGTCAGATGGATTAAGCCGAATGCTTCCACTCCAAGTGTATGAACGATGTACGGTGTTAAACAAACAGACATAAGCATCATCAAGACAAACGTCATGAAGTTTGCACTGGCATTGTAAAGAAACGCTCGATTCATTTTGTTTTCACGCAGCGTTTAAAAGCTTTCATCCAGCTTCCTCTCCCTTTTGTCCGCTCGTTTTCATCAGCTGATGAATCGCCTCTTTCACAGCCGCCTCATTCGGTTCTTTTAATAGCGTCAAAAACGGAAGATGAGCCACCCATTCATACCCTTCCATCACCTTATGATCAAACGACCTGAGGACAACACACGGTGTATGCGTAATCGCACAAAAGATCATGCCATGAAGCCGATCTGTCACGACGACCTGCGCCTTTCTTAACTCTGTCCATAAGGCAGATAATTCATCTAAGCGAGTCGTTCGATCAACTCGTTTGCCAATTGTCGTTGTGATGAAACCGACTTGATCATACGTGTCTTGAATATGCTGCTGCAGCTGCTGCCGGCTCTCCTTGGTGAGATAGGCTTCCTTATCCTCACGCAGACAAAGCAGAACCCCTTCACGTTTTTGTTCCTTTGATGCTTCGTCTAATGTCAGCACCATATCAGGCTGTTTCCACACATCTTGATCAGGGAAGTGCTGCTTCATCCAAGTATAGGTTGTTTGATCTCTTGCCATGAGAAGCAGCCTTGGATGATGTTTGTATGTCTGAATGGCGCGGCGTTCCTCTCTTTTTCCTCTCTTTGTTTCTGTAAAATGGGCAGTGGCCGGCAGTTGAATCACCGGATAGGACTTGAAGGTCTTCATGATAAATTGTCTCGTCCATTCTTCATAACGGTATAAGTCCCCCATATTGCCCCCACCGATGATACAGACGATGTCTTCTGGGTGCCGCATACGCTTTAACGGACGAGCGAGGCGATAGATCTCTTTCATGTCCACTTCCATGATGTCATAAGCGGGAAAGTGCTCTTTTAAAAAACAATAACTCGCATAGGCAATCGCATGATCCCCTAAATTATCATGCCCCGGCTGCAGCGTGAGAATGATTTTCTTCTGATGACTCAGCTCTGGCAGGCTTTGGCGGCTCAGTCGATATTCAAGTGGATATTTAACCTTTAAGAGCAGCCACTCTGCGGCGTGCGCCTTCAATTGCTGCAATGTCAATCTCATCACCCCTATTTCCTTGTTTGATATTCGATCCATTTTTGATAGCTTGAAGCGACGGCAGAAAGCGGATAAACCAACCGGCACTTAGCAAGGAATAAAATCATTCGCTTTCGAGCGGTGAGCTTCGATGGTTCCACTTGTTTGACGGCATACAGAAAGGCCTCGTGTGTCACCATTTCCCGCATGTGATCAAGCTTTTCCCGAATAGAGAGGGCATTTTGGCTCTTCCATTCGTTGAGCATACAATGAAGAGTATGATTGACAATAAAAAAATCAAGTGCCTTCTCATACAGAGAGATGTCATCATATTCTTTCAAAAACAAGCGCTGCGCATGATAAAAGGTTAGTCCATGATGAAAATACTGCTTCTGATATCGCTGCACAATAGATGACAGATGAACCCTGTAGTAATAAAGAGGTTCATGAACAAAGGCGATGCTGCGTGATAAAGAAAAACAGCGCAGCGTCACATATTGATCTTCTATGTTCTCAAGTTCCCCCCGCAGCGGAAATCGAATGTGATGTTCTTCGATAAAGGCACGCCGATACAGCTTATTCCATGAAAACCCCGTGATGTCTCCGTGCAATAACGCTTCAATTAAACTCGTCTTTTCGGCTGATCGCTCGGCTAACAGCGTTGTTGGTATGGTTCGCTTTGACTGTTCAAATTGAATCCAGTACTCACTGACAACAAGATCTGCGCCGGTCATTTCAGCTTTTTCATACAAGGCTTCACAGTAATGAGGCGCGAGAATATCATCTGAATCAATAAAGGCGATATACGTCCCTTTTGCTTCTTCGATGCCCCGGTTCCTCACAGCGCCTAACCCTTGATTGGTTTGATGAATGACCCGAAAGCGCTGATCTTGCGCAGCAAACGCTTCAAGATATTCTCCGCTGTGATCCGTCGATCCATCATTCACGAGAATCACCTCTATATCTGAAAAACTTTGATCTGCAATTGATTGAAGGCATTGCTCCACATATTGACTCGTATTGTAGACTGCGACCAATAGACTGATAGCTGGCATTACAACATGCCCCACCTTTCTCCAAATCTACTTTGTAAATATCGTCCTGTACGGTAAAACAGATGAATCGAACGGCATCAGCATGATGCTGTACAGAATATAGCAAACAGCAATCCCTACATAGATAAAGACATTAGACCGCTGATCAAAAATACGGGTGAAATATGGCAGTAAAATGAGCTGATACAAGCCAAAATAAATATGAAATCTTGCATAAATGACATCCTTTGTAGCAAGGATGCCAAACAAGAAACCGAGCAAACAAAAATTCACAACGTAATCACTCTCAGGCGTCAGCTCACGAAGTCGTTTTCGATAAAGGAAAGCAAGCAAAAGCGGCAAAACCAACACACCAATTTTTGTCACATTCATTCCATTCGTATTCGTTGTGAGCCATTCCTCGTAATGCCCATATGAACTGCCTTGCAGCATCACGACAAACACGGAAACAAAGCGGTCATAAAGAGCGGTTAACCCTAAGAAAATCATGCATAAAACCAGCATCATCCAAGACCACGATTTTGTTCTCACGATAAAATACACAGGAATCATGATGAGAGCCGATGAATGAAACAATGAACATACGAGGACAAGCGGAAAATACAATTTCCACTGACCATTGATCACAAGACGGATGGCATAAAAAAGAACCGCAGCCACCATATACTGACGCATGCCATTAAACGAAGCGTAATAATGAAAAGTGCCGAGAAAAAGCAGCATACTCAGCTCAAAGGGACGGCCATATTGAATGAGCGTCTTGATGATAAAAAAATAGGTGATCGCCCCAACCGAGATATACATGATTTGCGGATCACGGGACAGTTGATTGAGCATCCATAAAATAAACGTAAATCCTGGGTCAGTGGCCGCCTTGTCCACACCAAGTCCGAATATATGCCAAGGCTTTTCATAATTGACGGAGAACTCATACATCTGTCCATATGTGACAAAATCGGTTCCTACTTTGTACCGAATACCAGCGACAATACAAAGAAACAAAAACGGAAATAACACCAGAATCTTGTTAGGCCGCCATCCGCTTTGAATGGTATCATCACGCCTGCCGTAAAATGCGGCAAAGCTCGACCATAAATAGACCATGATCATGTTCACCAAATAAACCGCCATCTGCCATTCCTTCCTTACAGTCCATATCCATTCATCACACGTGTGATGTTCTGTTTGACATCAAATCCTCTTTGTTCAAGCTGGGACGTAATGGTCTCTTGAAGAGGAGGCTCTGCATGATATGCTTCAAGCACCGCCTTCATCCATTCATGCGCAGAATCCCCCAGCGACATTCTTTTCACAAGACCGCAGCCTAAATCCACTTCCTCTGTAATATGATCTGAAATCACACAAGGCAATCCAGATGCCTGTGCTTCCACTAATACAAGCGGAAGTCCTTCAAACAAGGATGGCATCACAAATACATCAAATGCTTTCATATACTGCGGAACGTCTGATACGACGCCTGTAAAGACAATGTCGTCTAACAAGCCTGCCTTCTCCGCATATGATTCAACCACCTGCCTCAGTGGTCCATCCCCTACAAGGACAAGTTGAAATGAGACCCCTTGTTTCTTTAAGGTCTGTGCCAGTTCCATAAAAAAAACGTGATTTTTTTGCTCATGAAACCGGCCAATATGACCAATAATCATGCTCTTTTCGTGAAGACCCCGCTGCTTTTTGATCTTCACCTTTTCGTCTGGATCAGGCTGAAAGAAAAGGGATAAATCAATCCCATTCGGCAGCACCTCAACTTGTCCATTCTTCATTTTTTTCTGCCCAAATAAAAAGGAACCGGCATCCTCACCGCATGCAACAAGCTGTGTAGAAAATGCAAAGATCAGCTGGCGAAACCCTTTGAGCATCATATGGTCTACCCAATTTGGCGACTGTTTCCAAGCTGTATTATGCGAATGACAAATCCGCACCTTCACACCCGCCAATTTCGCAGCAAGTGCGGAGAAACCTGTTTGAAAATCCGTATGGGCATGCACTGCCTGATACGGTCCTGTTCGTTTGATTGTCTTTGTCAATGTTTTCACAAATGCCAAAGGAGAGGACGCCCCAATACTTGGGACGTACAAGATGCGTCCCCCGAGCCTCTGAATTTCCTCATCATAATCACAGACATCCTTTCGGTGGGTAATAAAGTCAAATTGAAGGACATTTCTATCGAGTGCACGATAGATGTTCATGATCATCGTTTCAGCCCCGCCGCGGTTCATCCCGCCCACAATATGGAGTACACGCTTTGGCTCACTCATCCCGAATCGTCCTCCTTTTCAACAAAGACGCCTCCAACTTCCGCTGGTGATAAAATTTCATGATCTTCGGTGATAAACAGGCGCGCACCACCGGCTTTAGTGCAAACAGATAATGAACCGGCGACAATTTTAATAACCAGCATGCTTTTAAAACGAGCCAGGCATTATCCATCGAATATTGAAACTTACGGCGCTGAAAGGCCGCTTCATCCTCTCTCACAAGGTATAACGGCTCTTGTAAATTAAAGCCTTTTCTCCCCGCAGCAAAAAAGCGGATCCAAAGATCGATATCTTCCATCCGTCTTGTTGTTTTCACAGAGCGATACCCATGTAAAGCCTTGTATGCAGCAGCCCTCATCATAATGGTTCCATGACAAAACGGCGTCCCTCTTGCCAGCACTTTCCGATCAGGCTCTGAAATCAGTGCACGTACACCTTTTGTACCCGATTCATCAAACACCGTCATCGCCGTACCGACCACATCATATTCAGGATGTGTTTCTAGGAAATGAACCTGTTTTTCTAAACGAACTGGTACTGATACATCGTCGCCATCCTGCCGTGCAATCAAGTCTCCCCTTGCTTCAGCGAGACAGCGATTCAGACTGGCAGCGAGCCTTTGATTATGCTCATTGCGGATAAGGCGAATTCTTTCAGGGTCTCGTTTTGTATAAGACAGCACTTTTTCATAGGTGCCGTCTGTTGATGCGTCATCACATATGATGAGCTCCCAGTTGTCATATGTTTGATGAAGAATGGATTCAATACTTTCTTCTACTGTGTCTTGGCAATTGTAGACGCCCATGATGATAGACACCTTTGGCTTACGCATGCTCACATCACCTTCTCTGCTTGATCCATATAGGTTGTATAAATTTCTTCCATAGCACTCACCGCCTGCTCCTGTGCAAATGCATGCGCTAAGGAGCGTCCCGCTTTTCCCATGAGGGGCAGCTGATCCCTTTTGTGATAGAGCTGGTGCAAATATTCAGCCAAGCCATTTACATCATGCGGTTTGACTAAAAAACCATTGACGCCATGTCTGATCAGCTCACAGTGTCCTCTATTTTCTGTTGCAATGACCGGCTTTTCCGCAGACATTGCTTCAAGCAGATTCATGCCGAGCCCTTCTCTCAAACTAGTCGACACACATACATCACTCATATGCATCCATTCCTCAATTCGTTTGCAAAAACCAGCAAAGTGGACATGCTTTTCAAGATGGAGCCCGCAAACCAGCTTTTCATACATCGGCCTCATTGTGCCTTCCCCGGCAAATACGATCTTCACATTTGATATTTTCCTATATAGCTGTGCACATGCTTTGATGAGCATCCCTTGGTTTTTATTCGCATTTAATTCACCAGCACACAGCACAATAAAATCTTCCGAGGAAAAGCCATAGACTGCACGAAGACGCTGCTTCTCTTTTTCATCAACTGGTGCAAATCGTTTCATATCCACACCCATACCGGGAACATAATAGACAGATGAACGCTCTTTTGATAGACGATCTGCTCTTTTAAAATCCTCTCCATTAATAGTGATCAAAGCGTCTGTATGGCGGGCGAGCCATCGCTCAATCGGATAATAGAGCAGCCAGTTTTGAAGCGGCGCCCCCTGCCAAAAGTGAAAGCCGTGTGCTGTGTAAAGAACCTTCGTTCCTTTTTTGCGCGCGCTTTTGGCTGCAAGTCTGCCAATAACACTTCCCATTGGTGTGTGACAATGGATGAAGTCGTAGTGCTCTTTCGCTAACAGCTTCTTCAGCTCCACATACGCAAACCGGTTGTGCACATGAAAAGGTGAGCGCTGAATCGGAATTGAGTGCGCTTGATCCACATAGGGCAGCTCCAGCTGACCATTTGCTGCTGTATGCACTTCCCATCCTTGTTCCTGAAACCACCGGAAATATGGAAGGTGAAATGCCTTAAAATGATAGTCAACCGTTGCGCAAAACAAGACTTTTTTCTTCATTGGCAAGCGCTTCCTCCTCTCTGGTCATCTGTTCAGACAACAAATCATGCGATTCGATGGCAGCAAACAATGCTTCTCTCATTTGCTCTTCACTCATCATGTCAAATTCATGGATAAAGCGGTTCAGCACATATGGGTCCCCATCCAGCGCATGACCGATATGAATTTTCGGAAAAATTTGTTCCTGTGCTTTTTCATGCTGGTTGAGTAATTCTTCATACATTTTCTCCCCAGGACGAATGCCTGTGAACGTAATCGGAATCTGGTCTGTGGTATAGCCTGAGAGGTGAATGAGGTTTTCTGCGAGGTCAACAATTTTCACTGGCTCCCCCATATCTAATACAAAAATCTGTCTTCCTTCTGCCAGTGCACCCGCCTGAATGACAAGCCTTGATGCTTCTGGAATGGTCATAAAATATCTTGTCATGGCTGGGTGCGTGACCGTGACCGGCCCGCCTTGTTCGATCTGTTTCTTAAAAATTGGAATGACGCTTCCCCTGCTTCCGAGTACATTTCCAAATCGAACCGCTACAAATTTTGTTTCACTGCTTGCCCCCATTTGCATGATCAGCATTTCAGCAAATCGCTTTGTGGCGCCCATCACATTGGCAGGATTGACCGCTTTGTCAGAGGAAATGAGGACGAATGTTTCAATGCCATGCTCATGTGCAGCTTCTGCGACATTTTTTGTCCCGATAATATTGTTTTTCACTGCTTCTTTTGGACTGATCTCCATGAGCGGGACGTGCTTATGTGCCGCGGCATGATAAATCATATCCGGCTGAAACTGACCAACGATTTCACTCATTTTCTGTTTATCTTGGATATCTGCAATTTGTGGATAGAGACTGATGGTGTCCCCATAAATTTCTTTCAGCTCTAGTAAAATAGAATGAATGCTAAATTCCCCGTGTCCCACAAGCACAATCGCTTGAGGAGCAAACACACAAATTTGACGACAGATTTCTGACCCAATCGATCCGCCTGCTCCTGTGACCATAATCGTTTTCCCCTTTAAATGGACAGATAGACGGCTTGAATCTAATTGAATCGGTTCTCTTCCGAGTAAATCCTCTGGCTGTACATCCCGTAATTGATTCAGCGCATGAGTTCCTTTTAAAATCTGCTCCATCTCTGGCATGATCTGCGTTTTGACCCCAGTCGCTACGCATTCCTTATACAGCCCTTTTAAGGTATGGCTGCTTTTGGACGGAATGGCGATGATGATCTTTTGAATATCCATCATCACAACAGCTGTTTGAATCTGTTCTTTTCCCCCTAGAACAGGCAGTCCCATGATTTCAAGCTTATGCTTCGTCTTGTCATCATCTATGAAGGCGACTGGTTCAATATGTACATCACTCGATTGCTGAAGCTGACGAACGATGATGGTCCCGGCTGATCCGGCGCCAATGATTAAGGCCCGCTCCTTTTCTACCTGCAGCCGCTTTGCACCATCATGAAATAGCCGAGAGGCCATTCGAGATGCACCGATGAATAATACGTGGAAAAGCCACACAATGAACAAAAACCGAAAGGGCCATGTCTGCACGAAAAGGTACAGCATTGCCATTGAAAATAAAAAAGAACACACAAAGGTCTTCATTAAAGAAAATAGCTCTCTTACCCCTGTATAAGCCCATACTTGCTTGTACACGTGAAAAATATACGAAAACAAATGGTGCCCAATGAGCAGACTGAGCGAAGAAATGACGAGCATTTCAAATGTATAAACAGTTAACGCCGCTTCTTGGACAAATTGAAAGCCAAAAAAGACAGCCACTAAGATGAGATATGAATCTAGTGCCACGATGATTGATAATCTTTGGGCGTAAGTCAACGCTCCTCCCCCTTTTTCAACATCACTATTCTTACGTAAAATGGGCATCAAACCCGTCCTCACACCCCACTATTGATGACGAGCATCTAAGGCATTTGTCATGCCCACAGCAGGATCGAGTGCCTCCATTGTTAAAGATTAGGAGACATCACCTATCAATCTTGTTAATACATATACAGCCTTCCCTTTTTCTCTTTCTTGCCATTTAGCATAGCCCCAAGCAGTTTACCTGTTGTTCCTTCTAACACTTCTTTTGATTTCTTCACAGCCGCTATCTTTGTTTTGCCGCTTAAGACAACAAGAATGCTCCCATCGGTCCGGTTCGCCAGGATCTTTGCATCGGCCACTGGCAGAAGCGGCGCGGAATCAACAATCACCATGTCATATTGCTGTTCAATTTCATAAAACAGCTGCTTCATGACAGAAGAGGAGAGCAGCTCAGCTGGATTCGGCGGAATGGTTCCGCTCGGAAGCAGCTCTAAATGCTCAATGGGTGTAGGCAAAATAGCTTCCTCCAAGCTGCAATTATTTAATAGTACATTGGTCAAACCCGTGTGATGACTCAGGTCAAAATATTCATGAACAGCCGGCTTTCGCAAATCAGCATCCATCAGCAGCACCCGCTTTTTCTGCTGTGCAAAAACAGCTGCTAGGTTTGCAGCCGTAAATGATTTCCCTTCCTTCGGCAAGGAGGATGTCACCAATATGGATTTCAGCCTTGTTTGGATTGATGTGAATTCGATGTTAGTTCGGATTGTACGGAATTGTTCTGCAATGACAGAGTGAGGATTTAATACAGAAATACAGGATAAATCTCTCTTTTCTCTTTTCTTCCTCTTAAAGATCAATGTTCTGTCCTCCCGTTATGACGGACTGCTTGTCTTTTTTTGCCCTCCTGTCTGCCTGCATCTGATAGACACTTCCGAGCGACGGCAATCCGATCTCTTCTCTTATTTGATGTGTTCGTTTTACAGTATCATCGAGTAAATTCATTAAGAAAATGAGTGTCATCCCCCCTAATAAAGAGGCACCTAGTGCCAGAACGATATGAACGAATTTTCTTGAATTCATGAGAATCGTATTGGACAGCTTGGCTTCAGACAAAACATTAATGCGATCCATATTCATGGTTTTTTTGATTTCTTCTTGCAGCACCTCTGTTGCGGTATTCGCAATGGCGACTGCCTTTGCGCGATCCTCATCTTGTACAGAAATATTGATGACCTCAGACTCATTTTCTGTACTTGTGGCAATTTTGTGTTTTAATCCTTCAGCTGATTCTGTGAGGTTGAGTGTTTCTTTTACTTTTTCAATGACGATCGGACTTTTTAATAAAACTTGAAAGGTACGTGTATATTGAAGGTTCATCTGAATATCGTTTAAGTTTGCTTGTGCGTCATTGCTGCGTTTATGAACAAGAATTTGAGTGGTTGCCTGATATACAGGAGTCGAGACATAGAACTGATAGTAGGCTGAAGTGCCCGTTACGATCAGGACAATCAGGATCAGAAGGGCCATTTTCTCTTTAATGACAGAAAACAGCTGCTTAAAACCTATATTCTCATTCATAGATACCTCCCGATTTCATCATAAAAAGGTTATATATGGTTTCTTTTTGTTAATGATTGGATTATAAAAGATAATACCCGCAAAGAAAAATGTCATAATAGGTCTTATAGTTCTTTTTAAAGAACGAAATCGTTCGTTTTCTTTTGTTTACTTCCTGTTTCTTACGTTTTTGAATTTTATAAAGAACAATTTATTTCTTATAATGAACGAAAAGGTCGCAGTACGATTCGCCAGGGAGAAGGGAGATCATTGATAAGAATGATAGGAAAGGTGATACGCATTTACCGAAAGAGGAAAGGATACTCCATTCAGCAGCTGGCTGAAGATGCCCATGTCTCTAAGTCGTATTTGAGTAAAATTGAGCGTGGTGTCCACAGAAATCCATCTGTCCAGTTTTTAAAAAAGGTATCCTCTTCACTAGAAATTGATTTACAAGAGCTGTTTGATGCAGAGACGATGATGTTTCATTACTCTGAGGGTGGTGAACACGAATGGCGGGAGCATATCGTCAATGCCGTCCAATCCGGCATGCCGAAAGAAGAACTCTATCAGCTGCTCCAAACGTACCGAAAGGAGCAGGAAGAAAAGACGTTACATGTCACTCATAGAAAGCTGACTGATTCGAATATATCAGAGTGGAAGCGTCTGATGAGTGAGGCGAAAGCTATCGGCTTAAGCATTGAGGAAGTAAAAGCATTCCTCGCCAACATGGGAGAACGACGGGCGTAAGCCTTTCAGGAAGAGTCAAATTGCGGGGAGAGGCGTTTGACGCTTCGCTGAAAAAGAGCCTTTTATCATGAAAAGGCTCTTTTTTCTCTTATTCTTCTTTTTTTGTTCGTGCTTTTTTCGTTATATCATTGTTTTTCCAATAGGCCCATAGTGATGTAATCCCAAGAAAGGCTAACGTGATAAATTGCTGAATACCTTCTTCATCAATAGGAATTGGGCTTTTTCCCGCAGCGGTTAGAGCACTGTTGACAAGCGCGAGCAAAAGCAGCACAAGCCTTGCGATTGTACCTGCACTAATTTTTTGAACCTTCAACTGTATCCCCTCCCTTTCTTCCCCTTCACGGGCGGTACTGCTCGTTCTCTCTCATATGTATGCAAAAACCGAATGAATAGAAGACCGGATCAAAAAAAGAGACATCATTCCCATATAAGGAATGATGCCTGATTTCATTTTATTTTGATGTAGAAAACATCTCTTTTGCTTCATCCAATGCCATTTTATTGCCTAGTGCTGAGTAATCGAGCCATGGCTGATCGGCAATCGGATAGACTTGATTTTTCTTCACGGCTTTTAGACCCTTCCAAATCGGAGTCTTTTCTAATTGCTTGAATGCCTGCTGCGCTTTATCATCACGATTCACGACGACAAAGATAGCATCTGCATCATAGTCAGGAAGAACCTCTTGAGAAATTACTTCAAATGGCCGCTTGCTGTCCAGTTTCTTCACACCATCGACAGGTGTCAGACCTAAATCCTCGTATAAAATAGGACCCATTGGGCGCTTCATGCTAAATACTCGAAGCTCCTTTGCCGTCACACGGATCGCCATTACTTTCCCGTTTCCAATCTTTTGTTTGATGAGCGATTTGACTTCTTTTGCTTCTTGATTGTAATCCTGAATATATTGATCGGCTTCTTTTTCTTTATTGACGAGCTTGCCGATTTTTTTCAAATGATCACGCCAAGTGCCGTCATTTAAATTAAACACTTCCGTTTTGGCGATTTTCTTATATTTCGATAAGTCTTGTCCAGCTAGTTCTTCATCGACATAAATGACATCTGGTTGTAATGCAAGCAGTGACTCCATATCGGGATCGGCTGCGATGCCCAGCTTCTTCGTACCACTCAGCTGCTTTTTCGCATGTGGAAGGAAATCTTTTAAGTCCCCTCCTACAACAGAGCCTGCCGGCTTGATACCGAGTGCTAATAAGTCATTGGTTAAATGGATAGACAAGGAAGCAATTTTCGGTGTTCCATGATCATTTTGAGTTGTTGTATTCTTTGTTTCCTGTTGACCACAAGCGGCAAGCATAATGAAACAGAGCGTTAAACCAAGCACAAGTAATTTTTTCATGATGAGTTCCTCTTTCACGTTTATTTCGTTTTTGTTAATAAATAGAGAAAATAAGGTGCGCCAATAAAAGCCACAACCACACCCGCTGGTATGGCATTTGGGGCAAAGATGGAACGTCCTATTGTATCGGCACTGACCAAAATCAACAAGCCAAGCAGCGCACTAACCGGTAAAAAATACTGATGGAGTGAGCCGACAAGCCGCCTTGCCAAATGCGGGGCGACAAGTCCAATAAAACCAATACCGCCTGTCATCGAAACACTTGCACTCGCCAAACCAACAGCTAAGGTCAGCAAAAGGAGACGTTGACGCTGGACACGTACACCTACACTTGAGGCGACAGCATCTCCTAATGTCAATGCATTGAGCGTGTTTGACTGCATCAGCGTAAGCGGCACAAGGCATACAATCCAAGGCAGAAGCGCTAACACATGAATCCAGTCTCTCCCCCAGACATTGCCGACAAGCCATCTTGAAGCAAATGTGTAAGTATCTTCATCCAGCTTCAATGACAAATATAACG
Organism: Bacillus sp. LNXM65; assembly: GCF_002998575.1. Classification (NCBI taxonomy): domain Bacteria; kingdom Bacillati; phylum Bacillota; class Bacilli; order Caryophanales; family Bacillaceae; genus Bacillus; species Bacillus sp. LNXM65. Next base: position 119,151 of record NZ_PVRB01000003.1, on the reverse strand, counting down.
TCAAAGCACTGAATCCCGCCGCAACCGCAATTCCTACTAGGATCAGCCGGATGGGAACAAGCCCTTCCTGCCGGTTATACGCCAGAAGCACGATGACCGCTGCCGCAAGAAGCCCTCCCCCAAATGTAAAGAGCGGAATAAGAAGAGATGGATTGCCTTCTAGTGCATGGAAATACGTCACAAACACGATTAAGCCAAATGCTGCTCCTGCATTCAGTCCAATAATTCCTGGATCGGCCAGCGGGTTACGAGATAAGCTCTGCAAAATGCCGCCCGCAATGCCAAGACCAATTCCCGCCAGCATCGTCACCACGATTCGAGGCAGACGATAGTCAAACAGCACCGTTTCACTTTGAAAATCCCCAAAGCCGAATAACGTTTTGACGACCACAAGAGGACTTAGTTTCAGCGTGCCGGTATTTAAGCTATACAGCACAACAGCCGCAGTCAAACAAAGCAAAACGACTGTCACGACAAGAGCCCGCTGTTTCTCTCTCATGACAGGTTCCTCCCTTCTTTTCTGGCAATATATAAGAAGAAAGGAACACCGACAAGTGCCACCATCACGCCAATGGCAAGCTCTCGGGGCGGATTAACGGTGCGGCTGGCAAGGTCAGCAAAGACTAGCAGCACCGAGCCTAATATCGCCGACATCGGAATGACAAAACGATAGTTTACACCAACCAGCTTTCTTGCGATATGCGGGATGACAAGACCGACAAACCCAATCGATCCGACTGCTGATACAGAAACCCCTGCTAATAATACGGCAGCTGCCATTCCTAGTATTCGCACTTGTCGTGTTTTCACCCCTAAATTTGCCGCTACATCTTCACCGAGCGACAGCAGCGACAGTGAACGCCCTAATAGCATCGCCCATACGATCACTATCAGAATGACTGGGGCAAGAATCGTCAGCTGCGGCCATTTCACACCAGCCACACCGCCTGCATACCAAAACGCAAGGTCCTGACTCAAGTCAAAATAAATCGCGATCCCAGAGCTAAGCGCATGAAGCAATGCAGCCACAACGGCTCCTGCTACAGTTAAGCGCAGCGGTGTCAAAACTCCACCAGCCGCCCCAATCGCAAAGATCAGCAGCGTACTAAGCACTGCACCAATAAAGGAAAAAAACATAAGTGCCGAATAAGGCATTTCTGGGAAAAAGGCAAAACAGAGAGCGACCACAAACATCGCACCGCCATTAATGCCCAGAATCCCCGCATCTGCCAGCGGGTTTCTTGTGATGCCCTGCATGAGCGCACCTGCTACGGCAAATGCCGCTCCAACAAGAGCTGCTCCTAAAACACGAGGAAGTCTTAATTCATGGATGATCTGCTGCTCTGTGACATCTGACTGATAGTCAAATACAGCTGTCCAAACCGTTTGCAGAGACAATGTTTTGGCACCATATGACACAGCCAAAAACATGGCAGCCGCCAAACCAATGACGGCGAGAAAAAATATCAAAAAGAACAGAATATGTGATGATCGTTTTTGTTGAGGTGTTCGCTTATCCTGCAAAATCGGTGTCATCCTTTTCTTCATTAAAAGTCAGTTTGAAAATGAGAATCATAATCATCAAAATTATAGCCGTCTGCCTCTGAAAAATCAATGTACACCCTATTTTTTAATTAATGAAGGTATGTGCGTGGCAGCAAAATGAGGTGTCTTTTGCTCGTTTGGAATGGCCTATCATTTTTTCTCATAGTTTAATAGGAAAATAGTTGACATTCCGCCTGAACATCCTCTAAAATTACAAAAGTAAGTCAAATGTTATAAAAATATTACAAACAGATGTCAAACTGATAAAGAATGGCCCGTCATGAGAGGAGATTTGAACGTTGTGTCATTAAAGGGAAAATGGAGTATCAGCCTATTTGCACTTGCGATCATCATTGGAGTCGTTGCTTTCTTTCAAAATCAACAAGCAAGCGGTACAGAGAAGAAAAATGTAAAGCAGGATACGAACTATAAAAATGTCGAAATCGTTACTCTCGTAAATGACGGGAAATTTATGAGATATGCAGTCAACTATCCTCTTTTTCATCAAAAACAGCTAGATGACAAGATTCAAAGCTACGCCAATTCAGCATTAGAGCATTTCAAAAAGACGTTTAGTGAAGCCAAGGACATCGATGAAAACAAACGCTTTGAACTGAATATTGATTATGATATGGTGCATTATGCGAAGCAGTCTGCTGCTATTCGCTTTACGACTTATACCTATACAGGTCAGCAAAATGGGACCACCAATCATCTCACGATCAACTATGATTTTCAGAAAAAAACCTTTCTTGACACAAAAGATTTATTTCTGCCTAAAACCAACTTTTTGAAGAAATTATCCTACATTACATATTCAGAGCTTCAAAAGGACAAAACCTTATCTAAGGATCAGACTCTCCTTCAGAAAGGAACAGCCCCTACTGCTCAAAACTTCAGTCAATTTGCCTTGAAAGAGAAATATGTAGAATTTTATTTCCCAGCATCTCAAGTAGCCGACAAGGATCTTGGTACGCAAACACTCGCGATTAAAAAGACGCTGCTGAAAGATATATTAAAGCCAGAATATATGAATAAAACCAATAACCAAAATGAAATGAAAGAACCAAATCCGAAAAGAAAAGCCGTCAAGCTGCCGCAAAAATCAAAGCTTGACCCAAATAAAAAAGCCATCGCCCTCACATTTGATGATGGTCCGAACCCAGCGACAACATCAAAAATTTTAGATGCATTAAAGGCAAATAAAGGACATGCGACCTTTTTCGTATTAGGCAGCAGGGTGCAGTATTATCCTAGTATGCTTGCAGATATTCTAAAAGGCGGGAATGAAATCGGAAACCATTCTTACAGTCATCCTTTATTAACAAGACTGCCTTTAAAGGAGGCGGTGAAACAAGTGAAGGACACCCAGCAGTTGATTGAGAAAGCGAGCGGGTATACACCTACGCACTTTAGACCGCCATATGGTGGAACAAATCAAGACATCAATCAAGCGGTTGGGATGAAGGTCTCTTTATGGGATGTTGATCCAGAGGATTGGAAAATTCGCAACAGTCAGCAGATCACAAACCATGTTCTCTCACATGCAGCAGATGGCAGAACAGTGTTAATGCACGATATTTATGACAGCTCAGCTCAAGCAGCAGTGAAGATCATCCATGAGCTCACCAAACAAGGCTATCAGCTGGTCACAGTAAGTGAACTTGAACAATTAACAAAAGAACGGCATGAACAAGCCCCTGTGCAGTAAACACAGGGGTTTTCTTTATGACTCCAAAGACTTCTTTTGTTTCAATAATGCTTGAAATGTCTCTTCCAGCTCCTGAGACGGCTCAATACTTAAACGGCTGAGCACTTCAGACAGCTGCATATCAATTAAAAGAAGCTCCTCTTCTCTTTGTGTAACAGCTGGTTTGTCGTCCTTTTGTTTATACGCTTCATATGTGCCGTCAAATGCTTCAATACGCTTTTCATGAACATGGAAAATGCGAGTGGCCACCTCCTCAATCAGTCTGCGATCGTGGGAAACAAACACAACGGTACCTGGGTAATCCTTCAATAGACCTTCAAGCGCTTCAACTGCCGACAGATCTAGAAAGTTTGTCGGTTCATCCAGCATGAGGACATTGGCATCACTGACAAGCAAGGACGCAAGCATGGTCTTCACCCGTTCTCCCCCGCTTAACACCCTAACAGGTTTATGCACATCATCCCCTCGAAATCCCAGTCTCGCTAAAACCGTTCGTACCACTGTCTCATCTTGAACAGCCTCTTTCAGCGCATTTTGTAAAATCGATTCATCTACCTTCAATCCTGAAAGATCCTGACGAAAATAGCCGAGCTTGACAGCTTCTGAGCGAGACACTCCGGGATGCCCATTCACCAGCATTCGGAGAAATGTCGTTTTCCCGCTCCCATTCTTGCCGATAATGGCGACTTTGTCCCCGCCTCTCACTTCCACATTTGCCTGCTTCCAAAGCAATTGATCGCCCGCCTTGCCATCTACATTTTTCACTCGCAAAATAGTACGGCTCGCTACTTCCTTCATTGTATGCTGAGTCATTTGAATGGGCTGAATGTCTTTTACTTTCTCAACCTTTTCTAATTTCTCCATCCTTGTCTCAATGGATTTGGCTGTTTTTTGCAGCTTTTTTTGCTTATTTGCATAGTAGGGCTTTGCAATTTTTGGCCCTGAGGATTTCAGCTTTTGGGATGGCTTTGTTGCTTTGTCGGCTTTTTTCTTTTTCTTTTCAAGCGCATGCTCTAACTGTTTTTTCTTTTGTGTATAAGCTTCGTACGCTTCCACCTGCTGACGATGCGCCAGCTCTTTTTGCTGTGCAAATTGCGAGTAGTTGCCTTTGTATTGATTAAGCCGTCCATGATCCAGCTCCCAAATCTCCGTACATACCGCATCTAAAAAAGCACGATCATGTGAAACGACAATGAGGGCCCCTTGATAATGATGCAGCTTCTCTTCCAGCCACTCAATGTGCTCTGTATCTAAATGAGTCGTCGGTTCATCTGCTAATAAAAGGGCAGAAGGACGGTTTAACGCGCTTTCAATATAAGTCTGGGTCATCTCACCACCGCTCTGTGTGCCATCTGCTTGTTTCAGCTGAGGAAGCAGTGTGCAGGTCGTTGTGGCAGCAAACGTGCCACTGTCTGGTTTCTCTTGCCCAGCCAGCACATGCAATAAAGTCGTTTTCCCGCTGCCATTTGTCCCCACAAGGCCGATGCGGTCATCTTGATGGATGGCAAGCTCCTCAATATCAAATAACAATCGATCTTTTCGAAAAATCTTTAACTGATTGGCTTTTACTAACATCCAACCCTCTCCTTTCGTATCAGGAGACATGAAAAAGCCTCCCATTCTCAGAATAGGAGGCAAAATGGTGTACAAAAATAAGCAGATCAATCCAGGATGACGTGCCGCGTTCCTATCTGAACACACACATCCCCCGTATCAATCACCTCATTCTTTGATTCCCAAGCTGTACCATCCTATTCCGAAGCTAAAAAATGAAAACGCAGCAAACATGGCAAACCAATCGTTTGCTCACTGCCTTCGTTTTTTCATTTTGCTTACAGGTCATAGGATTAGTACTTCATTGCATTGGGTCACCCTTCCGTCGTTTGTTACGTATACGATAAAAGATTGGTTATTTTTTGTCAAGCTGAAATGGCATAAGTGAGTCCATTAATTTCAGCGTAAATGGATGGACCGCATCAAGCAGTTCATCCTTTTTGCATTCTTCCACTATGCTTCCTTCATGTAAAAAAAGGAGACGATCACATAGATACACCGCCGCTTCTATATCATGAGTAATCATAAGGATGGTCATGTCTAGCTCTTGTTTTAATGTCTCGAGCAGCTCCAATATTTGCACCTGAACAGAGACATCCAGTGAGCTCAGAACTTCGTCTAGTATGAGAATGGCTGGATGCGTTGATATGGCTCGTGCGATGCACACTCGCTGGAGCTGACCGCCGCTTAGCTGATGTGCATATTGATACAGCAAAGAAGAGGGTAGTCTGACTTGTTCAAGCAACGATAAAACCTTCTGATCCACATTTTTTTCCTGCTTTAACAATCGCATAGGCTCAGCAACGATTTCTTTCACCGTAAAGGAGGGGTGAACAGAAGATCGATAATCCTGAAAGACAACACTCATTTTTCCTCGGTTCATCTTTCGCCATGTGTCAGCTGGCTTTCCATCAATCTGTACCTTGCCGCCATCTATTTTTTCTAAACCGAGCAGAATTCTTGCCAATGTACTTTTGCCGCTGCCGCTCTCACCGACTAACCCGGCACATTGTCCTTTTTCGATTTCAAACGAGACGTTTGATATGCGTGGTTTTGACTGCATTTGTCGAGAGAAGAAACCTTTCTTCTCTCCATGTTTGATGAGGCTATCAGCTGTAATCAACATGGAAATGCCCTCACTCTCTGCTGCTGCCGCAGTGCTTCAAGAGGCGCAGATAATCGGCGCCTCGTCTCAAGTAAATGCTTCGTTTGGGGATGCTCAGGCGATGTGAATACCTTATCAGCTGGGCGATGCTCAAGCATCTCGCCTTGATGCACCACCAACACCTCGTCAGCGATCGCCTGAACGACGCCTAAATCATGCGAAATGATGATCAAGGCCGCGCCTGTTTCTTCTTTCAGCCTCTGTAATTGCCTGATGACTTCACGCCGATTATATGCATCAAGCGACGCCGTTGGCTCATCGGCAATGATCACATCAGGAGAAAGCATCATCGTGATCGCAATCATCACTCGCTGAAGCATACCGCCAGATAATTCATAAGGATATTGCTTCAACAATTCATTTGGATTTTTTAAATGAACACGCTCAAGTCCTGCGATGGCATGTGCTTTCCCTTCTTTTCCTTGTAAGCCCAAATGACGCTGGAACGTTTCCATCATTTGATGACCAATGGTTTCGATGGGATTGAACGCATTCATCGCATCTTGTGAGATGAAGCCAATTCGTTTGCCTCGCCACTGCTCAGCTGTCTGAGTTGTCAATGTTTCGCCGTCAAACATGATCGCTCCCTCCACTTCTAGCGAAGAAGGAATCAAGCCAATTAACGCTTTTGCGACGGTTGACTTTCCGCTTCCACTTTCTCCAATAACAGCTAAACAACGTTGTTGCTGTAGGGAGAACGTTATGTTCGCCACTAAATCCTTTTGCTGCACTGGATCATGTACGGACAGATTTTTTACGTCGATGAAAGGCAAATGGTCTCCCTCCCTTTTGATTGTTGTGATGCATGGCAGGGGTCGTGGCCTGCTGAAGGCTGTCTCCTAAAAAGTTCAGCGCCATGACCACAAATAAGATGGCAAGTCCAGGCGCAAGCATATGGGCTGGATGTGTCACCATGACATTCTTCGCTTCGTTGAGCATCATCCCCCATTCCGGTGTAGGTGCGCTCACGCCTAACCCAAGAAAAGACAGAGCAGATATATTTAAGATGACCCAGCCCGCATCAAGTGTCGCAAAGACAGCAATTTCTCCTGAAATGCGAGGAAATAAATGCTTCCTCAGTATGTAAAATGGGGAGCCGCCAGACACTTTTACATACTGAACAGAAGGTTCATTCGCATACTGCAGAACGGACGAACGAATCATTCTTGTATACCAGGCCCATTTCGCTAGGACATTCGCCAAAATAATATTGAATAATCCAGGCCCCAGTATCCCCACAACAGCTAGAATCATTACTTCTGCTGGGAAGGAGAGCATGACATCACACAGTCTCATCAACACGCCATCCACTTTTCCTCGGAAGAAGCCCGCCATGAGTCCAAGTGTGCTGCCAATGAGCATCGTGATACACATCGTCAGCATGGCCGCAAGCATCGTAGTCCGAATGCCATATAAAAGCCGTGACAATACGCATCTCCCGAGCTGATCCGTTCCGAGCGGATAAGTCAGGCTGATGCCGGCATATTTTTGAAGAATGTTCGTTTCTGTTGGATCATGTGGTGCTAACACTGGTGCAAGCAGTCCTGCTAAAGCGACAAGTACTAACAGCCAGATAGAAACAACCGCCATACGGTCTTTTCTTAATTGATGCCATCCTATCATCATTCTCAGACCTCCTTTCGCAACTGCGGATTCATGGTCATTTGCACAACATCAGCCATGAGGTTACACACAACAAAAAGGAACCCCATCACAAATAAATAGGCTTGAATCATAGGGAAATCGGCATGAAAAATAGCTGTTACACACAACCGGCCAACCCCTGGCCAAGCAAAAAGATTTTCAATAATAACTGTGCCAGCAATGAGTTTTGGGATAGACATGCCAAGTGCTGTCACAGCTAATTGAAGTGCATGTCTCATCACTTTCAGTTGAACAGCCCGTTCCTTTAAACCGCGAGCTCTTGCATAAAAAACAAATGGCTCGTGCTGAAATTTCAGGATTTGATTGCGGATCAGTCTCACATAGGTTGATAAGTACCCAAGTGATAGTGTGACAGCTGGTAGAAGAATTGATTTGAATCCTTCCATTCCACTCGTATTGACCCAATTGAATTTGACAGAAAAAAGCCAAATAAACAAAATCCCTAACCAAAAACTAGGCATTGAAGCAGCGATAAACACAAAGGCTCTCAGTACTCGGTCCACCCATGTATGAGCAGCATATGCACAGATCACTCCGAATAACAAACTCAATACAATGATGAAAAAGAGCGCTGCTCCCGCAAGCTGCAATGTGGCAGGCAGCGCCTCCATGATGAGATCAAAAACTGGCTCTTGTGTAACATAACTCCTGCCAAAATCACCTGTTAATCCATCTTTAAGCCATGTGGCATATCTTATAAGAAATGGCTGATCTAAGCCTAGCTCCTGCCGCATCGATTCAATCATGTCTTCTGTTGGAGTGACTTGATTCACCCGCAAAGCGACCTCAGCTGGATCACTTGCCCGCATCGTCAGCAGTACAAAAGCAAAGAAGGTGATGAAGATCATGAGTGGGAAAAGCAGTAATATTCGTTTTAAGAGATAGCGTGTCATCTTTCTGCCTCCGCTTTATGAAGAAAAATACATACGGTCAAAGGGAATTTCATACTGTGACACATGAAAACCTATGCCTTTCAGGCGCTTATTATAAACAGCCTTTGTCACAGAATAAGAAATTGGGATGTAGACATTTTCATCATGGATATACGTCAAGATGTCTCGATACATTTGTTTCCGCTTTTGCTCATCTGGTTCTACCAATACTTTCGTAATCGTCTCGTCCAGCCACTTTTTCTTCTTCAATCCTAACTGGGCTTGATAATCAGCATGCGATGCTACACGGAACGAAGAAACATAGGTTTGTGGATCATAAGGAAGTCCCCACGATAGCGAGTACATCAGATCGAATTTCCCTGTTTTTTGGCGATCTAAAAACGCCTGTTTTTCTTCTCCTCTAATATCCAGCTTGATCCCCACTTGCTTGAAATCTTGTTGAATGGATTCACTTATCGTTCTTTCACCTGCATTATCGGAATTATAGTAAATGGCGACACTCAGCCTTTTGCCATTTTGATAGCGGTAGCCGTCTTCTTTCAGCTTCCAGCCTGCCTCATCCAGTAATGCCTCTGCTTTCTCTTTTTGATAGGTTTTCTTTTTCAGCGGGATATCTGCGTAAGGAACGGACGGGGCAAGCAGCGTATGTGCCACCTGTTCCGTTCCATTTAAAATGCCTTTTGTGATCATCTCTTTTTGAATGGCATATTGAAACGCTTCTCTGACTTTCGGATCTTTTGTCATTGGCTGGTTTGAATTGATGACGATCGATCTTGAACCAACAGGAGGACTCACGGTCACACCGTATTGACCTGCTTCCTTTAAAGCCTGGAATGAGTCTCCGTCGATCATGTCGCCATCTGCTCCAAATAAGAGATCAATCTCTCCTTTTTGCAGGGCAAGTAAAATCGTTTGGTGATCCGGCATGACTTTCCACTTTACTGTTGAAATGTTTGGCTTTTTCCCCCAGTAGTGGTCATTCGCTTTAAAAACGGCAAATTGATTTTTTTTATGTTCCTTTAGCACATAAGGACCTGTGCCTGCATAGCTTTGAACTCCTTTTGCTGTCGTTCCATCAATGAAGCTTTTTGGAGAAATAAAACGGAAGGGGCGTGTTAAGCCCAGTTCTTCTAACGTAGGGTAATAAGGCTCCTTTAACGTAAGAACAAATGTATCGTCATCCACCGCCTTTGTGGATTTGATTTCGGATACGAGATTAAGCCAAGCGTTCTTTTCAATATTTGTGACGACAGCGTCCATGTTCATTTTCACTGCCTTTGCATTAAAAGGCTCGCCATCTGAAAAAGTCACGCCTTTTCGAAGGTGAAAGGTGTAGGTCCTTCCATCTTTTGAAATATCCCAGCTTTTCGCTAAGGCAGGCTGAACGCCTTTCTCTGTATTGACGACTAGCGATTCAAACACCATATTTTGAGCGGCCATCTCTCCACCATATAAATGGGGATTGATGTCCCTTATATCTTTTGTACTTGCATACACCAGCTCATCTTCTTCTCTGTCATTCATGCTGGAAGATGCTTTATTATCAGAGCATGATGCCAATAAAAAACATGCCATGACTGAAAACAGCATCAAGGTGTATGTTACATAGGATTGCTTTTTCTTTATGTAAACAGGCTGATCACTCATATGTACTTCCCCCAAATTTATATTATCGTAATCATTACGATTATTAATCGAAATGATTACGAATTGAATAATATCATACAGAAATGGGGAATACAATCTCTTTTTTTATCAAAAAAACAGACTCACGATTGAGTCTGTTTCGTTTGCAACAATTGATCGATCACCCGCAATGCTTTTTCTGTTCCACCTGCTGTTTGGAAGCTTTCTTCAATTTTTTCAATCCCAGCACGGTACGTGTCACTTCCCAGAACAGATTCCACCGTTTCTCTTAGCTGCTTTGCTGTCAGCTGATCTTTATCAAGTGCACGGGCAGCAGATAGCTCTGTCAGTCTTTGTGCGACCATCGGCTGATCTTTGTCGACCGGAATGACGACCATCGGAACGTGATAATGAATGCCTTCATTGACACTGTTCATTCCGCCATGGGTCACAAACACATCTGTCAGCTCAAGCACTTCAAGCTGCGGTACATAAGGTTCTATCAGAAAATGAGAAGGCGCCTCTTTCAAGAGAGACCGATCCACTTTTTCACCTGTTGCGAGCACCACTTTTCCGTCAAAGTCGGCAAAGGCATCAATACACATATTAAAAAATGCTTCTGTATCCCCAAGAACTGTGCCCATCGAAATAAAGACGACTTTTTCTTGCTCAAGTGCTTCCAGCGGGAAATCATGCTGATCTGCCCTTTTTAGAAAGCTCGGTCCAATGAAAACAAACGAGTCGTTCACTGCATCGACAGACGGCTGGAAATATTCACTTGTATACACGATATTGAGCTCTCCGCGGTTTTTCATGAATTGCATCAAACGCGTTGGCTGAACGCCAAAACGCTCTTGTATGTTTTCTAACAGATGATCGGCTTTCTCATCCTTTCTGTATAGCGGTGTATCAAAATGCGCCTCTTGCAGCACAAAAGATGGGTTTGAGCCGATCCCTGGAATTTGTAAGTAATCTCGAACAAGCTCTCCTGCCCCAAACATATCAAAATAGACAAAATCAAATGAATGCTGCTGAGAAAGTGTTTCCACCACCTCTAAAATATCAAATGATGTTTGCAGCATGGCATGAAAGAACGGCTGCATGGAATCGAGATTTCCTTCATCCACATGTAATGTACGAATATAGTCTGGATGTTTATGTACGTGAGCTCCTAAGCGTTTGATTCGCTGCTCATAATGTACAGTTGTGACCGCATGTACTTCATCTCCTCGATCCGCCCATGCTTTGATGATCCCTAACATAGGGTTCACATGCCCTTCAGCTGGAAATGTAATCAATAAAATCTTCGCCACAAGAAATCCCTCCTCATTGTCAATTCTCTTCCATGTTAATCATATACAGCCAGCAGGCTCAACAAATACGCCTGTAAAGGGAAGAAATGAGTCTTATGGCCAGTATTTTAAGAGATGACAAGAAGAAAAAAGACAAAGCCCCATGTTATGTGCTTTGTCTTTTTTCTATTATTTTTTGAGCAGCATTTGTTTAAACGCAGCAGACTGTTTTTCAATTGAGATCGGATCTGCATAGATAAATTCGTTGATTGAATAATAAAGAACATGTCCCTGCTTCACCGCTCGATTCTTTTTCCATACACCGCTGTTTGTGATATCAAGATTCGGTGCTTTTCCATCCTTTGTGGGTACAAGTAAATAGTCACCTGTATACTGGTTCATCTCTTCTAATGAAATACCAAGATAGCCTTCTTTCGGAAGAGCTTTTTCTGCCTTTTCAGGCAAGCTGAACCCATAGCCTTGATAGATGACTTCCCCGCCGCGGCCAAAGTCTGTACCAAATAAGTAAACTTGCTTTGGCTGCACGTCCATAATGGAGAACGTCTTGTCATCACCAATTTTTGCTTTGACCTCTTTGCCGTCTTTCTTCAGCTGCTCGTCCATTTCTTGTATTTGTTTTTTCGCTAACGCTTCTTTTCCAAGAATCTTTCCGATTTCAATATGCATCTCTTTGAAGCTGTGTTCACTTGTCGTAAACGTGATCGTTTTGGCAATCTTTTTATACTTTTCAATCTGTTCGTTTTGGGAATATGCAATGATCAAATCAGGCTTTAGCTTGGCAATCGCCTCCACATTTTCGATCGGTACACGCTTCACACCTGATTCATCTAAAAACGACGATTCTGGGTAAACATCTGTCATGCCAACAGGTGTCACACCTAACTTTTTAAAATTTCCAAGCTGTGCTGTTAACACAACAACACGCTTCGGCTTGGCGGGAATGGTGATCTTTTCACCCGTTTCAGTTGTATATGTACGTGTACTTGCTGCTTGCTCTTTATTCTCTTTCTGCCCGCATGCCACTAATAATAATGCCAGCAGACTGACCAGCCAAATTAATTTTTTCACTAGTGAAACCACCTTTAATTGAGAATGATTATTAATTATAGCATAAATGGCTAGTCATAAATGAAAAATTTTAAAAGTGAAGGATATATATGTGTAAACGAAAAAACCCTCTCAAAGGAGAGGGTTTCAGCGTGTAGACAAACCCTCGCATTCGGTGTCAGTCCTGTGCGCCGATGCTCACGAATGTTAAATTCGATCCGCTTCGGTGCTCGTCCTTCCTAGACTTCAAAGGTTTTCTATCATGCTGAAAAGAAGACAAAGGGCTAAAATAAAGATCATTTTAGCCCTTTGTCAACAATCTGAAAACCCTCTCAAAGGAGAGGGTTTCATTGGACCTTTATCGATCGTGAACAAGATCAAGTACGCGCTCGGAGGGATTCGAACCCCCGGCAGACGTGGTACCGGAAACCACCGCTCTATCCAACTGAGCTACGAGCGCACGATATGTTTTTGAACGTCAGCATATCAAATTATAAGGGAAATGCTGCAAGAAAGCAATGATTAATCATCAGTCCTGAACATGTATTTTCTTCTTTTGGATACATAGACTAATATGATGGTTTGAAGTGGAATGAGTTTGGGGAAAATGGATAGGGGTATTTGAATTTAGGTCAGCGTTTTGTTTGACCTTTATTGACCAAAAATGTATCATTGAATTACATACTTACCTAAAAGGTGAAGGAGGAACATTATGAATTTAATACCTACAGTCATTGAGCAAACAAATCGTGGGGAAAGAGCTTACGACATTTATTCTCGTCTTTTAAAAGACCGTATTATCATGCTTGGTTCTGCGATCGATGACAATGTTGCCAACTCCATCGTGTCACAGCTGCTTTTCTTAGAAGCTGAAGATCCAGAAAAAGATATTTCTATCTACATTAACAGCCCTGGCGGTTCGATCACAGCTGGTATGGCCATTTACGATACGATGCAATTTATTAAACCAAAGGTATCAACCATTTGTATTGGTATGGCTGCATCTATGGGTGCGTTCCTGCTTGCTGCTGGTGAAAAAGGTAAGCGTTATGCCCTTCCAAACAGTGAAGTCATGATTCACCAACCACTAGGTGGTGCCCAAGGTCAAGCAACAGAAATTGAAATTGCGGCAAAACGAATCCTTTCTTTACGCGATAAACTGAACCAAGTACTTGCTGAACGTACTGGTCAGCCAATTGAAGTGATTGAGCGCGATACAGATCGTGACAACTTCAAAACAGCGGAAGAAGCACTTGAATACGGACTTATTGACAAAGTCTTGACCCGTAATTCAGAAGAACAAAAATAATATGACAAAACAAACCGTCTGCTCCTTGAACAGACGGTTTTTTGTGATTCAAAAACGCTTTAAGACAACTCTGTCCATTTCTGCTGAAGAGATGGTGTTTGATAAGAAGCCATCTGCGTGATTAATTCCTCCGGTTCGCTGGAAGCATGTAACAATTGAAGGTGTGATTCATTCGAAAAACCTTCCTGTACACTAAACTTCACCATGTCAATGAGCGGATTGAAATACTCATTCACTTGATACAAGCCGATTGGCTTTTGGTGGATGCCGATTTGTGCCCAGCATAGCACCTCAAATAATTCTTCATATGTACCAAAGCCGCCGGGCATCGCAATAAATCCATCAGCCAGCTCGCTCATTTTCGCTTTTCGTTCATGCATTCCTGTTACCTCGATTAATTCTGTCAGCTCTTGATGCACAACTTCTCCTCTAAAAAGCCCTTTAGGCATGACCCCAATCACTTGCCCGCCTTGTCTTAAAACCTCATCTGCAATGGCACCCATTAATCCAATTCGTGAACCGCCGTATACAAGACGGATGTCTTGCTCTGCCATATAAGTCCCCAGCTCTACAGCCTTTTGTTTGTAGACGTCCTTCACGCCTGGATTCGAACCAGCAAACACACAAATCGTTTTCATCAGAACAGCTCCATCTCTCTCTATGATTTCTTCTCCCCACTCATTCTACTATAATTAATTGTAAAAAAACAGCCGATCTATCTATATATAGTGTAAAATCAAAAGGCAAACACCATATAAGGAGCTGTATAAAGAAAATGCAAACAACGGAGATGGAGAAGTGGATCAAGGATTTTTATGAAATGAGAAATTGGACAAAATACGGGCCGTTTATCCGGTTAGGCTTCCTCATGGAAGAAACGGGAGAACTCGCTCGTGCTGTTAGAGCAATAGAAATCGGACGTGACCGGCCTGATGAGCAAAGACAAAAATCATCCGAGTTGAAGAAAGAACTCGTTGAAGAAATGGGTGATGTGTTAGCGAATCTACTTATTTTAGCCAATCTCTATGATGTCACAGTAGAAGAGGTCTTCTCCTCTCATCAACAGAAACTCACAAAGCGTTTTTCAGAAGAAATAGAGCAAGTGAAAAGCACGTGACCACATTGTCACGTGCTTTTTTTCCACCTTATAACTGCTGTGGCGAGATATCATCTGTTCGTTCAAAGAAATGCTGCTTTCCAATATGATGAAAAAGACCCGTTCGACGCAAAAGCTCTTTCGGCTGCGATTGAAGTCCGACAATCATCAGCTTTCCATTATGATGCTTTATACGATTGGAGATATTCATCAGAACCGCTTCTGCTGATGTGTCCATATAATTGACTTTATTCATGAGCAGAATGAGCGTTTTTGGCTTTGTCTGAACATGGTCCAAAATCGAATTTTCCAATGAATCTGTTGTTCCGAAAAACAGCGGCCCTTCAATGGAGTACATACTGATGCCTCGCTGGTCTGTCTGTTTTTCTAAAGCAGCTGCCGTTTCCATTTGGGGAACCGCAACATTAGTTTGAATGCTGGTCGTCTGGCTCATTTTTTTGATAAAAGCGATAAATGCTAAAATGAGACCTGCGGTGACGCCAATAATCAAATCACCGATGACCGTCAGCAGGAAGGTCACAACAAGTACAAGTGAATCCGCATTTTTCACTTTTACAATATTGATAAACTCTTTTTTCTCACTCATATTCCAAGCCACAAACATTAAAATCGGTGCCATCGCAGCAAGTGGAATCATCGACGCATATGGCGCAAATAGCATTAAGATGAGCAGCACGACGACGCCATGTACCACACCAGAAATCGGGCTTGCTCCGCCATTTTTGATGTTTGTTGCCGTACGGGCAATCGCCCCAGTCGCCGGAATTCCTCCGAACAGCGGTGCCGCCATATTGGCGATCCCTTGTCCGACAAGCTCCTTATTGCTGTCATGCTTTGAGCCTTTCATATTATCAGCAACCATAGCTGACAAGATTGACTCCACTCCGCCTAAAAGCGCAATGACAATAGCTGGAGGCAGGAGGTATATCATTTTTTCAATCGTTAATTCAGGAAAAGCGAAGCTTGGCAGCTGACGAGGAATTTCCCCATATGCCGAGCCAATCGTTTCAACTTGTCCTTGGAAAAAGAGAACAGCTAGAAACGTTGAAGCCAATAGACCTAATAGAGCACCAGGTATTTTGGGAATGTATTTTTGAGCCGCCACAATCACGATGAGCCCAATAACGGCTGTGATGATGGCAAGACTGTTTGCGGTACCGAGATGGACCACAATTTCTCTCATATTGAGGAAAAAGCTTTCATGCTTTTCAACACCCTTTAACCCGAGGAAGTTGGCAATCTGCCCTGAAAAAATAATGACAGCAATGCCAGCAGTAAAGCCGATGATAACCGGACGAGGAATAAATTTCATGAGCTTCCCTAGTTTGAATATTCCGAATAATACAAGCATACAGCCTGCCATAAAACCGGCTATGAGTAGGTTTTCGATACCATACTGGCTGACGATACCAAATAAAATCGGAACAAACGCCCCAGTCGGCCCGCCGATCTGATACTTTGAACCACCAAACAATGAAATCAAAATGCCGGCAACGATGACTGTGTATAATCCATATTCTGGTCCGACACCAGATGCAATGGCAAAAGCCATGCCTAAAGGAATTGCCACAACGCCCACGACAAGCCCAGCGATTAAATCGCGTCTAAACTTTGATGAATCATATCCTTCAAATCTTCCATAAAAACGCATGGTATGTGTTGGCCTCCTTCAAGTATGTGTAGATGATTTAGGTATACTGCGCGTCAATCTGTTTATCTTTCACAACAACATCCAGCTTTCCCGTTGCTGGATGAATGACTAGTCCATGAACAGCCACATCACTTGGCATCAATGGATGCTCTTTGACCAATTTCACACTTTGGGACACGCTCTCTTCAACCGAATCAAAGCCTGTCAGCCACCCCTTTAAATCAACTCCTGAGTTTTTCACAATGCTCAAACATTTCTCTTCAATGCCGCGTGCTTTCGCCTTTTCAAGTAAAGGATCTGCCGCAAGACCTGCCATTCCGCATTCATGATGTCCTACAATGCATACCTCTTCTGCCTTTAGCTCATAGATGGCTAGTAGAATACTCCTCATCACACTGCCGAACGGATGAGTTACAATGGCGCCCGCATTTTTAATGATCTTGGCATCACCGTTGCGCAGCCCCATGGATTGCGGCAATAATTCCAAAAGACGTGTATCCATACAAGTTAATATGACCAGTTTCTTTTCGGGAAATTTCCCCGCTTTGTAAGGCTCATAATGTCTCTCTTGTACGAACTCTGAATTGTGCTGAAGAATCTGTTCTAATTTTGATCCCATCTTGCCATCTCCCATCTTTTTATAAGTCACGTAAGTCCCTGCCTGTCCCCCTTTTCTTTCGTGTGTTCTCAAGCATAGAGAAGAAAAATGATAGAAAAAAAAGAAAAAAATGAGAAAACGATGAGAAAAAAAGTCATCATTTTCTCTATTTTCCGCTTCAACGTAAGGGAGACGCGGTCTTCCTTTCAATCTATCGTTCTCAGATCGCCAAAAGACGATGAAATGGTTTAGTAGAAAACGACCTTCCCGTTTAATACGTTTCAAATATAATCATTTTTCTATCAAAAAATCTCGATCTATTTTCCAGTTTGTCAGATAATCTCTCAGAAAATCAGGCTTTTTCATATGTCACATCTCCCATTAGCTGACTCTTATCGATGTAAAAAATGGATCAGATGGCATATGAATATACTTTTTCACTAAGAAAATGTCTCTCTTTTCCGTTATTTTAGTATATTAAATATTGAGCAGATAACCTTCAAACGTGTTCAGCCGAAATGGTTGCTTTATAATAAAAGGAGTAAGATGATCATGTGAAAGGAGCGAGTTGACAGTGAAACCACACATTTTTGTCGCCAAACCATTACCTGCTTCATTTGAGGAAATACTAAAGGAACATTGTACATACGAGGTGTGGCAATCCAAAGACCCCATTCCAAAAGATACTTTATTTCAAAAACTGCAGCATGCTGATGGTCTTTTAACGTCTGGAACGAAAATCGATCAAGAGCTATTAGATCACGCACCAAAACTCAAAGTAGTGAGCAATAACTCTGTTGGCTATGACAATTTCGATATAGAATTGATGAGGCAAAGAGGCGTAATTGGTACACACACGCCTCATACACTCGATCATACTGTTGCTGACCTTGCATTTTCACTCATTCTTTCCTCTGCGCGAAGAATTGCCGAGCTTGATCGTTTTATCCGCGAGGGGAAATGGACGAAATTTGTACAGGAAGAAGATATCTTTGGCATCGATGTCCATCATCAAACGCTTGGCATTATTGGCATGGGACGAATCGGAGAGCAAGTAGCCAAACGAGCCGCACATGGTTTTGATATGAACGTCCTGTATCATAACCGCAGCCGGAATGAAAAGGCTGAATCAGCATATGGCGCTTTATATTGCACACTTGATGACCTGCTAAAGCAAGCCGATATCATTGTGTTGATTACACCGCTGACCAATGAAACGTATCATATGATTGGAGAACGGGAATTGAAGTTAATGAAGCAAACGGCTTTATTTGTAAACATCTCACGCGGGAAAACAGTGGATGAAAAAAGCCTCATTCAAGCGCTTCAGGAGGGATGGATCAAAGGCGCAGGTCTTGATGTGTTTGAGCAGGAACCGCTTCAGGAGAATCATCCTTTCAAAGAAATGAACAATGTCACCCTTGCTCCTCACATCGGTTCTGCTACTGAAACAACACGGGATCTTATGCTGAAACGAGCCATTCATAATGTGATTCATGGAATTGATGGCAAAGCCCCTGTTGATATTGTGAAGGAGCTTGCTTCATCTTAATCGGAAAAGACGCAGGATTCGGAGCTGCGTCTTTTTATTTATTTCATCAGAAGGTTATCAGGAAAAAAGCCTCATTTTAGCAAAGAACCTGTTTCTTTACATTTCCTTCATGTTCGGGTGCTATAATATGAGGTAGACAAGCATCAAGAGGACAGCATCCGATTTCCTTAATAGGAGGATGAAGATGAAAAAAATCAGTTCGGTTTTTACTATGTTTGCTCTGATCGCTGCTATTCTGTTTTCTGGTTTTATTCCGCAGCAAGCCTATGCCGAAACACCTCTTACACAGACCGCCACAAATGAAACAGCTACTATTCAACTTACATCAGATGTTCATACCCTTGCCGTCATTAATACGTTTGATGGTGTAGCAGATTATTTAATTCGCTACAAACGACTGCCTGATAACTACATCACAAAATCACAAGCAAGTGCTCTTGGATGGGTGGCATCAAAGGGAAATCTAGCAGAGGTTGCCCCAGGTAAAAGCATCGGTGGAGATGTTTTCTCTAACCGGGAGGGACGTCTTCCTTCAGCAAGCGGCCGAACATGGCGTGAGGCAGATATCAACTACGTCTCTGGCTTCCGAAATGCTGACCGCCTCGTGTATTCAAGTGACTGGCTCATTTACAAAACAACAGACCATTATGCAACTTTCACACGTATTCGATAATCAATCAAAAAAACAGCCCCATTTGACCTAGGGCTGTTTTTTTGATGCTGCTTACGGCAAAAGAGTTTTCACGTATTCCTCAAAAGGCAGTGGCAGCGGTTTTTTCGACACTTCTTCATGTTCATGTGTGGTGACATGATCCTCGGTGACGACTACACGTCCTGTTGGTGTGAGCTTTGACGCAAGCGGTCTTTTGTTAAAAGGAGAGGCTTCATTTTCATAAATCTCATGTCTCATTTGGACCAAAGTAGGCTCGCTCACCTCTTCCAATGTGAAAGCATAGCCTGTTTCAGCGCCTTCCCCCTTATCTAATTGGAGCAGATGCGTTCCTTTTTCGGTTTCCTCTTCTTTGACTCGAAACCGAATAGACGCTCCTTCCACCCATTCTTCTGTAAAAGGTACAGGCTGAAGAGGTAAATTCACACCAAATCCCGCATCAATAAGGAAGCGTTCGTTGTGATGGTTCAACGTCATGGCTACGTGCGTGCCATCAATTGCCCATGTGCACGCTTCTTTGTTATACACGGTCCCTTGAACGAGCTGTACAGCAAGCCCTGCCTCTTTTAACACATAATATAAGAGAGGATTGAGATCGTAGCAAAGACCTCCTCTTTCTCCTTCAAGAAGATGCTGCTTCAACCCCTCTTGATTCAAGGCATAGGATTGTTTGTTCAGCACAGATCTATTTTCAAATGGAAAGGTGTAGGCCATCTTTTTTAATAATACAGGCAGGTCATCAAAGGTGATGGACTGGCCTTCGTATCCGATCTTCTGTAAAAATGCTGATTGCATCATATTCATTCCCTTCTAAAAAAACTGAGTCTGTGAAGAGACTCAGTTTTCTTGATTGATAAAATCCGTTAACGCATCAATGGCTTCTTGTTCATCCGCACCATCTGCTATCAGTGTGACAGTGACCCCAGAGCTGATCGCAAGGCTCATGAGACCCATAATGCTCTTCGCATTGACTTTTTTTCCGTCCTTCTCTAGAAAAATTTCAGCCCCAAAGCGATTGGCTTCTTGTACGAACAAAGCAGCGGGACGTGCCTGCAAGCCTGTTTTTAACTGGATGGTGACCGTTTTTTCCACCATATGATCTGCCTCCCTTTTTCATTCTCCTATTTGAGTGTAACAGCTTGTCCGTTTCGTAATTGTTCTGCAATTTGATCTAGCTTTCTTAAGCGGTGGTTAATGCCTGATTTGCTGATCTTGCCGCTTTCCACCATTTCTCCCAGTTCCTTTAGCGTGACCTCTTGATAGTCGACTCGCAGTTTTGCAATTTCTCGCAGCTTATCCGGCAGGGCATCAAGTCCAATTTTTTCATCAATGAATTGAATGTTCTCGACCTGGCGCAGTGATGCACCAATCGTTTTATTTAAGTTTGCTGTTTCACAATTGACGAGCCGGTTCACGGAATTTCGCATATCACGGACGATCCGAACGTCTTCGAAGCGAAGAAGTGAATTATGCGCACCTACAACGCTTAAGAATTCGGTAATTTTTTCGGCTTCTTTCATATACGTGATGTATCCTTTTTTACGCTCAAGTGTTTTACTGTTGAGTTGAAATTGATTCATCAGCTCACAAAGGGCATCATTGTGTTCTTTATATAGTGAAAAAATCTCAAGGTGATAGGAAGACGTTTCTGGATTATTCACAGAACCGCCTGCTAAAAAAGCACCTCTCATATAGGAGCGCTTGCAGCATCTTTTCTTTACAAGCTCTTCTGAAATATTGCGCTCAAATACAAATTGCTCACCTAATATTTTCAAATCCTCTAAAATGGTTTTCGCTCGTTCTACCAGTCTGACAATATACACATTATTCTTTTTTAATCTCATTTTCTTACGAACGAGCAGCTCGACTGTGACATCATATTTCTTTTTCAGCAGCGTATAAATCCGTCTTGCGATGGCTGCGTTCTCTGTCTGTATATCTAGAATTAATTTTCGATTAGAGAAAGATAATGAACCGTTCATACGGATGAGGGCAGAAAGCTCTGCTTTTGTGCAGCAGTCCTTCACGTCCAGATTAGTCAGCTCTTTTTTTGTTTCGGATGCAAATGACATCCTTGCCACCCCCATTCCTATTTTTTCTTATGCAGCAGGTCGACAAGCAGCGAGGCTACTTTCAGCGTGTCGTGACGAATCACATGCTGGTCATATGTAATGATTTCCCCAGGGATGACTTCCAGTCCCATTGCCTTGAGTACATCTGTGTCGAACTGTACAGGCTGTGCCTGTTCTTCTGCATATTTTGCTTTGATCTCTTCTGGAATTTCTTTATTGTTCACAAAAATGGTATCGATAAATGGACGAACCATATGATCATTTAATGCCTGCACATGATCAGCTGCACTGTAGGAAAGCGTTTCCCCTGGCTGCGTCATGACATTGCAAATATACACTTTTTTCGCCTTCGAGCGAATCACTTCTTCGCCAATATGCGGTACAAGCAAGTTTGGCAGGATACTTGTATACAAGCTGCCTGGCCCAATGACGATCAAATCAGCTTCACGAATGACTTGAATCGATTCTGGGAGCGGTTCAATCGTATCGGGTGTGAGGAACACTCGTTTAATTCGCTCACCGTAGGTTGGGATTTTTGATTCTCCTGTCACCACTTGCCCGTTTTCTAATTCAGCATGAAGAACAACACTTGAATTCGCTGCTGGCAAGACTTTTCCTCTCACATTTAAGACCTTGCTCATTTCTGTGACGGCATGAAAAAAATCACCGGTTATATTTGTCATGGCCGCAAGAATGAGGTTGCCAAGAGAGTGGCCTGTTAAGTCATTCCCTTTGTTAAAACGGTGCTGAAATAAGTCTTCTACAAGCGGTTCAACATCAGAGAGAGCTGCAAGGACATTTCGAATATCGCCTGGAGGCGGAATATTCAAATCATGCCGCAGTCTGCCTGAGCTGCCTCCGTCATCAGCAACCGTTACAATAGCGGTAATGTCCACTGGCTTTGTTTTTAGCCCTCTGAGCAAAACAGATAAGCCAGTGCCCCCACCAAGAATGACCACCTTTGGAAGTGTCGTCATCTATTTTCTGCTTCTCTTTTCAATGTCCCGGTGAGTGACATGAGTGTAGTAGTCATTTTTAAAATACTCCGATAAGTAGTTAGCTAGCGTCACTGATCGGTGCTGTCCGCCTGTACAGCCAATAGCGATCACAAGCTGACTTTTTCCTTCTCGTTTATAGGACGGAAGCATAAAGCTGAGAAGGTCAATTAATTTCTCTGTGAATTTTTGTGTCTCGCTCCATTTCATTACATAGGAGCGCACTTCTTCATCGTTTCCAGTCTGTGGACGCATGCTCTCAATATAGTAAGGATTCGGCAGAAATCTCACATCAAATACAAGATCAGCATCAATCGGCAGACCGTATTTAAAACCGAAGGACATCACATTCACTGTAAACACCTGCCCTTGGTTCGTGGCAAAGTGCGCGACAATTTTTTCTCGAAGCTGTTTTGGTTTTAAATCCGATGTATCAAAAATCATTTGAGCCCGGCCTTTTAACTCTTCTAACAGGTCGCGTTCCATTGCGATTCCTTCGAGGGGCAAACCTGTTGTCGCAAGGGGATGCGAACGTCTCGTTTCTTTGTATCTTGAGACAAGCACCTTATCGTTTGAATCTAGAAATAATATTCTTGGTGTGATCCAGCCAAGATCACTCATTTCATCTAAAGCTGCAATTAAGCTGTCAAAGAATTCTCGTCCGCGTAAATCCATCACAAGGGCGACCTTGCTCATCTTAGAATTCGATTCCTTCATGAGCTCTAGGAACTTCGGTAAAAGTGATGGCGGCAAGTTATCTACACAGAAGTAACCTAAGTCTTCAAAGCTTTGAATGGCAACGGTTTTCCCCGCACCTGACATTCCTGTAATAATCACAAGCTGAATATCTTCTTGTTTGTTCGTATTCATGCCTGCTTCCTCTCCTTCTTTATGAAAACGGTTCATGTATTAGTCTCCTTGAGGATCTAACCGATAAGCAATCAATTCAAAATCAGGTGTATACGTAAAAGTACCGTGCAGAAGTCCTTTTCCCTTTAGCATGAAATCAAGAATATGGGAATCTCCTGGAGCCATCGGTAAATGAGGCACATCTTTTACTTCATGCCACTTTAAAATGCCTTCCTCTGACTCTGTCACGTTTTTTCCAGTAAATGAATCTGCCATAAAGGTGAACATCATCCACTCTTGAACGATTTGATCGCCTTCTTTTATGATAAAGGTAAAAACACCTTTTAACTGAGGATTTAAAATATAAATTCCTGTTTCTTCTCTATACTCTCGAACGACTGAATCTTTGACCGATTCTCCGCTTTCCATTTTGCCGCCCGGCGCTACCCACCAGCCCCGTCTTGGCTTTTGCAGCAAGAGAACTTGATCTTCGTGATGCAGCACACAATTGGTTACTCGTTGCATCAGCTGTCACCTACTCTTTTATGTCTTTAACTTATTATACAGGTTCATCCTGACTCCCACAATGAACATGCCCCTTCTTCACCGAAAACAGACCGGATTTCGTCTGAAAGAGGTGGCGGGCAATTTCTCTACTCTTTATTTTACATCATCTAATGGTTCTCCATGCGTCATTTGTGAACATCTCATGAATTTCTGATTTTAAGCAAAAAAAAGGACACGGATTCTCATCCGTGCCAAACATGTATTCCTTATAAAAGGGGGTCAATTACTAGTTTTATCATAACGGATAATTATTTCACCCGTGTTACATTCCAGTTAAAAGCCCATGACGCTATATTAAGGATTTACGACAGCCATTTATTTCGCTGCTTTCAGCTTTTCAGCAAGCTCTTCTACATAATGCTGTGCGCTTTGTGCGGCAATACTTCCGTCACCTGTTGCTGTCACAATTTGACGTAGTGTTTTTTCACGAATGTCACCAGCGGCGAAAATGCCTTCCACTCTTGTTTCCATTCTTTCGTTTGTCTCGATATATCCTTCTTCATTTGTAATGCCGAGATTTTCAAATGGTTTAGATAGTGGGAGCATCCCGATATAGATAAAGACGCCGTCTGTTTTAAAGTCTTCTTCTTCACCAGTCACCGTATCAATCAAGGTCACACTGCCGACTTTACCGTTTTCTTCATTAATTTGTTTAACGGTTTTGTTCCACATGAAGTCGATTTTTTCATTATCAAAAGCACGCGCTTGTAAAATGCTTTGTGCACGAAGTTTATCGCGTCTATGAACGATCGTTACTTTTGACGCAAAGCGTGTGAGGTATACACCCTCTTCTACCGCAGAGTCTCCGCCGCCAATGACCACGAGCTCTTTGTTTTTAAAGAAAGCACCGTCACATACTGCACAGTAAGAGACGCCCCGGCCGCCAAGTTCTTTTTCACCTGGTGCACCGATTTTTTTGTATTCAGCACCTGCCGCAATAATGACAGAGCGTCCTTTGTATTCTTTTGAACCGGCTTTGACGATTTTGTACTCTTCACCGTCTACGATTTCTTTGATATCGCCATATGCATACTCAGCACCGAATTTCTTCGCATGCTCAAACATTTTATTTGAAAGTTCTGGCCCTAAAATGCTTTCAAAGCCAGGATAGTTCTCGACATCTTCCGTATTTGCCATTTGACCGCCTGGAATCCCTCTTTCAATCATCAATGTTGAAAGATTTCCCCGTGATGTATAAACAGCGGCTGTCATTCCGGCAGGTCCCGCTCCAATGATGATCGTATCGTAGATTTTTTCTTCTGACACAACTGTCACTCCCTCTTCAATTGCTGCTAGCATTTCTTATTAGAATGCCCTTGGGTGATGCTTCCATTCATGACAGAGAGCATCAATTCCACTCTTACTTTTATTCCTTACCCATATCCTATTAAATCTGCGGATAATAAGCGAATCATTTGCTCATATCTTCAAAAAAAGAAAAAGCTTCCTTAAACTGCTGTTTAAGGAAGCCTGTTTACGGTTATATAGTAAGTAACGATTTATTCAACGACTCTTCTCACAACGCCATTGAATGCTTTTTTCCAGTAAACATTGCTCATAGAGTCAACTGAAACACCGCGAGAGCTGTTATCGTTCAAGAATGTACCGTTTCCTAAGTAAATACCAACGTGTCCATTTACTTTATACGTATCAAAGAACACAAGGTCTCCGCGTTTCATGTCAGATGCACTTACAGCTCTTCCTTTACCTACAAGCGTATCTGTTGTTGTACCGCCAACTGGTCCAAGGTTGATGCCTGCTGATGCGAATGCCCAGCGAACGAATGAAGAACAGTCAAAACGACGTGCATCAATATCGGCTTGTGATCTGCCGCCGCCCCATTTATACGGAGATTGTCCAACGATGGTAGAACCTGTGCTGATTGCCCCTTCGATTCCGCCTACGTTACTGCTGACAGGTGATCCACCGCCAGAAGATGGCTTCTTGCTTGGTGAACTGCTGTTGTTATTATTATTTGAAGATCCACTGTTACTGTTATTTGAAGACGGGCTGCTGTCGTTAGTTGAGCTGTTGTCTTCCGCTTGAACACTCGCTTGACGCTGCTGTTGTCTTTGTGCTTTTTCTTCTTTTGCTTTTTGAGCTGCTTCTCTCGCTTCTTTTTCAGCTTGTTTTTGAGCAGCGATTGTTGCGTCTTTTTCAGATGCAATGCTGTTAGCCTCACTGTTTAACTCGCTGATTTCAGAAGATGCACTTCCCTTTTGCTTTTTCACTTGCTTGAATAGCTTGTCTTTTTCATCAAGCTGTTTATTCAAGTCTGTTTGAAGCGTTTCAAGCTTTGCAAGTGTCTTTTGAACATCTTCAAGTTTTGTGTTTAATTCGTTTTCAGACTTTTGAAGCTCAGCTTTGTCTTTTTCTTGCTCTTTAATGATTTCGCTGTCTGCGTTGATGAGTGTAGATACTGCACCTGCACGGCTGATGAAATCGCTAAAGCTTTTCGCTCCTAGTAATACATCTATGTATTTCGTAGAACCGCCGCTTTCTTGAAGCGCACGTACACGCTTTTTCAAGAACTTGTTTCTATCTTCAATACGTTTTTCAGTATCAGCAATTTCTTGTTTCAGTGCTTTGATTTCTTTTTTCGTTTGTTCATTTTCTTTTTGTTTTTCTTCGATTTGATCACTTGTTTTTAAAGCTTTCTCGTCAATTTCTTTTAGCTTTAGTGCAAGTGCCTCTTGTTTTGCTTCAAGCTTTGAAAGCTCATCTTTTTTCTTTTGAAGGTTTTTGTTGACCTCAGATTGCTTGCTGTCCAGCTCTTGTTTCTTTTGTTCAAAGTTCTGTGCGTTTGCTTCATGAGTAAATGGGATAAATAAACTGCTCGCTCCGATGACCGAAGCTAAACCGAAAGTAATAAACTTTTTCACGAATAGTTCCTCCTTTGACAATTTCCAAGCGACATGAGAAAGCAGCAAATTCTCTGCGGCCAATCTGTGCTATCTATGTCTTTCTTCCTGATTGATCAGTCAGATGTTGACCAGATTGTTTCTATCACTAGGTGTTTCATTATGTATAGTAAAATATCTAAATATATGTCTTTGTTTTAATCCACGATTTTCATTATACATGAGACATCGACAAAATGAGCTAATATTTTTATTACATTTATGTTTCAAAAACATGTCGTGATTGTCATACTTCGCCAAATCCTTGCAAATCCCACCTTTTTATCCAAGAAAAAAGCATGACCTTTTCGGCCATGCTGCAATCTGCTGAATCTATTTACCTATTTAATCGATTAACGCACAAATGACTTGTTCATATTTAGACAGTGTTTGAACGCTGATTTGAAAAGAGGCTGCAATCTCTTTTTTGCTCACAGCTGATTCTTCTTGCTCCTTCATCCATAAATAATAAGATGCTGCTGCCCATGCAGGCGCATTTTTCTTATCTACGCCAGAAGCACGTGCCTGCTGAATAATATGGAATAACCAAAAATAAGGCATATGGCTGTCAGGCTGAACAGCTTCTTCCAAGCTGGATGCCGCCTGTTTTGCGAAAACCGCATCTTCTGAAAACGACCGCACTTCCATTTCATCTTCGTATAAGAGCAGTTCGATGAATTGCTGTTCGAAGGCTGTTTTCGCTGCGTGTGCATCAAGGACAGATTGAAGAACGTCACGTTCCCCTTTTTGTTTGCTCACATAGTACGCAGTCAGCCGCTCCTCAATGGAGACCATTGGCTCAGTCTCCTCGGGTTTATCCTGCCACGGCTTGATTTCATCTGCATCGATATCTTCTTCGACCATCTTATTCCAAACCGTCTGTGCAAGCGTTTTGTGGCCTGTATAATAAGCTGCGCTTGCGAGCCAGTATAAAAATGTACTATCTCCCTGAAAGCCTGTTTTGTACAAAGAATAAAGCCATTTAAAGGCCCATTCAAATTCTCCAACTAGGGCAAATGTTGCGCCAAGCTTATAACGCTGTTCACTTAATATTGGATACACGTGCGTTAATTGCTTCGCTAACGTATTGACCTTTTCTTCTTCTTTTTCATAATGATAGAAGACAAGCTGGTTGCAAAGGGCATGCAGATTACCCGGATTTTCATGAAGAACCCGGTTCAACATCTCTTTCGCCTGATGGATTTGACCAGAATAAAAATAGGCCAAAGCGAGATTATTATACGCTGACCAAAATTCTGGATACTCAACAATCATCTGTTCCAGCATTTCAATGGCTTCATCAAGCCTGCCGCTTTCTAGCAAGTGATTCGCTTGATCCTGCTTGACAATCAGGTCATCCTGATCGTAAGGAAAATCTTCGTCCTCTTCGTCGCTCATATCGAGCAGGTCGAGGAGATCGTCATTTTCATCTGCAAATTCCCCGTTCTCTTCCAATGAAGCATAGGCAGTAGCTGACTTATATGCCTCTTGAAAGAGTCCTAGATTCGCATAATTATTGGCTTTAAAATAGTGACACTCAGACATGTTTTCATCGATATGTTCAAGTATGAAATCAAGCAGTTCATTTGATTGTTGGTAATGACCCATTTCAGTATAAATAATGGCAAGCTGTGATAGCATTTCTACATTTTCAGGCTCAAGTACGATAGCCCGCTGTATCAGCTTACTCGCTTTAGATAGATTTCTTTCTCTATAAGCTTTTAGACCTTTATGAAAAAAGTAATGCCCATCTTGGAATAGCTGGACGACTTGTGTGTGATTATTTTGAGAAGTGTATTTACTCACCGATACCCTCCATTTCGAACAGTGTACCGTGTGTAGTATAACATACTTCACGAGTCGTCACATAGAACAAAAGAAAAGGAAGGATTGTTTTTCACTCAAAAACAAAAAGCCAGAGGTGCCCCCGGCTTTTCACTCACCTTGATGACGCTTTTTTAATACTTTTAATACCTCATCAAGCGGCAATTGCTGTTCACGTAATAATACAAGCAGATGATACAGGAGATCGGCTGTTTCCCATTTCAATTCTTCTTGATCCCGGTTTTTCGCTGCAATGATGACCTCTGACGCTTCTTCCCCTACCTTTTTTAGGATTTTATCGACCCCTTTTTCAAATAGATAGGTTGTATAAGCGCCTTCTGGCATTTCTGTCTGACGTTTTGCAATCACCTGTTCAAGTTCATTTAAAATCGCAAAACGATCCTGCTCTTCCGTTTGAAGCTTCACGCCTTCTTCCGAAAAGCAGCTATAGCTGCCAGTATGGCAGGCTGGTCCACTTGGTGTGACAAGAACAAGCAGAGCATCTTTGTCACAGTCATATCGAATGGATGTGACTCGCTGAGTATGTCCAGATGTGGCGCCTTTGTGCCAAAGCTCGTTTCTCGACCGGCTGTAAAACCATGTTTCCCCTGTCTCCAGTGTTTTTTCATAGGATTCTTGATTCATATACGCCAATGTCAATACTTCCTTACTTTGAGCATCCTGTACAATTGCAGGTATCAGGCCTGCCTCATTAAAGGATAATTCGTTTGCCTGTTTCATCTGACCTTCACCCCGTGTTCTCTCAAGTATGTTTTTACCTCTTGAATTGAAGTCTCTTTATAATGGAAAATGGAGGCTGCTAATGCTGCATCAGCTTCTCCTTTTGTAAATGCCTCCAGCATATGCTGGGCATTGCCAGCGCCTCCCGAGGCAATGACAGGCACGGTGACGGCTTCTGACACAAGCTTTGTTAATCGATGATCAAAGCCTGTTTTCTCACCGTCGGCATCCATACTTGTCAGTAAAATCTCTCCTGCTCCCCTCAGCACGGCTTCTTTTGCCCAATCGCTGACCTCTATATCCGTTTGACGGCGCCCTCCGTGTGTGTAGACCATGTACTCTTTTTTCTCTTCATCGTACTTTGCATCTATTGCGACGACGATGCACTGGGAACCAAAGAAATCGGCGCCTTCTGAAATCAGTTCTGGTCTTAACACTGCCGCTGTGTTCACAGATACTTTGTCTGCACCCGCTCTTAATATGCGCTTCATGTCATCAAGGTGGTTAATCCCGCCGCCTACCGTAAAAGGGATGGCAAGAGTGGACGCCACTTGCTTGACCACATCCACCATCGTTTTCCGGCCTTCATGAGAGGCAGAAATATCAAGAAAGACGAGTTCATCCGCCCCTTCCTCATCATACATCTGCGCTAATTCTACCGGATCACCAGCATCCTTTAAGCCGAGGAATTGCACCCCTTTGACCACACGCCCTTCCTTCACATCGAGACATGGAATGATTCGTTTTGTCATCATACGCGGTCAAGCCCTTCAATTGCTTCAGCTAAAGTAAACCGCTTCGTGTAAAGGGCCTTTCCAATGATCGCACCAGAAACACCTGACTGTTTTTGTGCTGACAGCTTTTGAAGATCAGCTAGCGCGCTTACACCACCTGAAGCAATGACTTGTTTGCCGGTAGCTTCCGCTAAGCGAACTGTACTTTCCACATTGGGGCCAGACAGCATGCCATCCATTTGAATATCCGTGAAAATAAAGACCTCCGCGCCTTCCTTTGCCAATTCTTTGCCGAGTTCCTCCGCCTTCACTTTCGACGTTTCAAGCCACCCCTCAGTCGATACAAAGCCATTTCGCGCATCGATCCCAATCGCTATTTTCTCCCCATATTGCGCAAGCATTTTTTTCACAAAGGCGGGATTAGAAACAGCGGAGCTGCCAAGGATGACTCTAGCTACACCATTGTTTATATAAAAGGCAACGTCTTCTTCAGTCCGAATGCCGCCGCCAATTTGTACATTCACATCTAAGGATGAAGCAATCGCCAGTACATGCTCATGATTGACGCGATTCCCTGCTTTCGCACCATCTAGGTCAACGAGATGAATCCACTTTGCTCCTTCATTTGCAAACCGCGCAGCCATATCAAGCGGCGAATCTCCATAAATGGTTTCTTGATCATAATCTCCTTGCACAAGCCGTACACATTTGCCATCTCTCATATCAATCGCTGGATACAATGTAAATTCACTCATTTGTTCACCCTCTGTTCGTTTGCTAATTGAATAAATTGTTTGAGCAGCGCCATTCCCGTTGTACTGCTTTTTTCAGGGTGAAACTGTGCGCCAAGCACATTCCCCTTGCCGACAACTGCTGGTACTTGAACGCCATAATCCGCACTTGCTAATTGCTCTTTTGGATTCATATCACTTACATAATAAGAGTGAACAAAGTACGCAAATCCTTCCGGTACACCATCAAACAATGGGGAGGGCTGATGAAATGTGAGCTCATTCCACCCCATATGAGGCACCTTCAGCCTTTGCCCATCCTGGTCGCGATCCTTTAAAAGAACGACACGCCCTTTTAACAGCCCCAAACCTTTCGTACGTCCTGCCTCTTCACTTTCTTCAAATAACAGCTGCATCCCGAGACAAATACCAAATAGCAGCTTTCCTTCCTGCACAACTTGGTGGATAAACTCTTCAAGTCCTGTCTGTTTTAACAGCTGCATCGCATCACGAAACGAACCGACCCCAGGCAAAATATAAGCATCTGCCTTTTTGAGCTCCTCCACATCAGAGGAGACGATATAACTGGCACCTGCTCGTTCCAGTGCTTTTGATACGCTGAACAAATTTCCCATTCCGTAATCAATGACTCCGATCATTAGAGCATCCCCTTTGTCGAAGGAATCCCTTTCACACGTGGATCAATGGTTGTTGCCTCATCTAGGGCGCGTGCCATCGCTTTAAAAATGGCTTCAATCATATGGTGCGTATTGGTTCCGTAGTGAACAATCACATGAAGATTTATACGAGCTTCTAGCGCAAACTTCCAAAGAAACTCATGCACGAGCTCTGTATCAAAGGTACCGACCTTTTGACTTGGAAAGGCCGCTCTCATTTCCAAATGAGGGCGATTGCTTAAGTCCACCACGACCTGGGCAAGCGTTTCATCCATCGGAACAAAGCTGGAGCCATACCGCTTAATTCCCTTTTTATCACCTAACGCTTCCTTAAACATTTGCCCAAGCACGATGCCGATATCTTCTGTTGTGTGGTGATCATCAACATCCGTATCTCCTTTCGCATCGACGGTCAAATTAAAGTGTCCATGCTTCGTAAATAAATCAAGCATGTGTGTCATAAAAGGGACATCTGTTTGAATATCTGCTTTTCCTTCCCCATCAATCTCTAACGCTAACGAAATATTCGTTTCATTTGTTTGTCTCGCTGTTTCCGCCTGTCTCATGACGATTCCTCCCGCTTTCTCGATTCAATCGACCTTGCATGCGCTTCGAGCCCTTCTAATCTGGCAAAAGCTGCAATGCTATCCCTGTGTGTCTCAAAGGCTTCTTGACTATATGAAATAATGCTCGTTTTCTTTTGAAAATCGGTCACACCAAGCGGGCTGGAGAATCTAGCTGTTCCGTTGGTTGGCAGCACGTGATTTGGTCCTGCAAAATAATCTCCCACCGGCTCAGGGCTATAACGCCCTAAAAAAATCGCCCCTGCATGCTTGATTTGACCAAGAAGTGATTCTGGATATGCTGTCAGCACTTCTAAATGCTCTGGCGCTAACTGGTTGACGACGTCTACTGCACGATCCATGGAATCTGTCACGTATATACGGCCATGATTTTGTATGGATTGTGCGGCGATTGATTTTCTTGGCAAGGTGTCCAGCTGCGCTTGCACCTCAGCCTGCACGTTTTCAGCAAGTGTCTTAGACGGTGTCACCAAAACACTAGATGCCAACGCATCATGTTCTGCCTGCGAAAGTAAATCAGCCGCTACCTCATGTGCCGATGCCGTATCGTCTGCTAGAACCACAATTTCACTCGGACCGGCAATCATATCAATGTCTACCAGGCCAAATACTTCCCGCTTTGCCAGGGCTACATATATGTTGCCTGGACCTGTGATTTTATCAACAGACTGGATGCTTTCTGTTCCATAGGCAAGTGCCGCAATCGCCTGCGCACCGCCCATTTTATACATCTCAGAAATACCGAGCTCCTTTGCAGCAACGAGTACAGCATCTGAAAGATGCCCATCTTTCCCTGGGGGTGTCACAAGGACAATTCGCTCAACACCAGCGACAAGCGCCGGAATCACATTCATTAAAACAGATGAGGGATAAGCAGCTGTTCCGCCGGGGACATACACACCGACTGCATCGAGCGGTGTCACCTTTTGTCCGAGCATCGAGCCATCCTGCTGGTGATAAAACCAAGAGGATGTCAGCTGACGCTCATGGTATGTGCGAATATGACGGATAGCCGTTTGAATCACCTGAATCATGGCTGGGTCCATGCGTGCGGAGGCTTTTGTCATTTCCTCCTCTGTGACAAGCGGATCTTCAAGCAGCACTCCATCAAATTGCTTTGTAAAAGACTGTACCGCTTGATCACCATTTAGCCTCACTTCTTGTATAATCCGCTGAACAGCCAGGCGCTGCTCTTCCGTACCTGTATCTAAAGTCCGCTTGAGTGAGAGTGTCTCTGTCTCACCTTCTTGTATGTAGGTGATGTTCATGATGTTTCCTCCCCTTCAATGATTCTTGCAAGGCGCTGCGCCATTTCATCGATCACCGCATCCTTCATCCGATAGCTCACAGGATTGACAATAAACCGTGACGTAATATCACAAATATGCTCCGTTTCAACAAGTCCATTTTCCTTGAGTGTTTGACCTGTAGAGACAATGTCAACAATACGATCGGCGAGTCCGATGAGCGGTGCTAATTCAATTGAACCATTCAGCTTAATGATCTCCACCTGCTCCCCTTGTTCTCTAAAATAGGAAGATGCGACATTTGGGTACTTTGTTGCCACACGCGGCGCGACACCGCCCCAGCTGGCTCCCGGTAATCCGGCAACCGCTAAATGGCATTTGCTGATGTTTAAATCGAGCACTTCGTACACATCACGAGCTTCTTCGAGCATAACATCCTTCCCTGCAATGCCAACATCTGCTACACCGTGCTCTACATAAGTCGTCACATCCATTGGCTTCGCTAAAATAAAGCGGAGGTTTTCTTCCGGTACATCAATGATTAACTTTCTTGAATCCTCGAATTCCTCTGGCAGCTGATATCCCGCCTGTCTTAACAACCCAGCTGCTTCTTCAAATATCCGGCCCTTTGGCATCGCCATCGTCAACACTTTACCCATTTGACTCTCCCTTTCTAGCGCCGATAAAATAAGTCACCTGCTCAAATGCCTTGGTCATCGCGTCAATATTTTCAATCCCTGCTAAGTCTTGCAGGACGATCTTTTTCCCTTTTGACCGCTCCTTTTCTGCAAAAGCAAAAGCCTCCAGTCTTTGTTCTTTACTAAAAATCACTGCCTCCTGCGGCTCATTGATTTCTTTTGCATCAAGCGCTTCAAGCAGACGGTCTAATCGAAGTCCGAATCCTGTAGCTGGTGCAGGTGCATCAAAATGAGCCAGCAATTGGTCATATCTGCCGCCACTTCCGATGACTGACC
The DNA here is from genome assembly GCF_002998575.1 of Bacillus sp. LNXM65. NCBI lineage: Bacteria > Bacillati > Bacillota > Bacilli > Caryophanales > Bacillaceae > Bacillus > Bacillus sp. LNXM65. The sequence goes on along the minus strand of NZ_PVRB01000003.1, from coordinate 84,840 downwards.
CAACATGATCTGCAAATACTTCAAACAAAATGCCCGTGTAGTAGCTCATATGACTCACCATGCTTAAATCTAAACGGATATATTCTGTACAGCCGTAATCTTCAAGTGTTTCCCAAAGCGATTTTAACTGTGTGAGCACCTCTTTTCCCTCTTGTGAAACGACGATTTCCTTTGCCCGCTCTGTGACTTCCTGGCCGCCTCTTAACTCTAAAAGCTGTAACAGCCTCGTTTTATCGATGGAGGAGAGTGGCAATTGCTTCACATGCTGGCGGTATCCTACATAATTCTTTTCATATAAGAATCGGCGGAGGACGTTTGCACGCTCTGTATTTCCCAATACATCTACAAATAACGTCTCTGCTAAAGCGACATGCCCGATCGCGATTTTGAAGGAATTTAGCCCGGCATTTTTTAATGCAAATACGACAAGCGCGATCACTTCAGCATCTGCACTAATCGACCCATCACCAATCAACTCAATTCCGACCTGCTCAAATTCTGATGGCCTTCCGCCTTCTCTTTCCTGCGCCCGGAACACATTGGCCGCATACCCAACGCGAAGCGGATACGCCTGTTCATGAAGCTTTGAAGCCGCCACTCTCGCAATAGGTCCCGTCATATCAGGTCTGAGTACAAGGGTTTGCCCGTTCTGATCTAAAAGCTTAAAGAGCTGTGTATCTGTAATCGCCGATTGAACACCGACTGTATCGTAAAATTCAAGCGTTGGTGTCTCCATCAAACGATAACCCCAGCCATTCATGACCTCTGTTAATGAATGTCTCACTTTTTTCTTCGTCTCATACAATCCTGGTAATGAATCCCGCATACCATATGGTTTCTCAAACATAAACATGCTCTTCTGCACCTCCAACACATTAAAACAAAAAATTCCGAATCCTTTAGTTCGCTAATATGATAATATGCTAACAAAATAAAGTAATTAAATCAATCATTTTTATTTTCTCTCTATTTTCATGAAAAATTTGTGGAATTATTACATTCAAGTGACACCTGTCCCTTTTCTGCATGTTTGATAAAAGAACGTGCTATAATACTTAAAAATATTGAATAACACAGGAGATTACAGTGAAGTTCATCCAGACATTAATCTTAACTTTGTTGTGCGCATGCCTTGTTTATTTCGGCTTTATATACGTGACACAAATCGACCAAGTCAAGAAGGCAGCTTCACCACACAAAGCAGCCAAAGAAAAAGAAAGCGATACGGCACTCGCAGCTGAAGAAACACGATCAACGCAAAAAACAGACAACACATATTCTTCTTTAAAAGGAAGCAAAAAAGCCATGGACGTCATCCTCTACAATCAAATGGATGCCCCAAAGCTTTATAATGGATGCGAAGTCACAAGCTTAGCGATGCTTCTTCATTACAGCGGCTATGAGCAAGTGACGAAAGACGCATTGGCAAATGAAATCAAACGTGTTCCGCTCAATTATGAAAATGGCTTAAAAGGAGACCCGCATGACGGGTTTGTAGGCGATATGGAGAATGGACCAGGTCTTGGTGTTTACCATGAGCCTATTTATCAGCTTGCGAAAAAATATGCGGGCACTCAAGTCGTCGACTTAAGCGGAAAACCTGTCAAAAAAGCCATCTATCAATCACTTGAAAAAGGGTATCCTGTTTGGGTGATTACCACATCCACCTTCGACAAAATAGATAACATCGAAACATGGAATACACCCAATGGCAAAATAGATGTGAGCTTTAATATGCATAGCGTGGTCATCACGGGCTATGACAAGGAACATGTCTACCTAAATAACCCATACGGAGAAAAGAATCAAAAAGTCGATCGCAATCAGTTTGAGGATTCTTGGGAACAGATGGGCCGGCAAGCGATTATCATTAAAGCGTAGAACAACGTTCTCATTGAAAACATGAAAAAACATCCTCTATCCGGATAGAGGATGTTTTTTTCATGATGATCTTTCTAGTATTTCCTTCAGGCGGTCTTCAAGCTTTGCAGCTGTCATTACTCCTCCGCCTACAATGAAGTATCCAACCTTTTTTTAGTAAAAATGAGAGATAATCCTTGATCGTTAGACTTCTCACTCATCGTTTTTAGCGGCAGTGAAACGACTTATTCTGCTTCAGATACAACGGTAAAACGTTCTCCAACATGGGCAGCCTGCTCCATTTCATCGACAAGGGCAATGGCGTAGTCGGCATAGCTCACATAGCTGTCACCTTTAGAATTGAGAATCAACTGGTCTTTCCCTTTCACATAAGAACCTGTGCGTTTACCTGCTGGGTCAAAGAATGCAGCAGGGCTGAGGAAAGTCCATTTTAATCCTTCGGTCTGTTGAAGATCTTTTAGGTTTTCACCTTGCTGTGAAGCAGTCGCCACATACTCCTTTGGAAATTCTGGTGTATCAACAAGTCTTGTTGTTTGAGCCTCATCAACAAATAGACTGCCTGCTCCGCCCACAACGATTAAACGCGTATCGGGTACCTCTTTCAAAATATCAATAAGCTTTTTCCCAGCCTCTACGTGAAGGTGCTCTTGTCCAGCAGGTGCACCAAATGCATTGACGATGACATCAAAGCCTTTGATGTCTTCTGCTTGTAAATGAAACACATCCTTCTCGATAACAGCTACGGATGAATCTGTCACCTTTTGTGCATCTCGAACGATGGCTGTCACTTCATGTCCTCTAGATTGAGCCTCTTTTACAATTTCCTGTCCTGCTTTACCTGTAGCGCCAATAATACCAATCTTCATATGAATTCCTCCTGTAAAATGATTTTATTTAATAAATAAAGGTGTAACAATTATAGTTACAACAGAGGTAAAAAAAATTGAATAATCATCCAATTTTTTTGATTAACAAATGCGTTAGTTCACTTAATTTGATCTCAGCAAGCACTTGCTCCATCGCACTTTGAGCGCGGCACAAGATTAACTCAAGCACAGCCTGAATATTTGCACCGATCGGACAGTCAGGATTTGGGCTTTCATGGATTTGAAACAACTCTCCCTCATCCACGACTTCAACCGCTTTATACACATCAAGCAGCGTGATGTCGTCTTCACTGCGGTTCAACTGAGAACCACCTTTGCCAAGACTCGTTGAGATTAGGCCTGCTTTTTTTAATTTACTCATAATGCGGCGGATGACCACTGGGTTTGTATTCACACTTCCCGCGATATCCTCCGATGTCTGTAATGATCCTTTTTCAAGTGATAGCAAGGCCAGAATATGGACAGCGACAGTGAATCTGCTGCTGATTTTCATGTTTTCTCACCTCTGTTGTAATCATTATAGTTACACCACAACATATTGTCAACAAAAAAGTCTGCCGAACTACTCAGCAGACGTAGATTGACGTGCTTTCATTTCTTCTTTCGTATAAATCATGCGCATTGGATTTCCTCCAACAAATGAGCCTGCTGGAACATCCTTATGAACAAGTGTACCAGCCGATACGATCGCCCCATCCCCAATGGTTACACCAGGTAAAATGGTTGAATTGGCTCCAATTAAGACTTCATCACCAATATAGACTTCCCCAAGTCTGTATTCTTTAATCAAATACTCATGGGACAAGATGGTCGTGTTATAGCCAATCACACTATTTCGACCGACCGTGATTTTCTCAGGAAACATGAGATCCACCATGACCATTAAGGCAAACGCTGTATCCTCGCCGACCTTCATACGAAGAAAGGTTCGGTATATCCAATTTTTCATTCCCATAAAAGGCGTGTACCGTGCTATTTGAATGAAAATAAAGTTTTTCACCACTTTGAAAAAGGGAACCGTCCGATAGACTTGTCGTAACGAATTGACCCCTTTTACAGGATAACGATCTGTTTTTCTCAACTCAATCAGCTCCAACAATCGCCAGGAGATCACTCATTTTCTTCAGCATGAAATCAGGGCGATGCTTTAAAAGGGCCTCTTCTCCCTTAATCGTCCAAGCAACACCTGCTGTTTTTGTCCCTGCCGCTTGACCAGACAAAATATCGTGATAATTATCGCCGACCATCACCGCTTCATGCGGATCACTGCCAAGCTTGGATAATGCCAGCTGGACAGGTTCTGGATGCGGCTTCTCATTTTGGACATCATCGAGCGTCACAATCACCTCAAAGAATGGCTCTAAACCTGTCAGCTTCAAACCCATTAAAACCGTATCACGTATCTTTGTTGTGACTATCCCAAGTTTAAATCCTTGATCCTGCAGGACTTTCAATGTATCTAAAACAGTCTCATATTCAGTCACAAGCAGATCATGCTGTTGATGATTAAACGTTCGATACATCTGAATCATATCATCCGTTAGCTCAGGGTCCATCGCAGAGAATGTATCAAACAATGATGGACCAATGAAATGAAGGATCTCTTCACGGCTGTACTGACCAGGATAATAATGATCAAGCGTATGTTGAAATGAAGCAATAATTAATTCATTCGTATTGATTAATGTGCCATCTAAATCAAATAGCACGGTGTTAATAGTTGATTCGTTCATATGGCTTCCTTTCTAACAGCTGCAAGCTCCCGCTTCCGCCAAATATAGCTAATGGCAGCTGTTAATAAAATAGCAGATATCAGACGGATGACAAGAAGCGGCCACACAGGAATCCCAAGTGGAATAAATATCAGCGTATCTTCGACCACTGCATGGCAGGCAACAAGGAAAATAAAGGCAAGGGTTAAATCCTTTTTACTCACGCCGTCCTCTTCCACTGCCTTCATCATCACGCCGGCTCCGTATGCCAGACCGATGGTTAATCCAGCTACCATTGTCATCGACGTATTTTCTTTCATTCCAAGCATTCTCGTAAATGGAGACAGCCACTTAGACAGCGTATGGAGCCATCCTAAATCTCTCATGAATTGAATGATGATCATGAGAGGGATGACGATACAGGCGAGCTGGACCACACCGAGTACGGCTTTTTGTAAAGCGAGAAGGACAATCATGTACCAGCTGGAAGGCACATCAGCCGGCTGAGCTGCCGTCAGCAGTCCATATTGTGCCGGCTCCTGGCCTCCCTGCCAAACGAGATGAATGACAATAGCCGAAATAACAGCAAGGCTGATTCTGACCAGCAAAATGATAGACACTCTGAGTCCAACCTTTGCTGCCACTGTCGATTCGATGATCAGGTTATGGCAAAAGGACAGCATCACGGCCAAAATGAACACTTCCTTCACAGGAAGATCTAGTGTCAGAATGGCGGCTATGCCCGCATACAAGTTCAGCACATTTCCTAATACAAGCGGAATGGCCGCTTCTCCTGAAAGACCAAACAACCCCATAAATGGCCGTATGAATTGTATGATCCAATTCATAACAGGCGTATGCTGCAAGATACTGACGAGAATGGTAACCGGAAAGATGACTTTTCCAAGTGTCCAAGTTGTCGATAGCCCTGCTTTTAAGCCGCTTTTCCATGTCTCTCCCATCTCTTCTGATCCCCCCTGCTTAATTCGATGAGTTGTTCTCTTTATAAGGAATCGATGCGTATCCTTTCATTCTTCTAAAGATCATCAGCAGAACAGCCACTGCAAAAATGGCAATCGAAATCATTTGAGCGATTCGTAGATGTTCTGTCAGCATCAAGCTGTCCGTTCTCATCCCTTCAATGAAGAAACGACCGATTGAATACCAGATTAAATAAGACAAGAAGATTTCGCCTCTACGCAGCGATGTTCTGCGTAATAAAATCAAGATCACAACACCGGCAAGATTCCATAATGATTCGTATAAGAACGTTGGGTGATAATAGGTCCCATCAATATACATTTGATTAATGATAAACTCTGGCAGATGCAAATTCTCTAAAAAGGCTCTTGAAACCGCCTCACCATGCGCTTCCTGGTTAATAAAGTTCCCCCAGCGACCAATCGCCTGCCCTAGTAAAATACTAGGTGCTGCTACATCGGCTATTTTCCAAAAGGATACCTTTTTCACTTTTGTAAAGACGATCGCTGTCAGCACAGCACCTATCAGCCCGCCGTGAATAGCAATTCCGCCATTCCAAATCTTAATAATTTCATTTGGATGCTGCTGATAGTAATCCCATTCGAAGGATACATAATAAATTCGTGCACAAATAATGGCTATTGGAATCGCAAATAAGATTAAGTCAATAAACGTATCTTTATTGATTCCTCTCTTCTCACATTCTCTCAGTGCGAGCCAGAGGCCAAGCAAAGCTCCGACCCCAATGATCACACCATACCAATGAACCGAAATAGGTCCGAGCTGAAAAGCGATCGGATCAATTGGCTGAATCGCTTCGTTCATATAGACAACTCCTATTCATCCTGACCATTGTCTTCAATGACATCGGCAAGTTTACTTGTAAATTGTTCCGCCGCATTATGTCCCATGCGTTTTAACCTGAAGTTCATCGCAGCCACCTCAATGATGACCGCTAAGTTTCGTCCTGGTCGTACAGGGATGGTCAGCTTCGGTACATCTGTATCGATGATTCGCATCTTCTCTTCTTCAAGTCCTAAACGATCGTACTGTTTGCCTTGTTCCCAAAGCTCAAGGTTCATCACAATCGTAATTCTCTTATAGCTTCTGACAGCACCGGCTCCAAATAAGGTCATCACATTAATGATGCCTAATCCACGGATTTCTAAAAGATGTTCAATCAGCTCTGGTGCGCTTCCAACTAACGTATCCTGATCCTCTTGACGGATTTCCACGCAATCGTCTGCGACCAGCCTGTGTCCTCTCTTCACTAATTCTAAGGCTGTTTCACTTTTTCCTACTCCGCTTTTTCCAATTAACAATACACCTACACCATATACATCTACGAGCACGCCATGAATCGCGGTCGTTGGTGCAAGCTTACTTTCTAAAAAGTTGGTCAAACGACTCGAAAGTCTTGTCGTTTTCAGGCTTGAACGTAACACAGGTACGCCATTTTCATTTGAAGCTTCAATTAATTCCTTCGGCACTTCACGATCTCGTGACAAAATAATTGCAGGGGTAATATCTGTACAAAGAGACATCATTCTCTGCTTTCGTTCGCGTTCTGGAAGTTGTTCAAAAAAAGAAAGCTCTGTTTTCCCTAAAAGTTGAACTCTTTCTTTTGGGTAATATGTAAAATAACCAGCCATTTCAATACCTGGTCTGGAAAGATCACTGATTGTAATGGGACGATTAATCCCTTCTTCCCCACTTACCAGTTCAAGATGAAATTGTTCCATTATGTCCTTCGTACGAACTTTCGGCACGTTTCTTCCTCCTTTTATCACAGGCGATTCAGAAATACAGCTCTATTTTATCACTTTCAATGATGATCCCAAAACAGTATTTTATCCTGATCCTGTTTCATCTGTTTTACTGGTATAGACAACTATACTTAAAAAGGGTAAACTAAGTCAAAGACAATGACTAAAGGGGGCACAATCATGAGCAGCTCTTTATTGCTCTCCAATATTCATATTGTGACAAAGACTGAAATGATTGCAAACGGTTTTGTCGGTTTACGCGACGGCAAGATTGACTATATTTCAACATCACCACCGACAGGAAATTATGAAAAAGTATATATTTCCCGGGAAAACTTTTATTTACTTCCCGGAATGATTGATATTCACATCCATGGCGGATATGGAGCAGACATGATGGATGCGACATCAGAAGCCATGAATACACTCGCTGACTACTTACCGTCAGAAGGAACGACAAGTTTTTTAGCAACAACCATCACTCAAAACCATCATGAGATTGAGCAAGCACTTAAAAATGTCGCTCAGTGGAAACATTATAATGAAGAACAAGCAGGAGTTCAGGCACAATGTTTAGGTATCCATCTTGAAGGTCCTTTTATTTCTAAAGATAAAGCAGGGGCACAGCCTGTTCAATGGATAAAGCAGCCCGATCTCCCTCTTTTTGAAAAATGGCTGGATGCTTCTCAACAGCTTATTCGAATTGTCACGTTTGCACCTGAGGAAGACCCTGACTTTGCTTTTCTTTCTCTGTTGCAAGAAAAAAACATCATTCCTTCTATTGGACATACGAATGCCCATCATGACATGATTGAATTAGCAGCTAATCATGGTGCACGCCATGTCACGCATCTTTATAATGCACTGAGTTCATTTCAGCATCGTGAACCAAACGCTGTTGGGGCTGCTCTTACGAACGAGAATCTTCATACTGAGCTGATTACAGATGGGATTCACTCTCATCCACTTTCCATCAAGCTTGCATATTTGGCAAAAGGAAGTGATCGTTTGATCATGATTACAGATTCGATGCGCGCAAAAGGACTCGGGAATGGGACGTACGAATTTGGCGGTCAAACAGTCACAGTCAGCGGCGAAAAAGCATTACTCTCAGATGGTACACTTGCAGGATCGATCCTGAGAATGAAAGATGGCGTCAAACGGATGAAACAGATTACACATTGTGAATGGACAGAGATAGCGAAGATGACCTCAACCAATGCAGCCATTCAGCTAGGACTTGACCAGCAGCTCGGTTCGATCGAAGTTGGAAAACAAGCAGACCTTGTGATTTGGGATCAATCTGGCGAACTAATGATGACGATCTGCCGTGGACAAATCGTCTTTGAGAAAAAGGAGGCCAACCACTAATGAAGATCATCGAATTTGAAGATAAAGAACAATTAGGAAAAGAAGCAGCAGCCCTTATCGCACGCACAATCGCTTCTAAACCAGATGCAGTACTTGGCCTAGCAACGGGCGGTACACCTCTTGATACATATCAAGAGTTAATTCACCTTCATCAAGCACACCAATTGTCTTTCAAACAAACAAAAACAGTCAATTTAGATGAATATGCAGGACTTGATCCAGATCATGAAAATAGTTATATGACCTACATGAAACGTCATTTATTTGATCATATTGATCTCCCTCAGGATCAGTATTTCCTTCCAAATGGCGCTGCACCTGATTTAGAAAAAGAATGCTTAAGATATGATCAGCTCATTCAAGATATAGGCGGCATCGACCTTCAGCTTCTTGGAATCGGTCAAAATGGACATATCGGGTTTAACGAGCCCGGTACCCCGTTTAACTCAAAGACTCATGTCGTGCAACTAGATGAAAACACCCGGCAGGCCAATGCAAGATACTTTTCTTCTATTGATAAGGTGCCTACACATGCCATTACCATGGGCATTGCAAGCATTCTTTCAAGTAAAAAGATTCTCCTTCTTGCATCAGGAAAATCAAAAGCGAAAGTGATACAATATTTAGAACAGACTGAGATACATCCAGACTTCCCAGCATCTGCTCTGAAACTTCATGAAGATGTGACAATTTTGATTGATCGAGAAGCTGGTTCACTACGCTAAAGCTAAACACGAGAGGATTTTCACATGTTTATTGATAAGCAGTCACCTATTCCGATGTACCATCAGATTATGGAGAACTTGAAAAAACAGATTGAGGATAGAACATTAGCACCTGATACACTCATTCCTTCTGAAAGAGAATATGCCGAACGCTTTGGTATAAGTCGAATGACTGTCAGACAAGCCTTATCGAACCTTGTGAACGAAGGATATTTGTATCGACAAAAAGGAAAAGGCACCTTTGTTAGCCGAAAAAAGTTTGAACAGCCGCTTCAAGGCTTAACAAGCTTTACAGAGGATATGCGCCAGCGTGGGCTTAAAGCTTCAAGCCAGCTGATTGACTTCAAAAAAACCGTATGTCCAGAGCACTTACTGCCTGTCTTACAACTGTCAAATAGCGATGCTATCTTTGAACTCAAACGGATACGCCTTGCAAATGATGAACCGATGGCGATTGAAACGAGCTATATCCCTGAAGCATTTGCAGGAGATTTAACAAAGGAACATTTAACTGGCTCTATATATGAATATATAGAGACTCAAACAGGCCTTGCAATTGCTCATGCAAAACAAGAGCTTGAAGCGAATGTAGCTTCAAAGGAAGAAGCACACGTGCTGTCTATTTCAACAGGCGATCCCGTGCTCTCAATCGCAAGAACGACTTATTTTCAGAATGACATTCCGTTTGAGTATGTTCTCTCCGTGTATAGAGGGGATCGTTACAAGCTCATTCATACAATGGAAAGATAAACAGTGCCCTCATAAAAGGAGGAGCACTGTTTTTTATTTCCTAAGAAATGTTGCTTCACGATCATCTTTTGTATGAATTTTCCATATAGGCGAAATTGCTTTTCCTTGAAAACGATCTTTTGCTACAGTGTACCAATAATAGTCTTCATTTGGCCTTAAGCCTTTCCACTCAAAGCTTGCTTTTTTGCCGCTTTTTACACCGCGTGCCTCTCCTATCAGGACATTTGTGTAGACATTAAGTTCAAAATAATTGGTTTTAACAGATTTCATTTTCGGCGTCAAATCCACATCAATTGAAAATTCATCCTGATCTCCATACGTTTTAGGATCATAGAAATGCTCTTGATTCATATAAGGTGAGTACGTCGTAAAATGAAGCTGGTTTTTTTCTTGATCGGCTGTTATCAGCCTCATAAACCCTTGTCCACCTTCAGGTCCTGACTGATAATCAGCGAGTATTTGATATACTTTCCGGTCTACTTTGCCATCCTGGTCATCGTCAAGCTCATCTACTTTCCTGCTTGCTCCGTGATAATGGCCGCTAAATACTGCCACAATATTGGGATGGCGTTTCACCACCTGATGGAAGATGAGGTCGCCAATCGGGCTGCGGTTGCCACTCACCAACAAATACTCATGGAAATTTAAAATGACGATGCGATCTGGATGCTCAGAAATCACACGGTTTAACCAATCAATTTCATCTTGCTTAATCCCCCAGCCCATGTATACCATCATATAATCATTGCCACCGGCAGAGATGAGATCATAATGACCTCGATTGTTTTGATAGGATTCACCATAGTAAGGTTTATTTGCAAAGCGTTTCTCCCCGAAATATTTCCCATATTCCGCATATAAGCCGTCCTTATGTCGAACATCATGATTTCCTGCTAAAACACCGTAAGGAATCTGATGCTCATCTAACACACGCATAAACGTATCGGCACGATGCCATTGTTTATCCTTTGAATCATCCACAATGTCACCTGTATGGAACACATATTGAATGTTTAACTTCTCCCTCTGGTCTCGGATCCACTCGACCATTTGTTTAAAGATATGAGGATAGCTCTTTGCATAATATTGTGTGTCAGACATCCAAACCATCTTATATGGCTTTTGCGCTTTGCTGATTTCATCCTGTACAAGCAAATCAAACGTATGATTCTTCATGTACTGTCTTACTGACAGCAGTCCTTTCAGGTAAAATTCTTTTTGATCTTTAGCAAAATGATGAGTGATTTTATCCCACTTTTCTTGCTGATGATTCCATGCATACATGGTCACCTTTCTCCCTGACAATGAACTCCCTTTCCACATCGCTTCGACGACATCCTTTTCACGTACATCTTGATGAACCTTGATTTGAAAACGATGATAGGGAAAACGATGTAAATCCTTCGTTTCAACTGACTTACCATCAGCAAATGCAATGCGATTCCTTTCTTGATTAGAAAAGATCATTTCTCCTTTTTCGTTAAAGCTTTTTGGCGGTTCTGTATCCGCTGCATATTTCAAAATCTTCATTGATGGATGCAGCGATGTATATTGGTAGGCACGGTAAAAGGAGTAATCCAGCTTATCATTCGTTGGATCCTTGGTGAGCACAGTTTGCTTAGACGATTTCATTTTCGTCTTATCTGCTACTCGTTCTGGTGTCTCAGGGTGTTCATGTACCGTTTTGAATTCTTTTTTCAACGTCGACATGTTCCCTGCGGCATCTTTTGCTTTAATTGTCAATGTGTGCTCACCAGGGTTTAATTCGCTAGAGGACGTCTGATATGGCAAGGAAATTGGCTTGCCATCTACATATGCCTTCATCTCCTCTATGTCACTCCAACGATCCGTTACCTTTGCTTTTAACGTAAAGGCACCTTTATATGGATCCTTTGTTTGAACGTTGGTCTTGATTTTCGGACCTGTGTTATCGACATTCACATGTACAGATGCATGCTCGTCTGAGGTTTTGGCCTCAATCAAATGTGGCCCCTCTTTCAGCCTTCTTGTGTCCCACTTCATATAGGTTGAAACATAGGCTTCTTTTGGAATTTCAAATTGAAATATTCTTACCTTTTTGGCGTTACCGCTGTCTCCCATTTTCCATTCTTTTTGCGGCTTTGCATTGATTGGAGGAATTTGTGTTCCATTCGACAGGATCATCCGGACGTTTTTTAATTCAAAATCATCGTGATTCTCTCCAGGCAGCCGATCTACTGGAGAAGACTTCGTTCCAGCATGGAAGGAGATCGTTTGGGGACCTGCTTTTTTCATCTCTGCTTCTGGTATTGGCATTGTATAGGTACGATACACTTTTGTCGAATCATCAAAAATAGAAAGTAAGTGCTTACCTATGGACACACCATTTTTAAAATATAAATTTGTCCCTTTGACATCAAATGCGATATATGGATCTGCTTCAAGGGCAGAAAATACTTGCTGATTCCGCTTTCCATCTATCAATAATTCAATGCTTTTTTTCCGATCAGACGTTGCCTTTAATGGAAATAATCCTGAAACCGTATCTCCTTCTTCTACATTGAATCGAAGGCCGTGGGCTTTGCTAACCTGCTCCACATCAATCATTTTTTTCATCGTCATTGCTGTATTTTCGCCGTCTGACGCTTCAAGCTGATATTCCAATTGTTCTTTACCAATCAACTCGGGTGAGTAAATAATATGATGAAATAACCGGTCGTTATGATCTTTTTGAAGCAGTATTTCCTTGAAATCATCTTTCCGATTTGTTCGATAGCGAAGCTTGACGGTTTTGACGGCCTGATCATCCTGTACATCCGCTTTAATCTCTATGCTTTCAGTTGGTTTCACTGGTTTCCTCACTGTCATATCTTCAATCACAGGTTTATGGATATCTTGAGAAATTTCTTTTTTCTCAGATGGAATTTGTGCTTTTAGCACTTTTCCAGGCGTAGGCTCTTCTTCAATTTTCGAGATCAGCTTCATTTGCGAAGTACCGTCCATTGGATATTTAAACAGCAAAGATTTATGCTCACTAAACCATGATGGCTTCAAACGAAATGCTGCTGAAGAAATCTCCTCCCCTATATTTGTTGTGATTGAAACAAGACGAGATTTAGAGTTGGACAGCCCTTTGCTCTCGATGACAGATACATGCTCACCCTCTTTTAATTGACTTTTGTACATGGCATTGAAGTCCGCTACAGTTAAATGCTCCTGCCCTTTTTTCCTCAGCCAGAAAACATAAGGTTTTCCAGGTGAAATGGTGACTGGATTTGCGTGAAAGGAATACACATCATCCATTTCAGTTCCTTGTGCAGGATTACGGTAGCGAAGTTGATAATGTTTAAGAGAGATTGGCTCATGTGTCGTGTTATACACCTCGATAAATTCAAAGGCATCTTTGCCTTTGCGATTCTTTGAATTGACAACAATTTCCGAGATGACTAAGTCCGGAATGCGAGAAAGATCCTCTTCAAATCCATTTAAGTGGACAGAATGTTCTGCCGTTTTGATCACGGACTTTTGCGTAAGAAACTCTGTATAGTAACGAACGGTTGAATTCCATAATTGATCTGGCGGAATTTTCGCTGTAAATTCTGGCTTCATACCTGGTAACCGTTCCATTGGGATCAAACGGTACCCTAGTTCATCACTTTGTTTATAGTACAAGTTCGCAGACAAAATTTGTTCCGGATCCGTAATAGACGCACGAAACTGGAGATCACGGCTTTTTTCCCCTAGAACTGGACGGACATCCACATGAAATCGATCAAAGATAAAAGGAGAAAAAGGCTTGTCCGGTATATTGACTTGTGTTTGAATAAAAGGCCCTGCTGAAGCAGGCTGATTGAAACAAAAAAGAATGATAAAAAAACATAAAAGCATGATTTGTCTGCTCACGTTCACCATCGTGCACCGCCTCCTTCGGATATTGTGTCTCCTGAAGGAAGTTTTTATGACAGATGAAACGGAGAAACGATACAAAATGGTACAAAAAAACCGTTAGCTTTTTTTCGCTAACGGCTCCACAATTCCTTTTTGTATCAACAGATGGAAAATGGATAAAATGACAGCCATCCAAATGGCCGTTCCAAACCCATCAATGTTAAAACTATCACCCATAAAGCTCGATGTCATCATCAATGTGATGGCATTAATCACAAACAAGAACAATCCTAGTGAAAGGACGGTTACTGGAAGCGTTAAAATGATCAAAAACGGCTTCACTAAAATATTGAGCAAGGATAAAATGATACTTGCGACAATGGCTGCCCCAAACCCTTCAATATATACGCTTCCGAGCCCTGGCAGAATGCCTGAATCAAAATATCCAGCAATGACGATTAAAAGTAATGCATTTACTAAAATACTGACGATCCATCTAAGCATTTAGTTAGTGCCTTCTTCCGGAACAACAAAATACCAGATGAAGTAGACCAGAAAGATAGGCATAAATGCTGTCAAAAATCCGATGATGACCGTTAAAATGCGAAGCAGGGATGCATCGACACTTAAGTATTCTGCAAGTCCACCAACAACACCCGCTATTTTTTTATCTGTTGCTGAACGATAAAGCTTCTTCATGTAGAATCACTCCTTGTCTGATTGGTGCTTTACTTGAATTGAACCTGTTTTTGTTTCTGCAAAAATGGATATACTGTTCACTGCCTGTTGATTGGCTTTGATCATTTTCTCTTTTTGTAATGTTTCATTTTTCTCTTTAATCATCTCTGCATCAAGCAAATCATGAGAAATAGACCCAAGATTGCTTTTCAGTTCAGCGGTCACTGCACACGTACGCGGGATCTGGACGTCCACACTGCCTGTTGTCGTTTTCGCATAAATGGAACGGCACTTTTCATCCGACAGCTGAACAGCAATGTTTCCGTTAAAGCTTTGGGCATCAATTGATTCACTTTTCCCGCGCAGGTCAATGAGCCCATTGATGGTTTCTACTTCAATCATACCACACTCGTGATCCGCCAGTTTAATTTGTCCGTTTGCTGTTTCAATTCCGACCTTTTCTGCCTGTAACGAGGCAAAAGAGACAACACCATTGGTGGTTTTCGCAGCAAGTTCTTTTGTCTTTAGCTTTTCCCCGCGAATCGGACCATTAAACAGTTTAACCTTGATTTTATCGTATTGGATACGAGGTACATATAAAGTGACATTGACTTTCATCGTCTTCTTTTCGGTCCGTATAAAAAATTTATCCCCTTCCAGGCCGCAGTCCAATTGATTGAGAAATTGCTGTCTTGCCTGCTCTCCGTCCTCTGCACGGTAGATTTTCGCATGGCACTCTGCACGAATATCCCCATCGTCCCAAGGCATCACATTGAGACTGCCGTTCGCCAATTGAATATCTAAATGAGAGAGCGTGGCGTCTTTAAACTGAAAAATGTGCTCAACGTCGACCGACTGTCCAAAGTTTAAATCAAGATCTACGTCTTTCACCTTTTTCACCGCAGAATCTAACCAGCCAAACAGCTTTGCACCAAGATTTTCAGTACCAGTTCCTTTGCTCTCTGTGCCAGCTTTTTCTTCATGAAAGGTGTGATCAGCTGTAGACTTTTCTAATGAAACAGACTGACTTTCTTCTAGTTTTTCAAGCAGCGTAATCGCTTCTTTTGCCGATAATGTCCCGTCTTCTACTAATTTTAAAATGCGTTCTTTTTCATTCATACAAAGCCCTCCTACGATTTGATGGATTGAAGTACTTTAATACCTTGAATGATATTCCAAATGACAGAGATCAAAAAGCCAATGGCGACTAAAAAGGACAAGATGAGCATCGTGATCACTGGAATAAGTGAGTCACTTGCCTGTGTCGCCAATAAAAATGGGATAGATCCAAAAACCAGTATCACGCACGCTGCGACTGGCAAAAGGTGTGACCACAATGCCCGTATCGCGTGCCGTTTCGTTTCCTTTTGATCAACTACAAAATATGCCACGATCGGTACAATAAACGGCATAAAAAATACACTAAAATAACAAATAGATGCAATGATCGACTGATCTCTATTCATATATTCGCTCCTTCATGATGAAAATTCCTTTCTCACTCATACGTTTATTGCGTATCAAAAGTTTCAAAATCATTCGAATTACATATGACCTTAGACACAAATTATATCTTTTTGCACCTAAGTATAGATTCTTCACGGATTACCCTTTAAAATATGTTGAAAAGATGGTGATTATCATTATAGGGGGTAATTATTTTGACAGATCATCATAATACTAACCACACGGCTCAAACGCTTTTAGACCTTATACAGAAACAGAAAAGCATGAACAGCGATATGATCAGGGAGCTTGAGACCATTCATCCGTCTCATCCAAAGTATGGTGATATCCGTTATTTAAAAGTACTGCTCGACAGCAGCAGCACCCATATTTTAAAGGATTTAACGCAACTCAGTCATTTAATGCCGAAGGAAGATGCGCAATAAAAGAAAAACCCCTCTTAACGAGGGGTTTCAGCGTGTAGGCAAACCCTCGCATTTTTTGTCAGGACTGCGCGCTGGTGCTCCCGAATGTCAAATTCGCTCCGCGCCAGTGCTCATCCTTCCTAGACTTCAAAGGTTTTCTATCACACTGAAAAGAAGACAAAGGGCTAAAATAAACATCATTTTAGCCCTTTGTCAACAATCTTAAACCCCTCTTAACGAGGGTTTTTTTATGATGACGTTACACTTTCTGTTTCTTTGACCAACTGTTTCATTCGTTCACGGTCACGTTCTAAAATAGGCTTCAAGTATTGACCAGTGTAAGAAGCTTCTTCTTTTGCAATCTGCTCAGGAGTCCCAGAGGCAATGATCGTTCCGCCGCCTGCACCGCCCTCTGGTCCGAGATCAACGAGGTAATCAGCAGCCTTGATAATATCAAGGTTATGCTCAATCACTAGCACCGTATCTCCGTTTTCGACCAAACGCTGAAGCACTTTTAATAAACGGGCAATATCATCCACATGCAGACCTGTTGTCGGCTCGTCTAAAATATAAAGAGACCTTCCGTTTGAACGGCGGTGAAGCTCAGATGCTAATTTCACACGCTGCGCCTCTCCCCCGGACAATGTCGTCGCAGGCTGTCCAAGTGTAATGTATCCTAGCCCAACATCAAAAATCGTTTGAAGTTTCCGCTTAATTTTCGGGATATTCTCGAAAAATTGGAGTGCGTCCTCCACAGTCATTTCAAGGACATCGGCAATGTTTTTCCCTTTATATGTGACCTCAAGTGTCTCGCGGTTATAACGTTTCCCGTGGCACACCTCACAAGGCACATACACATCAGGTAAAAAGTGCATTTCGATTTTAATAATGCCATCTCCACGACACGCCTCACAGCGTCCGCCTTTGACGTTAAAGCTGAATCTGCCTTTTTTATAGCCTCGTACCTTTGCTTCATTGGTTTGTGCAAACACATCCCGCACATCATCAAATACGCCTGTATACGTAGCTGGATTGGATCTCGGCGTACGGCCGATTGGAGATTGATCAATATCAATCACCTTATCTAAGTGATCCATTCCTTTGATCTCTTTGTGCTGTCCTGGCTTCGCCTTCGCTCTGTGCAGTTTTTGCGCAAGTGATTTTAATAGAATTTCATTCACAAGCGTACTTTTCCCTGAGCCGGACACACCGGTCACAGCTGTAAAGACGCCTAGAGGAAACTTCGCATTGACGTTTTTCAGGTTGTTTTCTTTTGCACCTTTGATCTCAATGTAGCGGCCGTCAGGCTTTCTTCTTTCGATCGGCAGCGGAATAAATTTCTCACCCGATAAATATTGTCCTGTTAAAGATTTCTTGTCCTTCATGACTTCTTCCGGCGTCCCAGCTGAAATCACTTCCCCTCCATGAACACCTGCTCCAGGTCCAATATCAATCAAATAATCAGCGGCCAGCATCGTATCCTCATCATGCTCTACGACAATGAGGGTGTTCCCGATGTCACGCATGTTTTTCAATGTCCCGATCAACCGGTCATTGTCACGCTGATGCAGACCAATGGATGGTTCATCTAATATATAAAGAACACCTGTCAGCCTTGACCCGATTTGAGTCGCCAGACGAATCCGCTGCGCCTCTCCGCCGGATAGTGTGCCCGCTGACCGGCTCAATGTGAGGTAATCTAATCCCACATTATTTAAGAAAGACAATCGTTCTTTGATTTCACGTAAAATGAGCTGGGCAATCTGCAAATCTTTCTCAGACAACTCGATTTCACCATATAAATCAAGGGCATCAGAGACAGACAAATCAGTGATTTCTCCGATATGTTTGCCATTGATCAGAACCGCAAGCGTTTCTTTTTTCAGACGATATCCTTTACATGTCGGACATGGCTGATTGGCCATATATTTTTCCATTTGCTCACGAATATAATCAGAGCTGGTTTCCTTATAGCGTCTCTCAATGTTACGAAGAACGCCTTCAAATTCAATTTCATTTTCACGTACCTGACCAAAATCATTTTCATATTTAAAATAAATCCGTTCAGAGCCGCTGCCATATAAAATTTTATCGAATAAATGCGACGGTATATCCTTCACTGGAATGTCCATGTCGATGCCGTAATGTGTACATACTGCCTCAAGAAGCTGAGGATAGTATTGTGAGCTTTGCGGCTCCCATGGGGCAATAGCATGCTGTCGTAACGTCAAATCCTTATTAGGAATGACGAGCTCAGGGTCAACTTCTAGTTTAGAGCCAAGCCCATCACAGCTCGGGCAGGCACCGAAAGGACTATTAAATGAAAACATTCTCGGCTCAAGCTCACCAATAGAGAATCCGCAGTGCGGACAAGCATGATGTTCACTGAATAACAGCTCTTCTTGTCCAATCACGTCAATCATCACACGGCCTTCACCTAGTCGCAGCGCCGTTTCAAGGGAGTCAGACAGCCGAGCCGCAACGCCTTCCTTCACCACGATTCGGTCAATCACGACTTCAATGGAATGCTTCTTGTTCTTTTCAAGCTCGATCTCTTCTGACAGATCTTCCATCTCTCCGTCGACTCTTACTCGAACATAGCCCTGCTTTCGAATTTGATCAAGTACTTTGACATGTGTTCCTTTGCGGCCAGATACAACCGGAGCAAGCACTTGCAATTTCGTTCTTTCTGGATATTCTAAAATACGATCTGTCATCTGCTCAATCGTTTGGGACGTAATTTCAATTCCATGTATCGGACAAATAGGTTTCCCGACTCGAGCATACAAGAGACGTAAATAATCATAGATTTCAGTAACGGTTCCAACCGTTGATCTAGGGTTCCGGCTCGTCGTCTTCTGGTCAATACTAATCGCCGGAGAAAGACCTTCAATGGCATCTACATCCGGTTTATCCATTTGACCAAGAAATTGGCGCGCATACGCTGAAAGAGATTCAACGTACCTGCGCTGACCCTCTGCATAAATGGTATCAAAGGCAAGAGACGATTTTCCTGAACCAGATAAACCCGTGATGACCACTAGCTGGTCACGCGGGATATTCACATCAATATTTTTAAGGTTGTGGGCTCTAGCACCTTTCACCTCTATTCGTTCCATAGCCATCAGGCAATCATCCTTCCGCTTTTAGCTCTAGCAATAGATCTCTTAATTCTGCTGCTTTTTCAAAATCAAGCGCTTTTGCTGCATCTTTCATTTCCATCTCGACCTTTTCGATCACTTTTTCTCGTTCTTTTTTGCTCATTTTTGACAGCTTTGGTGCTGCATTTGTTTCATATTCTTCCGATTCCTCATGTATCTTTGTTGCCTTAATGGCATCTCTGATTTTCTTATGGATGGTTTGCGGAGTAATCCCAAATTTCTCATTATACGCCTCTTGCTGCTCTCGTCTGCGCTTCGTTTCTTGAATCGCAATATCCATTGATTTGGTCATTTTATCTGCATACATAATGACCCGGCCTTCTGAATTTCTCGCTGCACGGCCAATCGTCTGGATGAGGGATCTTTCAGAGCGTAAAAAGCCTTCTTTATCCGCATCTAAAATCGTCACGAGCGACACCTCTGGAATATCCAGTCCTTCACGAAGAAGGTTGATTCCCACAAGCACATCATATTTTCCGAGACGTAAATCTCGAATAATCTCAATCCGCTCAAGGGTTTTAATTTCTGAATGCAGATAATTGACCTTGATTCCGATCTCTTTTAAGTAATCTGTGAGATCCTCAGACATTTTCTTCGTCAGCGTAGTCACGAGCACACGCTCATTTTTCTCAATCCGCGCATGAATTTCTCCAATTAAGTCATCAATTTGACCTTCAATCGGACGCACTTCAATGATTGGATCAAGTAAACCTGTTGGACGAATAATTTGTTCCACAACCTCTGGAGTTTTCTCAAGCTCATAAGGACCAGGAGTGGCAGATACATGCACAATATGGTTGATATGCTTTTCAAACTCATCAAAGGTGAGCGGTCTGTTATCAAGTGCTGAAGGCAGACGGAATCCGTGATCAACCAACACTTGCTTTCTTGCTTGGTCCCCGTTGTACATCGCGCGGATTTGCGGGATCGTCACGTGTGACTCATCGACAACAATCATAAAATCATCTGGGAAATAATCAAGCAATGTGTAAGGTGTTGAACCAGGAGGGCGCAAGGTCAGATGCCTTGAGTAGTTCTCGATTCCTGAACAAAAGCCCATTTCTCTCATCATCTCAAGGTCATATCTTGTCCGCTGCTCAAGGCGCTGCGCTTCTAGCAATTTTCCATTATCTCGAAGCTTTTCGAGCTGCTCCTCAAGCTCTTGTTCAATATTAATAATTGCTTTTTCCATTTTTTCTTCTCTTGTGACGAAGTGAGATGCTGGGAAAATAGCCACATGTTCACGATCACCGAGTATTTCTCCAGTCAGTGCATCCACTTCACGAATACGTTCAATTTCATCACCGAAAAACTCCACTCTGATACAATGCTCATCACGTGAAGCAGGAAAAATTTCAACGACGTCTCCTCGTACTCTGAAGGTTCCGCGCTGAAAATCTATATCATTACGAGAATACTGAATGTCCACCAGCTTACGAAGAAGCTGATTGCGTTCAATCTCCATTTCAGTACGTAAAGACAGCACAAGCTCTCGGTATTCCTCTGGCGAACCTAAGCCATAAATACAGGACACACTGGCAATGATGATGACATCTCTCCGCTCAAATAACGAGGACGTAGCGGAGTGTCTCAGCTTATCAATCTCATCATTGATGCTGGCATCCTTTTCAATAAATGTATCAGTCTGAGGCACATACGCCTCTGGCTGGTAATAATCATAGTAACTCACAAAATATTCGACAGCATTATTCGGAAAGAATTCCTTGAACTCGCTGTATAGCTGACCGGCAAGTGTCTTGTTATGCGCAATGACAAGTGTCGGTTTGTTCACTTCTTTGATCAGGTTGGATACAGTAAAGGTCTTTCCCGTACCTGTAGCACCTAACAGCGTTTGATGCTGTTTCCCCTGATGGATCCCCTCAACAAGCTTTTCAATCGCCTTCGGCTGATCTCCTTGGGGCTGATAGTTAGAAACTAATTCAAAGCGGTCACTCACATCAAAGCCTCCGTTTCGTTACGAAATCTATCTAATGAATATATTATCATAAAAGAACACAAAAATACGAACTAAAGTTCGGCTCTTGCTTGATTTTTATTTCCAATACAGTCATACCCTCTCTTCAATGGCAAATAACCCTCTTACGAAAACCTTCCTTTCAGTATGGAACATTTTGGTGAGAGATATTCGATGAGCAGAAAAAGAGCACAAAAAGAAAGCTGCACTCACTAGAATTCGTAAGCACAGCTTAAAAAACGTCACCTTTCGGCCTATCACGCTCTTAATGATGACATCAATGATGTTTTTCAGCCTTTTCTCTTTTTTCAATTTCTTTTTTAGCCATATATAATGCCCCAGCTACTAAAGAAATTATATCTAATCCCACAATAAAGTAGGTTTCTGTATAGCCCTTCATGTACGAGGCAAATAAAAGCGCTGCTGTTAATGCAATGCCCACATAATGATTATAAGTAACCTTTGAAAATAAAATAACGAGCAGGAAAGGAAAAACAAGTGCAAATATGGCTTTTGTAATCACAAAAACCCTCCCTCTTCTTGGTCTACTTCCTTGATTATAGTAAAGATTGGCATATTGAACAATTCACAGTTTTCAATTTCACCTATTTTTCTTTCTGTTCGGAGACTTTTGTTATAGATATAGAAGGAAATTAGTGAGAATGTCCCCTTTGTAAAGATAGGTCTTTCCGTCTTTGACAGTAACATCCAATACATCCTATGATTAAAATGATAGTGCGCACTATCATTTTAAAAACTATAGAGAGACATACAAACCATTGGCTATTTGGATAAGGGGGCATTCCCATGTATTCAGTTTTATTTCATGCGGCTGAAGAATCCGCAGCACTCACAGGGGCAAAAGGCCTGAATTTAATTAAATTAAACAATCACGGACTGCCAGTCCCAGATGGATTTATTATCAAAACCAACAGCTTTTCAAGCTTTCTTTCATATCACAACCTGCATCCAACTGAACAAAACCTTGCTAACAAAATCAAAGAAGCATCGTTTCCTTCTCAAATGGAAGCAGAACTCCTTTCGTCCTTTCAATCATTGCGGAAGACTTATCCCTCAGTTGCAGTTCGATCCTCTTCTGTTGCTGAAGATCTCGAAGGCGCCTCATTTGCAGGACAGTACGAGACCTATTTAAATATCAAAACAAATGAAGAATTCTTACAGGCTGTCAAAGAATGCTGGTCTTCTTATTTTGCAGCGAGAGTGACAGAATATAAGGAAGAGATGGATGAAAACGAGGAAGAGATGCCGCTCATGGCTGTTGTCGTTCAAGGATTGATCCATTCTGACGTCTCCGGAGTCATCTTTAGTGAGAATCCCGTATCAGGAAAAACAAATGAAATGATGCTGACAGCAAGCTACGGACTAGGAGAAGCAATCGTCTCCGGGCTTGTGACACCAGACACATTTATTGTAGACAAAGAGACACTTTCTATTGAAAAATCACTTGGAACGAAAGAGCTGCAAATTATTCCTTATCAAGAAGGTGTCATTGAACAGTCAGTAACGGAGGAAATGGCTGGGCAATATTGCCTGAATGATGACGAATTAGTAGAAATCACGCAAATCACCAAACAAGTAGAAGCACTTTATGGACATAGCGTCGATATCGAATTTGGAATAGCAAATGGCACATTTTATTTACTTCAAGCCAGGCCGATTACCGCAGCCCTCTCAAAAGCAGCAGATGAAACAGCGGGTACTTCTTTTCAAATGCAGCCAGATGAGCTGCAGGATTTCTGGATCTCAATGGACGATCATATGCCTGGGCCAACGAGTCCTCTCTTTTCAAGTCTGATCATCCCAGCATTAAAAAGCGGAATGAAGAAAAATGGTGAAAAATATCAAGTACCTGATCTGAATATTAAAAATATCAAGCTTTATAGAGGCCACCTGTACTCAGCACCGTCACTGCCTGAAGCGAGTGCAGAAGCTGCTCCAGTTTTTGATGAGCGCATATTTGAGTTATTTCCGCATTTAAGTGAACGTATGTATGAGATTTTAGAGAAAAATTTCTTTCCCTTTTACGAAAAACTCGATCACCAAATGAAGGAACCTATGACCATTGAAGAAGCCATCATCGGCTTCGAAGAATTAAAGGCTTTTTATATACAAGCCTACGATGATCATTTTGATATTGTCATACCACAAGTTATTCTATCGGCTATGATCGAAGACATGCTTGTGACATATACTGGTGATCAAACACAAGTGGTCCTGCTGCATGAGATGTTGATAGGCGTGATGAACAAATCTCTTGAAACAGACAAGAAGCTTTCTGATTTTGCAAAGAGTGTCCTTCAAGATCCTGAACTTCATCAAGCATTTATGAAGCATGAAAAGAACCCAGAGCTGCTTGATGCACTCAATCACTCGGAAAAAGGCAGACACTTCATTTTGGAATTAGAGGAGTTTCTTCAAGTCTATGGCTGGCGATCTGTTAAAAGTCATGACCTTACGGAAGAAACATGGGTGGAAAACCCTGAGTTTATACTAGATATCATCAGAAACAACATTCAATACCAATGTGATTTTGGTGAAGAATTTGCACAAGCCGTCATCAAAAGACAAGAGACATATGAACATTTTATGAGCCAAGTGAAGGATGAAGCGTTTAAAACAAAATTTGAGACACTTTATCAATTTGCCCTACAGGCCGCTAATATCCGTGATGATCATCACTTCTACATTGATGCCATGTTAGATGCTAAAGCCAGAGTATATCTATTAAAAATTGGCGAACTTCTTGTACAAAAAGGAGCGATTCCTCATCAAGAAGATCTATGGTATCTCTACGATGAGGAGGTACACACAGCGCTCACAACGTCTACAACATTCGATACGGTCATTGCACAAAGAAAAATCGAAATGAAAGAAAATGAAGACATTCAACCACCAGCTTATATGGGCACCCCAACTGAAGCTGAATTGCAGCAAGTGGAAAAAATGCTCGGTTCATTAAGAGAAAATGAAAATAACACAAACGATATGATCTATGGAATTGGCGCATCTAGCGGTATTGTTTCTGGAAGAGTAAAAGTCATTACATGTGCTGAGGAATTCTCACAATTTCAAAAGGATGATATTTTAGTTTGCAAAACAACCACACCTTTATGGACGAGCTTATTTAGAGATGCAAAAGCAGTCATAACCGATGCTGGAGGCATTTTGTCTCATTCAGCTATTATCGCTAGAGAGTATATGATGCCAGCTGTCCTAGGTACCCGAATAGCGACTGAAACACTTCAATCCGGTGACCTTGTGACAGTAGATGGTAGCAATGGACGCATTCAGATATTAAAACAGCATGCACGTGTCTAACTTTATCGTTTTGGGTCATATTGGCGGTCATAGGTTTTATCGGTATACTTACTTTGTTGCAAACACATTCATAACCTGAGGTGAGTATGCTTGTTAAAATCTACAAATCAACGAATCATTCGCGCAACAATGGATTTATTAACTGAAAAGGGCTATCAAAAAACCACAACCAAAGAAATAGCCACAAAAGCGAATGTCAGTGAAGCGACTATTTTTCGCAACTTTAAAAACAAACGCGGCGTCATTGCTGCCATTATGAAAATGAAATCAACACCGACGAAAACCTTAGAAGCAGAATTTAAAGGCGATTTATACACCGATTTAAAGTTTCTCGGTTCCTATTTCCTTGAAGATTTAACTTCAAAAAAAGAATTTATTTATATCAGCATGCGAGAACCGGCTATGTTTAAAGATTTGACCAGTCATGAAAAAATTTATCCTCAAGAACTAAGGGAAATGCTGATACAATATTTCAAAAAGATGAGTGCTCAGCATCATGTCTTAAAAGGAAAAGAAGACATTTATGCAGACATTTTCATTAGTACGTATTTCGGTTTTTTTATTCAGCAGCTAGAGCAAGACTTTCAACTCGTTTTAACACAAAAAGATGATTTTATTGAGACATACACACACATTTTCATGAGAGGAATTTCTCCCGCTTAAAGGGTGGAATTCTTCTTTTTTACAAAAGGTGGTATACACATTGAGGTTACAAAAAGAGAGCTTGATCATCTATTCTTTGTTACTTGGAGCTATACTAGTTCCGGTCAACTCAACGATGATCGCAGTCGCTCTATCATCCATATCAACTTATTATGATCAATCCATTTCAAACATTACTTGGGTTGTCACGATTTATCTTATTGTCATGGCGGTCACTCAGCCTATCGCTGGTAAGTTAGGAGATATATACGGACACCGCCGCATGTATTTAACCGGAGTAACACTCTTTTTAATCGGCTCGATTGGCTGTGCTTTAGCACCTAATCTAGCATTTCTCATCATCTTTCGATCCATTCAAGCAGCTGGCGGGGCTATTTTAACACCGAATAGCATTGCATTGATTCGTGCAACAGTATCACCCGAAAAACTGTCTAAAACAATGGGTTACTTTGGATTTGGTGCTGGTATTGGTGCCGCACTTGGACCTTTTATTGGATCGATTCTCATTCAGAGTTTTGACTGGCATTCCATATTCTTAGTGAATATCCCATTTCTGTTTCTTACACTTGTCACCGGTGTTTTACTCATTCCAAACATAAAGCATACACGCTTACAAGCAAGGGTAGATATCATCGGTTCATTGTATTTAACCATCGGAATTGCCACAATCATTCTATGCACAAAAAGCCAGTTACTAAATGAATATTTAATTTATGGCATTTTAGCATTGATTGTGATTCCTTTATTCTTTAAACATGTACGGAAAGTAAAGAATCCGATCATCGATTTGTCCCTATTTAAAAACAGTTCATTTACAAATGCGAATCTGTCGATCATGCTAAGTAATTTTGTCATGTACGCCATCCTTCTTATTATGCCGCTGTTTATGGAACAACAACTTGCCCTTTCTCATACACAAGGCGGTATGATTCTATCGGTATTTTCGCTTTGTATGTCTCTTAGCGGTTTGCTAGGGGCTAGACTTCATCCGAAAAAAGGCGCGAAAAAAATGATTCGCTTTTCATTTCTCTGCCTCACTTTATCAGGCATCATGTTAATTACACTGAGTCAGTACCCCTCCTTACCACTGCTAATCGTGACACTAATCGCAGGTGGAATTTCATCAGGGATTGGTATGACCAGTATGCAGATGGCTTCTTTAACTGCTGTTGATCAAAGCTTATCTGGTTCGGCATCTGGTATTTTCTCTACCTTTCGATATTTTGGCAGTATCATTTCATCGACATTGATTGGTATCATGAGTGGTTTCCAATCTTTATTTATTGTATTAATGGGCGCAGGAATCCTTGGTTTCCTTTTATCTCAACGCGTCAAAACAAGTTCCACCTCTCCATCATCGGGGCATTCCGCCTAATGACTCCCTGCGCTCTATGTTGATTTAGAGCGGGGGAGTTTTCATCATTTGTATCACTGTAAGCTAGAGCGGGTACAGTAATCAAATATTGAAAATCCTTTTTTAAAGATGAAAAAAAGCCATATGACTAGACAAAAAAGGAACTTTCGATCGAAATTGTCCCCGTTCACCCACCTAAAAGCTGTTTTTCATCTCTTCCAGTACTGATAACTTCGATTTTTTTTCACAATTTTTGTGGTATGCTTTTTGAAAATATAGGACGCAAAGGAGCGGAAGAATGGAACGTGCAAAATATGTTTTGATCTGTTTATCAGCTCTAATATTATTCCTGTCAGGCTGTGGCAAAGACCAGCAATTTAATCCACCTGGCAGCTCTCAATCGATCGCGGTCATCTCTCAATTAAAAAAAGCTTCCTTTTCAATAGTTGATTTACAAAAGAATAAAATGATCTCTTCCGTTGATTTAAAACATCCGCTCACTGACCTTATCCAAATCAACAAAGACGTCATCATTGCAACAAGTAAAGAAGGAGAATCGCTTATCGAAATTAATTTAAAAAAAGGTACAGCAACAGATTATATGGATGTGAATAAAGGGCTGACTTCTCTTACATATGATGCAGCTTCTCACACCTTAATTGCAGCGGATACACAGAAAAATGTCATTTATTTTATTGATACGCAGCGTAAAAAAATAAAAGCAACTGTGAAGACCGGAAAGTTACCTTCTTCTATGACACTTTCTTCTTCAGGTACTTTATTTGTTTTAAATGCAGAAAGTCATACTGTCTCCGTCATAGATATTGAGAAGCAAAAACATATACGTACGTTCTCTGTACTTGAACGGCCTTCTGGTATTCATTTTGATGGAAAGTCCATTTGGGTCGGTGGACACGGTAAACAAGGTACCTTAAATAAAAGCATTTTTTCTTACGACCCAAAAACAGGTAAAAAGCAGCGAGAAATGAAACTAGGCGTTATGCCCGTTGCATTCTTTTCAGAGAAAAATTCTTCTACTTTATATGTACTTTGTCATGGAGATCATACGCTATACAAAGTAGATACAGAGACAAATAAGCAGCTTGCTTCTGTTGAAACTGGTCAAAACCCGAATTATATCACCGCTGATACCACATCAATATATGTGAGTAACTTAGATGACAATTCAGTATCAATTATTGATAAACATACATTCATGATGAAAAATCGACTGAATGTCCCATCAGGACCTTATGCTATCGTGTTGGAGGAAAAGAAATGAAAGAACAAATGAATATTTTAATCGTAGACGATGAGTTCGATATGCTTGAGTTAATCGGATCCTTTTTAAAGAGACAAGGCTTTCACATCATCACAGCTAATAATGGAATGGATGCCTTACGTCAGCTTGAAAAGGAACCCGTTGACCTTGTTGTACTGGATATCATGATGCCTGATATGGATGGATTTGAAGTCTGTCAGCGTATTCGGCAAACATCTCAAATCCCCATTTTATTCTTAACAGCTAGAAGTTATGAGGAGGATCGAATTAGAGGTCTAGAAATTGGTGCGGATGACTACATCATGAAGCCTTTCAGTCTACGTGAGCTTGCAGCAAGAATTGAAACAACCTTGAGACGAATTAGAGGTCTTTCGCTAAAGCGCAGCCGAATACAGATTGGTGACATGGAGATTGATCAGGATGGCAGACAAGTCTATATCCATCAGGAGCCCATTAATTTAACTAGAAGAGAATTCGATTTACTCATGTTTCTTTTACTCAATCAAGGCCAAGTGTTTTCACGAGAACAGCTATATCAAAAATTGTGGGAATCACATTCCACGAGCGGCTCTTTACGAACAGTCGATACACATATCAAAACGCTACGACTGAAATTAAAGGGAGCGGAACGGCATATTAAAACCGTTTGGGGTGTCGGCTATAAGTTTGAGGAGGAAGAATGAAGCCTTTATCGATTAAAAAGAAAGTGCTCTTCTTAATCCTTGTAGTGACCGGAATCGTTGCTGCCTCAGCTCTTGCCCTTACCTATTACTTATACCAGCACTTATATATTGATAAACAGATCGATTCCTTAAGTTTACAAGGTAAAAAGTTGGCACAAATCTATCATAAACACGGGAAAGATACGTATTTTACCGATAGAATAAAATGGGCAAACGACTCAAGTCAGGCGAACATTATTTTTACAGATGACCCAATGGAGCTTTCAAGTGGTCTTCCTTTTGATACGAACACAAATGATAATCTCATTACGTTCAAGGAACGCCAAAAGCTCCTTCAAGGGGAAACCGTCGTGCTGATTAGAGAACACTCACAGTTTCATCAAGATATTCTTGGCATCGCTATCCCTGTTTTCTCAAGCAAAGATGAGCTATCGGGGACAATTTTTCTATCCATGCCCTTATCGGATGTGTATGAACCCTTTGTCCAAATCAGATTGACACTTGGCATATCCATTTTATTGATCCTGCTCCTGATTTTCTTTATCGGATATAAAAGCTCCAATAAAGTCGTGCGGACAATTAATCAAATGAAAGAAATTGCTATGGAAATGGAATCTGGTGATTTTTCAAAACGTATGGCTGTGACCAAAAACGGAGATGAGTTAAACCAGCTGAGCCGCTCCTTTAACAAACTGTCTTCTACCCTTGAAAAAGTTGAGCAGCACCGCAGGGAATTTCTTGCGAATGTCTCTCACGAACTTCGGACTCCGCTAAGTTATATGAAAGGATATGCTGAAGGAATTGAAGAAGGGATCATTGATCAAAAAAAAGGAATGCACATCATCCAGGATGAGGCCGCACGTTTAAGCCGGCTTGTGCACGATCTTTTAGACCTTGCGCAGCTAGAAGGTGATTCTTATCCACTAACGATGGAGCCAATTGTCTTTGCACAGCTGATTCATGACGTTCTTGATCAAATGGCATTTATCGCTAATCAAAAAGGCATTTATCTGAAACGAACACTTGATGAGGATTGTATTGTGTATGGCGATAGCGATCGGCTGCAACAAGTGGTTCGTAATTTACTGGACAATGCCATTCATTACACTCCCTCTGGAAAATCGATCTCGATTGAATTACTAGTTCACCAGCATATGGCTGAATTGAGAGTGACAGATGAGGGCAACGGCATTCCAAAAGAAGACCTTCCACATGTTTCTGAGCGATTTTACCGAGTAAATAAGGCACGTACGAGAAAAGATGGCGGCTCCGGTCTTGGACTAGCCATTGTCTATCAAATCATGAAAAAACATCATGGCACGTTCGATGTTCAATCTGAGCCAGGATGCAGTACGACAGCCATCATTCAGCTGCCAAATACTCCGATCGATGAAGACCTGCCTATGACATAACAAATTAGATTTTATAGGTAGGGTCATTCGCTTGATCCATATATGTGCATCAGTCGTCTAAATTCGAACAGCTATTTTCAGCCCCTTTTTGATCATCTACTTTTATGCATCAATTCCTTTCAAAAGGAGAGTCGATTGCTTCAGTTCAAACAATAAAACTACATTAAAAAAGCGTGCCAGACCTTCTTCAAAAGTCCTGCACGCTTTTAAATTAAACAGCTGTTTCAAACCGCTTTCTATTGATGAAGAAAGAAAGAGTGATGATGAGATAGATACCCATTGTGACCAAGGTTTGAACGATCGGAGTTGTTGATACTACGCCAATAAAAATGGCAATGATCGCAATGACAGAAAACCATGTCGTGAAAGGATACAGCTTGACGCGATATCCTCCTGGTGCTGTTACGCTTCGAGACTTTAGATGCCCGACAGCAATAATAAACCAGATGAATAAGACTGTGTAGCTTAAAGATCCCATTAAATAATTAAAGGTTTGACTTCCTACAAAAAGAGAGATTAATACGGCTGCATACAAAGTAGATGTACATACTAGAATTGCTCTGACTGGCACCTGCTGTTTCGACAGCTTAGAAAAACCTTTCCATACACGGCCATCCATCGCCTGTGTAAATAGTACCCTTGAAGAAGCATACAGACCAGAGTTCATAGAAGACAAGATCGCTAGTAAAATAATCCCGTTCATGATATCACTTGCATATGGCACACCAATCGTTGCAAACACCGTGACGAATGGACTCACTTGCTCATTGTTTACTTGATTCCAAGGAATCAAGCTGACGATGATGAAGAACGGAAGTACATAAAAACCGATGATTCGTACAAATGTACTTTGAATGGCCTTTGGGATGACTTTTTCAGGGTTTTTTGTTTCTGCTAATGTGACCCCAATCATTTCAGTTCCCCCATATGAATACACGACCACCAGCATTGCCGCAATTAAGCCGCCCGTTCCATTCGGGAAAAATCCCCCGTGGTCGGTTAAGTTGGATAATCCCGGTGCTGCATGCTGTCCGAATGAGACAAACAGCATCGTTAACCCAATGATAATAAATAAAAGAATGACAGCAATTTTTATAGAGGCTAACCAGTATTCTGTCTCAGCAAACATTTTGACTGAACAAACATTGATCAATGTCACAACAAGTGAAATGATTAACACAAGTGTCCATATTGGTACTTGCGGGAACCAGTACTGAATAAAGATTGCAGACACGATCGCTTCTGCTGCAATGTTCAGCACCCACATTTTCCAATAGATCCAGTCTAAGAAATAGGCGGGGTATTTGCCTAACACAGGTTCAATTAAATCACGAAATGTTCTAGCGCCAGGTCGTGCAACCGTCATTTCGGCAAGTCCTTGCATAATAAATAATAAAATAAGACCACCAATCATATATGCCAAAATGACAGCAGGGCCCGCGATATCAATGGCAGAACTGCTTCCTTTAAACAGACCAGCACCGATGGCACCGCCAAGTGCGAGCATCATGATATGCCTTGACGTCATTGTTCGTTTTAACTGCACATGTTCCTTTTCCATTTTCTATAGCTCCTTTAAATTTGAATCTTCAGACAAATATAAGATAAAAGCATATAAAAAGGCCAGTCATCTCCTTGAAGAGACGACTGACCTTGCAACCGCGTTACCACTCTTATTGATTCAGACATAGCTGAATCCAACTTGAAACCCGATAACGGAGGTCACACGTAAAGACTTACTATTCATTCAGTCTTGCCGCTCCTTGAGCGAGTTCAATGATTCGTTTTACTGCGTTGCACCACCCCGCAGCTCTCTTAGAAAACGGATATTCATTTACTATTCTCAAGTCAAAGCGTTTTATAGTCAATTTGTCTATTTATCAAAGATTTTATTTTTTAAATATACTGACTAACCACGCAATTGTCAACAGCCTTTTTCAGACATTTTCTTTTAACGAATCCAAACGGCTACTTCATCCATCGGACGACGCGTTTTGCCGCGCTTTGGCTCAATGACTCGATACCCAAAGGCTGCCATGACAGAGATGTCGTACTGACCATCTTCAAGTAATTCTTCTTCCTTAAGAATACGATGAATCTCATCGTAGCTGAATCCCTCAACAGGGCATGAATCAATGCCGATTTGTGCCGCGGCTGTCATCATATTTCCAAGGGCAATATACGTTTGTTTGGAAGCCCAATCGAAGAGCGTACGGTCATTTTCCATCAAATGAAGATCATTCTCTTGGAATTCTTTGTAGCGTTCTTTTACCATTTCAAACGTTTCGTCTGTCATTCCCTTGATTTCCTTGTTGATGTATTCTGCATATGCTGAATCATACCGGGCGTCTGTTCTTGCCAAAATGATCACAAAATGGCTGGCAGTTGGAAGCTGCTTTTGCGCACCCCATGTATATTCTTTTAATTTCTCTCTAAATGCTTCATTTTGAACGACGAGAAATTTCCAAGGCTCAAATCCGACAGAGCTTGGGGAAAGTCTTCCTGTTTCTAAAATGAACGCAAAGTCATCTTCTGGAATCTTTTTCGTCGGGTCAAACTCTTTTGTCGCATGACGGAATTCATACGCCTCAATGATTTCTTTTTTTAATTGCTCTTTGTCTCGCATGGTATTCATCCTTTCTAGTGAACGATTAGGGTGAGAAGTTTCATCAATCCAATTTCTTTCCATTCCCATATAGAAATTGTTATGATAATAAAACAAACAGCCCGAATGTGTGATGTGATATCTCTATGGTAAAAGAAAAGCTTCCATTGATTCAAGTACGCACATTTTTGTTCGTTAGGTACAATCATGTTCGTTTATCACCCATTTCGTCTTAGAAAGGAGTGTAAAGATGAGTGCACCATCCAATCCAGTCAGTATTGTCAATCATGGCTGTCCCGTTTCAACCACAACGAGTGTAATAGGAGGAAAATGGAAAGGAGTGATCCTTTATCATTTGACTTGCGGTCCAAAACGATACAACGAATTACGCCGGCTTCTGCCAAGAATTTCTCAGCGTGTTCTCACGCTGCAATTGCGCGAGCTAGAACAAGACGGCGTTGTTCACAGAAAAGTCTATGAGGAGGTCCCTCCTCGTGTCGAATATTCACTCACTTCTCTTGGAGATACTTTAAAACCCATCATCTTCGCTATGCGTGAATGGGGCGAATCCTATGGAAAAGAAGCTCGTCCAAAAGAAAAAAGCTGCCATCTCTAGCAGCTTTTTTTTATGATGAAATCGCCGTTGATTCTTGCTGTGGATCATCCTTCACAAACAGGATGCCAAGCTGATGATGCTCCCCTTCGTAAGAAGCGCGTTTCTCAAACCTTGTCTGACCATTCAAGCCAATGATCTCAAGCTTTGTCAGAGCACGATTGGTTTGAAGGGCTTCGTAAAATTCCGAAACGGTTTTGACTTCAATTCCATTCACCTTTGTAATGACTTCTCCGATCTCAAGCTTTAAATCAGCTGCAGGTGTATTCGGAATGATTCCCAGCACCATCAGCCCTTGATTACGCTTAGAGAAGTAGAATGGAGCCGCATTGTCATTGACTCTCTGTTTCCATGAGAGGAAAGCTCTTCCGACAATCGCTATCAATACAGCTCCCCATGCAATCGGCTCAAACCAAATACTTGCAGCACCTAGTAAAGCAACAGCGAGTCCAAGCATGAGAATACGCCGTGCCGTAATTTGAATGCTCACAATTGGCAGTGATCCTTGAATCCGCTGCCCGAAACCGATGATGTATGGAATCAAAATAAATGAAAAGCTTTGATCGTGTACTTGAAGCACCGGCCACCATGGCAGAGAAGAAGTAAATTCACCTGCCGGCATCAGCAAAACAAGCGGTAAAAGCCACAGGCGGTTTGCCCGCTGCTGGCCAATCAAAAGTCCTCTCGCACTCATCACCATTGCAGGCGATGTTCGTAAATGCGCCGTTCGATAGGCTAGAATCCCCTCGGTCATTAATAAAAGACCTAGCAAAATAACAACGGCTGATGCATTCATCATTGAGAGCTGCGGCAGCCAAGAATGGCTCACTTGGACATACATTAGTCCAAGTACCGCAATAAAACTGAAACCGAGTGTGTATGCAGACGAAAGCGCACTCGCCTTAAAGAATAAAGAGCAAACGATGGTCATCGCTGCAATCAGCACGATGAATCCAGGCGGGAGGGAAATCCCTAAGCCTACTGAAATGACGGATAGGCAAATCCCTAGAATCCATCCCTTTGAATATGTAAATTTAAGTTCATCGTATACATCTTCTATTCTTGTTTGAAACGCTTTTCTCTCCCGCTTTACGCGGATGTAGCCATGTAACAGGCTGATTAATATCATGAAATAAAAAAGAGGGTGGATTAAAAACAGACCGACCGCTTTTAATCCAGCTCCCATCCACTCCGAGCTCATTATCGTTCACCGCCCAAGTCAAGCATTTTCTCTTATTCTATCAAATAAATCGATGCTTGACACCAGGTTTATTTCTCCTGATTCATCCATAGTGTGACATTCGACAGTGAAAAATCTTTTAAGTAGTGATTGACATCTACATCTAGTATGCCGCCGAGCAGCTGCATCGACCTCTTGATGTCGGTTAAGTTTATACCAAGTCTCTTATGATTATCCATTAAATAATTGAAGTATATCTCAGCACAGTCTTCATCGATTTCGTCGACTGATTCTACCGTTGTGTAATTGACCAAGTACCTGCTTAACAGCATGAGCAGACTTAATGCCTTTGTAGCGGAAAACGTCACATCTTTCGTACGACTCTTAAGCTCCTCTACCAACTCGTAATATTTTTTCTCTCTCACAATACTTGCCCTTTTCAATTGTGTACCCCCATTTACTAGTTCTTTTAAGAAAAGCGCAAACCTCGGTACAGCTTAATGCTCAAGCTGAATATCCGCAAAAAATAAAATATTTAAAATGAGTGCTACTTTATATTGTAAGAATTATTTATGTAACATACAACTTTCAAAAGTTTCATTTTCATGACATGTTTAAATCAACAGAAAGTCTCTTATATAAATATGTTATCGGGTAAAATCGAAGGAATGTTATGTTTTTTGTAAAATAAATGAATATATTTCTCGATATAATTTATTTTTAAGAATAAACTATTACATGTTCGTGACACTTATGAACCAAAAAAAAGAGGCATTTATTCGCCTCTTTATTTTTTAAGATATAGTGCTTTTAGTGCAGTCTGCAGTTGAAGATCATTTTTCTCATAGGATTTCACTTCATCCACCATTTTGTTCATCATTTTCGCTGTCTTCAGATCAATCACACCTGATTTATCGAGATTGTATGTGCTTTGGAAGGCTAGAACTGCCTTTTTCGTTTCTTCATCAAAGTAGCCGTCTACTCTGCCGGGGTCGAATGACAATCCCTTTAACAGCGTCTGTGCTTGTCTCACTTCTTCATTGTTCATATCCAGCTGAAGCGGTTCTTTCAGTTGAAGTGGGCCTACGGTAAAGTAATCTGGCTGATGAATCGCAATTGTCGGTACGACACCTTTTTTGTGAATCCAATTCCCTTTTGGCGTGAGCCATTTATAAAGCGTTAATTTAATGTTACTGCCGTCACCCATTGGAACCGCCTGCTGCACAGTACCTTTCCCAAAGGAGACATCACCGACGACTTCATATTTTCCGGCTTCTTTCATAGCACCAGCAAGTATTTCAGAAGCGGATGCACTGCCTTTATCGATTAAGACATTGACTGGATAAGGCTTCTGTTCTTTCCGTTTTGAAAAATACCGTTTCCTGTCGCCGTTCCGTTCTGCAATTTGAATATAAGGCTGATCCTTCGTAATAAAATGCTTCAAAATGTCTTCTACACTTTGCAGATAGCCGCCAGGGTTCCCTCTCACATCCAGCACAAGACCTTCTATGCCCTTTTTCTCGAGTTGTTTCAGGCTTGACGTGAAATCCTTCGCAGTATCTTCAGAAAAGCTAGAGATCGCGATATAGCCCGTTTTATGACCATTTACCTCTTTCACAGAAGAAATCACGGTTTCAAGCGGAATTTCTTCTCGTTTGATATGGAATGTTAACTCTTTTTCAATCCCATTTCGTCTGATTTTCAGAGCGACAGATGTTCCTTTTTTTCCTCTGATTTTCAGTACAGCATCGTTTAAGCTTTTTTCTTTCATCGGCTCACCATCAATGCTGATGATTTCATCTTTCGGCTTTAGACCTGCTTTTGCCGCAGGGGATTTTTTAAAGGCAGAGACGATAATGATTTTTCCTTCATCCATTCCCACTTCTGCCCCAATTCCCTCAAAAGAAGAATCAAGCGAATCAGAAAATTGCTTGGCGGTTTGCTTGTCCATGTATACTGAATACGGATCATTTAAAGTTGAAAGCATTCCTTGAATGGCGCCTTCAAGCAGCTTTTGGCGATCCACTTCCTCTACATATTCATTCGATATCAGGTCATAGGCTTTCTCGATTTTCTCCATCCCATTCTCTTTCGCCTTATCACTTGATTGAGCTTGTCCAGCCATTGCAACAGCTGCTTGCGGTGACTCCGCATGAGTTCCCTCTTTATGCGTCATCACCCCTGCACTTATTAATAGAACGACACTTGCCATAATAGATGCGATTTGTTTTTTCATATTTGGCCTCCTTCTTCAACTCTTCCTGATGACCTGAGTTATTATATGCCAGAAGAAGGGATTTCATGTAAAGACATTCTCCCGCGAAGGCTTGACTAATCATTTCATTAGGTGTAATTTTTATTTTGTTATGATCGAGAAGGAGTCTTCGCTATGTATATTATATTGACGATGCTTTTATTAGGAATTTTATTAGGATTTGTAGGAGCAGGCGGGGCTGGTTTTGTCATCGCATTGCTTACGTTAATTTTTGATATCCCTATCCATACCGCACTCGGGACGTCTTTAGCCGCAATGGCATTTACGACGTTATCAGGTGCATACAGCCACTACCGGGAAGGGAATATTCAGCTGAAATCTGGTTTGATTGTCGGAGCTTTGGCTTGTGTTGCTTCTTTTGCAGGAGCTAAGGTTGCTCCTTTTATTCCAGAAGAAAGTCTGCACTATTTAACAGCTGGAATGCTCTTTTTATCCGCTGTGTTTATGATGATCAAATTATTTGTTCTTAAGGAAGACACTGAGCATCAGCCGCTTTCTTCACGTCAGCTGCTCATAAGGGGTATTATTTTAGGACTTGTATCCGGATTGCTGTCAGGTATGTTTGGTATCGGGTCTGCACCATTTATTCAAGTAGGACTTTTGATTTTACTGAGACTTTCCATTCGACAGGCAGTTGGCACGACAATGCTTGTCATTATTCCGATTTCCATCGGTGGTGGAATTGGATATATTACAGAGGGCTATGTTGATTTTATCTTGCTGATTCAAATTTTAATCGGAACAGTATTAGGGGCATTTATTGGCGCAAAATTCACACGCCTTGCACCGAAGCTCTTATTGAAATCGGCTGTACTGTTAACACCTATTATTGCCGGTTTACTGCTGTTATTTTAATTTCATTTAGAATCAAAAAGGCCGATAACATGATGTTATCGGCCTTTTTGATTAGCGGATATATTGCGCTGGATTGACTGCATTTGATTTAGCGCCATTCCATAATCCTTTATGAATTTCAAAGTGGAGATGCTGACCATGTGATTGGCCTGTATTCCCCATATATCCAAGGAATTGTCCTTGCTCGACTCTCTGCCCTGTGGACACACTTCTTGTAGACAGGTGGGCATATACCGTTTGATAGGTCTGTCCATTGATATTATGCGTAATGAATATCACATTCCCGTAGCTCGATGAGTAGCTTGAGTTCGTGACTGTTCCAGCTGCAGCTGCGACGACAGATACTGTGCCTTTTGCTGCAATATCTAAACCGTAGTGCTGTCCGCCTGAACGTCCGCCAAAGCCAGATGAGAATCGGCCAGCAGCTGGTTTAATAAAGCCGGAGCTGCTTGCTGGTGTATCAGATACTTGATCCGAGCCGCCGCTTTGAGGTGCAGGTGCACTTTTTTCAGCAGCTGCTTGTTCTGCTCTCTTCGCTTCTTCCTTTTGGCGGCGTGCTTCCTCAGACTTCACAGCCGCTTTTTGGTTCGCTAGAATTTCTTGTTCATTTTCAAGTTTGCCTAATTCATCATGGGCATGGTTCTTTTTATCTGTTACATCCCCTAAGATTTTCTCTTTTTCTTTTTGCTGTTTAGACAAATCCTTTTTCAACTCTTCTAGCTCTTTCAGAGATGTTTCAAGTCCATTTAGCTGATTATTTAGCTCTGCTTCTTTTTGCTCCACCAGCTTTAAATCATTTTCATGTTCTGTAATCATGTCTTTGTCTGCTTCGACAATGGTTGTGACAGCTCCAACACGACCGACAAAATCACTAAAGCTGCGAGCACCCAGCAGCACATCTAAATAGTTGATCGTACCGCCGCTTTTTTGCATCGAACGAATTCGATCTTTGAATATAGCTTTTCTTTTTTCAATTCGATCATTGATGACTTGAATGTCTTTTTTTAGTTTCTTGATCTCTTGCTTCGTTTGTTTGACTTCTTTTTCTTTTTCAGCGACTTTTTCAGTTGCAGCACTTACCTTGTGGTCAATCTTTTCAATTTCTTTTTTGAGCTTGGATTCTTTCTTTTCAAGCTTAGCCAGCTCTGATTTCTTTTTCTTCAAAGTGGATTCAGTCTTTGATGTTTTCTCTTCGATTTGTTGACGTTTTTGATCTAGGTCTTCGTATGCGAATGCACGATTCTCGTTCCCTGGAATGTATAGCCACGTTGTTCCAATAAATGCTGCCATTCCAGCCATCATCAGCTTTCTTTTCAAAACGATATTCCCCTCCTATGACAACTGCCTGCATAAAGAGTCGACCGGATGAATCGGTTCAACCGGTCACACCTTCTATCAAATTCTCGAGTGCTGCCATCAAAAATAGATTTATACTTTTAAGAATTTACGGATGGACGTCAAGCTTCCCCATACACCAATGATTGCACCGATCAATAGAAGGACCAGTGAAACTTGATAGACAAACGGGTTATATGGAAGCATGGAAATAAATGAGCCTTGTACTCTCGGTGCCACCCAGCCCACTGCATATTGATATGTGCCAAGCAATAGAGCTATTGGTATAATAGAACCAAATACACCAAGCAGTAATCCTTCAATAAAGAATGGCCAGCGGATAAACCAGTTCGTTGCACCTACGAGTTTCATAATCTCGATTTCTTTACGTCTAGCAAAAATCGTAATTTTGATCGTATTAGAGATCAAGAACATGGCTGTAAATAAAAGCCCAATAATGAGCGCAATACCTACATTTCGCGCCACTCCGACCACATTAAAGAGTCGGCTGACTTCTTCTTTTCCATAGGTTACTTTATACGTACCCTTTAAGTTTTCTAATTTCTTCGCTACTTTTGGTGTATCGTGTGGATCAGATGTTTTCACAATAAACGCATCGTTTAATGGGTTTTCTTGATCAACAAGTCCCATGGATTGTCCATTTTCACCAAAGCTTTTAATCAGCGCTTTTAGTTCGTCATCTTTTGATGAGTACTTCACATCACTGATTTCAGGAATCTTCTCAATTTCTGCTTTTAATTCATCCTGCTGCTTTTGATTCGCCGTTAATTCGATTAACACTTTTACTTCTACTTCTTTTTCAGCGTTCGATGCCATGTTATTCAAGTTGAGCATAATCACAAGAAAAACCCCAACTAAAATCAATGTGACAGTGACCGCACTAATTGATGCAAATGTCATCCACGTGTTTCTTCCAAGTGAACGGAAGCTCTCACGTAAATGCCGCGAGAGAGTTTTAATCATAAATGCCGTACTCCCCTCTTGCTTCGTCACGCACAATCATTCCATCTTCGATTGCGATGACACGTTTCTTCATGCTGTTTACAATTTCTTTGTTGTGTGTCGCCATGACGACTGTTGTTCCGCGGTTATTAATCTCTTCAAGTGTCTTCATGATTTCCAGAGATGTGTCTGGATCAAGGTTTCCTGTCGGCTCATCTGCAATGACAACCTCAGGACTATTCACGATCGAGCGAGCGATAGATACACGCTGCTGTTCACCGCCAGACAGCTGGTCAGGAAATTGTCGTGCTTTGTGCTTGAGCTGTACCAAATCAAGTACATCCAGCACTTTTTTCTTAATGATATGAGGCTGTTCCCCAATGACTTCAAGAGCAAATGCCACATTCTCAAACACCGTGAGGGTTGGAAGTAGTTTGAAATCTTGGAATACTACGCCAATTTCTCTTCTTACGTAAGGAATTTCTTTTTCCTTAATTGAGGCTAAATCTCTGCTATTAATTAAGATTTTCCCTTTGGTTGGCTTCTCTTCACGATACATCATTTTGATGAAAGTGGATTTACCAGCACCACTGGGACCAACAACATACACAAACTCTCCTGGGTGGATAGAGACATTGATTCCATTGATCGCCTTTACACCGTTAGGATAGATCTTGTAGACTTCCTTCATTTCAATCATGTAATCACCTAATCTTTTCTTATTGCTGACTAACAGCTTATCATGATGTTTTGACACTTATCGTCAAAAAACGTTATGTATGGTCACGCACATACCCTTCGATACGTACAAGCAATTTATGTCCTTTTCATCCAAAAAGATGAAAAAAATGAATCGTCTAAATTTCAACAACTCCAATTATACGTCATGAATCGACGCAATGGTATTACATTTATATTTCAAAACTTATAGTTAAAAGGTAAAAAGAACAATTAAAACCGATAAACATGTCTTTTTACCCTTATTTTTTTAATAAAATTTAATATAATACGTTTTCATACTATTCAAAAGTCTTTTTCTACATATAAAAACAAAAAAACCTTGTCGATTAGACAAAGGTTTTATTTTTTCTCTGCAAGCCATTTTGCCACTTCTTTTGCTTGCTTCTCATCTACCATTCCGCTTGGCATAGAGCCTTTACCATTCTGTGCAATATCTGCGATTTGGCTTTCATTATATTTCTTCCCTACTTCTTTCAGGCTTGGTCCGCCTCCACCAGATAGGTCTTTCCCATGACAGCCAATACAGTTTTGCTGATAAATTTCCTCACCACTGCTCACAGTTGAAGCACTTTTGCTGCCTTCTTTGTCACTGCTGCTTGAATTTCCTCCACAAGCCGCAAGAACAAGAAGCATCACTGCAAACAGCATCATTAATCCGCTTTTTTTCATCAATTTCCCTCCCTTACAATCATTTGGTCAACGCTATTATATCCTTGTTTACGCCCTTTTAAAACCCTCACCAAGCACCTCTTTTGCATCCATTACGATGACAAATGCTGATGCATCGATTGCTTTCACCACTTGTTTCAACTTTGTGAATTGTGACTGCCCAACGACACACATCAGAATTGGACGGTCATGGTCGGTATATCCACCGACTGCTGAGATCTTTGTGACACCACGGTCAATTTGATCAAATACTGCCTGCCTGACCTCATCCTCATGCCCTGTAATGATCATCGCCATTTTCGAATGACTGAAGCCGGCCTGTACGACATCAATCGTTTTACTTGAAATAAACACACCAATGACAGCGTACAGTCCCTCTTCAATCCCAAAAACAGTCATCGCAGCCAGGACAATTAGGCCATCCATCATCGCTAAACAGGTGCCAAGCGTGAGGCCTGTATATTTATTGATGATTTTGGCAGCGAGCGCCGTTCCACCTGTTGATCCATTTCCAAGGAACACGAGCCCTATTCCGATCCCAATCACCACTCCGCCAAAAATGGCTGCTAAGAGCGCTTCATGTGTCACAGGTGCAATATGTCTTGTGACAAACACCATCAAAGGTAAAAAAATAGAGCCAACGAGCGTTTTCACGCCAAATGTCCCGCCTAATAAATAAAAACCAGCGATAAACAGCGGAATATTGAGTCCCCATTGCACATACGCCGCCTCAAAGCCGAATGACTGCATAATCGTACTAATACCGCTCACTCCACCTGCAGCAATCTGATTAGGTAATAATAACGTATTAAATCCAATCGCCACAATGGCTGATCCGATTAAAATGAACAAGTAATTTTTCGCTTCAATCCATAATTGTGAATGTCCCTGCTTCATGTCTTTCTTCCTCCGTTACTTCTGAATGCACACCTATTTTAAGCCCTTCTAAAACGAATGTAAATAACAGCCAAATGCAGTGCTAATGGATTAATACTTTATCACACAAACGGATCAGCGTGCTTGCCGTTTGGCATAGGAGCAAATGATGGTATATTTAATATGTACATGAGAAAGAAGGGACATGCGATGAAGAAAATACTGAAGATAACAGGCATGACATTACTTGCACTGATCATCTTGGCTTTTGGTGCTTTCTATACATGGAGCTGCTTTACATACGGACCATCCGCCGCATTAAAAAAGCAAGTGAACATCGAGCAAGTGGAACATAAAAACGATGTGTATACATTTGCATCAGCAAAAAGCGATACTGGTATTATTCTCTATCCCGGGGCAAAGGTGGAACCAATTGCGTATACCTATATTGGGAATGAACTGATGAAAAAAGGTTATTCTGTCTTTATCCCTGACATG
The DNA here is from genome assembly GCF_002998575.1 of Bacillus sp. LNXM65. Taxonomy (NCBI): domain Bacteria; kingdom Bacillati; phylum Bacillota; class Bacilli; order Caryophanales; family Bacillaceae; genus Bacillus; species Bacillus sp. LNXM65. Next base: position 41,872 of record NZ_PVRB01000003.1, on the reverse strand, counting down.
CCATTTTCGTTTGCGATTTTTAATACAAACAAAGCACACGATATTATGAAAGTTCATCAAACGATCAAACACTGGTATATTGGCGGTCATTCACTAGGCGGAACAGCTGCCGCTATGTTTGCAGAAAAAAACCAGCGCAAGCTCGACGGTCTCTTTTTCTTTGCGTCTTATCCAGCATCAGATAACTTGAAATCATCGTCCTTGAACGTACTCTCTATATCAGGTGAAAAGGATGGGCTTGCGACACAAGAGAAAATCAAGAAATCGAAAACAAATCTGCCGTCTCAAACCGTTTACCATGAAATAAAAGGCGGGAACCATGCTCAGTTTGGCATGTACGGCAAACAAAAAGGTGATCAGCCTGCGGACATTCTAGCCCTCACGCAGCAAAAGGATATCATTCAGACCATGCTTGAATGGCTAAAACCAGCAAAAAAGCTCCCGTAATAGGAGCTTTTCATTTTTACTTTTTCGTCGCTTCTAAAAACTCTTCAGCGTCTGCTACAGCTAAACCAATGGCTTCCTCCCAAAAGGCTTTTTGGGTAAGATCGACGCCTAAATGCTTATGAGCCAAATCTTCTACTGTCATTGAAGCTGTATCCTTTAGTAATGCAATGTACTTCTCTTCAAACGAAGTACCAGCCCGCAAGGCTTTTGCATAAATCCCTAGTGAGAACATGTAGCCAAATGTGTATGGGAAATTATAAAACGGTACACCTGTGATATGGAAATGCAGCTTAGACGCCCAGAAATGTGGATGGTATTCATCTAAAGAGTCACCGAAGGCTTCCTTCTGCGCTTCTACCATCAGCTCATTCAACCGATCCGCCGGCACTTCTCCTTGTTTACGCTCTTCATAAAAACTCTGTTCAAATAAGAAACGAGATTGAATGTTCATGAAAAATGCTACACTCCGCTGAAGCTTATCCTCTAACAAACTGAGACGCTCCTCTTCATTTGCCGCTTCTTTTAATGAAGCATCAGCCACAATCATTTCTGCAAATGTCGACGCCGTTTCAGCTACATTCATCGCATATTTGCGATTAAGAATGCGAACATCCTGCATCACTTCCTGATGGAACGAATGACCAAGCTCATGCGCGAGTGTCGCCACATTGGATGGACTTCCTGAGAAGGTCATAAAAATGCGTGACTCCCCGCTGTCAGGAAAATTTGTACAAAAACCGCCTACTCGTTTGTTTGGACGATCCTCAGCTTCTACCCAGCGTTCATTAAAGGCTTTTTCTGTAAAGGCAGCAAGCTCTTTTCCAAATCCAGCGAAATGTTTCACAATAAAAGCAGCTGCTTCTTGATAGGGATAGATCTTGGTTTCACTGCCAATAGGAGCCCCAACATCAAACCAGCTTAGCTTATCCACTCCAAGCATGTCAGCCTTTCGATGTAAGTAATCAATGAATGGCTGCTTATGTTCATCAATCACAGACCACATTGCATCAAGGGTTTCTTGTTTCATCCGGCAAATATCAAGCGGCTCTTTTAAAATATGATCCCAGCCTCTTGCTTCATATACTTGTAAACGGAAACCTGCCAGATGATTAAGCGTGCTTGCAAATAGATGTTCATCCTGTGTCCATGCGTGCTCTAAGTTATGATATACGGCCTTTCTGACTTCACGATCTGAATCATCCATCGCATTTTCCGCTTGGCCGACAGAGATCATCTGCGTTTCACCATCTTGTTCAAATGGAATCATAATCTTATTCACCAAGCTAGAATAAAGCTCATCCCACGCATGGTAGCCATCTACGGCTAGCTTTTGAATCAACGTTTCTTGTTCAACAGGCAATTGATCCTTCACGCGCTCTCTGCGTTCATTTAATATGTAGCGTACATCTGAAAAGGCCTCTGAATTCAAGAGATCTTCCCATTTTCCAGGAGAGATGGCAGCAAGCGCTTGATCAAACAGCGCAAGAATGGTACCTAAATCAGCTTCAAGCTTGGCTATCGTACCTCGAAGACTGCCAGCCTTCATATCCTTTGTATTTTGAGATTGAAGACAGGATACAAATGAACCTGCTTGAGACAGTTTTTTATATGTGGTTTCATACGTGTCAAGGACAGACGTTAACCTGCTTTCAATGTGTGTATCTTCTTTTGAAAAGGCATCGACCTTTTGTCTTAATTCATCTAATAGCTGCTGAATGTGTTGCAGGTATGTTTTAAATTCTGGTGAAGAACTGCCTCCTTTAAAAAAGGCATCTAAATCCCACGTCTCTTGTAATGGTGTTAATCCCAAAATATTTCCCCCTTTATTTGCTAATTTCATCATACAAAGGATATAGAGTCAGTATGGCATATGTATTCCTTTATATTCATTATATTTTCTCACAATTAAAAAAACCCAGCAAGAAGCCGAGTTTTTATGATAATTTCGAACGTAAGTAAGCATCGATAAATGAATCTAAATCTCCATCCATGACCGCTTGAACATTTCCCATCTCCGTATTGGTTCGATGGTCTTTCACAAGAGAATACGGATGGAATACATAAGAGCGAATTTGGCTTCCCCAGCCAATTTCTTTCTGCTCTCCTCTAATTTCATCCAATTCAGCCTGCTGTTCTTCGATCCGTCTTTGATAAAGTTTCGATTTCAGCATTTTCATCGCACGTTCTCTGTTTTTGATTTGTGACCTTTCTGTTTGGCATGTGACCACAACATTGGTTGGTATGTGTGTGATACGAACGGCAGAGTCAGTCGTATTGACGTGCTGTCCACCTGCGCCGCTTGCACGATACGTATCTACCTTGATATCTTCTGTCCGAATATCAATATCAATTTCTTCATTGAACTCTGGCATGACATCACAGGAAACGAAGGACGTATGCCTGCGGCCAGATGAATCAAAAGGAGAAATACGAACCAAACGATGGACACCTTTTTCTGCTTTTAAGTACCCGTATGCGTTATGCCCTTTGATGAGCAATGTCACAGATTTAATTCCTGCTTCATCACCAGGAAGATAATCAAGCGTTTCAACCTTAAAGCCTCTGCGCTCTGCCCAGCGAGTATACATTCTCAGAAGCATAGAACCCCAGTCCTGTGATTCAGTACCGCCTGCACCAGGGTGAAGCTCAAGAATGGCATTGTTTTTATCATATGGTTCACTTAAGAGAAGCTGCAGCTCAAACTCGTTAAACTGCTTGGTTAAGTTCTTCAGCTCTTTTTCAAGCTCTGCATGAAGCTCCTCGTCATAATCTTCCTTTAATAGGTCATGTGTCATTTGCAGCTCTTCATGAGATTCACTGAGCTCATGGTATGCATTCACATTATCCTTTAGTGCATTGGCTTCATTGATGACGCCTTGTGCCTTTTGCTGATCATTCCAAAAATCAGCTTCTGACATTGTCGCTTCAAGTTCTGCAATTTTGGCTTCTTTTGTTTCGAGGTCAAAGAGACCCCCTAAAATCAGCTAGCCTGCTAGCCATATTTTCAAGCTCTTGTCTAATTTCTACTAATTCCATATCCTTCACCTCATAGATGTATGGGAGCTGACATGAATAGAAAGAGGTTTTCACCTCTTTCCATTACTTATTCTGTCTTCCCATGACAATTTTTATATTTCTTGCCGCTACCGCAGTGACATGGTGAGTTTCGTCCAATGTCTACGACTTTACGTACCGGCTTCTTTTTCACTGTCTTCTCCTCATCACCCTCTTGAGGCTGATGAGCTGTTGTTTGACCTTGAACGACTTCTTCACGTTCTAGGTTGTTTTGGATTTCTGATTTTAAGACATATTTGGCTACATCATCTTCGATTGAAGCAACCATATGCTCAAACATCGCAAATCCTTCCATTTGATACTCACGAAGCGGATTCGTTTGTGCATACGCGCGTAAATGAATCCCTTGGCGCAGCTGATCCATTGCATCGATATGATCCATCCACTTTGAATCCACCGCACGAAGAACGATGACTTTTTCAAATTCTCGCATTTGTTCATCACCATATGTTTCTTCTTTTGCATCGTATTTTTCTTTAATACGATCCATGATGAAGGAGGTGATTTCATCTGCTTCTTTGCCATAAATATCTTTGACCGAAATAGCTCCTTCATCTAAATAGTTCGTGTTGATTAATTCAACAAGCCCATCTAGTTTCCATTCTTCAGGAAGCTCTTCTTTCGGCGTATAAGAACCAACAGCCCGCTCAATTGAAGATTGAATCATATTGATGACAATCGATTTTAAGTTATCAGAATCGATGACTTCAAAGCGTTGTTTGTAAATCACTTCACGCTGCTGACGAAGTACATCGTCATATTGCAGAAGCTGTTTACGGGAATCAAAGTTGTTCCCCTCGACGCGTTTTTGAGATGATTCAACGGCTTTAGACACCATTTTACTTTGGATAGGTGTAGAGTCATCCATGCCAAAGCGGTCAAGCATCGCCATCGTGCGCTCTGCACCAAATCGGCGCATCAATTCATCTTCCATGGAGAGATAGAATTGAGTAATCCCTGGGTCTCCTTGACGACCAGAACGTCCGCGAAGCTGGTTATCAATACGTCGTGATTCATGACGCTCTGTCCCAATTACAGCTAGACCGCCAAGCTCTTTGACGCCTTCGCCAAGCTTGATGTCCGTACCACGACCTGCCATGTTTGTCGCAATGGTGACGGCTCCTTTTTGACCAGCCTCTTCAATAATTTGTGCCTCACGCTCATGGTTTTTCGCATTTAATACTTGATGAGGAATCCCTTTATTTTTAAGCAGCTTAGAAATAAGCTCAGATGTCTCAACCGCTACTGTTCCGACAAGAACTGGCTGCCCTGTCATATAGCGCTGCGCAACATCCTCAGCCACTGCTTTAAATTTACCTTCCATTGTGCGGTAAATTAAATCAGGTCTGTCATCACGAACCACTGGTTGATTGGTCGGGATTGTCACAACCTGCATGTTGTAAATGTTACGGAATTCTTCTTCTTCCGTTTTCGCTGTACCAGTCATACCAGATAGCTTTTCATACATACGGAAGTAGTTCTGGAACGTAATCGTTGCAAGGGTCATACTTTCGTTCTGCACTTCGAGACCTTCTTTTGCCTCAATAGCTTGATGCAGACCTTCACTATAACGGCGTCCTTTCATTAAACGTCCTGTGAAAGAGTCAACAATAACGACTTGGCCTTCTTCAACGACATAATCCACATCTTTTTGCATCGCAACATGTGCCTTCAGCGCCTGAGCGATGTGATGGTTCAGCGCAACATGCTTAACATCAAATAAGTTCTCGATGCCGAATGCTTTTTCCGCCTTCGTCATTCCGCTTTCTGTCAGCTGTACACTTTTTGTTTTAATATCATATGTGAAATCATCTTCTATTTTTAATGTACGAACAAATGCATTGGCTTGTACGTAAAGCTTTGTAGATTTCGCAGCTTGTCCAGAAATGATAAGAGGTGTTCTCGCTTCATCAATTAAGATGGAGTCAACCTCATCGATCACGGCATAATGAAGCGGTCTTTGAACCATTTGCTCTTTGTAAAGCACCATGTTATCTCGTAAATAGTCAAAGCCCAGTTCATTGTTTGTTGAATACGTGATATCAGCGGCATACGCTTCTCTTTTTTCATCTTTGTCTAAGCTGTTTAAGTTTAAGCCAACCGTTAAGCCAAGAAATTCGAAAATCTTGCCCATTTCCTCTGCATCACGGCTTGCCAAATATTCGTTGACTGTCACAATGTGGACGCCTTTTCCAGAAAGAGCATTTAAATAAACAGGCATTGTTGATGTCAACGTTTTACCTTCACCTGTTTTCATCTCAGAGATGTTGCCTTCATGAAGCGCGATCCCCCCCATGAGCTGCACCTTAAACGGGAACATTCCTGTCACGCGGCGTGATGCCTCGCGAACCGTTGCAAATGCTTCAACCAACAGGTCATCCACGGATTGTCCTTTTTCAAGTTTTTCTTTAAATTCAATCGTTTTATTTCGTAAAGCCTCGTCAGATAATTTCTCGAAATCTTGTGCGAGAGCTTCGATTTCATTTGCTTTTTTTTCATATTTGCTGATCGTACGTTTCGTAGGATCAAACACTTTGTTTAAGATTCCAAGCATATAATAACGCTCCTCTATTTCATGCAATTTTTCGGCATGTCCAAAAGATTGACAGGTCCATATTTACCTGCATTTATCATACCATACCTTCCTTCATTTCCAAAGAATTTGCAATGATTTCGCACAAAAAACCCGTCCCTTATGAAGGGAACGGGTTTACTTTTTTTAGGTTGTTTTTAGATCAGATTAAGCGTTTGGCTCAATGAGTCCATATTTTCCATCATTTCGGCGATAGACCACATTGGTCAAATTTGTCTCAGCATTTGTGAAGACGAAGAAACTATGACCTAACATGTTCATTTGAAGAATGGCCTCTTCGCTATCCATCGGTTTTAAATTGAATCGTTTTTGTCTGACGATTTCTGTTTCATCAATTTCTTCGTCATCTTGAACAGCTACATCAGCCGTCCCATTTCCTCCAGCAAATAAGTGTTTTTTGGCACCTTGCTCGCGGAATTTACGGTTTACTTTTGTTTTGTGTTTTCGAATTTGACGTTCTAATTTACTGGCTGCTAGGTCTACTGCATTGTACATATCTTCATTATGCACCTCAGCTCGAAGTGCTAGATCAGTCATTGGAATGGTAACCTCAACTTTAGATTCTTGATCATTGTAAAACTTCAAGTTCACGTTGACTGAAGCATCTACGTCTGTTTCAAAATAACGCTCCAGCTTTCCAATTTTTTTCTCGACATGATCTCTTAGTGCAGGTGTTACGTCGATGTTTTCTCCTCTGACATTGTAATTCATGTAAAGAACGCCTCCTTTAAAATTAAGGATATGTAAACCTATTTCTACTTTTCCCTCCTTTTCTCCTGCTCAAACGTAAAAAAAATGTGAATATTCATTGAAATTTGTCGAATTTTGCGGTGCTTCAACTGTTGCTTGATAGGTGATGAATATATATTCGGCTCATTCTTGAAAAAGACCAGCTCACGTTTAAATCGTGAAAGATGAAATGGATGTTTTCAGCGAATGAGATAAGGTTTTTAAATCTTCCGCCGCTGCTTTCATCTCTTCATTTGCCGCCAATGATTCTTCAACAACCGCAGACATGTACTCCGTCTCTTCTGAATTACGTTTGGCTCCTTCTTCGATGACCCCAACCGTCTGAGAGATTTCCTCTGTACTAGCTGAAATTTGCTCTGCAGTGGCTGAAAGTTCTTCTGATTTCATTGAAATATCACGAATAGATTCCAGAATTTCATGAAAGCTCTGTTCAGACAATTGCGATACTTTCACACCTTCTGCTACATCCTGCTCAACCTTTGTCATCGAATGTGATGATTTTTCAGTATCTTTGTTCACGTTCGCGAGTAATTGACTAATTTGATCTGTCAGCTGACTAGATTCTTCCGCCAGTTTCCTCACTTCATCTGCTACAACCGCAAAGCCTCTTCCATGTTCTCCAGCTCTTGCCGCTTCAATAGCAGCATTTAAAGCAAGCAAGTTCGTTTGGTCAGCAATGGCATGGATATGACCTAACAAATCTTCAATGCCAGTAAACTGGCCTTGTACATGAGCCATTGTGGAATGGTGTTCATTCACAGACGCTTTTATAGAGCTCATTTGTTTTACAAATTGCTGAATAAGAGCTGCACCCTCTTCAGCCTTTTCAGTCACTGAAATTGAGTGACCCGAAACATCGGATGTGTGTTCAGCTGCATTTTGCATACCAGTCGAGACTTCTTGAATCGCAGAAGCTACTTTTCCGACCGCGTCTGATTGTTCACGTGAAGCTTCACCGACCTGTTCAATCGAACTAGACGTCTGCTCACTTGCCGATATGGTTTCATGAATGGTTTCCTCAAACTGAGCAGCAGAATCAGCTAATTGTCTTGATCCATGTTGCACCTGTAAAATGAGCTGACGTAAATGAGTCGTCATTTGATTAAAAGCGGTACCGAGTTGGCCAATCTCATTTTTAGAGGTCACTTCGATCTCTTCAAGTGTAAGATCACCATCTGCCATTCTTCTCGCGGCATTTGTGACAGACACAATCGGCTTTGTCATACGATAAACGAATCTTGTCCCAATCAACAAAAAGCCAACAATAATGACCGCACTAACTAGAATGAGTGTGAATAATAATTTATTACTGTCTTGATTGAGCTGATTGATTTTCTGGTCACGTTGCTTCAACTGGGTTTGAGCAAATTCTTTTGTGAAGGTATGTATTTCTTGTTCGATAGGCTGTAATTCTTGACTGAGGCGGGTGTTGAATTCTTTTTGATTTTGCATATTCAATGAATTAAATAGTCGGTTCGTTGAGGTGTAGTAAAGATAATTTTTTTCTGAGATTTGATCTAATAGATTTTTTGCTTGTTTGACAGCGCTCATTTTTGAAGCTTCAGTTGTTTTTTTATTAATCTCTTCATATGTTTGCTCAATTTTCTGTAAATTTTCAGCATCTTGCACGACAACATAGGTTTTGATTTGCGCTTCCTGCTTTTGCAAAAGCGCCTCTAATTCCAGTGAGGTCTGATAAAGCTTCACTTCTTTGCTGAGAAGCGTCTTGTAGGATTGATCTGTTTTGTAATAGATAAAGCTTGAGAACCCTAAAATACTGACAAACAATACACATATGACAATAAGCCCAAACAAAAATTGATTTTTTAGTCTCATAATTTCCTCCGAATGGTCTGAATTGAACAAAAATTAATGAATGACATACGGCCTCATACAGGCATGTATTTCATCCATCCACTTTCTATATTCAGGTATAAAATATGATGTAAGGAATGATTGGAAGTGTATTGAAGGGAATGTATAGAAAGCTAGTATATCAAAACTTAAAAAAATTTGATCAAACGAACGAATCGTTTTGGCAAAGTGCTCATTTTCTATAATTGAAAGCAGAAGGGGATGTGTTGTCTCTAAATGAAAGAAGGCATGGATCAGATCATTAAAGATCCGATCCCCTTCAGTTTTAGCAAAATCCTTCTCAATTTCATCTAAATATTTTAGACTCTCTTCTATCGTATATAGAAGTTCATAATATGTGGTTAATAAAATATAGTCATCTGAACGATACGCCACAGGTCTCACCTAATTATTTCCGTTTATCGTAATATACGCCGTCACTCGTCATAGGCTGGTATGGATTTTGATAATTCAGCTGTTTCGTTTTCTTTTTTTGAATGGCTTGAATATCTGCTTTGATCCCATTTTGGATAACAGTTAATTGCTTCGCCATCTGTTGATCTGTTTGGATGATTTCTTTGATTTTCTCTTTTTCTTGATCCGTCAGCTCATGCTGAATATCTCTCATTAATTCGTCTCTCTCAATTAAAAAGGCATCAAAATCTTCAACCAAGGTGTCACTTTGTGGATTTGCCGCTATTTCGGCTGCCATTTTTAATGTTCGGTCATACAGCTGGTCCACAATACTCATAGAGATCCCCCGATAGAGTGGTGGCGCCCTTTTCGATCGGTTTGAATAACTTCCTTCCATGCATCACGAAAATCAGTTACGTATTGCTCTACTTCATTCAACATCTCTTCGTCATTTTGAAGATTGGCTTCAATCAGTCTGCGATAAATGTAATCATACATACTTGCCATACTCTTTGATACGTCATAAGAACGATTTAAGGTAACATTTAATTCTTGAATGATGTTTTGAGCCTTTTTCAGGTTCACATTTCTCGTTTCTGCATCCTCTTTTTGAATGGCATACTTCGCTAGTCTAATGAACTTTAAGCAGCCTTCATAAAGCATAAGCGTCAACTCGGCAGGTGTTGCAGTCTCAATAGAATTTTTCTGATAGGCGGCATAAGGGTTCTGTATTGCCATATGTTATAAACCTCCAATTATTGTCCAAGCAGTTGAGAAAGATAGCCAGATTGGTTGTTTAGCTTTTGAATCGCGCTATCCATGGCGTTAAACTTTTTGTAGTAGCGGGTTTCAACCATTTTTAAACGATCTTGGAATGTATCCATTCGTTTTGTTAAAGAATCAAGGTCCTTACCAAGTCCGTATTCCTTTAATTGCATTGTTGTGCTGCCAGCTTTAGTTTGAATGCTCTTCGTGAAGGCTGATAAGGAATTTTTGATACGATGAATGATTCCTTGTTCTTGATATTGCTGCTGCGCTTTATCTTTATCTTTTGAATCCACATTTAGCGAACCTGACATAAATATTTGACTGATCTTCTGTGGGTCTTCTTCAATGGCTTTTCTTAGTTTCGGTTCATCAATGACAAGCTTTCCGCCATCTTTATATTTATCTGAAGTGGTAATTCCGATTTGTGTCATGTGAATTCTATTCCCATCACTTGTCGTAATATCAGCATAAAAATCACTTCTTATTTTAGAGGCACCACCTCGTAAAATGGAATCACTTCTCAGCAAGCCAGACTTCGCTGTCGTTTCCCATAGCTCCACTTCTTTGTCAGACATTGCTTTTTTCTCTTCAGCTGTTAAAGGATGATAGTCCCTATTTCTTTTTTCATTGACTTTGCCATTGACCTGCTCAACAAGTTCATTGTATTTATCAACAAATTGTTTAATTTTATCAAAGATTGTATCGACATCTGTTGAAACGTTTAAGCTGACAGGCTTATCGGTTGTCCCTTTAAGCTCGTACGTAATACCAGCTTGCTCAAATGTATTGTTGTTATTTTCCATTTTCAGACCATTAATCTCGTATTGTGCTTTTTGCCCTTGAGTGGTCGCAACTAATTTGTTATCTCCATCCACTTGGAAGCCTAATTGAGTGAAGAATGAAGCTGAATTACCATCAGCTGCTTTAATACTGACACCTTCTCCCGTTGTCCGTGAAGTGAGAGCGACCGTATCGACATAGTTTGATCCGTCAAAGATCTGTCCTTTGTAAGCCGTCACACCTAATTGCGAGTTGTTCAGCTTTTTCACGATGTCATCAATTGTATCGGTATCAGAAGTATTGATCGTCACCGCTTTCGGTTTTGTCGAATCTGGTGTCGTCACTTCGAATGTAAACGTGCCATTTGTTGGTGTAAATCCAGATGTACCAGATGATCTGAAGACGGAAGCTGTCGCTAATTGGGTGACATTGATTGAGCCAGAGGCAGCATTTGTTGATCCAGTTGCTGTGACAGCAGATTCATTTGAGCTTGTCACCTTTTTTGCGCCATATGTACTTGGACGCGTTAAGTTTAAACTGTTGATCAAATCATCTAATTCTTTGACTTTCGAGTTCACCTCGCGATAGCTGTCTCTTTGCCATTCAAGTGTTTGTTTCTGGCGTGTCATTTTATCAAGTGGTGCTTGCTCAGTTTTCATTAGCTTTGATACGATTTCATCAATATCAAACACATTTGAAAATCCAGTAATTCGATTGACCATTTTTTATGTTCTCCCTTCACTTACATTCTTTTATCTACAAATAAACCGACAATTTCTGTCATTGCCGCATAGAAATCAAGCCATTCCTTGGAAGGAATTTCTCTAATGACTTCTTCTGTTTGGTTATCTACGACTTTGACATAATATTCATTGAGTTTTTCATGTAATTCAAATTGCAGATGAAATTGAGTGGGTTCAATCAGCTTGTTTGCTCCTTGAAGCGTTTTTTCAATTTCTTCTTTTGAAACGACCTTGCCATTTGCTTGTAAATCAGAGTTTACATTGTCATTCTGGTTATTAGAAACACGGGTTTGAAATGCATCGATAATTGGCTCTAGCGATGTCAACTTACCAACAGACATAGTTATTCAGCTCCTGTGCTTTAATCTATCTTTTATATCGGCTTTGAATTTTCAAATTAAATATAGATGGACCGATTTGTTAAAGTTTCATATAGATGGTGAACATCCACACAGAAACGTGGAGAAGGATAGCTGAATCAGATAAAAAAATCCTCACTTTTTTTGTGAGGATAATTGAGAGAGGAGATCTACAGATAAACTCGCAGCACGACTGTTCTCTTCTTGAATAGACAGGTACACTTCTTTTCTATGAATATCAATGTGCTTAGGAGCCTCAATCCCGATTTTCACTTGATCGCCTTCGATTGAAATAATCTTGACTTCAATATCATCGCCAATTTGAATCGACTGGTTTAATTTACGCGAGAGAACTAACATGAGGATGCCACCTCTAACAAATGTTTTGTATGATAGGCTGAATCATGCAAAATCACCTGCTTGGCTTTCATGTTTTTCCGGTTCACAATAATAGGCGCTCTTAAATTGGCTGTCGTTTTTTCAATAGAAGATTCCATTGTTAAGATCACCATGACTTCCACATCATTGGCATCTTCTACTTCTAGAATATCTACGACCGTTTCGTCTAGATCGAATTCATATTGATTGAAGAATAAAAACGGACTGCTGACAATAAAGCCTAACTCTGCGTTTTTCAATGATTGAAGAACTAAAAATGGAGACTCTTCTGATAAAGGTAAAATGACAAACTGTTGTTGATCTAGAAATCCTGGTATTCCATTAGAGAAGTTGATGATTTGCTCCTCTTTGATTGTCATTTCACCATGGTATTTTGTTTGAATGATCATAATTCACGACCTTTTTCATTTTTCTTAACTATACCTTATCACCATTTTGGCCCGTTTCGTCAACTTCTATTTTTAAATCTGGGTATTGTAACATATCAATATTGACCTTACCTGGCTGGTAGTTAACGATTGGTTTATGAGGCGTTGCCTCTATAATAGCTTTTTGAGGCTCCACATCAATTTGAAGCTCAGATGGCTGATAGTGAATTTTGACACTAAAGAATGAAGGGATCACACCAATGGTGAATTGTTTGGCTGGAGGGGTGCCATTGATTTTGGCAAACTCGGCAATTGCATTCCCACCATTCTCGATCTTGATGAGTTCACTGCCTTCTTCCGCTCTTCGGCCCATTCCCTCTCCAACAGCACGTTTCCCCTCAGCTGCCCATTCCTCAGATCGTCTAAAAATCGACTTGATATCCATATCGGCAAATGCTTCGGTTTGATCTATTGTTAATTTTGACGGTGTCCTTGTCATATTCATGACGGCTCTGGGCTGCTGAATCTCAAGGTCTGCTCTTGGCTGCTCTACTTCTTGCCGAGAAGGAGTTGTCGACATTTGCAGCTTTGCATAGGTTTGTTGCATTAACAATCTAGGGATTTGCATATAGGTACACCTCCATGATGCAAAAAAGCACCCAACGGATGCTTTTTATTATCTTAAGAAATCGACAAGGGATGGCTGAATAACTTTAGCCGTCGTTGCTAAAGCAGCTCTATTCACAACCTCTTGTTGAAGAAGATCAATAATTGCTTTTTCACTTTCTACATCTTCATTATCTGATTTGGCATTTTTCAGTACTTCGAATTGTGAAGTCAAGCGACTGCCTACTAAGTCAACACGATTTGAACGGGCTCCTAGGTCCGAGCGCTCAGCACTCATCACTTCTTTAAACTGATCGATACTTCCTAACGCATCATCAGAATTTGCGAACGTTCCATTTTTCAATGAGTTTTCTAAATCCGTCAGCATTTCAATGACATTTTGACCGCTGGCAGACTGTCCACCAAACGCTGAAATTGGATTTGAGTTCACATTTAAAGTGATACCATCAGAAATGTTCGACTTAACGGCATTTGCATCTGTATAGTTTTCAAAGTTAAACGTAAACGTACCATCTGCGTTCTCGACAACTGGTTTGACATTTGTATTCGTTCCATTAAATACGAATTTACCTAACATCTGAGTGTTCATTGCGTCAATGATTTGTTTCTTCATCTGGCCAATTTCCACTCCGATAGCTGCTAAATCTTCTGGCTGCTTTGTTCCGTTAGCCGCATCAAGCACTTTATCTCGTACATTTGACATAATATCAATGATTTCAGTGACACTTGTTTCAGATGTATCAATCCAGTTTTGTGCTTCATTTAAGTTTTTTTGATATTGTTCATTTCGAAACATTGCTGTGCTATATTGAAGGCTTTTTACTGCTGCAACGGGATCATCAGACGTTTTTGTGAAACGTCTCCCTGTTTGTGCTTGCTCATTTATTTTAGAAAGTTTTTCATAACTTTTACTAATATTACGAAGTGAGTTTTGAGAAATCATACCTTGTGTGACTCGCATCAGCTATACCTACCTTCCTACGACACCCATGCCGTTTATTACTTTATCCAATATTTCATCTTGTAATGTCACAACTCTCGCAGCTGCATTATATGCATGCTGAAATTGGATCATATTCGTCATTTCTTCATCAATGGAAACAGCACTCGTCGACATTCTACGTTCATTGGCTGAATTGACAAGAGCGGCTGAACTGCTTTCTAGCGTCATGTTCTTTTTCCCTTGAATCCCCATCTCAGCAATGACATTTTGGTAGTAATCCTGGATCGTCGTTGTATTGCCGCCGATTGGTAACTTTAAGTCTTGTATATTTGCTAATTTTGTAGCATTCGAACCGTCACCTTTTGTTTGATTGAGAGATGCTGCAATATTATCTGTTGATGCTAAAATGACATCACTCACTTTGATACGAGCTGCTAAGCCTTTATTCAATTCATTGTTATTCTCAATATCAAAGAAGTCTTGTCCACTTGTGCCATTTAACGTGTACCCCTGCTTATGCACATCGTTAAATGTATCCATAAATACTTGTGCTACTTCATCCAGCTCTGCAAGCATATCCGGATACATGCCTTTTTCAGCACCATTTGACATGTAACCATAAGCCTCAACAAGTGCTTTTACTTTACCATTCACTTGAAGCTGATCTGCTGCAATGGTTGTTGTTCCGAATTGAAGTGAGTTAACAAGTCCCGTTGTGTTATCATAGGAGATTTGCAGTTCAGATTTTTCGCTCGTAATGCCATTCAAAATCGTTCCAGCAGATTGTCCATTTGCACCGATAATGTCGATGTTGACAGTTCCTTCAGCAATTTTGAGTGCATTCCCGCCAGATGGATTATAGCTCACTTTAATATCAACAAGTGAGGATAATTGATCTACCAACGCATCACGCGTATCATATAGATCATTTGGAAGATACCCGTTTGGTTCAACTGCTGCAATTTGTTTGTTCACTTCATCTATTTGAGATAAAATCGTGTTCACATTTTTGGCTGTTGAATCGAGTTCTGTTTTTAAATTCTTTTGTATCGTTGTTAAAGACGAATTAAGTAGACGGAATTGATCTACTAAAGCCTGTGCACTTGTTTTAACAACTGTACGCGCAGACGCTGTATCGGCATTTTTTGTTTCGGATAGGACCTGTAATGATTTCCAAAGGTTATCAAAAGCTCTGTTTAAGCCTTCATCCGTCAAATCATTCATAACTCCCTCCATTTGCGAAAGGGCATCAGATTTTGTTGAGTAGTAAGACAAGTTATTGTTATGATCTCTGAATTGCAGATCTAAAAAGCTGTCTCGAATTCTTTCAACGGTTCCAACTTGAACTCCTGTCCCCATTTGGCCATACGTCTTGCCGTCATAAACTGAAATGACTGGATAAGGATTATCTGCTTTAAAGGTAACTCTTTGTCTTGAGTAGCCATCTGTATTTGCATTGGAGACGTTGTTTGATGTGACATAAAGCCCTGCACGCTGGGCTGTGATTCCTCTTTTTGCCGTTTCTAGACCCATGAATGTAGAACCCATTGGTATCCTCCTTGTTTACGCCTTTGAATCAAACAAAGCCCTCTGCTGTTTAGGCTTTGAACTCTCAAGACCATTTTGTCCGTAATTCATATTTTCTTTATTAGGGTTAACGAGATCGAATGTCAGTGAAATAAATTGAAGCGACTGCTGAATGAGCTGTTTGTTCAGTTCATTTACATCTTTCAGTTCCACCATGATGTCATTTAATTTGTCATATAACGAAATGAGCTCTTCTTGATCCGAACCTTCAGCCTTTTCGATACACGCGGTGATGGTTGGCGGTTCATCACTTTGTAAAAATTGAACTGTGGCTTCAATTCGTTTTTCTTCTAATTGAGAAATGGCTTGAATATATTTTTGCTCTAAATTCAGAACCTCTGAAAGAGCATCAATCTCATTGCTTTTCAGCATTTCTGTTTTATCCTTCGACAGCTTCAAAAGCTGTTCATGCAATCCATAGAGACGATGCAGCTCTTCAATGATTATTTTAACTGACATTCACGCTACTCCCTTTTGTTATTGTTGTTTATAAAAATTCAGCATTTTATCAGCAATGCCTTTTGTATCTACTTGATATGTTCCGGCTTCAATGCTTTTTTTAATTTGGTCTATTTTATCTTGGCGTTCTTTCATGATATTCGGCACCTTTTGCATTTCGATTGCCTTTTTAGAAATTTCGACTTTATCAGTTGATTTTGCTTGATTTGATTGCAACGTTTGTTTCTCATATGTTTTCTTGTAAGGATTTACTGGTTGTGTTCCATATCGATTAATTTTCACGGGATTCCTCTCGCTTTCCGTTACAGTCTGTCTTGATTCTATCCATTTTATCGACCAAACTGCAACTTAGTTTAGGGAATCAATCGTTTTTAGGATTAATGGCATAATAGGTGTCTTTTTTCCTAGATTCAATCTCCCTTTTACGCTCTTCTTCTTGATTCATTTGACTCATTTGCGAATGAATATCCTGTTCACATTGGCTGCACAGCTTGTTTTTTCTGATCGGTTGGCCACATCTTTCACAAGGATAGTTGATATTCGGAAATTGACTAATTTGAAGTCTTTTCAAACGGATAAATTTCAAGATTAATTCTTCAGCAACTTCTGTTGCATCTACTATTTCAGCAATGGTTGATTGTCTATTACTTTGCTTTCGCAAGAATTTATAAACGATATCAAAAGAACGTTCTTCTTCTTCGAAGCATTTGTTACAAACCGTTTGGATGGTGGTTTTTAAAAACAGCTGATTACATTGTGGACAGTTTGCCAATTGATTCATAACCAAAACCCCTTACGTTATTTTCTCTTCTTATTATCGGTTAATTATCCTGAATTTTAACTACGGATCAACGTAAAAGAGGAAACACTTTTGGCACCTGCTTCTTTTAAAATTCTTGCCGCATCATAAATGGTGGCCCCCGTTGTATAGATGTCGTCAATTAAGATAACATCCCTTTGAACGATCGCATCTGTCTGCTTGATTTGAAACATTCTTTTTTGATCTAAACGTTCATTTTTCTTTTTCTTAGACTGCTTGCTTTGATGTATTTTCACAAGCGGCTGCAGGATCGGCTGACCAATCAAGGAAGCAAGTATGACTGACTGATTAAACCCTCTTTCCTTTAGCCTTTCTTTACTTAAAGGAATCGGGATCAGCACAGGTTCTTTAATTGAAAAGGAGCGCTTAAATACTGCTTGGACATCTTGTTTAAAAAGCTCAGCTAAAGCTGTATCACCTCGAAATTTAAAGCGGGAAAGGACATCTTTCATCAAATCGTTGTAAGCATAAACAGACCTATTTTTCACAAGTACTGTAGTAGAATCAGGGCGTTCTTTCCACCTGGAACAGTCTTGACATAATTGATCATTCGACTGTGCTCTCCCACAAGCTGGACAAATCGGGCGTTGAATTTTTTCTAGGTGATGCTTACATGCTATACATAGATGATCATCATTTAATAGAAGTAATGATTTCCATGTAAAAGCAGCGACAAAATGCCCCTCACAAATTAGGCAGATCAATTGTTATCCTTATTTATCGGCAGACGATTTTCGCATCTTGGAAATGTGGTGACCTTTGAAGCAGCTTCTGTCAGAATGACCAGCATGGCCGTATTCTTCTGTTTATCCACCATCTCGGATTTACTGTAAGATATTTTATCGATATCTGTTATATACTGAGGCTTCACTTGATTTAGTGAAATCGCTAATACATCTTCTATACACTTTTCACAGTGACAAATCATGTTTAATTGGTTGAGATATTGATAGAGGATTTCCTTGAGTAGTATTTCTTTTGCATTGAGTAGCATATTTGTCTCTCCTGCCATTTGTGTATTGTGAATATAAATGTACCATGAAATTTAGTTGGACCCACATTATTTTTCAGAAAACTCTTTTGCAGCTGTATCATTCATTTTTACGATATGCTTCTTTGCTTGTTTCATACTTCTCGTTAAACCAAAATGAAAAAAGATTACATCTCCTTTAAAAAAATCGGGATGTCTACCTGCTCTACCAGAAATCTGAACAAGTGCACTCTCTGTAAAGATAGTAGATTCCGCACCTAGTACCCCCACTTGAACATTTGGAATGGTAACGCCTCTTTCTAGAATGGTGGTTGTAACTAGTACATCGTATTTATAATCTCTGAAGTGCTGGACCTTTTGTTTCCTGTCTGGATCATCAGCAGACACCCCCTCCACATTTAAGCGGTGTTCTCTAAGGACCTTCGTTATCTTCTTCATGGTCGAAATAGAAGGAACAAAAAGTAAAATCCTTCTCTTCTTTGTGATATGTTTCTGCATCCAATTCATTACTTTAGGTGGGAGCTGGTTCTTTTTTAATTTCTTCTTCCAATGTCCAATCCATTGAAAGGACGGGACAGGTAACGGTTGTTGGTGAAAGCGCAGAGGAATTTTTATGGCTTCTAGTTGTCCACGAGATACATCTCTTTTCATTTTCTTAGAGGGCGTCGCACTTAAATAAACCCTAACCCCTTTCTTTCTCATTGCCTTTAAAACAGCAAATTGGAGACGTTCATCGATTGAATAAGGAAAGGCGTCGACTTCATCTATAATAAGCACATCAAATGCAAGTTTGTATCTCATCAACTGATGAGTTGTGGCGATCACTAGCGGTGCTATTTGGAACCTTTGAGGACTTCCTCCATAAAGAACAGCTATTTTCATTCCTTGAAATGCTTTTTTAAGCCGCGGCTCTAGTTCAAGGACAACATCTGTTCTAGGTGTCGCAATGCAGACGCTCATTCCTTGATGTAAGGCATATTCAATTCCGTGAAAAAGCACCTCTGTTTTCCCTGCCCCGCAAACTGCCCAGATGAGTAGATCAAATTTGTTTTTTATCGCTTCGATCAATTTTTCTGACGCCCTTTTTTGTCCTTTAGACAGGTTTCCCTGCCATGTTAATTCCGTATGACATGTTTCTTCCATTTGTGGACCCGTCCATTCATAAAGAAAGCCACATTCCGTTGTTTTCCCCATCATGATGCATGATCTACAGTACACACAATCTTTTTGACACATGTCACACGGAGTGTGGGCAAAGTACCGCTTTTTTGATACACCACATCTACAGCAAGTAAGACCATTTGCTTTCCTCTCAATAGCAGGTGTTCGGATGACTAACCCTTTCTCCACCAACCAATCCAAATCGGACTGTGAGCATCTTGTTTCAGCGGTAAGCAGGTGGCGTGACTGCAGTTGCTGCCTTAGTTCCATTGCTTTGTCCATGTTCAATTTCACCAAACACCTTTCAACTGATGTTTGCCTATTATGCGCAAAGACATGACCTTTCGTCCAACAGCTAAAATAGAAAAACAAAACCCCTTTTCTATTAGAAAAGAGGTTTTTTAAGATTTATCTAATCACCCAGCCAAGAGCTATAGAGCCTTCGCCTAGATGAGTGCCAATCACGGCACCAAAGTAGCTTTTATAAAATTCAACATGAGGATACTTTTCTGATAAGTGCGCAATTAAGTCGTCTGCTTCTTCTTCTCTATTACCATGTATCAGTGTTGCTCTCATCGGGACACCACGTGATGCATCTTCGTCAAATAATTCAAAAATACGTGAAATGGCTTTTTTCCGTGTACGAATCTTCTCAAAAGGGACAATTAGCTTGTTGTCAAAATGCAGTATAGGCTTTACCTTTAAGAGGCTCCCAATAAAAGCCTGAGCACCATTTAATCTGCCGCCTCTTTGTAAATGAGTTAAATCGTCTACCATAAAATAAGCTCTCTGATTCTCTTTCAGATAATTGAGATGGGCTAACACTTCTTCTAGAGAAGCACCACCTTGGATTTTTTCAGCAGCTTCTATCGCATAAAAACCTTGCGCCATACAGCTAGTTTCTGTATCAAACGGATAAATATCAATCCCGTCAACTAGGTCATTTGCTGAGGCTGCACTATTATATGTTCCACTAATTCCGCTTGAAAGGTGAATACTAATCACGGCATCGTATGTTTCACTTAGTTTTTCATATAATTCTATTAACTCACCGAAAGCAGGCTGAGAGGTGGTTGGAAGGTCTTTATGCTTTTTGACTTCTTCATAATATGTCTTCCAATCCATTTCTATTTCTTCACGGTATGATTCGTTGCCAAAAATGACATTAAGAGGGATCATATGAATATGATGTTTATCACGCAGTTCTTGTGGTATATAAGCAGTACTGTCTGTTACAATGGCTATTTTCATTCTTAAATACCTTCCTTATCCGTTAAGTTGCTCTTTTTTATTTTCAAAGAATGATCATTGTTATTCATTAGATTTATAATAGTAATCAAAAAAGCCTGCCTAATCAATAGGCAAGCCCGTTATATCCGAAAAAGACTCCTTATCTACCTATCAATTCTCTCCAATTAACATGTGAGAGAACCAAAAACAGGCGAAAAAGGAGTACTTGTCCGGAACATTATCTCATTTCTACCCAGCCGTTTTTAATTGCTACAACAACAGCTTGTGTACGGTCGTTTACATTCATTTTTTGTAAAATGTTACTCACGTGGTTTTTGACTGTTTTCTCACTAATAAAGAGCGACTCACCAATTCCTCTATTGCTCTTTCCGTCAGCTAACATTTGAAGAACTTCGCACTCACGTCTCGTTAAGATATGAAGTGGTCTGCGAATTTCAGGATATACCTCGTGCTGCGGATGTGCTGAAACGCCACTAGTCGCTAGGCGTCGGAATTCATTTACTAAGTTATGAGTAACTTTCGGATGTAAATAAGATCCTCCGTCAGCTACGACTTTCACTGCTTCAATGAGCGTGTCTGCATCCATTTCTTTTAACAGGTAGCCTCTTGCCCCTGTTTTCAATGCATGTGTCACATAGTTTTCATCGTCATGAATAGATAGAATAATGACTTTTGATTCGGGATAAAGCTCAACTAGCTGCTTTGTAGCCTCTACACCATTTACATTCGGCATATTAATGTCCATAATGACAACATCCGGATGATAGTGTTCTACGATACGTGCAGCTTCGTCACCGTCGTCTCCTTCTGCAACTACTTCAAAAGTAGGTTCAAAATCTAAAATCCGTTTGACACCTTCACGGAATAATTGGTGATCATCAATAATTACAATATTTACTTTAGTCACAAGCTACGCCTCCCCATGTTTATTGTTCTACACCTGAACTTTATGGTCAATATGTCTTTTGTCTCTATTTTACAATTTTATTTTGCAATGTTAATGGCACGCGAATCATGATGAATGTCCCTAGACCTATTTTTGAGTCTATGGTCATTTTACCTTCCAGTAAGTCTACGCGTTCTTTCATGCCAAGTAAACCGAAGGATTTGTTTTTGTTTGTTTTCACATCTTTCATATCAAAGCCTTTTCCATCGTCTTTGATAATTAACGTGACAAAGTCTTTCGTCACTTCTACTTTTACAGAGATTTCTTCAGCTTCGGAATGCTTTAGTGAATTTGTGACAGCTTCTTGGGCTAGTCTAAACAGTGCCACTTCAAATTGAGAAGCAATTCTTTCGCTTTCTGTATCCCCTAGGCATTGGAACGTAATCTTGGTTTTTCCATCATACTCTTCGATTGTGTTTAAATATTTTCTTAGCGTCGGAATGAGACCCAAATCATCTAAAGCCATTGGTCTTAAATCATAAATGATTCTTCTCACTTCGTACAGAGCATTTCGCACATTCTGTCTGAGACTTCTAATTTCTTTAAAGCCTTCTTCTGTCCCACGGTCTCTGAAAATCCGTTCAATTAATTCGGAACGCATCATCACGTTTGCCAGCATCTGGGCCGGACCGTCATGAATTTCCCGGGACACCCTTTTGCGTTCTTCTTCTTGGGCTTCAATAATTCTTAGTCCAAAATCTTGTTTTGCCTGAGCATCTTCAAGTAACACGCCAACTTGGCGTAAGTCCTGATTGAGATAGTTGAGAACAACTGTGATCTGACTCACAAGCGTTTCAGAGCGTTCAATGACGTCTTGCAGGCTTAACAATCGTCTTTCCAGATCGTCTCTTCTTTCTCTCAGCTGCTTTTCGCGCTGCTGGATCATGGTGAGTTCCACTTGTAGATTATGTGCTTTTTCGTAGGCCTCCCGTATTTCTTCTTCGCTAAATTTGTTGAAGTTTCTGCTGACCTCAGATAAGCGATTTCTAGCATGTCTCGTATGGACTTCGAGTTTATCCCCAAAATCAATTACTTCGTTTACTTGCTGCTTGATTTGCTTCAGCTCTTCTACTAGGCTTTCATATTGTTGACGGGACTGTTCGCCTATCCTAAATACTTCGTCCTTGCTGCCATCAACTGTACTTAGCATTTTCATGATGATTGAATCCAATAATTTCGGATCCATTTTAGGTGTTGTCATGGCTTTTCCCTCCCGTAACAGTGATGTCATCTTTTTTTATTATAAATGTCATTGATCTGCATTTTATGTCGAATTATAATGAAAGAATGCGTATAAATCATGAAGTTTTTATGACGACCCTTTTTCCGCCCCTATCATCATAACAAAATACGCTGTAAAATTCTAAAATCAATGCAAATTTTCTCTAGTCTTACAATTTGCTTGTCAGGAGGGTAAGTCTTTTGCTGAATCGCTATCTTACAGTAAAAAGTCGTGGCGAGCATGAGATCGTCATTGAAAAATCACGTTTTATTTGTCATATACAGCGTGCTGTCTCAGAAGAAGAAGCACAAGCATTTATACAATCCATTAAAAAACAACATTGGAATGCCACACATAATTGTTCTGCCTATCTCATTGGAGAACATGACCTGATTCAAAAAGCGAATGATGATGGTGAACCAAGCGGTACAGCAGGTGTGCCAATGCTTGAAGTGTTAAAAAAACGGAAGCTGAAAGATACAGTCGTAGTGGTCACTCGTTATTTCGGCGGTATTAAGCTAGGCGCCGGTGGATTGATTCGTGCCTACGGAAAATCTGTATCAGAAGCCATCAACCATGTTGGTATGGTAGAACGCTGTTTAATGCGTACGATGCACACAACAATAGATTATACATGGCTTGGAAAGGTAGAGAATGAGCTTAGAGCCTCATCTTTTCAGCTAAAAGAAATTCATTATGCAGAAGATGTTATTTTTGAGACGTATGTAGAAGAAACACAAACAGAGCAGTTCATTGAATGGATGACTGAGCTGACAAATGGAAAGAGTGTTACAAAAGAAGGCGAACTGATTTATTTAGAAAAGGACATTGGTCCGATAAAGGAGACAGATGAATGGCACAACGAGTAAGAGTGCGTGTACGAAAGAAAAAGAGTAAGAAGAAGAAAATTTTCAAACGTATCCTGGTCTTATTTTTACTTCTTATCATCTGCATGGGCGGATTTGCAGTATATAAAATAGTCAATACACTTCAGGCTGCTGACAAAACATATGATGAGCTAGACCGAGGAGAGAAATCGAAGCTTCGTGATGCGGTCATTGATATTAAGAAGAAACCTTTCTCTGTACTATTTGTCGGAATTGAGGATTATGCCACAGATGGTGATCATGGCCGTTCAGATTCACTCATTGTCGCAACGATTAACCCTCAAGACAAAACGATGAAAATGGTTAGTATCCCTCGTGACACACGCGTACAGCTTGCAAGTGACACGACAGGAAATAAAGAAAAGATCAATGCAGCATTTGCTAAAGGTGGAAAAGACGAGACGATTGAAACTGTCGAACAATTCTTGCATATTCCGATTGATAAATATGCAACCGTTGATTTTGACGGATTCAAGGATGTTATTGATGAAGTCGGCGGAATTGATATCGATGTTCCATTTGACTTCAATGAAAAAAGTGATGTGAAAAAATCGAAAAAGATTTACTTCAAAAAAGGCAATATGCATTTAAACGGGGAAGAAGCACTTGCTTACGCGCGGATGAGAAAACAAGATCCACGCGGTGATTTCGGACGTAATGATCGTCAGAAACAAATTTTACGCGCAATGATTGATCAAATGTCGAAGGCAAATAACATTGCGAACGTCGATAATATCGCTAAAGAAGTAAGTGATCACATTACAACCAACTTCCGTATCACAGAAGGTCTTGCGCTTCAGCAAATCTACAGCGGATTTAAAGGAAACGACACAGAAACACTTTCTATTAAAGGAACAGACCTTTATTTAGGACCAAATCGAACGTATTACTTTGAGCCAGATCAAACCAATCTAGCTAACGTACAAAATGAATTACGGACGCATTTAAAGCTTCCTGCTGAATCTTCGAGTGAAACAGATTCACAAACCAATCCACCCTCTGGTGAAACAGGGTCAAGTGATACAACTAATCCTTCGACCAGCACACCAGGACAATAATAAAAACAGCCCAGTTCCTAGGAACGGGCTGTTTTTTATTGTCTTTTCACCATTCGTTTATAGAATTTCGTAAATGGTTTGAACTCTTCGTTGACCAAACCCGTGACTTCCGCAATCACTTGCATAAACATTACCAGTAAAAAGATAATGATGAGCGATAACCAAATGGTGGCGCTTGTCAGCAAAATCGCACTTAAGCTAAAGACTAAGCCAATCATGTAAATCACGATAACCGCCATGCGATGGGACAAGCCAAAGGCCATTAGTCTATGATGAATATGGGATTTGTCCGGCGCTGAAATCGGCTGTTTGTTTAATATGCGTCTAATGATTGCAAAGGTCGTATCAAATATAGGAACACCTAGAATGATCACAGGGACAACGACGCTAAACAAAGTGACACTTTTGTATAATCCTAAAAGTGACAGCACCGAGATCATATACCCTAAAAATAGCGAACCAGTATCCCCCATAAAAATCTTCGCTGGATGAAAGTTGTAAAAGAGAAAGCCGATCGTACTGCCAATGACGACAAGAGATAAAGAAAGAATCAGAATCTTATCAGCAGAGAATGCCATCACTGCAATCGTTGATAAACCGATGACAGAAATACCGGCAGCTAGTCCATCAAGACCGTCAATTAAATTAATGGCATTTGTGATGCCGACAATCCATAGCACGGTGAGGGGATATGCCATCCAGCCTAACTCAATTCGATCTGTTAAAAAAGGAACAGAGAAAAAATCCATTTTTAAGCCTGTGCTCACAATCAAACAAGCAACAAGAACTTGTACGAGAAATTTAAATTTTGCACTTAAATTATATTTATCATCAAATATACCTAAAATGACGATGAGTACGGCACCAACTGAAATTGCTGTAATTTTATTATGTAGAAACAGCCCGCCTGCTAATGCTCCAGCCGCTACCCCAATAAAAATTGCCAAACCACCCATTCGAGGCATTACTTTATCATGAACTTTTCGTTTATTCGGCTGGTCCACTGCACCAATCTTAATTGCAAACTTTTTGACGATTGGTGTCACAATTAAAACTGTAGCCAGAGAGACAAAAAACGCTAATAAGGCGCGTTCGTAATCCATAGGTCAGTCTCCTTCTAAATTGAAATCTGTATTTTGTATATTGGCCGCTCTTTCCATTATACAATTGAATAGAGGATGATCACAAGCTCCCCCGGTGAAGAAGAAACAAATAAAAACGCACAATCCCGAATGAATTATGCGTTTTCTTTAATATTCGTTAGTTCCACCATGTTTGTGAACAGCGCGTGCCAATCTTTTTTCATTGCACGGCTTTGTCTTAGATGTCTATAGGTCGTGTCGTCTTTTTTGCTGATCACTTTCAGGCAGGCTTCTACGAAGAGCGCAGGATCATCGCCCTCTAAATATTCATACACATCCTTCTCTTTTAGCCTTTCCGTTGACGGGAGATTTAAACCGACAACCGGTATTCCAGCTGCTAAAAATTCATAAAGCTTGAGAGGGAACACCGCTTGATTGTAAGGGGATTGTTTGTATGGCATCATGCCTACATCAATCAGCTTCATATAAGCAGGTACTTCTTCTGGTGCAACAGCTCCTGTCCAAATCACATTTGGCAGTTTGAGTGCATGCTGAAAAGATGGATCTCCATTCGTTCCATCCGGACCGACAAATAAAAATGTCCAATCAGGCCGCATGCGAGCAGCTTCAGCCATCATGTCAAAATCGAGCTTTGGCTTGATTCCTCCGATAAAACCAAGCACGGTTCCTTCTCTTCCTTCCAGCACATCTTCTTTACATGGAAGATTGCTTTTCGCAAATACATCGTACTCGACGCCATTTTCCACAGTAAACACATCTTTCGGTTCTCCCATAAGACGTTTTTTGATTTGATCGTGTAAATATTGAGAAGAGCATGTAATGCTGTGTGCGTATTTAATGATTCGATTTTCTGCTTTGACAATGACACGCTGCCTCATATAAGAAAGAATGTTGTGTTTGCCGCTTATCGGCTCTCCCCACAGGTCACTGCAATCATAGACAATGTGTTTCCATTCAAATAAGGAAGATAAGAGCGGAAAGCCCGGAAACGTATACCATAAACAAACAGCAATCCCCTTCTTTTCCTCCATCCGCAAATGCTCAAGAAGAGGGGACAATTTATGAATATAGAACATGTCTTGATATCGGCCAAAGCGAAATAATTTACTCTTGAGCACATCAGGAATGGCCAATTGCTTCATTCGATCTGTTATGGGCTGAAAGGGAGCTGTATGACGAGATGATGACGGGCATACCCAGATGACCTCTTTCGTTTCCGGATCAGATGCTAAAAATTCGGCCAACCGATGCCGTCTGTACCTCAGTCCGTCCTGTCCCCATTCTCCCGTCGCTACGACAACATGTATGATCGAGTCTGCTTTCACCTTTATCACCTTTTTTCCCTTCTGTTTATAAGCGCTTCTTCACAGCATTTGTCGCATAGTGCATAAAACACCAGGACGCTTTGACAAAATGAAGCTGCTCAATTTCTCTGTAGACAAACCACGTTTTTTTCGCTGCTTTCCACTTGTTGCTAGAGATGGAGTTTCCAACGATGCGATATTCACTGAGCGGTTCGCTCATACCATAGGCTGTAAATCCTCTTTTTAATATAGACAGCCATGTAGCTAAATCCTGCCTTGTGCGAATGTTCGGCATTTCCACATGTCCTACCTTTTGAAGATCAAGCATGACCGTTAAACAGCCGATAATGGTATTTTTCAAGGCTTCATTATAATCTAATCTCGCTGGCGCAATGACGGTTTTTTCTAACGGTTCTCCATTTTCTGCAATGATGTCATATGCCGTAAATGTAAAGGCATAATCATTTGTCAGCATGAAGTCTACCTGTTTTTCAAGCTTCGTCTCTTTCCACTTATCATCGCTATCTAAAAAAGCAATAAAGCGCCCTTTTGCCTGGTTGATGGCTGCGTTTCTAGCAATGGCAGCTCCCCCATTTTCCTCTAAATAAATGACGTTGATTCTGTCGTCCGCTTGACTTAAATCCCCTAATAGCTTTCTCGTTCCATCTGTAGAACAATCATCTGCAATGATCAGCTCCCAATTGGAATAGGTTTGGGCAAGGACGGAATGAACTGTATCCGTTAAATAACGTTCCGCATTATACGCCGGTGTAATGATGGATACTAACGGTTGATTGTTCACCTAAGACTCATCTCCAGTTCATCATTAAGATTCTTTGAACACTTCGGGTAAGACCACAAACATGAGCGAGATGCTAAAGCCAATGACAAGCCCAAGCAGTGCACGTTTTTTGGCTGACATGCCTTTATTGCCCTCATCAAGTACTTGTGCAGGATCGACAATCTTTGCCTGCTTCATTCCAAGCTTTGTCGACTCCAATTCATATAAGAATCGTTCTTTATCGACTTTGGAATCATTGCTGACAGATTCGTCTTCAAGAGCAGCTAATCTACTTTCAATCACCTGCTGCCTTTTTGTAAATAATGCTTTGTCTTGCTTAAGAAATGTATCCGACACCTGCTTCACGACAGCCAAAGCGCGATCCTTATTGGCATCTGTGAAAGACAGCTGTAATTGTGTATCTGATTGATTGGTAAGGATGAGACGGGTTTTCACATCCTGCCTTTCTTCTTCTTTGACATCACTGAGTGCTTCATTTAGAAATGCATCGCTTTTTAATAGAGATGTCACTTCTGCCATATTGTTATACACCCCATCATCATATTTACCAAGAGTGAGGGTAATAGCAGCTGTGTAACTGGACTGCTGCGTAGTTCCTTTAGCAAAAAAGAAACCAAAGGCGCCTAATATGACAGGCAGCAGGATGAGCCATACGATGTACTTTTTGATTCGCTTCCCTATCCTAGATATGAAACCAGACATGTTCATTCTCCCAACATTGACGTATTTGCTCTTTCACTAGTGTAGCCATACACACGGTTTACCACAGCTTGAGTCGTTGTTTATTTTTCAACATATTCACCGCTGCGATCACCAGTCCTAAAAATACCCAGTGGAAATATAAATTCGAGACGGAGCTAGGACTGATACTTGAAACGAGAAAGCTCAGCATGGCTGCAAACAACCCCTCAATGATCATTTTTGCCGATCTTGTGTCAGCCCATTGGTATTGTTTGTACAGTGTGAACATGAGATAGGCGTATACTGAGATATAGCCCAGCATGACTGCAAACCCAAAGTTCGTCATCAATTCCAGCAGCCAATTGTGCACTTCTACAACCTGGTCTGTATCAAAGATCGAAAAGTGAGCTAAGTAGTAAGACACATTCCCCGCTCCAACCCCGAATCCGTATGAATTCGTAAAGAAGTGCCAAGCATTTTTAATCAAATTCGCTCTCGCGATGTTAGACGGGAGTGGTTCACTAAAAGAATGTGCGACCTGAGAAGCGAGAAACAAGTCATAAAAAACCGAATAAATCTTGGCTGAAAAGACAGCGATACCGATGACTACAAGTCCGCCTGCTGCAATGATTGACCACTTTTTGAGAAATCGCGGCAGCAGCAGCCATACATAGACCGCCACTCCTGCAAATATGCCAAGCAGACTGGCTCGGGATTCGGTTAACAAAATGAGATACAGTGCGGCGATTGCCCCTAATAATCCAAACGCTTTGATATAACCGTTTTTCATTTGACGCATGCACGCTAGATATAAAAAGAAACTAATCGATAAAAACGTCGCAAAGTCATTTTGATTAAAAAAGACAGATGTAGGATAGTGCTGTTTATACGCTGGTCCTAGATACAATGAGGTATTCGGTAAATGGTTCAATGTAAAGTGATTATAGAAACCAATCCCCATCACAAACACAGTCATGACCAGCCAAATGCTATAAAAGGTCACCACTTGATCCATTCGCTGAATGAACATGACGACAAGAAAGACAAACCCCATCCCCATTGCAAGCAGGGACATATATTTCAGGCCGTCTGTGACCGAATGAGCCCAAAGCAGTGAGATGAGCCCGTAAAGAAACCATGCAGCGAAAAAACCAAGAATTCCTTTGACACGAATCTGCTGCCACTGCGATATGTACGTCCCCTTATCTCTCATCCGCCATATGAATAAAGCAAAGACGGCGATAAGCATAATACGGTAGAGAAAAAGACTAAAGAATCCGGCACTAATAGAAAAGAAAGCGTTGTTGAGAAAAGTCAATGCAATCAAAAGATAGATGGCTGACATGAAGATTTGCTCACCATTCATGTATAGCTTCATCAACACGAGAGCAGCCGACAGGATCAAAAGTATAACCGGAACAGCCACCATCTTCTTTAACCCGACGGGCTGGGCGGATGCCATTTGTACAAGCCCGATCCCTGCTGCAAACAAAATACATCCAATCATGATTTGCCATGCTGTTTGTTTCACACTCATACCCATTTTCCTCCTAAGCAACCCATCCGATTTGAGGGATTAAGCCTTGACTTCCTGTTCATAGTAGGAAATGGTACGAGCCAAACCTTCCTGTAAACTCACAACAGGCTCCCATGCTAAGACTTGTTTCGTTTCCTCATTTGCCAATGTACTATGCACAATATCTCCTGCACGCTGCGGCTTGTAAATTGGTTCAAGATGCGACCTCGTCACCCGCTTCATCGTTTGAAACAGCTCATTCACAGTAATCGAATCACCACATGAAATATTTAAACAAACGTTTGATTGAGCTGTTAAAGCCGCAACATTCGCTGCTGCTAGATCACCTACATAAATGAAATCTCTTGTTTGTTCCCCGTCTCCGAAAATGAAAGGAGCCTCATCTTTTGCAAACTTATCAGAGAAAATAGAGACAACTCCACCTTCGCCAAGTGCGTCTTGTCGCGGACCATAAACATTGCTGTACCGAAGAATACAATAGTCCACATCATACAGTGATTTTGCCATTTCTAAGTATCGCTCTACTGTGAGTTTCGATAACCCATAAGGCGAACCAGGCTTTAGCCGGTGAGCGGTGTCTACTGGCAGATACACTGGATCTCCATAGACAGCTGCTGATGAGGCAAATACCACTTTCTTGACACCAGCCTCTGAAGCCGCTTTGATCACATGCAAAGATCCTTTAATATTCACTTCTTGATCATATATATAATCATTGACCGATACTGCGACACTTACTTGTGCAGCAAGATGAATGATGTAGTCTGGTGCGATTTGTTTAATGATTTCAATCACTTCTGGTTTTGTTACATCCTCTTCAATACATGGAACAGATAAATGTGCAATATTTTCCTTCCTACCTGTTGAAAAGTTATCAAGCACGATGGCTTCATATCCCTTTTCTATTAATTTTTCAACAGTATGTGAACCTATAAATCCACTACCTCCAGTAACCAATACTTTCTTCATCCAAGTTCCTCCTAAAATCAAGCTTCTAATAACATCTTAACATCCTGTACATGAGGACGACCGATCGAATGATAAATAAAACCGTTTTTTCTCATTTGTTCTGGTTCAAATATATTACGTCCATCAATGATAACTGGACGTTGAAGTAGTCTTCTGACTTTCTCCATATCCATTTTTAATACTTCTTCCCATTCAGTCAAGATTAAACAGGCATCTGAATGTTCTATTGTTTGATATAGATTGTCACTAAATATCGTTTGGTTCCCAAGGATCTTCTTCGCTTCTAAGTGAGCAATTGGGTCATACGCTTTTACATAAGCTCCTAGATCTTGCAGCATTGGAATAATATCAAGAGCAGGAGAGGATCTTAAATCATTTGTATTAGGTTTAAATGCCAATCCTAATACAGAGATCGTTTTCCCCTTTATTTCACCATAGACATCCATCAATTTCTTTACGAGATACGCTCGTTGATGTGTATTTGTTTCGACAACTGATTCAATTAGTTTAAAACGATAGCCTACTGTTTCAGCTATTTTTAATAGCGCCTTGGTATCTTTTGGGAAGCAGGAACCTCCAAACCCGACTCCAGCTTTTAAAAACTTCTGCCCAATTCGGCTATCTAGGCCAACGCCTTCTGATACTTTTTCAACATCTGCGCCCACCCGATCGCAAATATTGGCAATATCATTGATAAAGGAAATTTTGGTTGCAAGCATCGCATTTGCTGCGTATTTAATCATCTCTGCACTTTCTAGATTGGTTTCAACCACTGCTGTTTGAAATGGTTCATGTAACTCCTTAATGATCTCCAATGCATGAGAGCTTGTAGACCCTATGACCACTCGCTCCATACTCATCGTATCTTTAATAGCAGAGCCTTCTCTAAGAAATTCTGGATTTGACACAACGTCAAAGGGGTATTTACTTCGTGAAGCTTTCTCTACTATGGCCTTAACAAGACGACCTGTGCCCACGGGAACCGTACTTTTATTCACAATGACTTTGTATCCATTCAAGGATTCACCAATTGTTTGAGCGACGGCTTTCACGAACGTTAAATCTGCTTCCCCCTGTGCTGTCATCGGTGTCCCTACAGCAATATAGATAATCTCTGATTCCCTGATAGCGGCAGGAATATTGGTTGTAAAAAACAGTCTTCCTTCCTCCGTATTCTTTTCAATCAATTCCTTTAAACCCGGTTCATAAATGGGAACGACACCACTTTTTAAGCTGTTGATTTTTGATTCATCGATGTCACAGCAGATGACACGATTTCCGATATCAGCAAAACAAGTACCCGATACTAACCCGACATACCCTGTTCCAATCACAGCAATTTTCTTCAACATTTTTCATCCTCTCAGTAAAAGCATATTGTCCGTTCCAAGCTGTTTATCTATCTATCATTCTTTGCACATTTCATCTTGTTTAAACGATGGATATTGATTGATTAAGCACCTTTTCATATTGCTGTATGAGCTGTTTCGCATTATTTGCTGATGAATATTCTGTGTGAACGATTTGATGAAGATCGTTCTTCACTCGCTCATTCCATCTGTTTTCATAAAGATAGGCGTGAATGGCCTCTTTTAACTGATTCGTCGAACGCGGATCAACGAGCAGGTGTTGATAGCTAGAAAATAAAGATGGGAGACCACCGACTCGTGTCGCAATGACAGGTACTTTTAAAGCAAGCGCCTCTAGGACGACGGTAGGCATTCCTTCACTATAGGAAGGAAGTGCAAACAGATCGGCTGCCATTAAGTAGTCTTTCACCTGCTCATTCGGCACCTGTCCTGGGAGTACAATGGATGCTTCAGCCCGTTCTTCCAGCTCCTTTGCAAGGGGGCCTTTTCCAACAAAGACTGCTTTCACACCATCCATGCCGCTGACAGCATCAGCTAATTCAAGTAAGCCCTTCTCTTTGACTAATCGCCCGACGAAGACAACGAGCTTGTCGTGAAGGGGTAAGCCTAACTTTTTCCTGATGCCTTGTTGATCTTCTTCCGTTTTAGAAAATGACTGAAGCGGAATACCGAGCGGGAGACATTGCGCTTCCACCTTTGTCATGTCATTTGTCTTTTTAGCAAGCTCCTCGCTCACCGTCAGAACAGCAGATGCCTGTTTCACCGCCGTTTCAAAGGCTGCATGTGCCCCTTTGCTATAGCCCGGATACACGTTCACATCACTGCCATGTAAGGTCAAAAGATAAGGAATTTGCGTTTCTTTCTGAATCACAGCCGCCGCTCCGCCAGACGGCATCGCAAAGTGCGCATGGATAAAATCTGGTGACAGCTGAAAACGCTGCATGGCGCCTAGAACAGAAGCCGCTATTCGTTTACTCGGCTGTGCCCATTTCAGCTGTCCAGGGAGCGCTGTATAGGGCGGCCTGTATACTGTCACTCCGTTTCTCACTTCCTGTTCAAGCAGATTTTTTTTCTGCCGATAGGACGCCTTCAGCATCCGCAAAACCGGTGGAATTACCGGATTGGGACATACGACGGTCACTTGTATTCCTTGTTTGAGCAGCTCTTGCACTTGCGTTTCATGGAATACACCTTCACTTGGATGTTTTTCACTAGGATATACACTTGTCAGCCATAGCACCTTCATGACGAACGACCTCTTCTCAATAATCTGCCTGCCACCTGCGGATACATTTTGATGAGCAGCAAGCCATACAATGCAGCACTGACACAAATCGTCAATCCTAATTGAAGTAAAATATCCGCTGACGTCAGCTTCATGCCTTGATGCAAGAAAACCGCACAGGCGGCCATCAACAGCGTCATGACAGCAGGCTTTCCAAGTGATTTTAAATACACCTTCATATCAAGCTGAATGACATACGCCATGAGCCATCTGCCAACAATAAAGTTGAGCAGGCTGACACCTGAGTAAACCCAAGCTACTGTGAGCAGACTGCCTGTGTTGACACCTGCATATAAGGCGCATCCATACACGATGAGCATCCCCGTATCCCAATAAAAGGCTAAGTCCGCTCTCCCTTTGGCAAGAAGTATTGAACCGTTTGGATTCATCAGCACACGCAAAAGGCCGACAATGCACAAAATGTTAAGAACCGGAACGGCTACGAGCCATTTCTCTCCAAACACTACTTCTATAAAGCTATCTGATACGGCAGCAAGACCGATTAATAATGGAAAACTAATCAATGCGAGCATATTCGTCATACTGAGGAAGCCCTCTCGCAGCATGGAGTGATCACGCTGACTTTTTGCGAAAACAGGGAAAGCCACTCTCGTCACGATTGGGTTAATCTTCAGCACCGGGATCGTTACAATTTGATACGCCAAGCTGTAAATACCTAATGCTTCTGCTCCAAGAAAACGGCCAATTAAAATCATGTCTATGTTCGATCCTGCTCGATTGACCAGTCTGGATGCGAGCTGAAATGCTCCAAATGAGAAAAATTCTTTCACTTCCCCTAATGCAAAAACAGGTGCTGGGCGCCACTTCTTCCAATAAGCTGCGGCATACATTAGCCCTTTTCCTGATTGCAGCAGCACTTGAGAAATGACATAGGCAATAATCGGATTGATGAAGAAGGCCAAAGCGAGTAAAACAAACAGCGATATCATGGTTGCAATGGCTTCAATGGTACTTAATGTTTTAAAGGCTAAGTCCTTTTGCATCATGTATTGGTATTGCTGGCCAATTGGTGCAATCAGAAACATGATGGATAATAGTTTGAGCAAACCCTCCAGCTCTGGCCGGTTATAAAAGGCGGCAATCATTGGGCTTACTAGAATGAGTAAACAGAATAAGACAATTCCAGTGAGCAAATTGATCCAATATAATGTAGATAATTGACGTTCTGTTGTTTGTTCCTTTTGGATGATCGCTGCCCCAATCCCTAGATCAAGTAAAATCTGCGTAAATATTGTGACAGTTGTGATCATGCCAACGAGTCCAAACTCCTTCAGTGACATCACGTTCCCTAAAAAAGCGAACTGTGCGATTTGGATAATCGTAATGATGAATGCGGACAAGCTTGTCCATTTTGCCCCGCCTAGCATGCGTTTTTTCATACTTGCCATTTCTCTTCCCTACTTTACTTATCTGGCTCCGTCACCCGTCATGATGACTTTTAACGTTTTTACCATAATCTTCGTGTCGAGAGAAAATGTCAAGTTTTGAATATACTGTAAGTCGTGCGTTAATTTTTCGCTCGGACTCATTTCATATCCGCCATTTACTTGAGCAAGACCTGTCAATCCCGGCTTGACCGCTAATCTTTTCGTAAAACCTGGAATCGTCCGATTAAATTCTGCGGTAAACATCGGTCTTTCCGGCCGCGGACCTACGATACTCATTTCTCCTTTTAACACGTTGATAAATTGCGGAAGTTCATCGATTCTTGTTTTACGAATGAAGGCTCCCACTTTGGTGATACGCGGGTCATTTTTTTGTGCCCATTTCGCTCCTCCGCTTTCAGCGTCGGTTCTCATCGATCTGAGCTTCCATAATTTAAAGTAAACACCGTCTTTCCCGACCCTCTCCTGCATATAAAAGGCTGATCCCGGTGTTTCCAGCTTAATCAAGAGAGCAAACAGCAAAATGATTGGCGTACTCAACATCAATCCGATGAACGAGAACATTAAATCTATGAAACGTTTTGCAAATAAATAACGAACCATATGTTCTGTTAAGGCAAAAGAGTGGTTTCGTCTCACTTCATATTCTCTATAAAGATTCATCGCTTTCTCTGCACTCACTGACCTGCACCTCACCATCTAAAGTAGTTGTTGTGTAAAGAGATGTTCTATGAAAGTCAGTTTATCAGAGCAACATTAAGCAAATGTAAATGCGCTGTTAAGTCTTGTAAAACTGTGTTAAGAATGTGCACTTATATCAAATTATGCCCATTTCAACGTAAAAAAGACCCGCAATTCTGCGGGTCTCCGGGTCTTTCTTTATTTTGCTTTGACGGATTCGATGGTTTTTAATCGAAGGGTTCCGTTTGCATCTTTTGTATAGGTTACTTTCACTTTTGATTCTTCTTTTAAGCTGTTCACTTGTTTAGAAAACGCATTTCCGAACTGAATAGCTACTTCTTTGCCATCAATGTTCACAGCAATGGTATGTCCATCAGCCAAACCGACATATGTGCCTTCTTTGGTGACTTCATTTTTCTTATTTGTTGTTGATTCTTTCTTTGTTTTAGAATCAGCTTTTGATTGATCCTTAGCAGGTTCTTCTTTTGTGATTTCTTTACTTGAGCTGTCTTTTGCCGCTTCATCAGATTGACCAGCTTGCTCTTCTTTTTGAGCAGCTGTTTCTTTGCTTTGATCATCTGCTTTTTCATTAGATGACTGATCTTCTGTTTTTTCCTCTGAAGCATTTTCTTTCTTTTGATCAGCCGCTTCGGTTGTTTCCTTTTTGCTGTCATCCTTATTGTTGTCGCTTGATTGATTTGTTGTGCCGCATGCTGTAAGTAATACACCTAGAAGCAATACTAGAAACGGCATTGTGATTAATTTTTTCAAGATCGTCACCTCTTCATGATTTGTCGATTTGCTGTCGCTTGAAGATTCATGCGTAAACCATTCACCTTCTATGTTTCAATTATAACAAAGATAACCAAAAATGAAATGTATTTTTAACTTGACACATTATTGATTACCCGATCACTTCATAGACTTTTGAAAAAAGGCTGCCGAGAGACGTTCTCGAGCAGCCTAAGAGGAGTATCTGAGGCACCCCTCATGTTTGTATTTTCTTATCTAAAGTAACCTGACACACCGCTTGAAATGCCTGACGCTAAACGATCTTTATACGTAGCAGATTTCAAGATGTTTGAATCAACTGGACTGGACACAAAACCAGTTTCTAAAAGAACACTCGGCATTTTAGAATATTTAATCACGTAGAATCCAGCTGTTTTCACACCACGGTCTCTTGTACCAAGTGCACTGACCATTTTAGGCTGAATGTTTTGCGCAAGCTTCAAGCTGTTTGCAGACGCATAGGTTTTGTCATAATACGTTTCTGTTCCGTTTGCACTGCTGTTATCATTTGAGTTGGCATGGACACTAATGAAGATATCTGCTTTCGCATTCGCACCTTTGCTCACTCGTGTTTGAAGACTGTCAAATGTGTCTGATGTTCTTGACATGGTAACAAGTGCACCAGCGTTGTTTAATTTCGTATTTAAACGTTTTGCTACATCTAAATTCAAGTTCTTTTCATATAAACCGTAGCCTACAGCTCCTGAATCATGTGCACCATGACCTGGATCAATGAATACTTTTTTTCCGACGACAGGATTTTTTAATTGATTCACAACAGTTGGTGTCACCGTATTTGTACTGCCTACGACAGTAAATTTGGTGATTTTTTTACTGCTAATTGTTGCTCTTGTTACTTTTGGTAATGTCTTTTCATTCGTTAGAAGCAATGCTTTGTTTTGCTTCGCTGCGATCCCTGCAGCAGAAGATGAAGTGGCATAGCCAAAACCTCTTCCTACATAGGTATTATACGTGCTCATATTATACTTTTTCACAATATTAGCGGCAACGTCATAACGAGTGGAGCCTTTGATTCGTGTTGGAGATTTCAATTGATTATAAGCTGCTTTTGTGACGTAATTTTCTCCACCGACGACAATGGTTTGTTTGACATTGCTTGCTTTTGCAACAGAAGCGATTTCAGAACGAAGTCCCTTTTTATCTGTGTAGAGAATTGGGAATCCTTTTTGTGCTGCTACCGGTGCAATTGCAATCCCATGAGCATAGAAGGAACCTTCAACGACAACGACGCCTGCTGGCTTTTTCATTTTTTTCGCGATATTTGCAGATAGCTCATATCGATTTTTTCCTGAAATACGTTGTGTAGAGATACCCATTTTCTTCACTTCGTTGACTACGTTGTTCGACACACTTGATGTACTGCCTAAAACGATAACTGTCTTTGTTTTTAAAGCCTTTAGGGCTTTTTTCGTGTCACCCGAAAGACTCTTACTGTTTGTATAAAGAACTGGTCCATTTTTTTGGTGTGCAAGTGGAATCCCTGCTGTTGCATCTGCATACGCAGTTTTCCCTACTAAAACGACTGTACTTGCAGTTCCCCATCCCTTTTTCGCTACGTTTGCTGCTACAGCATATCTGCTCCCGCCATCAATTCGTGAGACGGAATTATCTGCTGAAGCTGTCGGAACAATAACGAAAATGGCGATAAGGCTGAGGA
This sequence comes from Bacillus sp. LNXM65, assembly GCF_002998575.1. Classification (NCBI taxonomy): domain Bacteria; kingdom Bacillati; phylum Bacillota; class Bacilli; order Caryophanales; family Bacillaceae; genus Bacillus; species Bacillus sp. LNXM65. The sequence continues at coordinate 3,762 of NZ_PVRB01000003.1, read as the reverse complement.
TGGCTGTTTTCATGCTTGAGCGCATCATCTATGTCCTCCTTTAACCCTTTAATAGTTTGTTAGTTTTGTACCTGGATAGTAGAACGAAAGTATGGAAGAATATGAGTTTCCAGATTCTGCTCTAGCTTTGGCTCCGTATTGGCTCATACCAATGCCGTGACCATATCCTTTTCCTGAAATCGTAAAGTCATTTGTATTGTTTTTGACAGACGCAAATGTGCTTTTCACCTTTGTTGCGCCCATGACGGATCTAAACTCGGTCATCTTCATACTTGCCGTTGTGCTTTTGTTTACTGCATACGTGCCTGTTTTATTTTTCAGATGATATGTCAGCTTGATCGATACCGTCTTCGCACGCTGGCCTTTTGTTTTTCCTGAGAATGTCAGGCTTGAGATGGATGCAATCTTCATATCAGATGCAGCTGTTTCTTTGTTTTTGAGTAGCCATGATTTGAGACCAGCAAGGTCCGCTGCATTTGTCTCTTTTGTCTTAGACCACTGAGATGCTGCTGTGCTAGCAGTCAATGTTGTGCCTAGTTGTTTTTTAGAGAGTTTTAGCGTCCATGCATTGACCGGATCTTTTGTATCCTTTTTGGCCACTAAGTACGGCAGTGCATTTGCCCACACTTCTTCACTTGCCTCTGTATAACCGCCATTACTAGAATAATAGGTTGCTGAAATGAGCTGATTGTTGTATTTCAGTACCTTCCCTTTTGTGGCATCGACAGCTTTTGTCGAATTCGTGTACCAGTTATATCCTCCATATACTTGGAAGGCAGTTGTATCAGGTACGACTTTTCCAATACTTTTCACTGAATACGTTCTAGCGGCAACTGCCTGTGCTTTTAGCGCTTCAACATGCCAGCTTGCAGGCATTTCATTTGGTACTACGCCTTTTAGATAGTCTTCAAATGGAATATTTTCGAGAGTCGGCCTGATATAACCTGATTCAATTGCAAAGTTGACGCTGCCTAAGTACGGCTTCCCTGCAATTTGAAGGACATTTTTCGTTGAATATTTCTCAGGAACAACTCTTACTGTGTTATACGTCTTTATGCCTTTTAATGAAATTTTTCCGTTAGAAATATTCAATTGGTAGTTTTGATTTTTTTTCAGATAGACTTGTTTAGCTAATGAGTTTTTCAAGCTATCTTTAATCGCACTTGTGCTACCAGCAAGGTGATAAGCATATGTACCCTTTTGTTTCAGCAGTGCTTTTAGTGACGCTGTGACAGAATCTGGTTTCACATACACAACGGTACTGTTAGACTTTGCAGCCAATTGAGACAGCGGCATAGCATAAATATAGCTAGAGGCTTTTGCCAAATAAACTTTATCTGCATTGATATTTAATTTCTTAATAATATTCACAGATAGTTCATAGCGATTGGCACCACTGATTCTTGTCACCTGTGACGTTTTTTTAATTTGATTCTCTACTTTTTGTCCCGTACTTTTCGTACTGCCGATGATGATGACTTTACTTGGCAGCTTGTAAGACGGAATGGAATCTTTTTTTGTTAACAGGATTGGATATCCCTTTCTCGATGCATAGGATGCAATCGCAATCCCATTCATAAATGAGTTTCCGCCGACAACGACAGCTTGCTTATAGTTACCCATTTCTTTAGCGATTTTTTGAGAGATTTCAAACTTGTCTTTTCCACTAATACGTCTGACTTTGCCATACTTTTTAATAGATTTCTCAGCAGCTGTGGAAATACTTTTCGTGTTACCGATGATCAGGATGTTATCCGGCTTCATTTTCTTCAGCTGGTTTTCAGTTGTTTTTGTCAGTCTTTCAATGTTCGTATACAAAATGGGTGCGCCTAGTTTGTAAGCTAACGGTGATACAGAAATGGCGTGATCAAATGCATCACGGCTCACAATGACAACAGTTGATGGATTCTTCCAGCCGGCAGACGCGATGCTATTAGCAACTTCGTATCGATTTTTGCCATCATATCTTTTCGTGACAGCCACATTCGATCCTGACAGCTTGTATTCTCCAGCTGTGGATAGATCCATCGTTTTTTTATTTCCGATATAATTAGACAATTTCACTGAAATTGTCGAGCTAGCCATGGCAGACTGAAAGGGTGCGACTAGTAGAGTCAGTGTCATGAGAACAATAAGTGTAACGCCTGTTTTCTTCAATTTTGTTCATCCCGCCCATCTTTTTTACTTCTGTTTTTCAATCTTTTGAATTTCCTTTTGACCACTGTCATTGATAAAGTAAGAGATTTCTACTGTGTCTCCTGGTTTGAATTCATTTAACACATCTTTAAAATTATCCGTAAATTCATAGCTTAAGGTCGTATTCACTTTTTTCACTTCGACTGTATGTGCATCAGCCATTCCAATAAATTCAGCTTTTTCTTCCAGCACCTGAGGAGTTGAACTGCTTGTCTTGTTTTCTCCCGAGGACTGCTCAGCCGTTCCACATGCTGTGAGCACGATACCAAGTAGTAGTATTAAGAACGGTAAAACGACGATTTTCTTCATTTTTTTCACCTCATGTCTTTGTATCGTCTTATAACTTAATATTTTAAGGTAAATTTAAGGTTTTTTGAAACCTTTTTTTTGTTACAACGTCTATATCTAGGTTCAGAGTAAAAAAATAACTTGTTTATCAAGATTCGTAAACCTATAATCATGGAAGAATCATAGAAAAGGTGAGGGACATTATGAGAGCTGAAAGAAAACGAAAGAAAAAAAAGGTTCTTTGGATTGTTTTATCGATTATTGGCTTATTCGTATTAGCAACTGGCGGATATGCATATCATCTTTGGAATACAGCAGCATCAACCGTGGCAGGCATTCAGGAGAATTTAAAGAAGTCAGATAAGCGTGACAAAGATGTCGATTTAAATAAGAAAGACCCGATTTCTATTTTAGTTATGGGTGTCGATGAAAGAAAGAATGACCGCGGTCGTGCGGATACATTAATATACATGACCGTTAACCCAAAAACCAAAACGACCGAGATGGTGAGTATCCCGCGTGATACGTATACAAAAATTGTCGGAAAAGGCACAATGGATAAAATCAACCACTCCTATGCATTCGGCGGCACACAAATGGCAGCAGATACAGTAGAGGAATTGCTTGATGTACCTGTTGATTACTTTGTGAAAGTCAATATGGAAAGCTTTAAGGATATTGTCGATACACTTGGCGGCATTACAGTTAACAGCACATTTGCTTTCAGCTATGACGGCCATTCATTTGGTACAGGAGAAATTAATCTAAATGGTGATCAAGCCCTTGCCTACACAAGAATGAGAAAGCAAGATCCAAAGGGTGACTTTGGACGTCAGCAAAGGCAGCGCCAAGTCATTGAAGGCATCATTGCAAAAGGGGCAAACATTTCATCTATTACGAAGTTCGGCGATATGTTCAAAGTCGTGGAAAACAATATGAAGACCAACATGTCATTTGATGATATGTGGACGATGATGAATGACTACCGTGACGCAAGACAGCGTGTGGAGCAGCACGAGCTGAAAGGAACAGGAGCACGCATCAATAACATCTATTATTATCAGCTTGATGATAATAGTTTGGCTACAGTGAAGAAGGAATTGAAGGAAAGTTTGGAGCAGTAAAAAAGAAGACTACATGACTGTAGTCTTCTCAGATTGTAGAGAAACTCATGTTTTTCTACAATCTTTTTTATTTTCATCGTAATTATGATGGATGGGATTTAATGAAAAAGGCCTCCCACACACCTAGCCTAGCTTCGCTAGGTGTGTGGCAATC
>NZ_PVRB01000002.1:0-497384 GCF_002998575.1 Bacillus sp. LNXM65 | reverse complement strand
GAGAAGAATTTCTAGTGTGGAACATGAGAAAAACACCTTCCTTAAGTGGGTTTTTCTCTATTATAAAATGAGGAGATGGAAAGTTTAAGGAAAAAATAAAGCTGTCGAGATTTTCTCGACAGCCTGAGAAGACTACATGACTGTAGTCTTCTTTTTTTATGATTTGAATGGGGCAGGTTTTTCTTCACTTAATCCAAATCGATGGAGGAGCTCTTCGACAATTCGTCTCGAGGCTTGTCCGTCACCATAAGGGTTAGACGCCTTCGACATATTGTCATACTCTTCCTGATCTACTAGCAGCTCTTTTGCCATTTTGTAAATGGTCTCTTCATCTGTACCTGCAAGCTTAAGCGTGCCGGCTTTCACGCCTTCTGGACGTTCTGTTGTATCACGCAGCACTAATACTGGCTTCCCTAGAGAAGGCGCCTCCTCTTGTACACCGCCAGAATCCGTTAAGATAAAGTGCGAAGCGGCAGCAAAGTTATGGAAATCAACGACTTCAAGCGGTTCAATTAAGTGTACCCGATCGAGACCGCTAAATTCTGTCTGAGCTGCATCACGTACAGCAGGGTTTAAGTGAACAGGATAAACGACCTGAACATCTTCAAACTCTTCTACAACACGTCTAATGGCTCTAAACATGTTTTTCATCGGCTGTCCGAGATTCTCTCTGCGATGGGCCGTTAACAAGATCATTTTATCCGTGCCTATTTTCTCTAAAATAGGGTGCTGATAGTGCTCAGTAACCGTTGTTTGCAGGGCGTCAATCGCTGTATTCCCTGTCACACAAATGGTCTCTTCTTTTTTATTTTCAATTAAAAGATTCTGCTTCGCTTCGTCTGTAGGTGCAAAATGAATATCGGCAATAGTGCCTGTCATTTGACGGTTCAATTCCTCTGGGAAAGGCGAATATTTATTGTGTGTTCTCAATCCAGCTTCGACGTGACCGACTGAAATTTGGTGATAAAATGCTGCCAAGCTTCCTGCAAAGGTTGTTGTAGTATCCCCATGGACAAGGACAATATCAGGTTTTTCTTCTTGGAATAATTGATCTAGCTTTAACAGTGCATTTGATGTGATTTCAGATAATGTCTGGCGCTGCTTCATGATGTTTAAATCATGATCTGGCGTAATCGAAAAAGCCTCAAGAACTTGATCAAGCATTTCTCTATGCTGGGCTGTTACAGTGACAATTGAATTTATCTGTGGATGTTTATTTAATTCAAGGACAAGTGGTGCCATTTTGATCGCTTCAGGTCTAGTACCGAAAATAGTCATTACATTTAGTTTTTTCACTTGTTTATGCCTCTTTCCATCAATACATATTGTTTTTATTATACAAAAGATCTCTTCGAATGATAAACTAACCATGCTAAAATTAATAAAAATTTCACAGATCTGATTGTTTATATTTACAATTTTCTATTAAAATTACTTTAAACATCATAAATTTATTTGATTACTTTTAAAAGTAAGGTAGAATTTAGTGGTATTCTCTTAATTTTCACATCAGTATTTAAGGACGGTGCAAAATACATTGAAAAAAGTACGTAAAGCCATTATACCAGCTGCAGGTCTTGGGACACGTTTCCTCCCTGCAACAAAAGCCATGCCTAAAGAGATGCTCCCAATCGTTGATAAACCAACCATTCAATATATTATTGAAGAAGCTGTTGAATCAGGTATCGAAGACATTATTATCGTCACTGGAAAAGGAAAAAGAGCAATTGAAGATCATTTTGATTTTGCTCCAGAACTTGAGCGTAACCTAGAGGAAAAAGGGAAAAAGGAGCTGTTAGAAAAAGTAAGGAAATCTTCTAACATTGCCGATATTCACTACATTCGTCAAAAAGAACCAAAAGGTCTTGGACATGCTGTTTGGTGCGCACGCAATTTTATCGGTGATGAGCCTTTTGCTGTTTTATTAGGTGATGACATTGTTCAAGCCGAAACACCTGGGCTTCGCCAGCTGATGGATGAATACGAAAAAACCCTTTCATCTGTCATTGGTGTTCAGCAAGTAGCGGACAGCGATACACATCGCTACGGGATCATTGATCCTCTTACACAAGAAGGACGCCGCTATCAAGTCAAAAACTTTGTTGAAAAGCCGCCGCAAGGAACAGCACCATCGAATCTAGCCATCCTAGGCCGCTACATTTTCACGCCAGAGATCTTCATGTACCTCGATCAGCAAGAGATTGGTGCAGGCGGAGAAATACAACTTACAGATGCCATTCAAAAGCTAAATGACATCCAGCGCGTATTTGCCTATGATTTCGAAGGAAAACGATACGATGTCGGCGAGAAGCAAGGCTTCATTGAAACGACGCTTGAGTTTGCTCTTCAGGATGAAGAATTGAAAAAGAAGCTCATTCCATTTATGAAACAGCTTCTCGAAAAAGAAGAAGTGAATTGAAAAAAGCTGCCGGCATCGGCAGCTTTTTTATTTAATGACTGAAATAGTCAGTGTATGTTGTTCATTATCAATGACAAACAGGTTGTTTTCGCCCTTCACTGCGAATTTTGTTCGTTTCTCATTCATCCAGACATTTTGTTCTGTCAGCCCAAGTGTGGAAGGAGAGATTGGCATAATGTCGCGAAACACAATCGTGTTTGCCTGACCATTTTGAATGACATAGTCGGTTTTCTCTGTGGTCAATCTTTCAATCGTATCTCCTTGATCATTTTTCACTGAACTCAGCGTTTGCATTCTCTGTTTCAGCACAGATTCTTCTTTTCCAAGGAAAGAAAGTAAATACTCATACGAACCTGCCGATGCAGGCGATACATAGGAATTAAACTGTCCTGGTCCAATAGATAATGACTTTAAATCCTCTGCATTTTGAAGCGCAGCAGGTTTAACAAAATACGTTTCTGACGCTGTTTTAATTTGAACGGTTTGTTTATTTTCAGCCACAGCCTGTACTTCTTGTCCAAATGGCAAAGTGACATCAGCCTTTTTTTTCATGGCTTGGTCTTTGTAAACCTTGAGTGGATCAGCCGTGACAATCACCTGTTGATCCACCTTTTTCATATCAGGCGCTTCTTTGGTCTCTGGGTTCTTCGACTGAGGCGCTTCTGTCTTATCTGATGGGATTGCACCAAATGTCGCCAGTGTACGAAGCGGGCGATCTGAAAACATCGATAAGGCTAGCAATATCGTTAAGACCGCTAAAACTGTCACTTGAAATGCGGGTCCGAACAATGAGCGGCGTTTTCCGTTCTCTTGATAGCGAGACACCTTTTCTGTCTTTTGTACGCCTTTTCTGCCTTCCTTCTGTTCCATTTGGTATTTTTGTTTCTCTTTCTTAGAAAGCTTGTTAAACCAGTCAACAAACTCCTTATATTCCTTCACGACCTTTTTCGTATCATCAAACATACGAAGCTCACCATAATGCATCCAAGCCACCCGATCACAGATTTTTTGGATTTGGCTAATGGAGTGACTGACAAAAAAGATCGTCTTTCCTTGTTCCTTGAATTCTGTAATGCGGTCCACACATTTTTGATAGAAGGTTTGGTCTCCAACAGACAGTGCTTCATCAATAATCAGGATATCTGGATCGATATGCGCTGAAATGGCAAAGCCAAGACGTGATTTCATTCCACTTGAATAGCTCTTAACCGGCTGGTCAATAAAGTCGCCAATATCCGCAAACTCTACGATTTTTTCATAAAGCTCGTCTATCTCTTTATTCGTCAGCCCCATCATTAAGCATTTTAAACGAATGTTGTCTTTTCCGCTTAACTGGTTGTTCAGCCCTGCTGCAATGGCAATTAACGAAGGCTGGCCGTCCATATCAATTTCACCACTTGTCGGTGGAATGATTTTCGCTAGAAGGTTCGACATTGTCGATTTTCCAGACCCGTTAATCCCTACAAAACCAATCGTCTCGCCTTCATATACATCAAAGGATACATCACGGACAGCAAAAAAACCTTTTTCATTTTTATTAGGAAAAAACAGACCTTTAATCTTATCTGACTGCTTTTTATATAGGACGTATTGCTTGGATACGTTTCGAAACGAAACCTTTAGTTTCATCGTATAATCTCCTTACTTTTTAAAGAAAATCGACAAATTTATCCCTAAATTTCATATGAAGCAAAGAACCAACTGTTAAAAGAAGAAGCGTGATCAGCCAAAAATAAAGTGTGTATTTGACATCATGGAAGAACCATTCTCCCTTTAACAAACTATTTCTAAAACCATCAATAATGTAGAAAAGAGGATTCAATCTTAATATATCCCCAATCCACGCTTTGTCTCCAGTGAGCTTTTCTGAGATATTCCAAAAAATCGGCAGCAAAAAGAAAAGTAATCGTGTCACGGATTGTAAAAGAAATTGATAGTCTCTCACGAGTACGCTAATCGTGGAATTAAACAAACTAAACGAAAACATAAACGCGATCATACAAATAAGATAGTATATATATTGCAGCCAATGTGCGTCAGGATAGATGCCTGAGGAAATCAGCACAATCAAATAGACGCCCATCATGACAAAGTAGCTGAACAAGTTGGACATAATCACCACAGACGGCAGCGCACTAATCGGAAAATTCATTTTCGATACCATATTAATGCGTTTAAACACACTGTTTGATCCATCAAGAATCGTCGGACTAATGAAGAACCAAGGGATTAATCCGGCAAGCATCCAGATGATAAATGGCACCTCCATGCCGCCAATGACAATCGGCTCTCCTCCGCGAATGCCCATACCAAAAACAAACCAGTAAGCCAGCATTTGAATCAATGGATTTAAAAACTGCCATAAAACACCTAAATAATTCATCTGATATTTTGATTTTGTTTCATAAACAGCAAGTCGCATAATCAGCGGAAATGAGCTGATTTGCTCCTTTAGTATCGTCAACATTGCGTTCATTCTAATCTTCCTTAGATATAAGTTTTTGGGATTACTTTTTTTATAAAGCACCGCTCATAATTGTAACAGATGTTGAGGAATATTTCACTTTATATCATGATAAAAGGCTTACAAGCCGTCAGCTGTAAGCCTTTATCCTATTATTTTATTTATTCAAACACCACTTCAACCACTCGCTTTGACGACTCCCCGCTCTCTAAGTAACAGAATTTCTCATAAAACGGCGCAAATGATTCTGGTAGTGTAAAGTCTGGCTGTTCTGTTTCTCTCACCCAGTCAATGACACTTGCTGTCTCTTTCACAAGTGGTCCAGGTGCTTCTTGTTCAAAGTCGAAGTAGAAGCCTCTGAGCTTGTCACGATATGTTTCAATGTCTGGCACATAGAACAGCATCGGACGTTTGAGGTTTGCATAATCAAAGAACACAGATGAGTAATCTGTGATGAGCAGATTAGAAATCATATAAAGGTCTCTAATGTCTTCGTAATGAGAGAAGTCATAGGCAAAGCCTTCATATGGTCCTAAATCAAAGTTTTCAGCGACTAGATAGTGCATACGCAAAATGATGATATATTCGTCTCCGATAGCTGCTCTTAGCTCATGCAGATCAAGGTCTAAATCAAATTTGTACTGCCCTTTTTTATAAAATTGATCGTCTCTCCATGTCGGTGCGTATAAGATCAATTTTTTATCAAGCGGCAGGTTCATTTTTTGTTTCAGTGCTCTCATCGTTTCTTCATTGTTTTGATTATGAAGGAAGTCATTTCTCGGATATCCTGACTCAATCATGGTCTTTTGGAATTGGAACGCACGTGTAAAGATTTCAGTCGAGTAGGCATTTGGAGAAATGAGATAATCCCAATTCGATGCTTCTTTTGTGAAATTCTTTTTGTATTTCTTCGTGTTTGTTCCAGGCATATGCACCTCGTCCATGTCCATTGCCAGCCGTTTTAACGGCGTACCGTGCCAAGTCTGCAAGTATGTTGTGTGATCTGGCTTTGGAACCCATAGCGGCAAACGGCTGTTTACGACCCAATACTCGGCTCTTGCCATCGCAAAGATCCATTTCAATGACAGACGATTGATATAGTAGATGCCTTTTTCCTTGAACGGTGCTTCATGACCCTTTTTAACACTCCAGATCAGCGTATATTCAGGGTGATGTTCTTTCATATACTCATAAATCCCACGCGGGTTACAACTGAATTGTTTTCCGTTAAAACTTTCAAAAACAACCGTTTTCTTTTTCACAGACAGCTTACTCGCCAGTTTAAAGGTCATTTTAAACGTTCTTGTCACAAGACGGTTACGGACTTTTTTGATTTTACTGATCTTCTTTTTAAATTTCTTCCACTTGCTTTTGACGTAATACTTGGCACGTGTTTTCATTGTGTAATCATTAATACGGATGCCAAGCGTTTGTCTTTTTTTCTTTCGGTACACTTCATATCGAATCGGTACATCGTTTCGTTTATGAATTTGAACAAGTCCTTTGAGTTTGTTCGAGCGGTCTCCAAGCACTAAAGAAGCAGTTGTTAATGTTTCCTCTTCTCCATCTACCTCGCAAATAAATTCAAGATAGAAGCGATATACAAGGCGTTTGGTTAATGAATAGGTTAATGCCTCTAAAGGGACTTCAGCTGAAAATTGATAAAGCTGTGGTACGTGTTGATCATCACGGTATTCGATTACTTTATCTTTTATATGGGTGATTTTTACCGGAAAACGATGCTCAATTGGTTCTTCACCATTTTTCTTCAAAAGAAGCCTTACTTCTTTGATCTGATAAGGATGCTCTGCACTAAGAACTCCTGCATAGCCAGATAAAGATAACGTACACTCTTTGTTGAGATCGATGTGATTAAATTTCACAACCTTTAGCTCACGCTTGATTTTCAAAGAAACATTTCCTTTGTCTGTGCGGTATGGGATAATATACAGCATGGCGTCTTTATTTTCTAAAAAAGTCAGCTCAGGCATATCTATTCCCATTTTCAATCGGCGTTTATAGTATGGCGTTTTCTCTTCTACCTCAAAGTTATCCGCTTCTTTTACTTCATCTTCCTCTTCTTCTGAATCAGAATCATAGGCTGAGTCCTCAAGCTCGTCTTCATCCTCTTCTTTGTTAGTGCTCAGATAGTCCGTGACATACAAGTTATATGTCTGGCCTTGCTCTAACGCAAGCGGAAGCGATGTATCACTCAATACCAATTTGAATAGATTCTCTTCTTGATGAACAAGCGGAAGGAATAGTTCTTGTTTTGATACTCTCTCCCTCATAAACAAATAAAATTCTCTTTCTGTTAATGGCATGTCATCGTCGATGCGAATGAGCATTTCTAGTTTATCATGGTGATTTTTTAACCCTTCAACGACACTCTTCTTATGAATTCCCTCTTCAATCATTAATCGTTAATCTCCTCTGTTTCAGAAATCTTACTGTTAGTGTATCGCTACTTCACTTTCCAAGAATAGTTTCCTTGTTTCGTTTGATACGACCATCCATCTAGCGATGAAGGTTTGTTAGTGAGCAACTCTTCATCTACTTCTAGGCGATGCAGGACTTCTTGCCGGTCTTTTGTCTTAAACCGGATGTAAAAATCAACATATTTCGTTTGGTTAATTTCAATGTTTTTCTTTGTTTGAAAATGGCCAATTGGAAAGCTGACTAAAAGGTTTTCATCGATTGTTTGAGAAATGATTTCAGCTCCATTCACTCGATCATATCCTGCAAAATCGATTTGTACATGATCCGCATGACTCATTTCATCTTTTAACTCAAGCTGAAGATGAAGAACATGGTTCTCAGAGCTTAGATCACGCAAGATCCATTTTGTACAATCCACAATCCTTCTTAGTTCATCTTTACGCTCACGATTTTCGAGCATATGATGAAGTGCTGTATTCCAAACAGACATTTTACCAGAAGACATAATATAAAAATAGGCTTGTTCTCCTAAAACCTTCTCGACATCTTCTTTATGCTTAGTATCTCCAAAGAACACGGCATCCACTTGCTGTTTTCTTATTTGTTTAAACAATTCCTCATATTGGGGTTTCAGCTGATGCTGCTCTTCCTCATAATGTGCGTCATGCACAAATGCAGCATAATAAGTTGTTTCAAGCTGCTCAATTTTAAACAAGTGGCGGTCTTGATCACGGTCCTCTGTGATCATCAGTTTCAAACGGTCATTTTGTGATTGAATGCTGGATAGCCATAATTGTTTAATATCCGTCTTCTTTGTAAATGTTTGAATTCCTGTTTTTTTATACCAATTAATATGTCGCACTGGATTCTTTTTTACTTCTCCATGGTAGATGAACTCCATATAAATACTGCCATCGTCATTGATCAATTCCTCTAAGTATAGTGCACCTGTATGGGGAACAAAGCTTTGTACTCTGCATAAAACGCCCTGCCAATTGTATTCTTCCCTCTTCACCAATTGCTGTTCTTCATTATATTGATCAATATAACAAATGGGAGAAGAAGATCGTTCATATCTCGTCACCTGAATCGTGGGTTCATCTGCCGGAATCACTGCTTCATTGATCGAATGCGTTGATTCACTGACAATAAATTCCGAGTAACGTCTCTTACTACCGCTTTCCGGTAGAATATAGTGTTCATACACATTCAAGATGTCAACATCAGAAGAAAAGATCTCTTCCATGCGGTGAATACTTTCCTTTACATTTGCATCATAATTCAAAGTTAAAATTGCAGTACGTTTATGTTGATCAGCTAATGGTTTTATTCTTGCTTTTAAAGACTCAGTTAAGCTCTCATCCTGTTTTGGTACATCACCCATAATAAAATAGTAGTCCATATCAGGCATGTCAACTGATGTCATTGTTTCATGTTGTTCAGGTTGATCCAATGTGTCTTCAACTTTTTTTTTCATCCAATTTTGAAACAAAGGAAGCTCTCCTTCATAATATTGTTGACTTACTCATTGTATTTTACATGAAAAAGTACTTCTTACCAAAAGATAAGAAGTACTTTTTTGATCTATTAAAGTCCAGCAATTTCTTCTTTAATTTGGGTTGTCGAGATGCCTTCTGTTCTCTTCAAGTATACGACTTCGCAATGTTCTTTTAAGAAATCGAACTTGCCTTCCCAGTCATCTCCCATAACAAACACATCAATATCATGCTCTTGCACATCATGAATTTTTTGATCCCAGCTGTTTTCTGGAATGACTTCGTCTACATAACGAATGGTTTCAAGAATCAGCTTTCGGTGCTCGTAGCTATGATAAGCCTTTTTTGATTTTTGTAAGTTAAACTCATCTGTCGAAATGGCCACCACTAAGTAATCTCCAAGTTGCTTTGCACGTTCGAGCAGCTTAATGTGCCCCCAGTGTAATAAATCAAATGTACCGTAAGTAATAACTTTCTTCATTGCAAACATGAACTCCTTTCTTCATTCCTTATTTGACTGCTTTCATGCAGTAATGTTTATCCGTAATCCTATAATCATCGATCATTTTTTCGCTCTTCGGAACCTAATTATATCACAATGCCTATGAAAGGTTAAGAAAATGTAAAGACAAACTATTTCCAATTTATTGGGCACAGAAGGGAAAGTCCGAAGAATCAATGTTTCACTGAGCATCCTTCATATGAATTGATGAAAATGTCATGAAATTTAAAGGTTTGTAAAGTTATTGTTAATATTTCATGGAGCATCTGTGATAAAATGATGAGTAGACGAAGAATGAATTTACAATGAACGTTCATAGATAACAAGATGAAAAAGGAGGTCTAAACAATGCAAACAGAAGTGGTCTCTAACCTTTCTTATGTAAACGGCGACCTAGATGAATTTATCAGCTATATGAATCACCATCATATTTCTCAAAGAAGAGGCGCCATGATTGCGACTGTCAATCCAGAGATTGGCTATGCTGTTATGAAGGATCGTGCGTACCATCAAGTCGTCTCTTCTGCGGATTATGTTCTGCCGGATGGTGTAGGCGTCGTCTTGATGTCACGTTTGACACAAAGTCCGCTGAAGTCAAGAATTGCTGGCTTTGATGTCTTCATGTCTATGCTTGATCTAGCAAACAAGCAGTCTAAAAGTATCTTTTTATATGGGGCGAAAAAAGAAGTGCTTGAGGCTGTGAAACAGCGAATTGATACGGAATATCCAAATGTGGTCATCGCGGGCAGCTGTGACGGCTATCAAGCCGATAAACGTTTCGTAGCGAAGCAAATCGCGCGCTCGAAACCTGATATGGTGTTTGTTGCATTAGGTTATCCAAACCAAGAGAACTTTATTTACGAATACCGCCATTTATTCCCGCAGGCTGTTTGCATCGGTTTAGGCGGAAGCTTTGATGTATTTAGCGGAACGGTGAAGCGTGCACCACGATGGATGATTAAGACAAATACAGAATGGCTGTACAGACTGATTGTGAATCCGTGGAGATGGAAACGAATGCTGAACATTCCTAAATACGCTTTTGCCGTATTGAAAGAAAACAAAGTGAAAAAACGTTACTATCCTGAGCAGGTAAAGGATCAGACGAAGCAGCTGTGAGAGACTGATAAATGATGAATATACGCTCAATGATGATTTCATGTTACGCAGCTTTTATTTCTTTCATTGGATGGCTGATGAGCGGCGTGAAGCCTCGTGAAAACCAGGTGACGCTGCTTGTTTCATTTCAAGAGAATGCAGCTGCTCTCATTGATACTTATCAACAACAGGCGAACATGACGATGAAGCTTACTGTCCTCTATACGAAGCATGCTTCTGCGATAGAAAAGGACGGGTCTCATCTGTCATTTCGCTATTTTCATGAAAAAAATCCTCTCCATCTCATTCAATGTATTTATACGATGTTTAAAAGCAAGGTTGTCGTGACAGATAATTACTTTCTCATGACAAGTGTACTCAGAAAACGCCCTTCTACCACATGTATTCAAGTATGGCATGCCAATGGGGCGTTGAAAAAATTCGGTCTTGAAGATGCATCAAATTCGGAACGAAGTCCCCGTGATATCAAACGCTTCAAACGAGTCTATGCGTCTTTCGATTATATCGTTACAGGCTCAGATCACATGCGCGAGATTTTTAAGTCTTCGTTTGGGGTCAATGATGAACGTTTTTTACCAACAGGTGTACCGATGACGGATGTGTACTATGATCAGTGCCTGCCTTCCTTGAGGCCGAATGATTTTCCTAAAGGGAAAAAGCTCCTGCTTTATGCACCGACCTATCGAGACTTTGCAATGGACGATCTTGTCCTGCCTTTTTCAAAAGAGCAATTGCAAACAGAGCTAAATGGAGACTATATTCTGCTCGTCAAGCTTCATCCTTCGGTCAAACATTTAGCAAAGGCGGAAACAGACGGTGAATGGATATTTGATGTGTCCGATCAGCCGCTCTATCCATTGCTTTGTACTTGCGATGTACTGATGACAGATTATTCGTCGATTGTGTTTGAATATGCGCTGCTTGAAAAGCCTGTTTTGTTCTTCACTTATGACTTAGACACTTATCGAGCGAAACGCGGCTTAGTCGATCGGTATGAGGACATCATTCCTGGAAAGGCTTGCGTCACTCAAGACATGCTCTTGAAGGAGCTGCTTCATCTAAACGAATCAGATCACAGAGAACGAATCAAAACCTTCGCTGAGGAATGGAACCAATATTCAAAGGGCGAGTCTAGTCAGCAGCTCCTATCATTTATTGAACAGCAGCTCTTACACAAAAAACGTCCGGCTTCTCATTAGGAAGCACGGACGTTTTTTTATTTGTTATAAACCGGGATGTCGTAATACAGCGTATAGTTATCAAGTAAGTTATACAAGCTATACATACGAGTGACTTGCTTATAAGCCCAGCCAATATCTGTTGCATATTGATGAGTCGCTGCACTAGACCAGCGCATTTTATAAATCGTATCTTGCTTGTATGTGGCGTGATTAATATAGCTGTTGCCAATGAATTTTGCCCCGCCAATAATCGCTGCCTCTGGCGTGAACCATTGCTGTTCATACGCATACTTTGCACCGAGGTAATTCGGATTGCTGTCGTATGCGCCAATGCCATACATGTTATATACTTTCTTCCCATTAAACATCGTACCATTCGCTAAAATCGAACTTCCGTTACCCGTTTCAAGCAACGCATGAGAAATGAGATAAATTTCGTTGATATGATACGTTTTCGCTGCCGTAATAAAGGCTTGTCCTTTACCTGCAAGAATCCCTTTACCTGCTAGAATCTTGGAATTGACTTCTGCCGGATTGAGATTCGCAGCTTCAGAGAGTTTCAGAAATTGAAAATAAGATTGAGTGCCCTCAGCAATATTGGCTGGGTCTACGTATTTTTGCACCTCTGCTGAACTTGCATTTCTCCAGCCCAAGCTGATCTTGATCCAGTTTCCTTCTTTCCCAAGCTGTCTTACTTTTGTTCCTTTGTTCAACTGCGCCACGATGTTGCTCGCAGAGCTCGAATCAGGTGTAGAACGAACATTTAAGCCGTCTGTATTCACAGTTGACGTCGCCGGGTCTACATATGCTGCATAGACATAGGCTGCACCGTCTGTCTGTGGTGACACCTTCATTTGCTTGTTCACCATCTCATTGACAGTGAGGTTGTAGTTCGTTTGCATGACCATTGGGCCATTTTTGATTTTTACAGCTGTGGCTGTCCAGCCATATTGGCTTTTCACAAAGGCAATCGCCGCATTTACAGTTGGTAATCCTGTGAATTGCTGCGTAATGTTGATTTTGTAGGTTGGTTTCGTTGTTGTTTTATAAGCAGCTGGTTCATTCCGTTTTTTGAAAAATGCCAGGCCTTGGTCGCGCAATGCAGCTGTGGAAATAACACCAGTTTTAATCTGATATTGACCATAATCAGTTGTACCTGTTTTTTGTGCAGCTGCTTTCATTTTTTGTTTCGTTAAATAGCTTAGCGCTTGATTCAGTTTTGTCTGATTCACCGTCGGCTCTGTCGTGATCCGGTATTGCTTAACCGCTTCTGTCAGCGTTTTTGTACTGCTGGCAACGCCATTTTTCTTGATAATCTCTTGAGCCTGTTTGACTTTACTTTGCTCATATACAGGTGTTGTCTTGAGACTATACGTTTTGCTGACAGCTTGTCCCTTACCTGTTGTGATGCTGCTTGTCACCTTCTGCGTTTTTAAATATGCGGCACCTTTATTCATTTTCGCTTGGTCTGCTGATTGATTGACGACAAGTCGATACGTGCTGTCAGATACCTTACCTGTTTTTTTCGTTGTCGTATATACCTTTTTCTTTTGGAAGAAAGCCGCTGCTTTTTTCGCTTGAACATCTCCTAATAGGTTTCCAGTCACTACTTGATATGGCTGTGTAGAAGAGATCTTTTTGGATATGTAGCGCCATTTCTTTTTCTTGAAAAAGGCTACCGTTTTTCCGTATGCTGTATCGTTCAGTTGATTGAGTTTCACGATATAATTTTTTGTTTTTCCCACTCGCTGCACAGTCCCTGCAGCGCCGGTTTGTTTCTTGATCTGAGCCGTAGCTGAGGATGCTTGTTTGTTGTCTTTGAAATAGCCTGATTCCAAGCGATAAACATTTTTTAAAGCGCCTGTCTTTTGAATCTTCCCGCTGATCTTTGCTTCTCTTTGCAGCTGGGTAAGGAGCGTCTGTGCTTTTGACTGGCTGGCTTGTGCAGCTGATGTGACGATGTAATATGGCTTGCCTGCTGTCACCGTTTGAAGCACTGCTTTTAAACCAGACTCCTTTTGAAAGCCTTGCAGGATGGTATTCGCCTTACTTTGCCCAACGATACCGCCTGAAATCAGCTGATACACAGCGCCAGCTTTGTTTTCCGTTTGGTATGTACTGGTGACACCGGCCTGCTTTTGTAATTCGGTTTGAATATTTTTGACTTTCGTTTCAGAATCAATGGTTCCTGATATGACCTGATAAGAAGGTCTGCTTTGATTGATGACTTCATAGGTGCTATTGAGCCCTGATGTTTTCGTTAGCTCGAGCGAGAGCTTTTTTGCCTGAGCTTCATCATTGACTGGGTCAGATACGACCTTTTGTAAAGGAAGGCGGTCACCTACTGGAGACACCGTACCGATCAGACCCACTTCTTTTTTTAATGCAGATGCACTTGCATTCGCTGCTGCTTGCGACTCATATCCTGAAGCAGTGAGCTGATAGGTCGACGTATTTCCTGAGGTTTGATAAGTGGCTGTCCACTTTTTGTCTTTCTTTAGTGTTTCCACAGCTTTTTTCACTTCTGCTTCTGTTGTAAATACCTTTGAGGTGTTCATCGTATAAATGGATTGATCGACATAGGAGGCTGCTTGCGCTTCTTTACCCGTGTGTAATGTCATACCAAAGGCAGCTGCAAGTAACATAATCTTGATGGTTTTTTTCATGTTCCCTGTCCCTCTCTTAACTTTGCATAATAGTTTACTAATCTCTTTATCGACAGAATCACCTAATTATTTTAACAACAAAAGACTCAATATATTTATATCTATCTATGAAAAATGACATTTTCAGGATGATTTTCACCTAAATATCATTTCATCATCTTAAATTTCCATTAAAGATTTAGTATCATATTAATTTCTCTTTAAAGTTATGGTATCATATAGCATCATTTGTATTTTCTTATCGAAATTTTTAAATTCACTTGTCTGTATATTACAACAAATTTTTGACTTTTTAAAAAGGAATGTTAAAAGGAGTCACAATAATGAATAAGAAGATCATAAAAAGGAACAAAAAGATTTTAAAAAGGAAAATAAATTTTTTAAAAGACCCTTTAAGGAATTTTATTAAAGATAAGAGACACCAAAGGAATAACCTATATGCATACTATTATCAACATCTTGATGTTGTTGATAAAACCGTACTTTATGAATCTAGAGATGGAAAAAGCATGACCGATAGTCCTTTAGCCATTTTTGAATATTTGTTTCATCAGCCTAATTTTAAAGACTATACTCACATTTGGTCTATTGAAGACTTTGAAACATTAAAACCAATTTTAAATAAGTATAGAGATGACAAAAACGTGATTTTTGTTAAAAGGAACTCTAAAGATTATTTGAAATATTTAGCCACTGCAAAATATTTAATCAATAACTCTACTTTCCAACCATTTTTTATATGTAAAGAAGAGCAAGTCTATATTAATACGTGGCATGGTACACCATTAAAGTATATGGGCTTTGATATCCCAGGAAATCCTGCCCATTCTCAGAACGTATTAAGAAATTTTTTAAGCTCAGACTATCTTATTAGCCCAAATGAACATACAACAAGTATGTTCTTAAATAGTTATAAGTTGAAACACATTTTTTCAGGGAAAATAATAGAAGAAGGATATCCAAGAATTGATCTAACGTTAAATACTGATCCTCTCGCATTTAAAAGAAGTCTTCAATCTTTTGGCGTTAGCCTATCTTTAGAGAAAAAAACTATTGTATATGCACCGACATGGAAAGGGACGAATGTTGGTAAGGTTAAAAACAATTTAACTCAGATCATTTCTGACCTGAATTACTTACAAGAAAGATGCGGTCAAGAATTTAATATTCTTCTTAAGCTTCATCCATTTCTTTATCACCAAGCAAGTCGATCAACGGAATTACAAGGCCGGCTTATACCAGATTTTGTTGATACAAATGTGCTGCTAAGTGCGACCGATTTATTGATCACTGATTATTCGAGTATATTCTTTGATTTTTTAGTTACAAATAAACCAGTCCTATTTTATATGTGGGACGCAGATGAATATAACGAAGAACGGGGAATGTATTTTAATCTTGAAGACCTTCCAGGACCTCGTGTCTATAATATAAGAGATTTGGCAGAATCAATTGGTCGTATAAAGGAAATAAATTTAGAATTCAAAACAAAGTATGAGCAATTTAAACATGACTTCACAAAGTACGATGATGGTAAAGTGACTGAAAGAGTAGTTGAGGCTATCTTCAATAATGAGACTGAAACCGTTCGCTCCATCAATACTCATAATAAAGTGAAAGAAAAGATATTGATATATCCCGGAGGTATGAAAAATAATGGTATTACTTCCTCTTTCATTAACTTAACTCAAAATATTGATTATGATAAATATGATGTGAGTTGTTATATGAGTACACCAAACTCAAAAGAAGTATTAAATAATATTGCAAAAGTCAATAAAAATGTCAGATTTATCTTCAAGCCGGGCTTACCTGTATATACTCTGCAAGAAGTTTATAAAGATAAATTAATTCATAATCGCGGAGCAAGAGGGAAACTAGAAAAAAGACTCTATCCACAAGAAGCTTATTCCAGAGAATTCAAGCGCCTATTCGGAAAATCCACTTTTGATCATGTGATTGATTTTAGTGGCTATAGCTTATACTGGGCTAAATATCTCGTTTCTGCAGATGCGAAAACAAAAATATGTTTTATGCATAATGATCTTCTCTCAGATAGCGAAAGAACGATTAACGGTAAGAAACCTCATAGAATTAATCTGAGAGGTTTATTCACCATATATCATAAATTCGATAAGTTAGTGAGTGTCTCTAAAGGAACAATGGAGTTAAACAAACAGAATTTATCTCAATATGCAGAAGAAAGAAAATTTGATTATGTAATGAACTCCATTAACCCAGACAAAATTTTAGGAACAGAATTAACTTCCAGCGAAGAAGAAGATAACAGCCTAATCATATCGAATAAATCTTTTAAATCCAGGGCGGAAATTTTAAGCAGTAAACACGATAAAATACTCCCTACATTAGTAGAAAATAATTCCCCCACTTTTTCAGCAAAACAATTTGAAAATAAAGTGGTCATGATTACAAGAAAAGCTGTAACAAAACAAAACGAAGTTTTATATAAATTCACTTATGAAGATCATGTGGTGGGATGGTTAAATAAAGAAGCGTTTAAGATTCTACCAGATAGCATTATATGTGAAGAAGAAGTTCATAAGCTAGCAGTGATTGCATCTACTAAGCGCAATGATATTTGGACAAAACCCTATAAAACGAAAGGAATTAAAAAGGTTTCTTCTAGCCATCCATATAAGAATATTATGGTGGAAATAGATAGAGAAGCTAGAACTGACCGCTCCGTCTATAGCAGGTTTTATATTAATAAACAACTAATAGGCTGGATAGATTCCTCAGCACTAAAAATACTGAAAAATTACGAAGTTAATAGTGATCTCCCTGAAGATAAACAAGCATTGATCGAAAAAGAAAAGCACACATTATTAACTGAGAATTACCATAAACATGATGAGTTTATTCACTCTTTGAATAATAGAACACTTTTAGAAAGAAATTTAAACAAGCAAATGAAGATTGTTCATACAGAAAATCATAAAGTATGGTCTAAAGCATATCCAAATTTCGGTTATGCTGAAGTCTGCAGCGCTGATCTCTATAAAGATGCGATTGTAACTGTAACCAAGAGCCATAAAACCAACACATCTACCTATTATCAATTTTCTTATGATGGAAAAGTGATTGGGTGGTTAAACGTAAAAGCATTTAAACAATTAGACCCTCAATCTATTTTAAATCGTAAAGAAGTGAATTATTCTGCCTTGCTTCATTTGAATGAGTTTAAAATCTATAATAAAACAAATGAAAATACACGGTTTCAAGTCGTGGAAGATTATTATCTATATAATAAAAAAGAAGTTGATGTCACTGAAGAGGTCACCACACCTATATCAACATATTGTGCAATAGAGCTCAATAATGAAAAAATAGGCTGGGTAGATAAAAAAGCACTTGAAATCATCGAAATTCGCGGGTTCCAGATAGGAAATGAGTTTGTTCCTTATCCATCAAAACATCACTATAATTTTGTTAATATGGGACGCTTATCGCCAGAGAAAGGGCAAGATAATTTAATCACTGCGTTTAAGCAACATGTCGAAACAAACGCAAATAGCAGGCTATATATTCTCGGTGACGGTCCACTAAAGAATGACCTTCAAATGTTAATAGAACAATTTGAATTGCAAAACCATGTGTTCTTAGTAGGACAAGTTGAAAACCCATTTACCATCCTAAAAATGTGTGATTGCTTTGTTTTATCTTCACATTATGAAGGTCAGCCAATGGTCCTTTTAGAAGCAATGACACTAGGTATGGATATTTTAGCGACAGATATCATTGCCAACAGAACTGTTTTAGAGAATGGTAAATACGGGGCTTTAGTCAATAATAGTATTGATGGACTTATAGAAGGTTTAAATAACTTTAGCTCTCAGACACACCCTTCTTATGCTCCATTCAATTATAAAGAATATAATAAAAAAGCAATGGACACTTTCTATAAAGTTCTAAACTAACCTTTCTA
Source organism: Bacillus sp. LNXM65 (assembly GCF_002998575.1). NCBI lineage: Bacteria > Bacillati > Bacillota > Bacilli > Caryophanales > Bacillaceae > Bacillus > Bacillus sp. LNXM65. The sequence goes on along the minus strand of NZ_PVRB01000002.1, from coordinate 479,152 downwards.
TATGTGTAATAAAAAAGACTTTCAAGCTGTTATGTATGCTTGAAAGTCTTTTTATTTATATATGCGACACAATCAGTTCACAAGTTCCTTCAATTGAGAAGCTCCCTGTTTCAGCCGGCAGGATAAAATGAGTTCCTTTAGGCAGTGGATATGTATGTCCATCATGCGTTAAAGACCCTTCTCCATGAATTACACTGCACAGCAAAAACGGATAATCTTGCGAAAGCTCTACTGTTTGATCAATTTCCCATTTATACACAGAGAAATACTCTGCTTCAACAAAAGTTCGAATGGTCAGCCCACGGCGTGTTTCAACTGATTCATCTGTATAACCGTCTACATGAGGAACCGTTGTGACATCAATGGCTTGCACAAAATGAAGTTCACGTTCATTGCCATCCTGATCTTTTCGTTCATAATCATATACCCGATAGGTTGTATCTGAGCTTTGCTGCGTTTCAAGGACAAGCGTTCCTTCGCAGAGCGCATGAATGGTTCCGCTTGGCACATAATAAAAATCACCAGGCTTAATCTTCACACGACGCAAAAGACCTTCCCAATCTCCGCTGTTCATCATGGTCACAAGCTCAGTTCTTGTTCTTGCATTGTGCCCATAGATCATTTCTGCTCCTTCTTTGCAGTCAATGATATACCAGCACTCTGTTTTTCCAAGCTCGCCATTTTCATGTCTTTCCGCATAATCATCATCCGGATGAACTTGAACGGACAAGTCTTGGTTTGCATCTAAAATTTTGGTTAACAGCGGGAATCGATCGCCTTCTATTCCCCCGAACAATTCTCTGTGATTGTCCCATAGTTCGATCAGCGTTTTCCCTTTATATGGACCGTCTTGCACGACACTTGGTCCGTTTGGATGAGCAGAAATTGCCCAGCATTCTCCCGTTTGATCAGAAGGAATATCATAGCCAAATTGATCCCTTAAGGCTGTACCTCCCCATATTCTCTCCTTCAATTCAGGCAGTAAAAAAATTGGTGACTGCTTCATTCAGGATGACTCCTCCCTTTGCTACCCTTTGATAATCCTTGCCAAGCTTGATGAAAACTAGCAAGTCTCAACTTTTATTATGACGCTATCTAAAGAGAAGTCAATCCTTTCAGTACACCAAATGAAAACGATAACACAAAAATATTTCATCCTTTGACAGAGCCTGCGAGAAGCCCTTTGACAAAGTATTTTCCGAGCAGAATATAGACCAAAAGTGTCGGCAGTGCGGCCAATATCGCCCCTGCCATTTGGACGTTCCATTGCACAATTTGACTGCCTGATAGATTTTGCAAGGCGACCATCACCGGCTGATGCTCCGCAGTGGTCATCGTGACTGCAAATAAGAACTCATTCCACACATTTGTGAACTGCCAAATGGCGACCACAACAAACCCTGTGATCGAAAGCGGAAGAATCATATGTCTGAAAATCCCGATAAACCCTGCGCCATCCATTTTTGCCGATTCAATCATTTCATCAGGGATGCTCACATAGAAGTTTCGGAACATGAGCGTTGTGATCGGGAGTCCATATACGACATGGACAAGCACCAGACCTGGAATCGAATTATACAATCCGACTTCACGCAAAAATTGAATGAGTGGTATGAGGATACTTTGATATGGAATAAACATCCCAAACAGCATCAGCGTAAAGACCACTTCTGACCCTTTGAAACGCCATTTTGATAGGACATAGCCATTCATCGCTCCTAGTACAGCTGACAATAAGGTAGCCGGAATGACAAGATAAAGTGAATTCATTAAATTGGGCGCTAGCTTTTCAAATGCGATTTGATAGCTTGAAAAATCGAGTGTTGATGGCAGTGCCCACATTTTCTCAAGGGTCACTTCACCTAATGGCTTCAAGCTTGTGACGAGCATGACATAGACTGGCATCAGAAAAAAAAGACTGCACAAAATCAATAAAGCATAAAGGACTGGACGGACAAACCATCTAGCTGTCATGATGACGCCCCCTTCCGGCTCGACAGGAGATACGGCACGATAAAGACAGCAACAGAGATCAGCATAACAATCGCAATGGCGGCACCGCCTGCATAATGGTTTCCTCTAAAGGTCATTTCAAACATGTAAACGCCAGGAACATCTGTGACAAAGTTTGCACCCGGTCCTGTCATCGAGTAAATCAAATCGAAAATCTTTAACGAAATATGAGCCATGATGATAATGACACTTGCAGTAATCGGTTTTAATAGAGGAAAAATAATCTTCCGGTAAATCTGCCATTCAGTTGCGCCATCCATTCTAGCAGCCTCTCTTACTTCCTCTGGAATGCCTCTCAAACCCGCCAAATACATCGCTAGAGAGAAGCCAGTCATCTGCCAAACAGCTGCAATCACGACTGCAATCATTGCGGCAGGGACACCAAACTCAATTTTCCCCCAGACAAATCCGGCTAAAATGTTCGTATCCGTGTACCACTTAGGCTGGATACCAAGCGTTTTTAAAAACAGATTCACCCCAGTGGACGGGTTTAAAACCCATTGCCAGACGACCCCTGTCACAACGAAGGAAAGGGCCATCGGAAAGAAAAATAAATTCCGAAATAGAGATTCACCCTTGATCTTCTGATCTAGTAAAATCGCAAGTGCAAGTCCAGAGGCAATGACGGCTCCAATAAAGAATAGAGTAAAAAAGACCGTATTTCGAAGATCTGACTGAAAGCGGAAATCTTGAAACAGCATGATATAGTTTTGAAGACCTGCAAAAGAGAAATTCGGAACAAGCGAGGTCCAGTTTGATAATGACACATACCCTGTCCAGCCAATAAAGCCGTAAACAAAGATGAATAATAAAACAGCCGACGGGGCTAAAAATAGCAGCGCAAGCAGCTGATCCCCATTCCATTTTTTCCGAACACGTTTGACTTTAGGTGTTGCTGCTTTTGTGATCGGCGATGTGTCCATGCGCATGAAGCTACACTCCTTTTCAAAAAAGAGGCGGTGCTTAGCCGCCGCCTCCTCGTCTTTATTTCATTGAATCTTTTAAAGATGAAACAAACTGGCTGCTGTCTTTTTGCGTGACGAAGATATTTACGGCTTGATTCGCTTTTGTCACAAACCCTTCTTCAGCAGCTGAACCATGTGCGAGAGACGGCGCCAGCTTTGATTCTTTAAATGCTTTCATCGCCGATTTTCCGTATTCATCATATTTTGAGACATCTGCATCTACACGTGCCGGAATCGACCCCTTCAGCGGATTAAATGCATCCTGTCCTTCGACAGATCCTAAAACAGATAAGAATTTCTTCACGTTTTCTGGCTGTTTCACGCCCTTTGGCAGTCCGAATGTATCGGTGATCACCATAAAGCTTCCCTCTGTTCCAGGAGTCGCCGCGTATCCAAAGTCTTCATTCACCTTCAGATCGAGATCATTCACAAAGTACCCCTTCGCCCAGTCGCCCATGACATTCATTGCTGCTTCTCCTTTTGCCACGAGCTGCGAGGCATCCTGCCAGTTACGTGAGCTGTGGTCATCATTGACATATTCAAGCATACGTCCAAAGATGTCTGCCGCTTCCTTCACTTTTGCGTCATCCATTTTCATGTCGCCAGCCCAAAGTTTTTGATATCCGTCAGCGCCTAAAACGCCGAGCAGCACACTCTCAAACAAATGCGTCGCTGCCCAAGGCTCTTTATCACCAAGTGCAAGCGGTGTAATGCCTTTTTTCTTTAAGGCATCTGCTGTTTTGAAAAATTCATCAAAGGTCGTTGGCGGCTCTAAGCCTGCATCATCAAATACCTTCTTGTTATACCAAAGCACATTGCCTCGGTGAATATTCACTGGTACTGAATAGATTTTCCCATCTTTGCTGACAAGGTCGATGAGTGATTCTGGAAATTTGTCCTTCCAGCCTTCTTTTTCATATAGATCATCCAGCGGCTCCATTTTGCCTGCTGCGACCCAGCTCTCATTCAGCTCCGCTCCGCCATGTACTTGGAACGTAGCTGGCGGGTCATTCCCTTGCATCCGGCTAGTCAGAACAGCCTTTGCATTTGTACCAGCACCACCTGCGACGGCTGCATTTTCAATTGGGATGTCTTTATTTTTCTCTTCAAACAATTGAATGAGTGCTTTCAGTCCGTCCTCCTCACCTGCTCCAGTCCACCAAGAGAAAATGTCTAGTTTCTCTGCTCCGCCCTCTTTTTTTGCATCTGAGTTGGTCGATGAACTACAGGCAGTGACGATAAGCATACAGAGCGCTAACAACGTAAAACCTAATTTGACCTTCATGATTGATCCCCCATCCCTATTTTGTAAGCGTTATCAAAATAAGTATAATGGAAGATCCTTGCTTTTTTTCAGGCAAACTTCTTCACTTTTTTATGAAATTCTTCATTTTTTTACGGTCTGTTTTCGATATTCCTTCGGTGAACAGCCGACCATCTTCTTAAACACACGGCTGACGTAATTGGGGTCTGTATATCCTGCCTGATAGGTAATTTCTTTTAAACTAAGCGAGCTGTCTTTGAGAAGCTTTTTGATTTTATCCAGCCGGCAGGTTGTCACATACTCTTTAAATGTCAGCCCTGTCTCGTCTTTAAACCGCTTTGTGAAATAGGTTGGACTTAAATCAACATAGGCGGCAGTCTGCTCAAGCGTGATCTGTTCACAAAAATGCGTTTTGATGTAGCGTTTTGCCCGCTCAATGTCATTCACGGTCTGGGTTCTCGCTTCATACACATCAAATAAATGTTCACAGCACTGACGGCATTCAGCTGCGGTGTTGATCGTTAATATTGGCCAGTCTGCTCGGAGCCGTGATTTAAATAAAATCAGCAACTCTTTTAGTTGTGAAATGGTCGCTCCCTCTAGTTCAAAGGCATCGAATAAAGCCACCGCATCCTCTCTTCTCCCTTCTTCCATTGCCTGCATCATATCGTCTGCAAGCTCCGGCAGATGGATCAATGGATGGGACTGTTCTTCTGTTTGGTAAAAACCATAACGAACAACACCGAGACTCTTTTTCCGCTGATAATAGGCAAGCTTCGCCTCTGCTGCACTTTTCTGAAGATAAAGCGGGTTTGAGACCGGGTGTCCCATGCCAACGACAGGTGAAGGCTGATCGTTTGTTGTGGAAGTTCGAATCGCCTGCAGCACATCTGCCTTTAACTGACCAGGCGCTTGGTGACGATAAATGAGACATGTAAACAGCTCACCGCCCATCTGAATCGGCACCGTATGAAAAAAGGGAGATGTCTGTAAATCAATCAACAGCTGATCCCCGATTGTCCGCTGAACAGCGATGACAAGACCTGCTTCATATTCGTGAAACAGTTGTTGAAACTCCATGGAGGTATAAGACTGACCATTTATGACATGAGCTTCGAGCCACTTTGACTGCTGACCGGCCGCCACCGCCTGCCGCTGAGACGCCTCCTGCTGAATCTCTGCCGCAACCGTTCGAATGGCGGCGATGGTTTCATCTTTGTCAGCCGGTTTGACGAGGTATTGCTTCACCCCTTCCTGCATCGCTTGCTTGGCATAATCGAACGTATCGTAGGCTGTCAGCATAATGAATTTTGTATGAGGACTGCTCGCTTTGATTTGCTTGATCGCTGTCAATCCATCCATTCCGGGCATCTGAATATCCATGAGCACAAGGTGAACGGGCTCGGTTCGCACGAATTCAACCGCCTTCTTTCCATTTTCAGCTTCTCCTGCTATATGACATTCCGGAAGCCAATCAGTCATGAACTTCCGCATCGCTAGTCGTTCTATTTTTTCATCATCCACAATCAGCACGTTCAGCATGCCGGTCCCTCCTTCATCGGAATAGCCAATTGAATGGTGGTGCCTTCGTTTGGCTTTGAGTCAATTTGAATGGCATCTTTTACCCCGTAAAACAAATGCAGCCTTGACATCACATTTCGAAGACCGATCCCTGTCGAGTGCCCTTTACTCAAGGTATTTGGACTTTCCTCTTCTTTTTCTGATAGCAACCTCCTTATCTCTTGTTCATTGATCCCCATCCCATTGTCCCGAATCCGAATCATCACATAGCCGCCTTCTTGATAGATCGAGAGCTCGACAAGCCCGTCTTCCTCCTTTGGTTCAACGCCATGAATAAAGGCATTTTCGACAAGCGGCTGTAAGGTGAGACTGGGGATGTGAACAGATAAACACGATTCATCTATGGTCGTTTTGCATGTAATACGATCGGCAAATCTTGTTTCTTGTATATGAAAATATTCTTTGACCACTTTTACTTCTTGTTCCAACGTAACAGATGCACTGAGAGCAGAGAGCGAATACCGCATCAGCGTGGAAACGGATTGGATCAACCTCGATGTGGCATCCGCTGATTCTAAGTAAGCCATGCGTGAGACGATGTTTAATGTATTAAATAAAAAATGTGGATTCATTTGGTTTTGCAGCGTTTTCAGCTTCATGTCTTTGATTTTTTGATCTAAGGCTGCCTTTTGTTTCATCTCTTCAATCATCATTTTCATCTCTTGACGCATTCGCTGAAAGGCCTCATTTAATACAGAAATTTCATCCTTTGAGGTGACATGCAAGTCCGCTCCATCAAAATTCCCTTCTGATACTTCCTTTACGCTTCGAGACAGATGGACGATCGGCCTTGATATCCCTCCAGCAATCATATACGCCATCCATAATGCGACCCCAATGGATAGCGTAAACAAACATAAGGTAAAGAGTGCATAGGTTTGGTGTCTTTTTTGCAGAGATTGATAGAGTACTTGATACTCAGACAATTCATCATCAAGCAGGGTCATCGTTTGCTCTTGTATGTAGGAGGAGACGGTTCTCACCTCCTTTACACTTGCTGCATATTCTTTGATTTTCCCTTCTTTTACATGTGTCATGGTCGCATCACTTTCATTGATGAGCGTCCGCATCATATATTGGTATTTTTCAATAGAAGGAATCGCCGCATGAAGCCCGGCATCCTTTCGCAATGCCTGATCATAGGATTTCATTTTCTGTTTTGAGGCCAGATATTCTTTGGCAAACTGCCGATCCTTTTCAATCGCATACGCATTGACCTTTTCATACATCGTTTTTGCCTCTGTCGATATATCATTGAGCAGGAGAAAGGAACGAAAGCTTCTGCTATATTCTGATGTGATATTCGAGCTGCTCCAATAGACGAAAAAAGCGGCCACGTTGCCAAGGAGCACAAGGATTAAAAATGCCAATAACAGCTTACTTCGAATCCTTCTCATGGCTGCACACCCTGCTTTCTGTCTGTTTGCTGCAGAGGCAGATCCTCGCGCCGAATCACACTCGTTCCTGTGTACTGGAGTGGTTCTTCTTTTTCACCTTTCTGCAAACGTACAAGCGATTCCACTGCTTGATAGCCCATTTCATAAGGGTGCTGAACAACCACTGCATCAATCTTTCCATCATCGAGCGCCTGAATCGTATCTGGCAATGTGTCAAATGCGAGCACATAAAAATCTGTGGGCGATCGATATTGTGCTGTTGCTTGAATGATGCCTGCACCATCTAATGCACTCGTGCCGTAAAATGCGGTGAGCTTCGCATGATCGTTTAATAGTTTATACGCGGCACCGGAGGCCCCTGACTTCGTAATGGCTGATTCTTCTATTCCAGCAATATGAATACGTTTTTCAGCGGCGACGGCATCTCGAAATCCTTTGACACGCTGCTTTTGATGAACGGCATCAAGCCTGCCTGTGACAATTCCTACATACTGTTCGCCTTTTGTATCTGCGATGAGTGCCTGTCCTGCGATAAAGCCTGAATAATAATTGTCCGTGCCTACATACACTTGACGCTTGCTCCCCTCTGCATCCGTATCGACGGTGACAACATCAATGCCTTTTTCCCTCGCCTTCTGAAAAAGCGGTTTGTATTTTTTCGCATCAAGTCCCTGTGTCATAATGCCATCGACATGCCCTGCGATCGCCATATCAATGGTTTTCAAATGATCGTCTATATCTGCTTGCTTCGGACCCAAATATTCTAAATACACGCGATGAACGGCTGCCGCATCAGCAGCTCCCTTTTGTACCAGTTGCCAATATTCATTATCAAGTTCCTCCGGTACAAGGACAAAGTGATATTGATAGGTTGATGACGCTTTATCGGAAGCGCTTTCAATTTTAAATAAATCTTGACCTATGAATGTTAAAAAAATGACAGATACGACACAAAAAGTGAGAAAGGCGCCCACCCCGATCCACTTTGAACCTTTCACCACATCCTCCCCCTTTCAAAAATTTGCGCATAAAAAAAGAGCTGCTTATAAGCATACTCTTTCGACCTCTATAATTCCTTTGTCATAAATAAACTGTTTGGATCTTCTTGATATGAATCGAAAGGCGGGCAAATATAAAAACCAACACTCTCATATAGTTTTCTTGCTGGCTCGAAGAAAGACATCGCACCTGTCTCTAAGCTGACACGTGAATAGCCGCGCCTTTTTGCCTCTTGGAGAAGATGGTTCAGCATATACCTTGCTACACCTTTTCGCATATGGAGAGCTGCGGTCCTCATTGATTTGATTTCGCCGTGATCACTTGACAGCTCCTTTAACGCTCCGCAGCCAAGAAGCTCCTCTCCTTCCCGCACACTCCACACTGTGACATCTTGCTTTTTCAAATCAGCTAACGGAAGGGCATGAATGCTTTCTGGCGGGGAATGCTCTTTCATTTCTTCTATATGAGCGGTAATCAGCTGCTCTATTTGTCCATCCGTGAGTGTATCTTGTTGAATGTACATGTCTATCACTCCTTCACGATCATTGTACGTGAAGAGTCAGCATTCACCTGCTGTTATGTCAGATAAACGAACAAACAACCGGCATCCATCCGCCAGTTGTTCGTTTGATATCAACTATTTATGAAGAAAGTACCGCTTGTAACTCTTCTGCTGTACTGCTTTCAAGCTGACTTCCGACTCCTACTGCCACTGCACCTGCTTTCAGCCATTTTGGCACATCGGCTGGATGAATACCGCCCGTTGGAATAAATTCAATCTCTGGAAACGGACCTTGTAAGTTTTTCATATAGGATAAACCGAAGGAACCGCTTGGAAAAAGCTTGAGCAAGCAGTAGCCATCTGCTTTTGCCTGCATGATTTCACTTGGGGTGAGGACACCTGGTACATAGAGTGTGTCGTGAAATGAGAGATGCTCTCCGATCACAGGGAGATATCCTGGACTGACAATAAATTGTGAGCCTGCGTCAATGGCTGATTGTGCCTGCTCAAGGGTTGTGATTGTGCCTGCTCCTACAATCAGATCTTGCTCATGCTGAAAGGACGCAATGAGGCGTACAGCATTGGGCGTGGTATACGTCACTTCAATGGCACGAACGCCCTTTTTCTTTAAACGCTGAATGATCTCAATGCCTTCCGCTTCACTCTCCGCTCTCACCACTGCGATTAGCTTACACGCCGCGAGACGCTCTTTAACGCTCAAACTTGCTGACTTTCCCATATCCTTCGTCCCCCTTCATATATTCCCGTCTGTGATATCGTTTGGCTTCTTTCATAAAAGCTTGAAGCTCTTCCCGAGTAGGCAGGCCATCCTTATCGCCTGGAGACATCACCGCAAGAGCCCCTACAGCATTGCCTCTTGTCACAGATTTTTCATATGATAAACCGTCCAATAAGCCGCTGATGACCCCCACGGCAAATCCATCACCGGCACCGACTGTATCAACGACATCTGGCACATAAAATCCGCTCACAATCCCCTGACTGGCTGCACTTTTATAAAAGGCACCTTCTGCACCGAGCTTCATGACCACAAGCTTGACGCCTTTTTGCAAATAAACATCGGCAATCTCTTCCGGCTCGTGACAGCCTGTGAGCCTTTGCCCTTCTGCAAGCCCCGGAAAAAACCAATCCACTTGAAAAGCCATTTGATTCACCGTATGGATCATATCTTCTTCCTCTTCCCATAGCTGCAGCCGAAGGTTTGGATCAAATGAAATGGTTTTGCCTGCTTCTTTCATTTTTTGAAGAGCACAAAAAGAAAACGCTCTCATTTCACTGGATAATGCAGGCGGAATACCTGTCATATGGAGGTGTCCTGCCTGTTTGAAATAGCTGGTGGGAAAGTCGCTTGGACTCATTGTGCTCGCAGCAGAGCCTTTACGATAATACGTGACGTCAGGGTCTCCATCCATCACTTTTGCTTTAAGTAAAATCCCTGTTTGAGCCCCATCATTTGAACGGATCACTGCACTTGTATCGACCCCTTCTTTTTGAAGCTCTTCTAAAATAAATGTGCCAAGTGAATCTGCTCCGACTTTGCTCACCCATCCCACATCAAAACCTAGCCTCGCCAAACCGACTGCCACGTTACTTTCGGCGCCAGCAAGCGCCTTTTGGAATGTATGCACTTGATGAAGCTCTCCGGCTTCTTTTGCAAAAAACATCGCCATTGATTCCCCAAATGTAACCGCATCCAATGCTTTCACTCATTTCTCCCCTTTCTTGGTACCGGTTTCAAATTAGTTAAAAAAGAGAGAGTATGCACGTATGTATACTCTTCTCTGTCTGTTGTTTATAAAGATTTTCTTACGATGATTTCTCCGTCAAGCTGAATGGTTTGGGGGGCACTTTCATCCCCTTCAAGCCGAGTCTTGATTTTTTGCATGGCGGCTTTCCCCATTTCATGAGATGGCTGGGCAACCGTTGTGATTCCAGGCCCAATCAGCTTATACCATTCTGTATCATCAAAGCCTGCGATGCCTATCTCCTCTGGAATCTTTATCCCAAGCTCTACAAGCTCACTAATCAGTTTCAGCATGAGTAATCCATTGGCTGCTAAAATCGCTTTTTTCTGTTGGTTTGATTGTACAAAACGGACAAGCTCTTCTCGCAATTGTTCCTTTTGCTTCAAATCAATTTCTGCAGTGAGCGGCTTCTTATGTTTACTCATAGCTGTCTGCTCATATGCTTCTTTTCGTTCTTCACGAGGACTGATCCCATCGACCGGCTCAGTAAAGAAAGCGATGTGCTCATAGCCTTTCTCATACATTTGTTGAAGCAACCGGATCGTGATATCACGGTTATTCGTTGTCACTGTGTCGACTTTTAGTTCTGGCAATTTCCGGTCAACAAGGACAATTGGTACACCGTTTTTCTTAAAATCCTGCAGAATGTCATTGTTCTGGCCTGTCGTATTGATGATGAGCCCTTCAATATAATGCGCATTCAGCTTGAGGAGCATTTCCCGTTCTTTTTCTGGTCGGTTATCTGTGTTGCATACCATGATACTGTATCCATATTCATCACAAATTTCTTCGACTCCGCGAAGTGTCGCTACAGAGAATGGATTCGTAATGTCGGCTACAATAAACCCAATGACCTTGCTTTTTCTTACTTTCAATCCTTGAGCGAGCTGACTCGGACGATAATGCAGTTCCTCAATGGCTTTCTTGATTTTTTTTACCTTATCAGCAGAAATTTCATTTGTTCTGCCATTGATATATCTAGATACAGTTGATTTTGAAACACCTGCATAAGCTGCCACTTCGTTGATGGTGACTTTCGTTTGCTTTTTCTCTTTCATTCAAAAAACTCCCACAATCGATATCTTCTCATTTGTTTCGAAACCGATTTCAAATAACTTAAAAAGAGCATATCATAATTTCATGCATTTCAGAAGATTTTTTTGTATGAAGAGGGCAAAAAATCATCTAAATAAATAAAAAGAAAACGATTTCAAAATAACGGTTGACGGCGTTCTCTTTTTCCTCTAGAATTTTCCTTGAAACCGATACCAAATAAAACATCAATATTTTGTTTCAGATGGAAAGGGAGGCTTATCTCAAATGGAAAATCGTTATGCTGTACACCCTGAGCAGGTCAAACGTTTTACAACAGAGGAACTTCGTCGTCATTTTCATATTCCTACGCTATTCGTCAGTGGTGAATTAAAGCTCTACTATTCGCATGAGGATCGCGTGGTGATTGGCGGAGTCAAGCCGGCAGCAGAGCCGCTCAAATTAGATGCCGGAGACTTTTTACGTACGGAATATTTCCTTGAAAGACGAGAGATCGGCATTGTAAATGTCGGCGGTCAAGGAACGGTCACTGTCGATGGTGAAGCCTTTGTACTGGAGCACAAAGATTTCTTATATATTGGGCTTGGACACGAAGATGTACAGTTTGCTAGTTCATCAGGCGAAGAGGCCAAGTTCTATCTTGTATCAGCCACGGCTCATCAAGCGTACCCTACACAAAAAGCAGCCATCGCTGAATTAACACCGAATCACTTAGGGGAAGCGTCTGCTTCAAACGTACGAAACCTGTATCAAGTCATCCACGCAAATGGCATTCAAAGCTGTCAGCTCATGATGGGAATCACTCAGCTGGAAACCAATAACACGTGGAATACGATGCCCGCTCATATTCATGATCGGCGTATGGAAGTGTACTTATATCTTGATATCGAAGAGGATGCTCGTGTCTTTCATTTTATGGGAGAGCCATCTGAAACAAGACATCTCGTTGTCGCCAATGAGGAAGCGGTCATTTCTCCTGCCTGGTCCATTCATTCAGGATCAGGTACAGCGAATTATTCATTTATTTGGGCGATGGCAGGCGAGAACTATACGTTCAAAGATATGGACTTTGTCCCAATGGACCAGCTGAGGTAATGTGATGACGTCAGCATCCTATGTAGCGTCCCTCTTTTCTCTTGAAGGCAAAACAGCCCTTGTGACAGGTCCTGGAACCGGCATTGGGCAAGGCATTGCTGTGGCGCTTGCCAGATCAGGCGCAGATATTATCGGCACATACCACCACACACCGCTTGAGGAAACGAAAGCGCTAGTCGAACAGGCGGGCCGCTCATTTCATGCGGTTCAGGTTGACTTTTCCGACCCTCAAATGGCAAAGCAGGCTGTCGATGCCATGTTACAAAAGCATACGATCGATATTTTAATCAATAATGCTGGCACCATTAAAAGAGAGCAGGCCGCTCATTATTCAGAGGAAGATTGGCATACGGTCATGGATGTGAATATCAATAGTCTCTTTTTCCTCACCCAAAGGGTTGGACAGCAGATGCTGAAAAACAGGCAAGGGAAAATTGTCAATATCGCCTCCCTTCTTTCGTTTCAAGGCGGCGTCTTTGTCCCCGCTTATACAGCAAGTAAACACGCAGTCGCAGGGCTGACGAAGGCCTTTGCAAACGAATGGGCGAACCAGCATATACAAGTGAATGCGATCGCTCCTGGTTACATTGCGACCAATAACACGCAAGCCATTCGAGACGATGGAAATCGAAATGAAGAGATACTCAAACGAATCCCCGCCGGGCGCTGGGGTAAGCCTGAGGATCTAGCCGGCGCTGCTGTTTTCCTTAGCTCACCAGCCTCTGATTATATGAACGGTCATATTTTAGCTGTTGATGGCGGCTGGCTTGCCAGATAAACACACGAGAGAATTCCTATTTGCAGGGATTCTCTTTTTTCTATTTGCATAATTCTCCTCCTATCGAGTCACTCTATAAAAAACATGACATGAGGGTGAGGTATTATGAAAAGTCGTATTGAACAAGATATAGCGTCCGTCATCAAGCGTGTCAAAAGCTTTGCCGGGAAAAGTGATGATATCGTGTTCCACTCATTTTCATTTGGCCCTTCTGCTATCTCTGCATGTCTCATGTACGTTGAAGGACTCACAGAATTTGAGATGCTTTCCAAGCAAATCATTTCACCCATGCAAAAGGAACTGGACATCACCGAGGTTGATTCTACTACGCTTCCGTCCCTGTCTAAAACGTTCTTTGGCATTCAAAATGACGTGCTGGAAGATATGAACCTTGCCATCGAGCAGTTATATAACGGCAGGGCTATTTTATTTGTAAATGGGGCAACACAAGCACTTGCGCTCCAAACGAACCTTTTTCAATTTAGAGAAGTAGAAGAGCCGCAATCGGAAGTCCTTGTAAGAGGGCCGCGGATCGGTTTTATTGAAAATCTTGAAAAAAACACAGCTTTAATCCGTGAGCGGGCAAACGACCCTAACCTTGTCATTCAAAAGATAAATGTAGGTACTCGCAATAAAAAGTCTGCTGCCCTTGTGTACGTTCGTGATATTGTTGATCCCAAATTAGTAGAAGATATTTTATCACGCATGACCGAAATCAAAATGGATGACATCCCTGAAACCGGCTATATTGAACAGCTGATTGAGGACAGCCATATCTCCATTTTTCCGCAGATTCAAAATACAGAACGTCCAGACAGGGTGATCGCATCCGTGCTTGAAGGCAAAGTCTCCATTTTGCTCGACGGCACACCTTTTGCCCTCATCATGCCTATGACACTTACAGCCTTGATGCAATCACCGGAGGATTATTACCAAAGATGGACAAGTGCGACTCTTTTGCGCCTACTCCGTTATTTTGCCGTACTGTTAACGATTTTTTTACCAGGGCTCTACATCGCTCTTGTCTCATATCACCCCGGTTTATTACCAACACGAATGGCACTCACCATCGCAGGCAGCCGGCAGAATGTTCCGTTTCCTCCTGTTGTCGAGGCGATTCTTATGTCTTTTACGATTGAGCTGCTGCGAGAAGCTGGACTTCGGCTTCCTAGAGCCATCGGGCAGACGATTGGGCTCATTGGCGGCGTCATCATTGGTCAGGCGGCTGTCCAAGCCAATATCGTCAGTGCGTTAATGGTGATTATCGTGTCGCTGACCGCATTGGCCGATTTCACTGCCCCTTCGTATGACTTTAGTTTCCCGCTACGCATCTTGCGCTTTATGGCCATTTTCAGTTCAGCGATGCTTGGGTTATACGGCTTGATCATGTGTTATTTATTTGTGCTTTGTCACCTGATGCAATTAAAGACCTTTGGTTTTGACTATTTCACACCTGTTTTATCTTCACCGTTTTCAGATTTAAAGGATACGTACGTACGTTTACCAATTGGGCTATTTAAATCGAGACCGAAAACAGCAAAAATAAAAAATCTCAAAAGACAAGGAGATTAAACGATGTACAGAGCTGAGAAGCTATCATTGTTACAAGTCACCATTCTGTGCAGCTCTACAATGATAGGCGCTGGAATTTTAACCATTCCACGCAGTTCTGCCAATTCAGGGTTCCCTGATGGCTGGATCATTGTATTAATACAGGGAGTCATCTTTGCTTTCGTTGCTTTTTTGTTAGGATGGATTGCTGAAAAAAATGCGCCGGACACCATTTTTGAGTCAAATAAAAAAGGAGCCGGTGCATTCTTTGGCACGATCTTTAATTTAATGCTGATTGCTTATTTACTAGGCATTGTCGGCTTTGAAGCGCGTGTCCTCGGGGAAGTGGTCCAATTTTTCCTGCTGGAATCGACTCCTATGGCAGTGATTGTGATGATTTTTCTTCTTGTGGCGATCTATCATTTGAAAAGTGGTATCTTTCCAATAGTGAAAATGGTGACATACATATATCCGATGACGATGATCATTTATATTGGGCTCATGCTGTTTAGTTTGAAAATATTCGATTTTGATTACTTACGCCCGGTGATGGCGAACGGGTTTAAAGATTTCAGTAATTTGTTCTCTCAAACATTTATTCAATTTACAGGCTTTGAGGTCATTTTGTTTGTTGTACCACTCATTTATAAAGACAAATGGTCGAAGGCGAAATGGGCCGCTGCGATCGGGGTCGGAATTACCTCACTTATCTACTCTCTCACGCTCTTTATTGTGATTGGTTCCATGACCGTTGGAGAAACGAAATCCCTCACCTGGCCCACTGTCTCACTCATTCAAGCACTAGAACTTGAAGGGGTCTTCATTGAACGATTTGATATTTTTTTACTGACGATCTGGACTTGCCAGCAGTTCATTTGTATGCTTGGCTTTTTCCAATTTGCCATTAAAGGGTG
Source organism: Bacillus sp. LNXM65 (assembly GCF_002998575.1). Classification (NCBI taxonomy): domain Bacteria; kingdom Bacillati; phylum Bacillota; class Bacilli; order Caryophanales; family Bacillaceae; genus Bacillus; species Bacillus sp. LNXM65. The sequence continues at coordinate 463,274 of NZ_PVRB01000002.1, read as the reverse complement.
CCACACAGTCTTTAAGACGACCAATGTAACGAGACTACTTTGGCTGCTGTTTTTGATTACTTCTGCCCTCTCTTTATTTCCGAGAAATATCAATGAAGTCTTTTACTTCTCTACTTTACTCGGCTACGCATTGTTCGCGGTTTTAGCCATTCCTTTTATTACAGCTGTTCTGCTGATGATACGTAAAAAATGGGGAGGTCGTTCTGCATGAGAGGAAGGCGTTTGTTGTTATTCTTTTTGTCCTGCTGTCTTTTCCTTCTATCAGCAGGTTGCTGGGACTTAAAGGATATTGAAAAATTATCATTTGTACGCGGCGTTGGCATTGACGAGGAAGAGGAGCAAGGAATCAAGCTCACCTATCAAAATCTTGTGCCGAAAATGAGCGGGACACAAGAAGCGGATTCTCCAGGTTATGTGAATGTCGTCTCAAAAGGGAAAAATGTGCTGGAGGCTGTCAGTACTGTTGCCTTAAAGGACCCGCCGATCTATAGTGATCATTTGAAAATTTTCTTGTTCGGCAAAAACCAGGCAGAGCATCACGATATTCAAGGAACGCTCAATCACTTTATACGAGATGATGAGGTTCGGCGAAGCAGCTATCTTCTCGTGTCACGAGATGATGCGTCAAAAGTGATCAACCAAAAATTGAAATCACAGCAAAAGGTTCCGGTTGAGCATATCTTTGAAACATCTAAAAACCGAAGCTTTAATGGGAAAATTTTGCTGCCAACACGTATTGGCCGGGCGTCCGATTACTTTCAGATGGGCATTAGCTTCCTTGTACAAAGTGTAGATGCGATAAACGGTGAACTTATTTATGATGGGGCAGGAATTATAGATGGAAAAACACGAAAACTGATTGGCTTCATCCCTTCGAAGGATGTCCAATCTTTAAACTGGGTGATGGATCGGATATCAGGCGGTGTTGTACCTGCCACCTACAAAGACTTTCCGATCACGTATGAAATTAAGAAATCAAAAACCAAGGTTGAACCCTATCTGAACAATGGGAAAATTTCCTTTAAAATTTGCATACAAACAAATGGAAAATTATCAGAGGATCAATACCCTCCTGAAAATTCATACGATGAGCAGTACATCAAACGATTTGAGCAGATTTTCTCTAAGAAAATTAAAGGACACATTCAAAAAGCAGTGAGTCATATGCAAAATGAAGTAGGCGTTGATCCTATCTTTTTAAGCAAGCATTTCCGTATTAAATACCCTGACTATTGGGAAAAGCATCGAAACGAATGGGATACGCTCTTTCAAGAAGCGGATATCGAATATGATGTCAAAGTCAGCATTTTAAACTTTGGGGCAGAAGGCGCAACAAAAAGCTTCAAATGGTAATGCAAAAGGCGGTTATCCCGAAGGGGAGCCGCCTTTTTTACGCACGACAATTAAAAGCTGATATAGAGTCACTTGATCAGACAACGCTTTTGTTTGAAAGCCAAGTGACGCTCCTACTCTCGCCACCTCGTCAAAAAACAATTGGACGTTTTGATCAATCTGAACATTGATCCGCTGCTCGATCACCCGTTCAAACAAATAGTCTGGGAAAAGTGCACGCATCGTGTTTAGTGTGAAGAACCTCAGGTGGCCTCGGTCTAAAATCCCTGCATCTTGATACGTAAAATCTCCTGTCATTAACGGGAGAAGCACCTCCGCATGCATCATGTTTGGCAGGCAGCAAATGACCACACCGCCCGGTTTTAAAGATGCGTGCGCTTGTTCAATGATATGCCAAGGATCTGACACATGCTCTAAAACATCAGAAAAAATAATCGCATCAAAAAAAGCTTTTTTCTCTAACCACGGGTACTCATCCGCTTTTGCCTCGATGACTTCTTCGTAATATGCCTTTGCGATTGCTGCTTTTAATGGATCGGTCTCTACCCCGTACATGTCAACAGACTGCCGATTCATTAGTTCAAGCCCTGTGGCCCCTGCACCGCATCCCACATCAAGCACACATACAGCGTCTTCAGGCAGCAAAGCCGCAAAGTACGGATGAGGGGTCATCAGATTGAGATCAATGCCCCATTTATCTAAAAACCGAAGCCTGTTCTCAGCAAACAGTGTAGAGATGTTCGTTTCTTGATTCGCTCGAAAGGTTGCATGACCGTGATGATGCACAAATGAATCGTGGACGATTTGCAGCTGATATCCCTTTAGCAAGGATCTCAAACAAAGATCGTCATCCTCAAAAGATCCATACACGAACCGCTCATCAAATAACCCCACCTCTTCAATGAGCTCTCTTTTCACCAGCAGACAAAACCCCACAAGCCGATGTACATATGTTCTCTGACCTTTTCTCGCAGCCGTATAATTTTTCGCAAAGGCTGGGAGCTCCTTCACATCTGTATACGATGGCTCGACCATTTGAGGACCGCTCACATAATTGGAGACAGGTCCTACCATCCCAATACGTTCTGATGCAAATAACGCCTCTTTTAATGGAGAAAGCCAGTTTTCCGTTACGATCGTGTCGTTATTTAAAAAGAGAATGCTATCTCCTGTCGCTTTTTTCGCTCCTTGATTACATCCCTTTGCAAAGCCTTGATTCTCTGTGTTTTCAATGAAAATCACATCTTTCAGTTCTCTCACATATTTCTTCGTACCGTCGGTTGACGCATTATCAACGATGATGAGTTCATATTGGTCACTTCGGGTATGGTGCTTGATGCTGTCGATACATTTTTTCGTTAAATGCAGTTCATTGTACGTCAGCATGACAATGCTCGTTTTCCCTTTCATCTTATTTCCACCTTTCGCTCGCCTGTTCCATATGTATGTCATATGCAGCACGTTCAGAAGATGAGAGATTGTCCTTTCTTGATTAAACGTTTGTTTAACAAAGAAAAACCAGCTGCATGCGGGCAGCTGGTCGTTGTTCACACCGTTTTTCCTTCCTCACCTGTGACGGCACGGTTCCTCTTTTTTAAATCTTCTTCAATTTCTTCAAGACTTTTCCCTTTCGTTTCAGTCACCATATATTTCACAAACAAGAAGGCGCCTACGCCGATGACCGCGTAAATGAGAAAAAGATTACTGATACCCATCGCGCTTAATAGAGCTGGGAATGTAAGCGAGATGATTAAATTCCCTGTATGAAGGAGGAAAGTAGAGACGCCTGTACCGATTCCTCTTACATGTACCGGGAACAGCTCCGGAAGCATCACCCAAACGACTGGACCCCAGCTGACAGCAAAGATGACGATGAAGAGTCCTAAACATATAATGGTTGTCCATCCTGCAGCTGTTGACCCCTCGAAAAATCGATTGACCACTGACAGGACAATTAAACTTAGGACCATGCCAGCATTTCCAAATAAGAGCAGCGCTTTACGCCCTACACGGTCAATGATTTTAATCGCCACAAACGTCATGACGACATTCACTGCCCCAATTCCGACGGTTCCTAAAATTGCCGCTGAATTACCAAAGCCAACGCTTGTGAATGTTTTTGGTGCATAGTAAATAATTGTATTGGTTCCGATAAACTGCTGTAAAAAGGCAAGACCGACACCAGCAATTAATGCTGGGCGTACCCATGGCTCAAATAATTCCTTAAAACCGCCTTTTTCTTCACTTTCTGCCTGTTGAATATCTGAAATTTCTTCTTCAACTTCTTGCTTACTCTTTCTGAGTTTAGATAATATCTCTTTCGCACGGTCTGCCTGTCCATGGACAAACAGCCAGCGGGGACTTTCCGGCATAAACAAAATCCCACATAATAAAAGCACAGAAGGCACGACCGCAATTCCAAGCATCAGGCGCCATGCCTCTGCATCCGCTAAAGCGTAGTTCACAATATAGGCGAGAAGAATACCAAATGTGATCATGAGCTGGTTTAATGAGGACAGTGCACCTCGAGATTCCTTTGGAGCAAGTTCAGATAAATATAAGGGAACAATCGTTGTCGAGCAACCGACAGCAAGCCCTAGTACAATTCGGAATAAGACCATCACTTCCGTATTCGGAGCAAGGGCTGTACCAAATCCGCCGATAATAAACAAAATCGCTGCGGCGATGATGGCTTTTTTCCGCCCGAATTGGTCTGTCAGCTTTCCAGAAAGAGAGGAACCGAGCATCGCCCCAATTAAAATCGAGCTGACAACAAGTCCCTCTGTAAACGCGTTTAACCCTAAATCCTCTTTCATAAATAAGATGGCGCCAGAAATGACACCTGTATCATAGCCATATAAGGCGCCGCCAAGTGCGCCGAAGAAATAAAGCCATCCATTCCGATTTTTCATGTTCATAACCCCTCTTTTGTTCTGTATGTACTGGATGTTTCTCTATGGAAAATCATTTTCCTCACTTCCTGTCATTTCAAACATTTCGATGTTTTATGACAAATATATTTCATTTGCGTATCATTGAAACTTTTTAAGATAAGAAAACGTCAATTAAGCGTTAGTGAAAAAAATGTCGCACTATATCCCGTTTTAAGGTATATTTGTTTTAGTTTGTAAGCAAAAAGAAGGACATCTTTACTATAAAAATCATAGCGAGGGTTTAAAATATATGGATCAATCAAGAAGCAAACGCAAAGGAAAAAAGCGTTTAAAGCCATGGGTGAAAGTCACTCTATTTATAGTCGGTATTCTTTTACTGACAACCGCTTCTGTCACAGGCTATGCCTACTATAAAGTGACAAGCGCTGCCAAAAAAGCGCAAGTATCTCTGGATCGCGGTGCACAATCTGTGAAACGGATTGAAGCATTCGATCCCGGGAAAGACAGCTTTTCTGTCTTGCTGCTTGGCATTGACAGCAGACCGGGCGAAACAGTGAAACAGGCACGAAGCGACGCAATGGTCTTAGCAACAGTCAATCGTACAAATAAAACCGTAAAATTATTAAGCATTCCAAGGGACTCATATGTGAATATTCCAGGGCATGGCTATGACAAAATTACACATGCACACGCATTTGGCGGTGCAGATTTAACCTTAAGTACAGTCGAAGATTTACTAGATATTCCGGTTGATTTTGTGATCCAAAGTAATTTCAAAGCATTTAAAGAGATCGTCAATGAACTAAACGGAGTCTCTATTAACGTCAAGGATGAATATGTGGTCAAACAGGTTCTAAAAGATACAAAGGGCAAGGTACAGCTTCAAACAGGAACTCATACACTAGACGGTGATCAAGCTCTCGCATATGTGAGAACAAGAAAGGCAGATAGTGATTTAATGCGCGGACAGCGTCAAATGGAAGTATTAAAAGCCATTTTTGATAAATCAAAATCGTTAACATCTATTCCGTCATATGACAATATCATTGATACACTTGGTGAGAATGTCTCAACCAATCTTTCAATGAAAGAGCTAGTCGGGCTGTTCCCGCTTCTGACGTCATTGAAATCGGTTGATACCATTCAGCTAAAAGGCTCTGATTACCAGCCAAACGGGGTTTATTATTACCAATTGGATCAAAACCAGCTAAACGAAGTGAAGACTGAATTGAAGAAACAGCTTGAATTATCATAAACAGAAAGCGTCCCTAAGGGGGCGCTTTCTGTTTGTTGACAAAGGGCTAAAATGGTTTTTATTTTAGCTCTTTGTCTTCTTTTCAGCGTAATTGAAAACCTTGAATTCTAGGAAGGACGAGCACTGGCGCGGAGCGAATTTGACATTCATGAGCACCAGCGCGCAGGACTGACAAAGAATGCAAGGGTTTGTCTACACGCTGAAAGCGTCCCTAAGGGGGCGCTTTTCTACTTGTAGACGATGATGTAGATTTTAACCCTTTGGCTTATTCCCTTGATCATTCGATCATTTTTGTTTAGCCTTGATAGAGAGGAACAAGCATCCCATTGCTCATGAGAATGAAGGAAATCGTACATACTTTAAAAAGGCTATTGCATGCGTGAAGGAGGATTTGACAGCGATGAAAAAAATGATTGCGATTGATTTAGACGGTACACTTTTAAATACAAAAAGTGAAATATCTGCTCAAAACCGGGAGGCATTGATTCGTGCGAAGGAAGCGGGATATATTGTCACCATCTGTACAGGGCGGGCGACTTTTGATGTAAAGGAACTGCTTGGCGATTTGGACATCCCCATTATTGCAGCAAACGGCGGAACCGTTCATACCGAAGGATACGAACTTTTCAGCCGTATCACACTTGACCAAGAAGCAGGAAAACGAGCGGCTAAGGCATTAGTAGAACGAAACATTTACTTTGAGGTCTATACGGACGATGCGCTCCTCTCTCCTTTTGATGGAAAAGAGAAGCTGAAAGCAGAATTTGATGTCATCAAAAGTGCGAACCCAAATGAAGATGTAGCTGATTTATGGGAAGGAGCGATGACTCAATTCAAACAATTTGGCATCAAACCAGTAGATGATATTCGCCAGATTTTTGAGTCGAATGAAGCGACCTATAAATTACTCTGCTTCTCATTTGATATGAACAAACTACAGGAAGCACGAGATCTTCTCGCGGAAATGCCTGAGCTTTCATTGACCTCTTCTGGAAAACATATCATTGAGGTACTGCCAAAAGAGTCTGGGAAAGGACATGCTCTCAAAAAGCTCGCAGCTCATTATGGCGTAGACCGCTCACATATTTATGCGATTGGCGACAGCCCCAACGATCTATCCATGTTTGAGGAAGCAGGCCACCGCATTGCAATGGGGAATGCCGTAGATGTTATTAAAGAAAAGAGCACCTACATCACAAAAGGCAATCATGAAGACGGTGTTGCTTACTTTATTGATCTGCTTATACAAAATCAATTCCACGAAAAAAAGACGCTAGTCTGATCAGCGCCTAGAGAGAAGTCTAGAAGTCCGATACGAGCGTGGATCGGGCTTTTTCTTTATTTTTTGATTCTAACAGCCGTCTCATACTTATCCTTCCAGTACGTACTTGTTTTCATATTCGTAAGCACGACACCATTTGAGACGGTCACATGAATGACTTGATTTGACCCTGCATAAATCGCCGGCATCAATGACGTTCCACTAAAGAAAACGAGATCTCCCGGCTTCAGCTCCGAACGTTTCACAGGCGTACCTGTCTTGACTTGACCTGACGCATAGCGAGGCAGATCAATACCAAGCACTTCTCGATACACGTATTGTGTGAACCCTGCTGTGTCAAATCCCTCTTCTGGATTCGTCCCGCCTTTGACATAAGGGACTTCCCCAATATACGTTGCCGCTTTTGAGACAACCGGATCTTCTTTTGATAATTTCAGATCCGTTAATCGTTTCGCACCTGTCCATTTCTCGCGCCAATACGATTCAGACAAATAAGAAATCGTGACACTTTCCGAACGGCTCGCATGAATAAAACGATCGCCCCCAATATACATCCCTACATGAGAAATACCTGGCTTATATGTGTTGCTAAAAAAGACAAAATCCCCTGGACGTATATCCGCTAATGCCACTTTTTCTCCAACCATCCACTGCTGTTCAGCACTTCGAGGTAAATAAATCCCTAGTGATTTTTCAAATAAATATTGTAAAAAGCCTGAACAATCAAAGCCAACCTTAGGGTCTGCTGCACCAAATACATAAGGAATACCTAAATATTTCATCGCATCTTTCACAAGACGGTCATCAGAGATTTCCGGTGTACCGGGCAGTCGTTTGACTGCATAAAATCGGTCTGTCCAGTATTTGCTTTTGCTGACATCTGTTTTCACCACACCTTGACTGAGCGTGATGTGGATGACCTGATCGTTACCAGCGTACAACGCCACATGTGTCGGGATATCCTTTGTTTCTTCAAGGCTGCGGAAATATACAAGGTCACCGGGCTGCGCTTTGTCCCATGATACCTTTTTTCCAATCTGATATTGGTCGATCACCTTCCGCGGCAAATCAAATGCTCCTGATGTCTTGTACACATATTGAATCAATCCAGATGCGTCAAAGCCCGTTTTTGGATCGGTTCCTCCTTTATGATAAGGTGTTCCGATCAGCTTTTCCGCTTGCTCCAAAGGAGACGCTGTTTGAGCAGATACTTCTGATTGAGACATGAACATCAGCCCTACGAGCGCACACCCACCAATCAATATTTCTTTCCATTTCATGATCTTTCCCCTCCTTTCTTCTATAGTTTCGGCATGACACCTTTCATTTTACACCTTTTTTCGACAAAAAAGAGCACGCAATGCGCGCCCTCTATGCTCTTTAAAATTATTTACTTGCTTCCGTTTTTGACTGCTTTTGCTGTTCGATTTTCTGCATTTCAACCGAGATCTTTTGTTTTTCATGATCTGTGAGGCTGTCACTAAATTTAAAAGCAGACATAAAGACAAAGACTAAAATTAACGCAACAAACGGCCAGCTTGCTTTTAGGAATTTCATTTCTTCTCTTTCCCTCCGTTTTCTTTTAATTGTTTAACTTTATCAGCGTGATCTACTTCAAAGAAAATGTGTCCGTCTTTTTCTTTCCAATCCGCATTCGTACCATTTGTCAGCATACGGATAATGGATTTTGATTCAAAAGATCCTGCTTTAACCGAAGCAGGTGTTGCTTCCTTGATGTACATTGGGACAACTTCAAATGTCGCTTTTCCATCTTCATTCAGATGATACTGAACAAGTGCAGAATCACGTGTTCTTGACCAGCCTTGGTCAAAAATAAAGTTCCCTAAGCTATAGAAGATCGCCGTGCCGTTATAGACTTCCATTGGCTCAAGAACGTGCGGATGAGCACCGATAATGATATCAGCACCAGCTTTTGACATCGCTCTTGCCAATTCTCTTTGTCTATCGTTTACCTCATTGTTGTACTCCTGTCCCCAGTGAGCATGAACAACGACGATATCTGCCTTTTCAGCAGCCTGCGAGATCATCGGAATAAAGATAGATGGATCGGCTGGCAAGATACCCGCCTGGCGATTCGTTGCTTTAAAATCTTTCCCATACACATCAGTAAAACCAAGTGTAGCGATTTTGACACCATTTACTTCTTTGTACGAAATGTTCTGCTTCGCATCCTGAAGGTTACGGCCTGCGCCTGTATAATCCATGCCAGCATGTTCAAAGGCATCAATCGTGTTGTTCAGCCCTTTTTCACCATAGTCTGCCGCATGGTTATTCGCAAAGTTTAATACAGAGAAATTCAAATCCTTCAATGCTTTGACAGAATCTTCGTCTGTTTTCAAATGAATATTCTTTTGTGCCGCTTGTTCTTTATCTGATGCGACTGGATGCTCAAAGTTACCAGTCACATAATCTGACACATCAAAATATGGCTTGGCGTAACGAAAGAGATGCTGTTTTCCATAACGGTCTGTTACTTTCTCTACGTTTCTTCCAAACATAATGTCACCGACAAACGAAGCGGTCAGGATGTTTTCTGGATTCTTTTGTACAGTTGGCACTTGTGCTTTCCCGATAAACGTAAATAGAAATGTACAAGCAATGACAATCGGTAAAGCAATCAGTACGTGTTTATTCGTCTTTTTCTTTTGGTTCTTTGTGATTTTCAGCAGCTTTTCCTGAAAGCTCAATTTTTTATTCATCATTGGACACACCTTATCTTAAAATAGATAGTAAACATACATGATGGCAAATGTTGCACCACTTAGAAGTAACGTGCTTCCAAGGGTAATCGTAAGACCTTGCTTTTGAATCGTATTTGCAATCAATCCAGGAACGATAATACCGATTCCGCGGAATTCTGCTATTTCAAATGGAACCACTGGATAGAAGAAATCAAATACAAGCTTTAAGGCGATCCCTGTAATTAGCATCGCAGCAAACTTTCTGCGTCCGTATAAAATCATAAATTTCGATAGACCAAAGCGAACGATGACATACGTAAGCAAGCTGACAGATAAGACGACTAAAATAAAGACTGGCTGGTTAAATACAAGCGCCAGATAACCTGGGACAACAAGTCCAGCTGGTACGATTCCTGTTTTTTCTGCAAAGATTAAACTAAGTAGAACACCTAAAATTAACGAGATATAAAGATCTGATCCGAACATTTTCTATATTTCCTCCTAGCTGACAAGCTGCTTAATTTTGTATTCTTGAATTTTTTCGATTAACGGTTCAGCGGCACCATGAATATTGCCGACTCCATAAACCACTCGATTATGAAGCTTTTTCTCAAGCATATTCATAATTTCTTCTGTAGATTGATATTCAAGGTTGTGTAAGTGGTCAGCCGGAATTTTCCCATCCTCATATGCCTTCACAATTGGATCTGTTGTTTCACCAATCAAGACAAGATCACTTGCTTCAATATAAGGAAGTACATCCTCCGCAAACTGGATCGTTCTATCTACACGATCCGCACGGCAGTTCATGATAATAATCGGTTCATCTGTTGGATATCCAATCTCTTTCACACGCTTCCAAATGTTCAATGTAGATGATGCGTCATTTGCCGCAAAACCATTTACAAAGTGTCCAGGTGTTTTCGCGTCCATTAATGGAAGAATTCTCATCGCTCCTGGATCAGGTGGCGCATTTAACATTCCTCTGAATGCCGTATCTTCATCAATTCCTAATGCCTGTGCAACACCAAGTGCAAGTGAGGCATTATCTGGGAAGACCATGTACTCAAATTTCCGTAAATACTCATCAGAAATCTTGGAATTATCTGCAACAATGACTTCTGTGTTGCGTTTTTTCGCAATCTCTTTAAAGAATTCCGTATATTCACTATCCGTAATAACCAAGTGTCCATTGTAAGGAATTGTCGCTGTAAAGGCTTCTGCTATTTCATCAAGTGTCGGCCCCATTACGTCCATATGATCTTCAAGAACGTTTACGATCACGCCAATATTCGCTTGAAGCAGCTCTTCCTGAAAGATAATTTGGTAATCTGGATTTACTGCCATACATTCACTGACGATGGCATTTGCTCCTCTTTCAACGGTTTCTCTCATAACTTCCTTCTGCTCACCGATATTCGGTCCTTGCGGTTTCCTTTTAATCGGTTTCTCCTCTGGCGTATCCCAATAAATCATTCTTGCATCTGTTCCCGTTGTTTTGCCGACAGTTTTATAACCTGCCTCCATTAAGATACCGGTTGTCAATCTTGTAACGGTAGACTTTCCGCGAATACCATTAATATTGACGCGCACCGGCAAGGCATCGATATTTTTCTGGTGACGCTTCTTTTCAATAAAGCCAATCCCTAACATGATGACACAGGCTATAACGATTAACCACATCGCTTATCTACATCTCCTTTTTTTATGAGTGTGATATGTAAATTCAATCAACAGTATATAGGTTCAGCATAAAATCACAATCGGTATTATGTAACATAATCTTTCACTTCCTCGTATGCCAAATTCCTCTAATCAGAAGGCGGATTTGCCTAGCTCTTCTTTAAATGAAAAGGCCAAAAGGCGGACAAAAATTGGTATGAATTTCAGCTTCAATCAAGAGAAAGCGTTACCATCAAGCATCGGAAAATCTTTTGTCCTTTTCTCCCTAAATTTTTTGACAATTATTAAGATGTATTTTGAATCAATGTTTTAAAGCCCTTTAAACTCTATAACATCAGTCATATCAGCGCTTTAAATGAATAGTGCGTGTTTTGGAATGTTTTCGATTTTTGAAGGAACAGGTTAGAAAGTCATCCTCATCGGTCAGAATGCTACGCGTTGACCTATGACAAAGGTCACCTCTAAAAAAATCAAGTCATATGCTTATTTTCGGGTCACAAAAAATTGGGATAAGATGTAAACTATTGATCATTTCGGAATACCTGCTTTTTACGATATTCGCTCCTTATGACCTAAACAATGAAACATTATTCATTTGTTTTTATCAAGATTCATCATTTCTTAACATTTTTAATATGATTTTAGTTGAAAGTTGTCAATTCATGTCATGCTTTCCCCAAAGATGACGAATAAAATCAGCTTCTCCGCTTACACTAAGGTTAAAAAATCTGTGAGAGGAGGCTAGAGATGCCAAACGCCAATGAGCAAACACGCTTGCATTTTTTATCAGGCAGCTTCGAGGAAAAAATCCGGATTCTGAAAAAGACATTTCAGCAAAGCGGGGATTTTGAATACCGAGAGTTAATGGTGAATGAAACGAAATCTGTCCTGTTTTTTATTAAAACAAGAGTAGATGAAGGCAAACTAAATGATTTCATTATCGGCAACTTGTTAGGTCCTCCTGGAAAGCAGGAATATACGAAATCTCTCAGCACACTCGAAACAGGTGACTTGACGCTGATCACTGACAGTATTATTGCTGGAAGCATTGCGTTTCTTGATGAAAATTCCTCACAGATCAAATTGTTTTCTGTCGGTCAGCCGCCGCTGCGCTCTATTTCTGAACCTTCATCTGAAAGTATTATTGCTGGAGCACATGACGGATTTGTTGAAAGTCTTGATACCAACATCTACTTACTGCGTTCGCATTTAAATGATCGAAAGCTCGCCATTCAGTATCATAAGATTGGTACAAAATCTGAAACAAAGCTTGCGACTGTTTATATATCTGATATCGCTAATCAAGAAAAGGTAGAAGAGGTAAACAAACGGATTTCTTCTATTAAAGTAGACACGCTGCTAAGTCCTGGCTCTATTGTTGAGGCGATTGAGGATGATTCATTTTCTATTTTCCCGCAGCTTATTGATACAGAGCGCCCTGATAAGGTGAGATCTGCAATCCTTGAAGGGCGAATTGTGGTGATGATGGATGGCAGTCCGATGGCCATCATTCTTCCTGTCACCTTCTTTAGCTTCTTTCAATCACCTGATGATTATAATAGCCGCTGGATTCCGGCTACGTTTATCCGTGTTCTCCGCTATCTTGCCTGTATCATCGCAGTCATTTTGCCATCTTTTTATATCGCTGTCATTGGCTTTCATTATGAGGTCGTCCCAGATGAATTAGCCATAACGATGAAAAATTCAATTATCGGTATCCCATTTCCTCCTTTGATAGAAGCGATGCTAATGGAAATCACCATTGAACTCATTCGTGAGGCAGGGGTGCGTCTGCCTAGACCAATTGGTCAAACCATTGGTATCGTAGGTGGTTTGGTCATTGGGGATGCTGTTGTACAAGCAGGACTCATCTCAAATGTTCTTGTCATTGTAGTCGCTGTGACCGCTGTCGCTTCATTTGTACTTCCGTCATTTGAAATGACGGCCACCATTAGGATGCTACGTTTCCCGCTCATGTTCATGGCATCAATGTTTGGTTTTATTGGCATTTCATTTGGATTATCCATCATTCTCATGAATTTATGCCGCCTTGAATCACTAGGGGTGCCATACTTATCACCTGTTGCTCCATTTAACTGGCAGGATTTAAAAGATACTGTAATTCGCCTCCCAATGTGGATGTACAAAAATCGCCCTGTTTATTTAAATGCGCAAAAGAAAAAGCAAATTGAACATTTGAGAGGATGGAAAAAGAAAAATGAAAAATAAAATATCTCCACCTCAAGCTGTCTTTTTTCTCATTCAATCTCAAATTGGTGTCGGTATTTTATCGCTCCCCCACTTTTTGATGAAAGACATGGGACACGATGGCTGGATGGCGATCATTGTCGCCTGTTTTTTTATCCAAATCATCAATACAATTTTCATTTACATCATTCATAAATATCCAGAAACATCATTCTTCCAAGCATTAATTGATGTATTTGGTCAATGGATTGGGAAATTACTGATTGCACTGTATATACTGTATTTTGCCTCCGTCTGTATTGTCGTTTTATCCATTTTCACCAGAATTATTGGTATGTGGGTTCTGCCGCTGACGCCAAACTGGGTCATCAATCTATTACTCATTACTTCCATTGTTTATATTGCGAAGGAGCAAATTACAGCCATTGTCAGGTTTAACTTTATCTTAACTCCCCTTCTCCTTTTGCTTTCCTTGCTGATGTTCTATTCATTAAAAGGGACCAATATCGATTATCTGATGCCTTTTTTTCAAACAGACATTTCTCAGTTTCAGCTTGGGCTGAAGGACGTCGTCCTATCGATGAATGGATTTGAGATGATCCTTATTCTTTCTCCCTTTATGAAAGGCACTATTAAGGAACGGTATAAAATCATGACCATTTCAAATATATGCACGACGCTTTACTACCTATTTATTACATTGATTTGTTTTATGTTTTTTAGTCCAATTGAGCTTGATGTGATTCCCAACCCTGTTCTTTACTTATTAAAAACCATTTCCTTCGGTATCATTGAGCGGACAGATTTAATTTTTCTTAGCTTCTGGGTGTTTATTATTCTTGCCACATTGAGTAACTATCTGTACTTTTGTGCAAATGGCATTTCCAGTTTACTGAAGAAAAAGGATCACAAAAAATATGTTTATTGTTTCGCCATTCTGATATATGCGTCTAGCTGTTTTTTGGCAGTCGATAACTTTCGCATTCAGCGTTTCAATGATTTTACAACGATTGCTCAGTATTCGTTCATTTACACACTTCCAGCATTCATGGCGATCGTTATCTTTATCAAACAACGTAAAAAGAAGGTGAAATCACATGCGTCATAAATATGTCCTGACTCTCCTCATGTGCGTGTCTCTCACCATGATGCCTGGCTGCTGGGATCAAAACCTATTAAAAAACATCTCCCTTGTCCTTACTTCCGCCATTGATCAAGGGGAAGATGATAACGCAAAAGTATCGATTACCTACCGAAAAGTACAACAGTCTCAAAGTGTGCAGCAAGGAAGTTCAGGTACTTATTCAACCACTGTATTGACAACCAATGCTCCAACTTTACGTAAAGCGGGAACAGACTTCGGCCGAATGGTTGACCAAAAGATTGATATGTCAAAAATGAGGATTTTACTGATCGGTGATGAATTCTCTCAAAATCAACTTCTTCCCTACTTAGACATGTTCTATCGCGATCCGAAAAGTCCTTTGCTTGCCAATTTAGCCGTTGTGAAAGGCGGTTCAAGTATTGATGTCATCAACAAATTACTAAAAGAACAGCTCATTGTCAGTGACTATTTAAACAATCTCATTACAACTGCCTCAAGAGGTTCACAAGTGACCGCTGGAAATATTCAAAGCATACGCTCAAAGATGCTCCAAACAGGAGAAGACTTTACCCTGCCTTTAATTGTATTTGATCAGTCTAAACAACTAATCAAAGTAGCAGGTGTGGCTTTATTCGATAATGAGAAAAAAACTGGTGAGCTTTATGGTCAAGATGCCATGCTTCTCAATCTCATGAATAATAAAATCGGGAAATATGCAAATTTCACTAAAAAGATCAGAAATGATATGGAGTTGAAGGGAAATAACTATATTACCATCCAAGTCACCGACTTAAAACGAGATATTCGTATTCTCAATTCTGATCATCGCAACGTGACAATTGGGCTAGATTTCGAATTCAAAACAGCTGTCGTTGAATATCCGAAAGACAATTTAGATAGTACGAAAAAGATCGATGAACTAAACAAACGATTATCAGCTATTTTCACAAAGGAAGCAGAAAAAGTAATCTCTGTTTTGCAGAAATCAAACTCCGACGTGTTAAGTCTTGGAAGAAAGTATCGCGTTAAAAATTATGATGAATATGTAAAAATGAATTGGAAAACTGATTATCCAAATGTAAAAATCATCCCAAAAATCAAAGTGAATATTACAGAAACAGGGATTACTAGTTAATAAAAGGAAGATAGCATCTTTCTTTTATTTTTTTATTTTTTTAAGATTGTCATTTTAATGCTTTCATGATAATCTATCTGTGTAAACGGTTACACATTCACGAAGGGAGGCACTCCATTGGCTACAATTAAAGATGTTGCAAAAGCTGCACAAGTGTCTGTTGCCACTGTTTCACGCGTGCTTAACGATACTGGATATGTCCATACAGATACGAAAACCCGCGTGACACAAGCGATGCAGGAGCTGAACTACTTTCCCAATGAAGTGGCTAGATCCCTTTTCAAAAGAGAATCACGCTTAATCGGTTTGATTTTACCTGATATTACGAATCCCTTCTTCCCTCAGCTCGCTAGAGGCGTTGAGGACGAAATTCATGCGCATGGTTTTCGGTTATTATTCGGAAACAGTGATGAAGATCGAGAGAAGGAAATGGCCTATTTACAAACCTTTAAACAAAATCAAGTGGTCGGTGTCATCGCTGTCACAAACGAACCTGAATCAGATATATACAATGATAATGAATTACCGGTTGTGTTCTTAGATCGAACCGTTCCACATGCACCTTCTGTGTTTGCAGATGCTGCAGCTGGCGGGAAAATGGCCGCGATGGAATTAATCAGGCGCGGCAGCCGGCAGATCACACTGCTGAAAGGACCTGCCCACCTTCAAACAGCGAGGCAGCGATTCAAAGGTGCACTCGATGTACTAACCGAAAAAGGCGTCGACTTCCATGTGATGTCTAATGCTTCATTTTCCTTTCAAGAAGCCCGTAAGAGTGCCAAGGCTCTTTTCCAGCTGTACCCTGAAACAGATGGCATCATTGCCAGCAATGACATCGTCGCAACAGCGGTCATACACGAAGCGCTTCGGATCGGAAAAGCCATTCCAGATGATGTTCAAATCATTGGGTTTGATGATATTCCGCAAAGCGAGCTGCTCTTCCCTTCCTTATCTACGATTAGGCAGCCTGCCTATGAGATGGGAAAAGAAGCGGCACAGCTGTTAATCAAAGCGATTCAGAAACAACCTATAGATCAACCAGTTATCCAAATGCCCGTCTCTTTTATTGAACGAGAGACCACAAGAAAGGTGGATTCACAATGAGTCATATTGTCGTAGTAGGAAGCTGTTCTATGGATTTAGTCGTCACATCGGATAAACGGCCAAATGCCGGTGAAACGGTGTTAGGCGAATCATTTAAAACCGTCCCAGGGGGAAAAGGCGCCAATCAAGCAGTCGCAAGTGCCAGACTCGGTGCAGATGTATACATGGTCGGCCGGGTCGGTGATGACGCTTATGGTCAGGATATTGTCAGCAATCTACAAGATCAAGGGGTCCGCACCCCATATATGAAACCGGTTACCGAAATGGAAAGCGGCACCGCTCATATCATTTTAGCAGAAGGTGATAACAGCATTGTCGTGGTCAAAGGAGCAAATGACGAGGTCACTCCTGACTATGTTAGAGAGGCACTTTCTACAATAGATGATATTGGGATAGTTCTCGTTCAGCAGGAAATACCTGAAGAAACAGTCGAAGCTGTCTGCTCCATTTGCAGCGACAAAGAAATCTCTGTGATTTTAAACCCTGCACCTGCCCGCAAAGTATCGCAGCAGGTTTTAGACCAGGCTGCCTATATTACACCGAATGAGCACGAAGCTGTTCTCATGTTTGATGGACTCCCAATTGAAGACGCCTTGCGTCAATACCCTAACAAATTACTCATCACATTAGGGAAAAATGGGGTTCGATTTTTTGACGGATTGAAAGAAGTGCTAGTTCCAGGCTTTCCTGTTGAAGCAGTTGATACAACAGGAGCAGGCGATACCTTTAACGGAGCCTTGGCTGTAGCCTTAACAGAGGGCAAATCTCTCTATGACGCACTTGCCTATGCCAACCTTGCAGCATCAATGTCTGTCACAAAGTTCGGTGCACAAGGCGGCATGCCAACAAGAGAAGAACTGGAGAAAAAGAAATGAAAAAAAACGGCATCTTAAACAGTCATATCGCCAAGGTACTTGCTGACCTTGGTCATACAGATACAATCGTCATCGCAGACTGCGGTCTTCCTATTCCAGAAGGTCCAGTCAAAATCGACCTGGCGTTATCAATCGGCACACCGTCCTTTCAGGAGGTCACCTCCCTCCTTCTTCAGGAAATGGCGGTTGAACACATTACTGTGGCTAGTGAAATCAAAGAAGCCAATGAACGAGATCATCTATTTCTAAAGAAAGCGTTCTCACAGCCATTACATGATGTAGACCACGAGACGTTCAAAAACATGACCAAGCAGGCAAAAGCAGTCATTCGCACGGGTGAAGCCACCCCATACGCAAACTGCATTCTTCATGCCGGTGTCATCTTTTAAAAGGAGGAGCCAGATATGAACATTGAGATGCATAACATCCATAAGGCCTTTGGAAAAAACACCGTTCTTTCCGGGGTCTCCTTTGACCTCGTCACAGGTGAGGTCCACGCGCTCATGGGCGAAAATGGCGCGGGAAAATCAACTTTAATGAACCTGCTCACAGGTCTTTATTCATTAGATCAAGGAACGATTCAAATCGACGGAAAAGAAACCGCTTTCAAAAATCCGAAGGAAGCGGAACAACACGGCATCGCCTTTATTCATCAGGAGCTCAACATATGGCCGGATATGACCGTCTTGGAAAACCTATTCATCGGGAAAGAAATCTATACGAAGTTTGGATTGCTAGACACAAAGAAAATGAAGGTTCTTGCCCAAAGCCAGCTGGACCGATTGTCTGTGAACCTCTCGCTTGATCAAGAGGCAGGCAGCTGCTCTGTTGGACAAAAACAGATGATTGAGATTGCAAAGGTATTAATGACTGATGCGAAGGTGATCATCATGGATGAGCCAACAGCAGCTCTAACAGACCGTGAGATTGAAAAGCTCTTTCAGGTCATTGAATCTCTCAAAAAAGAAGGCGTATCCATTGTCTATATTTCTCACCGTATGGAGGAAATCTTTGCGATCTGTGACCGGATTACAATCATGCGCGATGGGAAAACAGTCGATACGAAAGCCATACCTGAAACGAATTTCCATGAGGTCGTCAAAAAAATGGTCGGCCGCGAATTAACAGATCGATACCCTGAGAGATTGCCTTCTCTAGGAGATATTGTCCTTGAGGTGAAGCAAGCGACAAGAAAAGGACAATTCCATGATATCAGTTTCTCAGTCAAAGCTGGAGAAATCGTCGGTGTTGCAGGCTTAATGGGCGCTGGCAGAACCGAAATGATGCGGTCGCTGTTTGGTCTTGATCCTCTTGATCAAGGTGAAATCTGGGTCCATGGGAAAAAGGCTGTCATTAAAAAACCAAGTGATGCCGTCAAGCTCGGCATCGGCTTTATCACAGAGGATCGCAAAGATGAAGGACTCATGCTGGATGCATCCATCCGAGAAAACATTGGACTGCCAAACTTAGAAAGCTTCTCTCCAAAAGGACTGATTGATAAGAAAAACGAACAGGATTTTGTCGACCTGCTCATCAAAAGACTGACAATTAAAACGGCTTCCTCTGAAATTTCTGCTCGAAGTCTCTCTGGTGGAAATCAGCAAAAAGTCGTCATCGCCAAATGGATCGGCATCCAGCCGAAGGTCTTAATTTTAGATGAACCGACAAGAGGTGTCGATGTCGGAGCGAAACGAGAAATCTACCAGTTAATGAATGAACTGACTGATCGAGGTGTTGCCATTTTAATGGTCTCCTCTGAGCTCCCAGAAATTCTAGGGATGAGCGATCGAGTGCTTGTCATTCATGAAGGAACCATCAGCGGAGAATTAAATAAATCAGACGCAACACAAGAACGAATTATGACACTAGCTACAGGAGGGAAGTAACATGAAACCACTTACTTCAAATGGACGATTTGACAACATCATGCAAAAGCTTGGGCCATTCTTAGGACTCATCATCCTTGTCGCCATTGTTTCTATTTTAAACCCAGCCTTTTTAGAGCCATTAAACATCTTAAACTTACTGAGACAAATCTCCATTAATGCCCTCATTGCCTTTGGAATGACGTTTGTTATTTTAACCGGAGGAATTGATTTGTCTGTCGGTGCCATTTTAGCACTTTCTAGTGCTCTGACTGCCGGATTTATCGTGTCTGGTATGGACCCGATTTTAGCTATTATCGTTGGCTGTATCATCGGCGCTATTCTTGGGATGGTCAACGGTCTTTTAATTACAAAAGGAAAAATGGCTCCTTTTATCGCAACACTTGCCACGATGACCATTTTTAGAGGATTAACACTTGTTTATACAGACGGAAACCCGATTACAGGACTCGGTTCTAACTATGCCTTTCAGTTATTCGGCCGCGGGTATTTCTTAGGCATTCCTGTTCCAGCAATCACGATGCTTCTCACCTTTATCGTACTTTGGGTGCTGCTTCATAAAACACCTTTCGGCAGAAGAACGTATGCCATCGGCGGAAATGAAAAAGCTGCGCTCATTTCAGGAATCAAAGTACCGCGCGTAAAAATTATGATCTATTCACTGGCAGGTTTCATGTCTGCTTTAGCGGGTGCCATTTTGACCTCTCGCCTAAACTCAGCTCAGCCAACAGCTGGCACATCCTATGAGCTTGATGCGATTGCTGCTGTTGTACTTGGCGGGACAAGCCTGTCTGGCGGAAGAGGGCGAATTGTCGGCACACTGATCGGGGTGCTCATCATCGGTGTCTTGAACAATGGTATGAACTTACTTGGTGTATCATCATTCTATCAATCTGTTGTGAAAGGGATTGTCATCTTGATTGCAGTCCTACTAGACAGAAAGAAATCTGCTTAAGGAGGCAGCTGCTATGAAAAAATATCTCATTCTCATTCTGACTCTCTCATTATTCATGCTTTCTGCCTGCTCGCTAGAACCGCCAGAGTGGGCCAAATCAACAAAAGATGGAAAGAAAAAAGACATCAAAATCGGGCTCTCGATCTCGACCTTAAATAATCCATTTTTCGTTTCTCTCAAAAATGGTGTGACGAAAGAAGCGAAAAAGCTTGGCATCGAAGTGGTCATTGCAGATGCACAAAATGATTCAGCTAAACAAACCAGTGACGTAGAAGATTTAATTCAGCAAGGGGTTGACGCATTACTCATCAACCCAGCGGATTCATCTGCTATCTCAACCGCTGTCGAATCAGCGAATGCTTCAGATATTCCTGTCATCACATTAGACCGTTCAGCAGAAAGCGGTAAGGTAGAAGCACTGGTCGCCTCAGATAACGTCAAAGGCGGCGAAATGGCAGCTAACTTTATCATCGACAAGGTCGGTAAAGGAGCAAAAGTCGCTGAACTAGAAGGTGTACCAGGCGCTTCCGCTACACGTGAGCGCGGAAAAGGATTCCATCAAATAGCGGATAAAGATCTAAAAGTGACAGCAAAACAAGCGGCTGACTTCGACCGGACAAAAGGACTGAATGTCATGGAAAACCTCCTTCAAGGAAACCCTGACATCAAAGCCGTTTTTGCCCATAATGATGAAATGGCACTTGGCGCTCTAGAGGCGATTCAAAGCTCTGGAAAAGACATTCTCGTCGTTGGCTTTGACGGAAACGAAGATGCACTCAACTCGATCAAAGCAGGAAAACTATCTGCCACAGTCGCCCAGCAGCCAGAGCTGATCGGGAAACTGGCAGTCGGCGCTGCAAACGACGTCCTAAAAGGGAAAAAAGTAGAAAAGAACATCGCAGCTCCACTGAAACTAGAACAGAAAAAATAAACACAAAACCCCCGATAGCTCTCGGGGGTTTTTCCTATTATTCCGGTCTTTTCAACACAAATGACGTCCCTAAATGGGCGTAATCATTTCCCGCTAAACGGGCGACTGGCTTTAGTTCATGAGTCGAAACATATCCTTTTTCTGCATCATACACATCCTCATCTAAATGCGCACACACAACCCGGCCAATGATATGATCGACCGTGATCTCTCCTTCATCATTTTGAAAGGTAAGATGCTTTTCAAGCTGACATTCAAAGCGAATACGTGCTTCCTGAATTCCCGGCACTGACACGACATGGCTCTTTACTTGATGAAGACCGGTTCGATCCAGCTCACTCTCTTCCTGTGGCAGCGTAGCAGCTGTTTCGTTTATATCTTCTATTATCGCTTCATCACTCACATGGACCACAAATTCTCCCCTGTCAATCATATGCTGCGCTGTATCTTTCATCTGACCTTCGCGTCGTCCGATAGAAACTGCGAGGAGCGGCGGGTGTCCGCTGATGACATTAAAGAAACTAAATGGTGCGGCATTGACGACATCATCTTTAGACAGACTTGTAATAAACGCAATCGGTCGTGGAACAATAGAGCCCGATAATAATTTATATGCTTCTTTTCTTGATAGCTGATCCATTTGCAACGTAATCAATTCAGACACGCCTCCTTTTGGTGTATCGACATCATACCATACCCCTTTTTTCTATGCCTCTGATTCCGGCTCGGTGCGATGCAGGATATGGTGGACAAGATGAAATAAAGCAGGATTATGATTCTCTCGTCTATAGGAAATCGTCCATTCCGCCAGAAGCTGTTCACCTTCAATGGACCGATATACAACATCTAGATTAAATAAACGCCGGGCTGATTTTGGAATGACCGCAATACCGATACCAGCTGTGACAAGGCCAATAACCATTTGATATTCCGCTGCTTCCTGCACAATATTCGGAGAAAATCCGTACTTTTCACATAGCAGGACAAAGTGTTGATAAAGGGACGGCCATGATTCCTTTGATAAAGAAATGATCGGTTCATGCCGGATATCTTCGATCGTGACCGCCTCTTTTTTCGCCAGCGGATGATTTTTCGGAATCGCAAAAATACATTCACTTTGCTTCATCAAACGGCTGACAAGTTCTTCATGCGGAGATGTAGGATGTAAAAAACCGATATCAATCTCCCCATTTAAAAGCGCCCCTAGCTGCTGCGGAACAGAAAGCTGCTTCAGCTCAATACTGACAGAGGGATACAGCTCTCTGAATTCGCGTACAACTGGCGGCAGAATATCATACGTCGCTGTTCCAACAAACCCTATGATGATTTTCCCCAGCTCTCCTCTTGCTGTATGCCGTGCATGATCAACGGCTTTATCAAGCTGCTGCAGCACACCACGCACCTCATGTAAAAAGACCTTTCCAGCAGCTGTTAACTCCACCACTCGCTTCGACCGGTGAAACAAAGGAAACCCCAATTCTTCTTCAAACTGCTTAATTTGCTGACTAAGTGGAGGCTGTGTCATATTCAACCGTGCGGCTGCTCTGCCAAAATGCAGCTCCTCCGCTACTGTGACAAAATACTGCAAATGTCTCAGTTCCATCCTTTCACTCCTCGCACACTTATTCGTGAAACATATTAAAACCACGTTAAACATATATTGGAAAATTTTCTTTTTGAAATGTATAGTAAATCATATCATGAAAATATATTTTCATAAAAAATTTTACTTGCCGAAAGGAGTGCGGGGTAAATGAATTCTCAAGCACAACCCCTAACAAGACGAGGAGCAGAATTGATTGTCGATACGCTGATTGCTCAAGGTGTGACCCATGTTTTTGCGATTCCAGGTGCAAAAATTGATGCCGTATTTGATGTATTAAAAGACAGAGGTCCAGAACTTGTCCTATGCAGACACGAACAAAATGCAGCCTTTATGGCAGCCGCTGTCGGCCGCTTAACCGGCAAACCAGGTGTTTGTCTCGTCACATCAGGTCCTGGCGCATCTAATTTAGCAACAGGTCTATTAACAGCCAATACAGAAGGTGACCCTGTTGTCGCAATCGCTGGAAACGTCATTCGTGCGGATCGGCTGAAACGAACACATCAATCACTCGACAATGCGGCATTATTCAAACCAGTCACAAAATACAGTGTTGAAGTACAAGACGTTCATAATATACCTGAAGCCTTAACAAATGCTTTTCGCGCGGCACAAAAGGGGCAGGCTGGAGCAGCATTTATCAGCTTTCCACAAGATGTCGTGACAGAACACACCACACAAACACCAGTGTCTGCTCACCCTTCTCCAGAACTAGGTCCTGCACCGGATGCTCTCATCAGTTCGGCCATCGCCAAAATTCAAAATGCACACTTACCTGTTGCGATTGTGGGAATGAAAGCAAGTCGTCCAGCTGCTGCAAACGCCACTAGAACATTATTGAAAACACTTGGGATTCCATTTGTCGAAACGTACCAAGGAGCCGGCGTTCTCTCAAGAGAGCTTGAGTCTCAATATGTAGGCAGAATCGGCTTATTCCGGAATCAGCCGGGGGATCTACTCATTGAACAAGCAGATGTCCTTTTGACCATCGGCTTTGATCCAATCGAATATGATCCGAAGCATTGGAATATTCAGCCGCAGCAGCGCCAGATCATCCATGTGGATGACATGCAGGCAGATATTGATCATTTTTATGAGCCAGCGCTTGAGCTTGTAGGCAATATAGCTGAAACCGTTAAACATCTAGCCCATGACAGTGTTCCACTTTCTCTATGCAAAGAACAAATTGATTTAGTCACTGAATTACAGGAGCTGTTAAGCGACATTGAAAAAGCACCAGAAAGAGACAGTCATCTATCTCACCCGCTGAATGTCATTCATACATTAAGACGCCTAATTCCTGATGACACGAAGGTCACGTGTGATATCGGATCTCACGCGATTTGGATGTCGCGTCACTTCCGCGTCTATGAGCCGAACACATTCCTGGTGAGCAACGGAATGCAAACATTAGGCGTCGCCTTACCATGGGCAATTGCGGCTTCCATACTGAATCCAGATGAAAAGATCATTTCGGTCTCAGGTGATGGCGGTTTTCTCTTCTCTGCAATGGAGCTTGAAACAGCCGTCCGCATGAAAACAAATCTCGTTCACCTTGTTTGGAATGACAGCACATACGACATGGTGGCGTTTCAGCAGGAAATGAAATATGACCGCACATCCTGCGTTGAATTCGGACAGATCGACTTAGTGAAATATGCGGAAAGCTTTGGAGCGACTGGATTACGGGTTAACTCACCTGAAGAGCTTTCAACTGTCCTTCAAAAGGGTATAAACATAGAAGGACCCGTTATTATTGATATTCCGATTGACTATCAAGACAACCCAGACCTCGCCAGTCAAAAATGGCCAGAAGTCTTTCGTGAAAAACACACATTGAACGTCAGATAAGATGTCCATACATTACATCAAAGGAGTGAGCGGATATGGGTATGATGCACCCAATGAATCAACAGAACGACACAAGACAACATGACAAACAGCAAGAGGTTTATCAAGTATCGACGATGACCTCTTTGCTGGAAGCCGTATATGATGGAGATTTCTCCCTTGCACATATTCCCAAGCACGGTGATTTCGGCATTGGTACATTCAATCAATTAGATGGAGAGCTGATCGGCTTTGACGGCGCATTTTATCGACTGCGCTCGGATGGAACAGCGACACCGGTTACCGATCAAGACTATTCACCATTCTGCTCTCTAGCATTCTTTGAAACAGATATCGTTCATCGAATTGATGCAACCATGACGTCCAAAGAGCTAGAAGAAGAAATCGACCGCATTTTACCTAGTAAGAATGTTTTTTATGCGATCCGCATTGATGGATCATTCAAAAAGGTTCAAACACGTACGGTCGAAAAACAGGAAAAACCTTACGTTCCGATGGTGGAAGCAGTCAAGTCACAGCCTATTTTCGATTTCGAGGATATTCAAGGAACGATCGCTGGTTTCCGTACACCGCAGTACGCACATGGTATTGCGGTGAGTGGATATCATCTTCATTTCATTGATGATGATCGAAGTGTCGGCGGACACGTATTTGATTACACCGTTGATCAAGTGACCATCCGCATTTCTCAAAAACGTCATATGAATTTACATCTGCCAAATACGCAGGAATTCTTCCAAGCAGACATTGATCGAGCTGACCTTGCACAACAAATTGCCAGTGCGGAAAGCAGCCCAGATCAATAAAATGAAGACACCCCGTTGATTCCGGGGTGTCTTTTTATGCAAAAAGATTATTTATCACTCCATGATATTTCTTTTCGTTAGTAAATTGAAATTCATTCATTCTATTCGTAACGAAATATGATAAAATACCAACAGAAGAAAGGTGGTTATACGGTGTCAAACGACTATAGCATTCCGAACCTAACATTAGATGAAAGGGATAAACAAATTTTATCCCTATTACACGAGGACGGGCGTATGTCCTATACAGATCTCGGGAAACAAGTCGGTCTTTCACGTGTAGCTGTGCAAGCCCGCATTCAGCAGCTGATTGAAGCAGGCGTCATTGAACGATTCACCACTGTGATTAACCCTGCTAAGATCGGCATTCACGTCTCTGTCTTCTTTAATGTAGAAGTGGAACCGAAATTTTTAGAAGCAGTAGCCCTTCAACTTGAGCAGGAAACAGCTGTCACAAGCCTTTATCACATGACAGGGCCAAGCAAGCTGCATATGCATGGCATTTTTCAAAATGAACAGGAAATGGAGGCATTCCTGACAAAAAAGCTATACCCGCTAGAAGGCGTCGTGAGTGTGGACTGCCAAATGCTCATTAAACGATACAAAAGCCGAATGGGCATGAAATTGTAGACAGGAGTTGAAGCACTTGCAATCATATATTGAACTCATCATCGCTATGGTGCGAACCGGTATTCTCGGTTTTGGCGGAGGCCCTTCCGTCATACCGCTCATTCGCCATGAAGCGGTGGTGAAATATCAATGGATCAATGATGACGAGTTTGGAGAAACACTCGCCATCGCCAATGCATTACCAGGTCCGATCGCGACCAAAATGTCGGCATATCTCGGCTATCGATTGAAGGGCGTATCCGGCGCAATTGTCGCAACAGCTGCTCATATTTTACCGACATGTCTCGCCATGGTGGCACTCGTCACACTTGTCAGCGTCTTAAGCTCCTCACAAATCATTCAAAATATGATTGGCGCCGTGACACCAGTTATTGCCGTCCTGCTCGGGATCATGGCATACGAGTTTGGACAAAAAACGATGAAAGGCTTCGGAATGATCTTCGGTATCGCTCTATTCCTTCTTGCCTTTATCGGACTGCAGGTGCTGTCCATTCATCCAGGAATCATTGTCATCATCTTTTTATTCTATGGCGCCTTTCATTTCAAACTGACAACGCTGGAATCGAACAAATAAAGAGAAAGGAGTGTCTTCATGATGCTGATTCTCTTTTTATTCTGGGCATTCTTCTTGTCCAATCTATTAGGATATGGCGGAGGGCCTGCATCCATCCCGCTCAATTATGAAGAAATCGTCAATCATTTTCATTGGATGACGAACGAAGGGTTCTCCAATATGCTTGCATTAGCCAATGCACTGCCAGGACCAATTGCTACGAAGATCGCGGCATATGTAGGCTATGACGTCATGGGCTGGCCGGGCTTTATCGTGGCACTGCTTGCAACTGTACTGCCATCAGCCATTGGATTGATTTTATTGCTCAAGCTGATTGACCGCTTTCGCCAATCCCCTGTCGTAAAAGGCATGACCTTATCCGTACAGCCCGTCATTGCGATGATGATGCTTTTATTAACATGGGAAATCGGCGGAGATGCAGTGAAAGCCATCGGCTGGACGCAATCATTCGCCATTGCCGCGATCTCCTTTTTCTTTATGACCAAATTCAAAATGCACCCCGCCTTTCTCATTGTGGCTGCCTTTTTATATGGCGGATTCATTCTGCCGCATTAAAAAAACCGATAACATGGCCTGTTATCGGTTTTCTTTTACATATAAATTGGAGAAACCGGTCTGCGCCCAATCGAATGATACTCGATCCCTGCTTGTTCTGCCGCTTCAAGCGTGTGACAGTTTCGCCCATCAAAAATAAGCGGCTGTCTCATCCATTCCTTGTAGGACGTGAGCGGAAACGTCTGAATCTCCGTCCACTCTGTTAATATACAAACTGCATGGACATCCTTTATCGCTTCTTCAATCGTTTGAGCAAACAAGACTTGATCCGGCAGTTCACGAGCGGCATGACGTGTAGCAACAGGGTCATAAGCCACAAGCTCCGCGCCTAATTGATGGAGTTCATGAGCGATCGGAACCGACGGCGCCTCCCTCATATCGTCTGTATTCGGTTTAAAGGACAGGCCAAGAAGCGCAATTCGCTTCCCTTCAAGATTTGCCCCCAGTCTCTCCTGAATGCTTCGGATAAAACCAGCTCGCTGCTCATTGTTTACTTTAATGACAGCCTTTAGCAGCTCAAAATCGTGGGACACATGCCCTGCGATTTGGACAAGTGCATTTGTATCCTTTGGAAAACAAGAACCTCCGTAGCCAATCCCCGCCTTGAGAAACGAAGAACCGATCCGCTGATCGAGCCCCATTCCCCGCGCAACCCATTCAACATCAGCACCTGTTTTTTCACAAATGGAAGCAATCTCATTCATAAAGCTGATTTTAGTCGCAAGAAAAGCATTTGATGCATACTTGATCATTTCGGCACTTTTTCGGTCTGTTTTGACCACTGGCAGGTGGAAATCAGCATACATCTCCTCTAGCTGGTCTAATACGGCTTTTGTTTCAGCCCCAATGACAAGCCGATCTGCCCTCAAAGTATCTGAAATGGCAGAGCCTTCCCGTAAAAATTCTGGGTTAGATGCAATAGATAACGGCTCATTCCGTCCTAATTCTTGATGTATCATCTGATCGATTTGATCACCCGTTCCGACAGGCACCGTACTTTTCACCACAAGAACCGCACCTGATTTCGCTTTTGTGCCCATCTCCTTTGCAGCCCGAAACACATACTGTAAATCAGCTTGGCCGTCTGCCTGCTGCGGGGTGCCGACCGCAATCATTAACACATCAGCCCGCGGGTAGGCTGCCGCTCCATTTATGTAAAATTGAATTCGTCCTTGCTCAAGATTGCGTTTCAGCAATTCTTTTAATCCTGGCTCATACATTGGTGGATGTCCTTGTTTCAGCTGCATGACCTTTTTCCGGTCAATATCAATACACGCCACATTGTGCCCTGCCTCCGCTAAACACACACCTGTGACCAGCCCCACATATCCACAGCCTGCAATTGCAATATTCATGACACCATCAGCTCCCCATACGCCTTATGCTTGTAATGACATCGTATGCCGGGAGCTTTCGTTCCATTCATAAAAGCATACAAAAACCCCCTGCCATCACTAGCAGGGGGTCACTTTTATGAAACAAGACCATTTCGAATATGAGCAATCAGATTTTCAAGCATTTCTTTTGTGGTGACATCATTTGAATTCTCACCAATATCATGAGCGTACATCAAAATTTTTAAAAACTCTTCTTGATTTAAACCCTTATTGTCCATGTCTGTATCCTTTCGATTCCACTAATTTCATTATTATATGCTGTATGGTTGGTTTATGCAATACTCTAATACATCATTCGACAGCTTTTGAAATTTATGACCATTTTCATGAAAAACTTTTTTATAAATCACCATTGAGCTATAATAAAAGAATTGGAATCTTTTACTTGGTTAGGAGCGGATCAAATGCTTCAGCACAACATCAACGAAGAAGAAATCAAACAAACAGCCGAACAGCTCAAAGAACTTCTTCCTGCAACAGATGAAAACAAACAACTCATCAAAAAAGCATTGATTACTTATAGACAGGACAGTGTATATCGTCTCAAGCAAGAATCTGATACGGAATGGTCAGCTTATGTACATGATGTCGTGGCAGCAAGAGTCCACCTTCATGTGCTGTTTCCTGTGAGAAGCAGCTGCTCATGTCCGGCAGATGGACTTTGTAAACACATTCTCGCTGTCTTCTTTTCGCTATACGCTCAAGTAGAGAGTGTGACCGGATTTACAGAAAATTGGTCAGAAAAGGATGAATTACAACGTAGCAAAGAATTGATTCGCCAGCACTTCCAAGTGAAGCGCCCAGACGAACAATCACTCCAAAGCTGGCTGAATTTTTTCCAAGAGGAATTTAACCTCTGGCTGAAACGGACACCAAAGCACCAGCAAACACCGCAGCATTTGTATTACGGCTATTTATCAATCCTAAAAAAACACGCACCTCATTCACCTGAATTCAAGAGTTTGTATGCGATTCATACCTCAATCGATGTGTGGTTAAGGATTCATCAATTGATCGACCTCGACCGGCTTGATGCCGAGAAGGATTTTTATTCCATGAATCCATATGTAGAACAGCTCATGAACACCATTTTCGATTCAGTGGATCACTTGAAGACATACGCCCTTTCCTTTTCCCTCGATCCGTTTCTTGAAAACACACCAACTGCCGTTCGGGCACTTCTTCAAATAAACGGACCTTTCCAGCATGAACGAGTAGCGGTCTTTATGGAGATTTGGGGCACCATATTAAATAGAGGGAAATGGGTTAAAAAAGAAACAGAATTACTGAAGAACGCTCAGCAGCAAGAACAAACGGTTGAACGTACCATCGGGCTGATGCACATGGATTATTTACAGAAAGAAGACGAAAGCCTCTTTCAGCAATTACAGCTGCTCAATGCAGATATGCTGCCAAATGTGCTCAATTGGCTGAAGGATCTCACAAACCGCAAGGACTGGAAGCGGCTCAAGCTCTGGTATCATGAGATCACCTATATTTTAGAGGAATATTGCCAGCTCGACCTTTCCTATAGAGAACTGCGAGGAGCCGTCAGTGATTTCTTCTTTTATTTAGACGCATACTTTAAGCAGACGAAGGATCATCATTTATATGAACGCTACCTCCAAATCTGCATGCCCTATGCGTTTACTGAATATAGTCAGCTATTATATGCACAGCAGCGTTATGCAGAATGGATTGAGATTCACAGCCTTGTTGGTTTCTCCATCAGTGAACTGGAGAAGGATCTGATCAAACAAATTGCAAAAGAGGAGCCTGAAGCGCTCATTCCATCGTACCACCGTGAAATCTCACTGCTTCTCGATCAAAAGAATCGAAGTGCTTATCGAGAATCTGTGAAAATGCTAAAAAAACTGCGCTCCCTTTATCATAAAACGAAAAAAACCGCGATTTGGGAAAGATATGTCAAGCAGCTGCAGGATTCAACGAAACGGCTGCGTGCGTTCCAAGAGGAAATGAAGAAAGGAAAATTAATTGATGACACGCCATAAACAAATTGTCATTCATGCAGAACAAACAGAAGATTTCTCTTTCACCATTTCAGCGCAAGCAGAGGACGGACACCCTGTTCCACTTAATGAAATGAAGAGGCAGCTTTTCCAATGGCACGAATCGTCTTTTTACGGAACATTTTTAGAAGATGTGAGCTTTATTGGCACACCTGCCTTCCTGTTAAGCCCTTGGATGACCGTTGAATTGTTAGGAAAAAATTCATTTAATACCTTTAGTCATGTGACATTAACGGATGAAACGGAACCACTGATGAAGACAGCCTCCACCATTTACGAATTCATCGAGGACGAAGATTTCATTCCCGATTACGAGGCGTGGACAGAAGGTGTGCTTCGGTTTAAAGACAAAGAAGGACTATTAGATGGCTATACGGCTGATTGGTTCTCCTTTGCCGTACAGGATTACATTCAATATGATGATGCCTTGCAGCACAAATGGAACCGCATGACAGCACAATCGCCTGCGCTCTCATCCTTCCAAGGACACTTTTTAGATGAGCAGGATTTCTTGGAGACGATTGGCTGGATTGATGACGAGACGCCTTTCACTGTCGGCTTGCGCTTAAATGAACCGGATTTCGACGGAGATGATTGGAAAATCGAATTGTTTTTGCGTGATAAGAAAAACAGCGACCTTCACTTTTTTGAGGGTATCCGTTCATTGAAAAGGTCTTGGCATCCGTATCAAGATAAAATCTCAAGAGAGCTGGAGCGATTCAGTCAAATTGTACCTTGGCTCTCTTTCACATCTGGCACCACGCTCATGTCAGAAGACGAAGCATGGCTCTTCCTGTCTGAAGCAAGTGAAACACTTGTGAATATGGGCATTGAGATCCTGCTCCCATCGTGGTGGCAAATCGTCAAAGAAAGCACCATGATGCTAAAAGCAAGGATTTCCTCTACCCCGCGAGGCGAGTCGCATGTCGGAATGGATGCCTTGATGGACTTTAATTGGCGCTTTGCTACAAACGGCATCGAACTGACAGAAGATGAGTTCAACGAGCTTGTCCAAAGTAAACGGCGCCTTGTCAACATTCGAGGGCAATGGATCAAAATCGATCCAACCTTCATCCAGCAAATGAAAAAATGGATGGAGCGCGCCGAAAATGAAGGGCTGCACATGTCTGATATTTTGTCACGCGAGCTGGCAGATCAAGAAGCATCCTCTGAATCGATACCAGAACTGCTAGACAGCTCAGCATTTGCACATATTCAATTTGAACTTTCGTCTCAATTAAGAGGACTTGTCCATCAGTTAAATGATACGCATGAGCTGCCTTCCTACGAAATGAGTGAGTCCTTCAAAGGCACACTAAGGCCGTATCAGCAGCATGGTGTCAACTGGCTGTTATTTTTAAGATCTCATGGATTCGGGGCTTGTTTAGCAGATGATATGGGCCTTGGAAAAACGATTCAAATGATTGCGTATTTCACATATCTGAAAGAGCAGAAGCAAAATGCCGCTCCATCTCTCATCATTGCGCCGACCTCTGTTTTAGGAAACTGGCAGCGAGAGCTTGAAACCTTCGCACCACATTTGAATGTCGCTCTGCATTACGGGCCATCGCGCCCTCAAGGGGAACACTTTACAAAGGCATACGAGTCAACAGATATTGTCCTGACGTCTTATGGACTCTCACA
The DNA here is from genome assembly GCF_002998575.1 of Bacillus sp. LNXM65. Classification (NCBI taxonomy): domain Bacteria; kingdom Bacillati; phylum Bacillota; class Bacilli; order Caryophanales; family Bacillaceae; genus Bacillus; species Bacillus sp. LNXM65. The sequence continues at coordinate 430,816 of NZ_PVRB01000002.1, read as the reverse complement.
TTCTGATCGTGATGAATTAACGTCAGCAAAGTGGGATACGATTTGTTTAGACGAAGCCCAAAACATCAAAAACGCCCATACGAAACAATCGAGAGCGATCAGACAGCTCAAAGGGCAGCATCATATTGCCCTTAGCGGGACACCTATGGAAAACCGTTTGACAGAGCTTTGGTCCATTTTCGACTTCGTCAACAAAGGATATCTCGGCAGCCTGACGAGCTTTCATAAGAAGTTCGTCCTGCCGATTGAAAAAGACCGTGATGAAAAAAGAATTGAACAGCTGCAGCAGCTGATAAAGCCCTTCCTATTAAGAAGAACAAAGCAAGACGAAGAGGTCGCCCTGAACCTGCCTGAGAAACTCGAAGAAAAAGAATTCATTCCGCTATCCGCTGAGCAGGCTTCTTTATATGAACAGCTCGTGAAGGATACATTCGAACACATGGCTTCGTTAACAGGAATGCAGCGGAAAGCCATTATTTTAAGTATGCTTGGCAGACTCAAACAGATTTGCGATCACCCGGCTCTCTATTTAAAAGAGAGTGGAACAGATGTGAAACTGCTGAAACGTTCATTAAAAATGGATAAACTCGCAGAGCTATTAAAAGCAATACATGAGCAAGGAGAAAGCTGCCTCATCTTTACGCAGTATATTGGAATGGGGAACATGATCAAGCAGCTGGCGGAAAAGATGTTTGGAGAACCAGTTCAATTTTTAAATGGCAGCCTGTCAAAACAGGAGCGGGATAAAATGGTGGATCGCTTCCAGAAGAAAGAATTCAACATCTTAATTCTCTCTTTAAAAGCAGGAGGAACAGGACTTAACCTAACTGCCGCAAACCATGTCATTCACTACGACAGATGGTGGAATCCTGCTGTGGAAAACCAAGCGACAGACCGTGCTTATCGGATCGGACAAAAACGATTTGTTCACGTCCATAAGATGATCACAACGGGCACGATTGAGGAAAAAATCGATCAAATGCTCGAAACAAAACAAACGTTAAATGATCAAATTATCCAAAGTGAAAGTTGGATTACTGAGCTATCGACGAACGAACTAGAAGATTTATTCACATTAAGTGCGGCCGCTCAATCATCTTAATCCCAGCAAAAAGAGGACTTTTCTCAAACATGATGAAAAGTCCTCTTTTTTCATTTCATATGAACATAGGTTAAATGTGCAGCTTTTTCAATGCAGATTTCACGTTCATATACGTATTCAATTCACGGAAGTCCTCTCTCATTTCTCCCATTTTCATCGCAAGATTCGGTTTAATTCCTGTCACAATGAGTTCAGTACCAGTCATTAAAATTAAATCGTTCAGCTTAAAAATTGCATCTGCCACAAATGAATCCACTTCTAATAAACCAGACAGATCGACAATAAAATAATCGTCCTTGGATTGAGAGATATAGGTGGAGACTGTTGAGATAATTTTATGAAATCTTGGCGCTGTTAACGTACCAATGATCGGTAACACAGAAATACCATCTTTCACAGGAACAATTGGAACAGAAATATTCAGCACTTCATCAATCGATTGCTCAAGAAGCTCCTGCTGTTCCTTCTCTTTCGTGACATCTTTTTGCAGACCAACGAAATAAAGACGTTTTCCTTCATTTTCGTCAATCCAAAGAGGAGCCACACTTAACTCATTCCAAAACATCTGTCCAGATTTTTTATAATTTTTCAGCTGAACAGTGACAGCCTCTTTGTTCTCAATAGCTGTTCTAATTTGATTGAGAGCGATTTGCTCGGTTTCATTTCCTTGAAGGAAACGACAATTCTTCCCCAATACCTCGGGTTCTTGATAGCCTGTCATATCTAAAAAGCCCTTGTTCACATATATTAAAGGATTATCAGGTAAAGACGGGTCCGTCACCGTCAGGCCAACCTGAGTATAATCTAAGGCTTCCTTGATTAAATGCAGATTTTCGGACTTATAAGATTCCAGCGCCATTCGTTTACTCTCCTTAATTTCTTACAAGCGGGTTATGTTCATAATTAAATTATATGATGTTCCACATCAGGTGTAAATAGAAGTAGTTCTGAATTCCTCTTTTGTAGAATGCGCTTTATCCTATGTGATTTATACAACGACATCCGATTCATCTATTTCAAAAGGTGTCGAATCATATGCGCCACACCATGTTCATCATTTGTTAACGTGACATGATCAGCGATTTCCTTCATATCCTGTCTCGCATTGCCCATCGCAACCCCAACACCAGCTGCTAGAAGCATCGATTCGTCATTTAAACTGTCTCCTACAGCCGCTGTCTGGCTTAAAGGAATACCAAGTCGTTCTGCCAGCCTTGTTAATGCCTGCCCTTTAGATGCTTCCTTTGAACCAATTTCAAAGTTATGATCGGCTGAACTAACCATTGTGACATCTGAATCATCACCAAACATATCCCATCCTGCCTTCAATCTGTCTTCAAAGAAAGAGAAACCTAAGATATTGTAGAATGAAAGCTTTTGATCCTCACGGAACAATTCTTTATATGTATCAATATAAGAAAAACCTGACTGACTGTATTGAACTTCTGCCGCTTGTTTTAAAATATTTCGATCCGTTTTTGGATTAGCACTTTTTAAGCGGTCCATTTCAATCGCAAGAAGCTCTCTGCCGCGATTCGGTGTGAAAATGGCTTCGTTTGTAAAAACTTCATAATAATAGTCACGTTCTTCAAGCCATGACAATATAAGTTTGGCCTTTTCTTCGTGTAAAACAGCTGAATGGTACACTTGTCCAGCCGGATCATGAATCACAGCTCCATTGGCACTAATCACCCATGTATTCATACCAAGCTGATCAAAAATAGACCTCACATCAAAATACGCTCTTCCTGTTGAAACGACAACTTCCATTCCATTCGCCGCTGCTTCCTTTAATGCCTGCTCATTTTCCCGACTCACTTTGTGTTCACTGTTCAATAAAGTTCCATCTAAATCCGTTGCGATCAATTGAATGTTTGTCATCGTTCTCTCCTTTTTGTCTCCATTTTCGGCTATCATACCGCTGATAAAATCCATCATCATTATGAAATGAGTATCCACTATTTGCAAGAGGTGATCGGTTTATCAGTGAATAAAAGGGTACCCGGCCACGCTACATGACCGGATACACACAAGGGGATTTACAGGGGACACATGACCTATACAAAGAAGCTATGGTTCTATTACGCAGTGTTCTTATGCACAAGGCAGCGTCTATCAGCTTTAGCTAGAGGGGGGCTGTCAGATGCTAGACGTTACCTTTTGTTTCAGACCGTACCTCCTTTCCTTTCAACTGCCCTTAGTCTACTGAGAAAGGTCGTATGTGACAAAACATGAAAATGACAAAATGATCTCTCAAATTCTCTATTTCCTCTTTAATTTCTGTTTTTTACTGCTTGAGTATAAAACATCATCTTGTTTTGTTTGATGAAAAACTTATTTTTCATAAATTGATAAAAAACGTCTGAATGAATCCAATTACTAGAAGGCATGTGAATATAATCAGAACCGTCCCACGCAAACCAATAAAAACAAAGCTGCCCGTCATGAATCGACAATTGAAATTCAAAGCAGTCCATTTGATCCTCGGTGACGTATTGAAACGTGAGTGACTCGCCTTCTTCCATGTACACATCACAAAATGAAAGAATGTCTCCCCACGAATAAACGCGCATTGTGCTCTTTGCCTTCTCCTCGCCAATATGTATGTTTCGCAATTGATAGGACTCCATAAAACATCTCCTTTCACTCATATACAGCTCGTTCTAAGCAGGCAGCGGTTTCATTTATACAGATGTTGTATGCTATAATAATACTTACGAATAATGAACGCTTGTGAGGTGATAAATATGAAAACCTTTAGGCTGATTGATTTAAAAATCGAACTTGATCCAAAGCAAGATAAAATGTCCAGCATTCCCCTTCGTGACGGTTTAATCATTAATAAAGAAGATGGTGAAAATCACTGGATGATCGAGGCACTCATTCCAAAGAAACATAGACAGGTGTTTGAGGTGCTTTTTCAGCAGCACACTGAAGTGAAGATTCTTGTGACGATCACAAAAGAAAACAACCGCCCTGTTCATCTATCTGTCCAAGTCAAAAACATTGTTGCTTTAGAAGAAAACATTTCTGTGCTGCTCGATGGTAAAATGATTACAAACCGTTACAGAACAGAAACCGAAGAAGTACTAAAAGACCTCGTCAAAGAGGGGCTTTCCGGAGAAAAACTGCTGGATGCATTTAAACAAAACACATAAAAAAGAGCGGGATTAGCCGCTCTTTTTCTATTGCACATCTTTCGATTGGCTTTGATTTTTCAATAGATCTCTAATTTCAGTTAGTAAAACTTCCGTTTGATCCGGCGTTTCTACAACCTCTTCTTCCTCTACCTTTTTCCGTTTTAATTTATTCAAATAACGAATAAAGATAAAAATGGAAAACGAGATAATCAAGAAATCAATCACTGTTTGAATGAAGCTCCCATATAAAATTTGAGCAGATCCGATCTTAATAGATAGACTGCTAAAATCATGTCCCCCAATAATAATACCGACGAGCGGCATGATCAAATCATTCACAAGAGAAGTGACAATTTTGCCAAATGCTCCCCCAATGATGACACCTACAGCCAAGTCAATGACATTTCCCTTGACTGCAAATTCTCTAAATTCTTTCAGCATCTTTTATCACCTTCATCTTTTTTTGTCTAATATGACGTTTTTTTGTCAAAAATGCAAGTCCTGATCCGTTCAGGCTGGTCGTTTCCATATAAAAAGCGATTCATCCTTGATGAACCGCCAGGCAAATCATGATACTTTAGGACCGATAGAAAATGTTAGTTCTGCTTCACATGCAACTTCGCCATCTACTGTAGCTACTGCTTTTCCTTTTGCAACCGGACCTCGGAGACGCGTCACTTCTACCTCTAAACGAAGCTGATCGCCAGGCTTCACCTGTCTTTTGAAACGGCAGCCGTCAATTCCTGCAAACAAACCAATTTTCCCTTTGTTTTCTTCTTTACCTAACATAATCACCCCAAACACCTGTGCAAGTGCTTCTACAATAAGCACACCCGGCATGACTGGGTATCCTGGGAAATGACCATTAAAAAATTCTTCGTTCACTGTGACATTTTTAATCCCAACCGCTCTTTTCTCTCCCTCAACCTCTAAAATACGGTCGACCAATAAGAATGGATAACGGTGTGGAATAATGTCTTGAATTTGCTGAGCATCAAGCATATCTTGATCTCTCCTTTTTTCTATATCGATGATCTTCATTTGATTCCTATAGAAGTATATTATGAATGCTCGTATTTTTCAACGTCCGCTCTGCATATATGGTAAAAAATAGAATATATCATTACCTATTGTCATCAAATATAATCCACACTACACTCATTGTTTTTTCACAAATATGGTAATATATATTACATCATTGATTGAATAAGAGGGTAAAAATGAATTTTATGAGTGATAAATCCATTAAAAAACTTCTCCATTCGTGGTATACAATGCTGAAGCATCGACATTTTTCGAAGGCTGAAGAAATCAAAACAACTCTATTAAAGCATAAACGTAAAATATCAAAAAAACAGGAACTCTATTTACATTATCAGCTGATGCTTTTTCGCCATCAGCTCTGGATGAATCAGACAGAGGACCTAGAAAAAATCAAACATGAACTGATGCAGCACAAAGATGATATGAACGAAGAACTGGCCTATTACTTTCACTTCTTTCTAGGGCTCTACGAAGCTTTAAACAGCGATCAAAATGATGCGATCTACTATCTCGAAAAGGCGGAAGAACGCCTGTCATTCCTTAACGATGAGCTGGAGGAAGCAGAGTTCCATTTCCGAACAAGTGGTGTTTATTATAACAACCGCTATTCGTTGTTATCAATTCGTCATGTTCAAAAAGCCATGGATATCTTTGCAAAGCATGGGGATGATCATAGCCTCTATCGTTGTAAAATTGTGCTCGGCCTTAATTATAGCGATCAAAAAAAATATGAGGAAGCAGAAGCTATTTTTATTGAGATCATCGAATACGTGAAAATCATTGATGATCAAGAATTGCTCGGTATCGTTTATTATGACGCTGGCTTTATTCAGTCGAGACAAAATCGTCACAAGAAAGCGCTGGAATACTTTAAAAAAGCACTTCGTCTCCCAGCATACCGGAAGTCCGCACACTCCTATATATCGTGCCTCTACGAAACGGTGCGTTCTTGTTATAAAGAAAATTTAACCGATGAAGGAATGAAGTATATTCAAAAAGGATTAAAAGAAGCCGTTGTTTCTCAGTTTGATATTTTAAGAATCAAGTTCCAAATCTTATTTCTTCTCTACAGCCAAACGCCAAAGGCAGATGAGCAGATCGCAAGGCTCGTCACATGTCTTGAACGAAAAGAAGCTTGGATTGATCTTGAGGATCTGCTTGCCGATGTCTCAGATTTTTATAAAAAAAAGGGCGACTTTGAGCGAGCCGCCTTTTTTATCATGAGAGGCTGATGTCAACCTGCTCATTATCGAATTGTATTCACTAATCCAAGCATCTGATCACCCATCGTAATCGTTCTTGAGTTCATCTGATAGGAGCGCTGTGTTGTCATGAGATCTGTTAATTCTTTAGACATGTCCACATTCGACGTTTCAAGTGCACCTTGCTGAAGTTGAATCGCTTGGCGGTTTGCTCCATTTAGTGCCGTTAATGCACCTTGATAAGTACCGTCAACTGAGAACAAATTATCTCCTTCAGAGACAAGTGCTGAAGAGTTATTGACTTGTACAACACCTAGATTCACTTGCTGATTCGGTTGATTATCTCTTGAAATGGCTGTCAGACGTCCATTTTTATCAATTGAAATATCACGGAAATTCGCATTTAAGACGATTTCATTTCCGTTTTCATCAAGAATCGGATGGCCTTCGCTAGTGACAAGCTGCACTTGATTACGATTATTGCCTGGCTGTAAGTAAAGAGAACCATCTCTTGTATAACGAATATTACCGCCGACATTGACCTGCATATACTGAGATGGCGCTCCAAATGCAACATCAAGATCACGGCCTGTTTCTTTAATCGAGCCTTGCAGCGAGTTAATGGACGCATTGACCATCGTACCCGTACCAAGCCTTAGTCCATCAGGTGTCAGACGACTGTTTGCCACCTGCGCATTTTTTTCATCCACCTGGTTGAACTGTTGTCTGATCAGCTCTGAGAAACGGGTATTTTTCGCACGGTACCCTGTTGTTTCACTGTTCGCGATGTTATTACTGATAATATCAAGCTGCTTTTGCACTTCGTTCATTGATACAGCTGCATTGATCATCGTTCTAAGCATGAGAATCCTCCTTTCTTTGTCATTTCTTGATTAGTACACTCTGCCAATTTCATTTACTGCTTTTTCTAAGCTTTTATCATACGCCTGAACCACTTTTTGGTTTGTTTCAAATGCTCGATAGGCGGTTGTCATTTCTGTATATGATTTTGTCACATCCACGTTCGACAGCTCCGATACACCTTGACTTAACGTATAGGACATTTGACCGTTATTGACTGCGCTTGGCAGGGGCTGGTTATCAGCTGTACGGTATAAATCATTTCCTTCTCTCGCTAAGTTCCTTGTATCCATCGCAACACGTACATCAATTTGCCCGAGATTTTGTCCATTTTCACTCACAGTTCCATCTGCGTTCACTTTGAAATTCTCACTCTGAACCGTGATTGGCTGACCTGTCACAGAAAGAAGGGCACGCCCATTGATAGTCAACTGATTTTGTGCGTTCATTGTAATTGAGCTGCTTTTCGTATAACGAACGCCTTCTGGGGTATTGACCGCATAAAAGAGCGCTGATTTCTGATTGGTCTCCGGATTGATCGGCACATTATTTTCGACTAGTGCTACATCCGTTGTTTGATCTGTTGTTTTTAAAGTTCCTTGTGTAAATTGAGGGATTAGTTCCTGCATATATGTTCCCGTATTAATGCCGCCAATCGGCGTTTGCTGCGGAACACTAAAACCTTTTCCTGAGGAAGTTTGAAAACGTCCTGACTCCATTCGGCTTAGCAGCATTTCTGGAAATGCCCGCATGGTCCCCTCATCCGCTTTATATCCTGGCGTATTCGCATTTGCGATATTATTTGAAAGCATTTCTGTCCGCCGCTCTTGAGCGATCATGGCAGATGTTGCGGTGTATAGTCCTTTTAACACGTGCTCACCTCATTAAAATTCTTTCACATGACCTAAACACAATCTTCTATGAAATATATCGGCATATTTGCAGGGTTCTTTAATAAAAATCCCCCATTCTTTCGAAAAAGAATGAGGGACATCATTAGCTGAGTTTACGCTTTGGCAGCTTGTCCATATTATCAAGCATGACGCCAGTACCAACAGCTACACAATCCATCGGATTCTCGGCAACGAAAACTGGTACTTTCAGCTCTTCTGCAAGCAATTGATCAAGCCCGTTTAGAAGAGCTCCGCCACCTGTAATGATGACGCCGCGATCAATAATATCAGCTGATAATTCAGGCGGTGTTCTCTCAAGAACTTGCTTCGCAGCCTGAACAATCGCAGATACAGATTCACGCAATGCTTCTTCTACTTCTTTGCTTGTGACGGTAATCGTTCTTGGTAATCCTGTCACCATGTCTCGTCCACGAATTGAAATCTCTTCGTGACGTGCGTCTGGGAATACCGTTGCAACTTGGATCTTAATATCCTCAGCCGTGCGTTCACCGATCAACAGCTTGTACTCTTTTTTAATGTAGTTGAGAATTTCCAGATCAAATTTGTCTCCAGCCATTTTAATAGAAGAGGCGGTTACAATGTCACCCATTGAGATGACAGCGATATCTGTCGTTCCGCCTCCAATATCTACGACCATGTTTCCACTTGGCTGAAAAATATCCATACCAGCACCAATAGCTGCTACTTTTGGCTCTTCTTCAAGAAATACATGCTTACCGCCGCTTTTTTCAGCAGCTTCTTTGATCGCCTTCTGCTCAACAGATGTAATGTTTGTCGGGCAGCAGATGAGCATACGCGGCTTAGAGAACAGCCCTTTCACATTTAATGAATTAATAAAATGCTTGAGCATCGCTTCAGTTACTTCAAAATCAGCGATTACGCCATCTTTTAATGGACGAATCGCAACAATATTCCCAGGCGTACGTCCAACCATACGTCTAGCCTCTTCTCCAACAGCCAAAACTTTCCCGCTGTTTTTGTCAAGAGCTACAACAGATGGTTCATTTAACACAATTCCTTTTCCTTTGACATGAATCAGTACATTGGCAGTACCAAGATCAATTCCAATATCCCTAGCAAACATCTATATATATCCTCCTTGAAAATCTGTTTCCATAGCAAATACCACATTCTGCCCTAATTATATATTCTATCATAATTTGCAGAAAAAAAGATATTTCTTTACAAAAGTCTTTACAAAATTTGTGGTTAGAAACTACCGATATGAGGAAGATATATATGTCATGTTTATGAACAAAGAACTAAGCTTACTGTTTCACAGGCTCGCCTTCTAAAATTTCTTCTTTTTTATACTTTAATTTAGTGGCTTCTCCTCCTCGCAAGTGGCGGATTGATTTATGATAATCCAGTATCTCCTTCACTTCATTAGCCAGATCTGGATTAATTTCTGGCAGTCTTTCTGTTAGATCCTTGTGTACAGTACTTTTAGAGACTCCAAATTCTTTCGCAATTACACGAACGGTTTTCTTTGTCTCCACGATATACTTTCCTATCTTGATTGTTCGCTCTTTGATGTAATCGTGCACACCACTCGACCTCCCTAAAATGGATGTGAGAAGTGTGAAATGAGATCCGTATCAATATTATCCATTTTCAGGGGCGCTTGTTCGTCTTAATTTCTCATCCATTAGGTAGTAAATGCCAAACACGATCCCTCACCTCAAACACTCTCTTTGTCAGGTTTGTAACAGTGTATTAGCATTGCATAGGGAATATGCTAAAAATGAAGATGGGACAAGGGATTTATCAGAAAATGCAATCATTTCGAGTGGCGAAAATTTTCACTTTACAAGAATGGGTCGAGCACGTAAAATAGGAAAGGTGATTTTATTTACCTAGCTAAATATTTAAAAAAGGTGAGCATATGGATACGTTAAATAGAGAGTGTTTACATCAAATACACCAAAGCGCCAGGTTGCTGTCTAAAAAGGCGAACGAAGCGCTTGTTGCTTATGACTTGTACATGTCCCAATGGACTGTACTTTTTTGTTTGGATACATTCGGCCCGAAAACCCAAAAAGACATTTGGACATATTTGAACGTCGAAGCCCCAACCATTACCCGAACCGTAACCCGTCTAGAAGCTAATGGCTGGGTGAAACGTGTACAAGGAAAAGACAAACGTGAAAATCTGATCGTGATGACAGATGATGCTAAGGCCCGATTTGAAGAAATCAAACGTACGATGGAACAATTTGAAGAAGAATGTCTTTCAGATTTCACCCACGAAGAAAAACAACTCCTCCATACACTTTTACACAAATTATCAACTGAATAGGAAGTGACATACATCATGAACGAACGCATTTGGACAAGAGACTTTATCATGATTGTCCTGGTGAATTTATTTACGTTCACCTCTTTTTATGCCCTTTTGACCTTGCTGCCTATTTACACAATGGATGAACTAAATGGAACAGAATCACAGGGTGGCCTTCTTGTGACGGTTTTCTTATTGTCTGCTATTGTGACAAGACCGTTTTCTGGAGCCATTATTGAGAAATTCGGCAAAAAACGGATGGCGATTTTCTCGTCAACGGCATTTGCCTTACTCACTTATTTATACATTCCGATTGATCAATTCCATACGCTTCTCATGCTGCGTTTCGTGCAGGGCATCTTTTTTAGCATTTTGACGACAGTAGCCAGTGCCATTGCGGCAGATATGATCCCGAAACATAAACGCGGGGAAGGACTCGGCTACTTTGTCATGTCCATGAACCTTGCTGTGGTTATCGGTCCATTTATTGCATTGAATCAAGTAGGAAAAGTAGGATTCCATTCCTTATTCCTTCTCTTTTCCATTATCGTTACCATCGGTGCCGCTTTTACGATGCTGATCAGACAGCCAGAGCTTGAAGATGGGGGTAGTGTCGTCTTTCGATTTACTTTTTCCCACCTGTTTGAAAAAGGTGCATTAAAAACAGCGGCAGTCGGCATCATTATTTCCTTCTGTTATTCGCCGATCATTTCATTTATTTCAGTCTATGCCAATTCCCTTCACTTGATGGGGGCAAGCAGTTATTTCTTTATTGTGTTTGCGGCAGCCATGCTTGGATCACGTCCTTTTACAGGCAGACTTTTTGACCGAGTAGGACCTCACATTGTGATCTATCCTTCGATCGCTCTTTTTGCGATTGGTTTATGGATGCTGACAGCTACACATTCAGCTACAATGCTTCTTTTATCAGGTGGTGTCATTGGACTTGGCTATGGATCGCTAGTACCATGTTTACAAACACTTGCCATTCAGCACTCACCAGCTCACCGTACAGGCTATGCGACGGCTACTTTCTTCACTTTATATGATACGGGGATTGCTGCTGGCTCATTTGTATTTGGTCTTCTTGTCAGCTTCACCGACTTTTCAAATGTATATCTCATTGCAGGTATTGTTGTCTTGCTCAGTATGATTGTTTTTTATTGGAGCGAACGAAAGCCCCAAGAAGCAAAAGCACAGAAGGTCTCCCTATCAGAATAGGATACTATTTTAAACTTCATCGGAAACATGCTAAAATATAGGATATTTCAAATAGACGATTATTTGAAAAATAGTTGGCATTAAGCGAAGGTATAGGTGATGTTTTGAATTACGAATTGTTTAAAGTCATACACGGGATGGCTCATCATTCTGAGTTTTTAGATCAGGCCATGATTTTCATTACGAAAAAGGCCATTCTTGTGTATGCCCTTGTCTTATTGATTTGCTGGTTTTTAGGTAATCACAAATTTAAGAAGCATGTCTTCTTTTCGGGTGTAACGGGTATCGCGGCACTTATCGTCAATTTTGCGATTACACTGTTTCATTATGAGGAGCGACCGTTTGTGGCGCATAAAGTCGACACACTCATTCCGCACTCAGCAGACGCTTCCTTCCCAAGTGACCATACAACAGGTGCACTGGCTCTTTCACTTGCCATTCGATCTCGTAATAAAAAGCTTGGCAACATCTTGCTCGTCTTTGGATTACTCACAGGATTCTCCCGCATCTGGGTCGGTCACCATTATCCATTAGATGTCTTAGGCAGCTTAGTCGTATCGATCGTGGTTGTCTTTATCATGAATAAATTATGGAAGTTCTTTGACTCTCCAATTGACCGCATTGTCACTTTCTATGAGACAATTGTAGGGAAAATATTCAGAAGGAAGCAAAAGGATCAGGGCTCTGACCTGTCTAACTCTTAAGCGGCTTGCGATAATGTGATGAAGAATCTTCTTCCACTTATCGCGCCGCTTTTTTTATTGGCTGTCCTCCTCTGACCTTGTTCGAAAAATAAAGACTGACACCGATGCCGGTAAGGGAAATCATGATCAACGTCCAGCCTAACTGCTCAAAATGAGGACCAGCAATTTCATCCCCAAACAGCATACCGAGGACAGCAGACGACAGAATGGAACCAAGGTAACGGCATGTTTGAAAAAGCCCAGAGGACGTGCCAATCATATGCTGAGGACTTGCCTTGAGCATCGCAGCTTGCAGCGCAACATTCCCAATCCCGTAACTCAGTCCAAGCAGCGCTAGAACCACCCCTTTTCCCCATAATGGTGCCGGAATAAAAAAGAAGGTCATCGCAGACGCTCCAGCCAGCATCAATACCGCACTGGCTAATACTGGATGACGTTCATCCCCGCGGTCCACCCACTTTCCTGTTAGCGGCGACACAATGATGCTCACCCCAGACATGCACAGCATAAAAAGACCCGTCATTTCCACACGCCAGCCTAATTCATCCTGGAAATAGCTCGGCAAACCAAAGAAAAGACAATAGAAAAATATATTTAAAATGATAAATTGCACATACACAAGTGACAGCCGCTGCTCCTGTCTGAACATTCGAATTTGAATAAACGGTTCATCCACCTGATACTCCCACCAGATAAAAGCGCCTGCACTCACGAGACAAAGAATCCCCTGTACATATTGAATCCCATCACCTAGTGATAATAAAAACGAAAGCAGAAGGACAATACAAACTGTAAAAAGAAGCATCCCTGGCAAATCGAGCTTCCGTACCGTTTCACCTAGACGAAGCTTTCTCTTTTTCTGCTCCTTTGGAAACAAAGTTAGTCCAAGAAAGAAGCTGATCAAAATAAAAGGCAGGTTCACTAAAAAGATAGCCGGCCAGCCGCCGATTGTCATCAAAAAGCCGCCAAGCGTCGGTCCAAGTGCCGTCATCGCCGAAGCAAAAATGGACAATACCGCTAACGCCGAAGCCTGCTTTTCCTGAATATGATCCCGAATGAGTCCGACACCAGAAGGATAAATGGCACTGCTCCCAATCGCCTGCAGCAGCCGGATCACAATCAGCACTGCAAACGTTGGGGCAAACGGCGCACAGATGGCTGACACCGCCACAAGACCTAGCCCGAATAAAAATAATGTTCTCCGGCTCATCACATGATCCCCAATCCGGCCGCTCACCGGCTGCGTCACCGCACTTGCTAAATAAAAAGACGAAATAAGCCAAGATACAGTCGTAAATGACAAACCGAATTCATGCTGAATTTGATGCAAGGCCAAAGAAATCATCGAGGAATTCAGTGGATTTAACATCGTTCCAAAGGCAATAGCAGTTAAAAAAACCTTTCGGCTGTCTCTCCACTTGTTCATACACCGACCCCCTTTTTGTGATCTGGCATGTTTTTTGCCAATCCTTCCGTTATTATGAGATTCATTTCCCTTTTTTACCCTAATCAATTCAAGTTCTCTCTCGGAAAAGCAAGACATACATTTTAAAAAGGGCGAGTGTTGGAAAAACACATATAAAATTGAGAATATGAGGAACAAATGGTAAGATGCTACACATATTTAAAAGCCTACTTTCTCCTTATATGGAGAACGGCTGAAAAGGAGGAGAAGCTTATTATTAAAAAAAGACGGTTTTGGGTCCCAGCCCTTTTCTCGGTTGCAGTATTACTTCTGTCTTCGTGTGGTTCAAATGAAACAAATGGGAACGGAGATAAACGTAATTCTACAGCGAAAGGGTCGCCAATTTTGGAGGATGGAAAATTTATATTTGCAGCATCAGGTGAATTTCACCCGTTTAGTTACATGGATGGAAATCAGATGTCAGGCTTTGATATCGATGTAGGCAATGCGATTAGTGACAAACTAGGCCTCGAGCCTATACAGAAAAAATATAAATTCGCAGGCATCGTCGAAGGTGTGAAAGCAGGAAAATTTGATGCGGCAGTTGCAAGTCATACCATCAATGAGGAACGAAAAAAACACGTCCTTTTATCTAAGCCCTATTACTACTCTGGTCCGCAAATTTTCACAAGACCTGGAGCAGACATTCAACATGCTGATGACTTAAAAGACAAAGAAATCGCTGTATCAAAAGGCTCGTCCTACGCTGATATTGCAAAGGAACATAGCGGGCAGGAACCAAAATATTACGACAGTGATGTAGTCGCTTTAGAAGCACTAGCCAACGGAAAACACGATGCAGTCGTGACGGATTTCGCCACAGGTGCAGAAGCCATGAAGAAAAAATTAAAAATCGAAGCGCAGGAAAGACTCGGACAAAGCGAGCAGGCAATCGCTGTATCAAAAGAAAATAAACAGCTCATAGAAGAGATCAACGATGCGATTGACGCACTAAAAAAAGACGGAACATTAAGACAAATTAGCGAGAAATACTTTGACGAAGACATCACGGTCAAACAAAATTAAAACCACGATTGTGCGCCTTTCTTAGGCGCACTTTCTTCAAATGGAGATGATTGTTTTGCCTACTCTATCACATTTTTTTCAGACGCTGATTGATTCTAGAGGTATTTTTTTAGAAGGAATGCTGCTCACCTTACAGCTCACTGTGATCAGCATCTTCATCGGCATGTTCATCGGACTCTTCTTTGCTTTATTGAAAATATCACGCGTGGCTGTCTTCGGTTATATCGCCAACGCCTATATCTTCCTTGTACGCGGAACACCACTGATTGTTCAAATTTTCATCCTATATTTTGGACTGACCGAATTAAATATCCCCGACTTCTGGGCTGCTTCCATTGCGCTCGCCTTTCATAACGGAGCGTATATAGCAGAAATATTCAGAGGTGCCATCCAATCAATCGATCATGGGCAAAAAGAGGCTGGACGCTCTCTTGGCATGGGACGTTTTCTAACAATGAGACGCATCATTCTCCCGCAAGCGATGCGGCGCGCCCTCCCCCCTCTTGGCAACCAGTTCATTATCGGCTTAAAAGATTCATCACTCGCCGCCTTTATCAGCGTCAATGAACTATTTAACGTCGCCACGACCCAAGGCTCAAACAGCTTTGACAATATGACCTATTTACTTGTTGTAGCCGTCTATTACTTAGTTCTTGTCCTGCTGTTAACATTTGCTGTCCAAACCTTTGAGAAGAAATTATCAGTCAGTGACCATTAGGAGGAGAAACATGACAGAATCAAAGGAACTCATTCGTGTTGAAAAACTCAATAAACACTTCGGAGAACTGCATGTTTTAAAGGATATCGATCTCACTGTTTATGAAAATGATGTGGTCGTCTTAATTGGAGCCAGTGGCTCTGGAAAAAGCACCTTGCTCCGCTGTATGAACTTTTTAGAAATAAAAAATGATGGCCAGATCATCATTGATGGGAATCCAGTACATCCAAAACGAGATCAATTAAACGAGATGAGGCAAAAAATAGGCATGGTGTTTCAGCATTTTAATCTCTTCCCGCATAAAACTGTGCTTGAAAACATCATCGAAGCGCCTGTCATGGTGAGAAAAACAAAAAAGGCTCAAGCTGTATCAGAAGCCAACGTCCTGTTGGAAAAGGTCGGACTTGCGGATAAGGCCAACGTATATCCTTCTAAATTATCAGGTGGTCAAAAGCAGCGTGTGGCCATTGCAAGAGCTCTCGCCATGAAGCCAGATGTCATGTTATTTGACGAACCTACGTCGGCCCTCGATCCAGAGCTTGTAGGCGAGGTACTGCAAACAATGAAAAGTCTCGCAAAAGAAGGCATGACGATGGTCATTGTCACACATGAAATGGGCTTTGCGAAAGAAGTCGCCGATCGTGTCGTCTATATGCACGAAGGCCGCATCGTCGAAGAAGGCATCCCATCAGAATTGTTCGATTCTCCTCAAGAGGAACGAACCAAGCTGTTTCTCAGCTCCATTTTATAGGTCAAACGCCCTTTATTTTTCGTGCTCAATGCACGTTTTTTCTCTTTTTTTACGAACTTTTCATCCATTTATATTGAATATAACCAAAAACCATGTAAGATTAACTTACACGGTTATGTTATATATGACTTTTCTCTCTATAATGAAGAATTAAGAAATCAATTAATTCTGAATGATTCAGGGGGAATGCAGCATGCAAATGGGTGATACAGTATTTATGTTCTTCTGCGCACTACTCGTGTGGTTAATGACACCGGGTTTAGCCTTATTCTACGGAGGACTCGTGAGAAGTAAAAACGTCTTAAGCACAACCATGCACAGCTTAACTTCACTAGCAATCGTCTCCATCGTATGGATCATGTTTGGCTATTCCTTGGCTTTTGCGCCAGGCAATGCATGGATCGGAGGCTTAGACTGGATTGGACTAAAAGGCGTTGGCTTTGAACCTGGTTCCTACAGTGAGACCATTCCACATTCATTGTTCATGATGTTCCAAATGACCTTTGCCGTCTTAACAACAGCCATCATCTCAGGTGCCTTTGCTGAACGAATTCGCTACTCAGCGGTCGTCGTGTTTACACTCCTTTGGGTCACATTTGTATACGCGCCAGTCGCACACTGGGTATGGGGCGGCGGTTGGATTGGCGAAATGGGTGCACTTGACTTCGCTGGAGGAAACGTGGTTCACATTTCATCTGGTGTTGCGGGTCTAGTCGTGGCGATTGTGCTCGGGAAGCGTAAAGAAGCAGCAAACTCTTCTCCTCATAATTTGATCTACACCCTTCTTGGCGGAGCTGTCATTTGGTTTGGATGGTTTGGCTTTAACGTTGGAAGTGCCCTTACATTAGACAGTGTCGCGATGTATGCCTTTATTAACACTAATACAGCTGCTGCTGCAGGAATCATCGGCTGGCTGTTAGTAGAGTGGATGATCAACAAAAAGCCGACCATGCTCGGCGCGATTTCTGGAGCCATCGCAGGTCTTGTCGCGATTACACCTGCCGCAGGTTTTGTCACCCCATTTGCTTCTATTATCATCGGAATCATCGGCGGGATCGTGTGTTTCTGGGGAGTCTTCTCACTCAAAGCCAAATTTGGCTATGATGATGCACTGGATGCATTCGGGCTTCACGGAATTGGCGGGACTTGGGGAGGTATTGCAACTGGACTTTTCGCAACAACCTCTGTCAATGACGGCGGAGCCAATGGCTTATTTTACGGAGATGCCAGCTTACTTTGGAAGCAAGTAGTCGCTATTGTTGCCACCTACGCCTTTGTAGCCGTTGTGACATACGTGATCATCAAAGTGGTCAATCTCTTCTTCAAGCTTCGTGCAACCGAAGAAGAAGAATCAGTGGGCCTTGATTTAACCATGCATGGTGAAAAAGCCTATCAAGATTAAAGAAAAAGGGGTGTCTCGATGAGCAAAATGTATAAAGTGGAGATTGTCACACGTCCAGCCAATTTTGAAACATTAAAGGTGGAGCTTGGAAAGATTGGTGTCACCTCAATTACCTTTTCGAATGTGCACGGCTGCGGCCTACAAAAGGGACATACAGAGCTATACCGCGGCGTCAAAAAGGAAAGCAATGTGTACGAACGATTAAAGATTGAAATCGTCCTAAGCAAAGTACCTGTCGAACTGGTCGTAGAAACAGCTCAAAAGGTACTTCGTACAGGCGAACCAGGGGATGGGAAAATTTTTATATATGAGATAGAAAATACAATCAACATTCGGACAGGTGAAGAAGGACCTGCCGCCCTATAAACCATCCTCCGCCAAGTGCGGGGGATTTTTTTAAGACAGAAAAAAACCTCTGCATAATTCATACACAGAGGTTGCAAGGCTTTAAGATTGTTTTGTTTCTTCAGATTGACTGCTGTCTTTAGAGGAATCAGAAGACTTTTCTTGATCAGAGGATTTCCCCTTCTCATCAGACTTTTCTTCAGATTTTTCTCCAGCAGGCTCTTTGGCCTTATCTTCACCAGCAGGTTCCTTCGTTTTTTCATCAGCTTTTGGCTGAGCAGGTTCTTTTGCTTCTTCCGTCACTTCTTGCGCGGCCTTTTCAATAGTCGAAACAGGCTTGTCAATGAAGCTAAGTGGATTAAGCGCTAAACCTTCCATACGAATTTCAAAATGCACATGGTTGCCGCTTTCAGCACCATAAAGATTTTTACCAGAAGCACCGATGACATCATTCTGCTTAACTTCATCGCCTTCTTTGACACTCACTTGTGACAACGATTGATAAACAGTCGATAATCCATCTTCATGTTCAATTTCAACGACGTGACCGAGAACTGGATCTTTTTTCGCTTGAACCACTGTTCCACTAAGAGCAGCTGTGACATCAAACACTTTGCCATCTTTATCTGCAAGATCAATACCTTTGCTCAAGGTATAGGTGTTATTATAGTTTACAAGTGCTGCTTCTTTTTCTTTTTGATCAGCATCTGCTTCATAGAACTTTTTCACGACAGAAACATTATCAGAATTCTGGACCGGCATTGCAACATTTTCAATTGGCTTTCCAACTTCAACGGCATCATCACGCTGTTCTTGCCCTGTTTGATTTCCATCAGATAGTTGGTCTTTCACATCTTTTGATACAGCTTGGTACCAAAGAACAGCTGTTAACACGACCGCTGCGCTGACCAAGTAAATAGCAGGGAATACCCAGCGCTTACGGAAAAATTGCTGAAATTTTGTGATTTTGGAAGTACGTTTCTTTTCTTCCTCTCTCATTTTTCATCACCTCAGCAACATTCTGAACACTTTTCAAAAAATATATACACACGAAATCATTTTTCTTTTTATTTTGCGCAATCGCACCAATAATATGTATGATGAATGAAAAAAAGATGGGGGACTTTATTGTGAAAACTTTCAACCGCATAGCAACAGAAGATGATCTCAAAGCGATCGTTGATATTTACAATTCAACCATTGCTTCAAGAGAAGTAACCGCCGACACAGAACCAGTTTCAGTTGAAGACCGCCGGCAATGGTTTTTGAATCATTCAGAGAAAAGACCTCTCTATGTGAAAACAGATGAGGATGGACATATCTACGGCTGGCTCAGCTTTGAAACGTTTTACGGAAGACCTGCATACAACGGGACCGTTGAAATGAGTATTTACTTAAACCAAGACGATCGAGGGAAAGGCTTAGGGTCACTTTTCTTACAAGAGGCCATTGAGTTGGCACCTTCATTAGGCATTCGAACGTTACTTGCCTTTATTTTCGGGCACAACGAAGCCAGCATTCAATTATTTAAAAAGCACGGCTTTGAGACATGGGGTCACCTGCCACGTATCGCAGAAATGGACGGCAGCAGGTACGATTTAGATATTCTAGGAAAAGAATTATAAAACGAGCGTCTCTCCAACAAAGAGACGCTTTTTTATGAAGCATGTAACAGCTGTTCAAACTGTTTCGCATTTTGAAGAGATTTTCTTTGCAGGATGATGCCATGTTCATCCATCAGAATCGCTTGCGGAACAACAGTTACCCCATACAGCTCCATGATTTGCGAAGAGCGCACATACACAGCTTGATCAGGCAGCAATTGAAGAAGCGATGCATCATCTCCTTGTTCATCTCCATTGATCAAAATGAATTGAGTATCGTCGCTAGAGATGTGCTGCTTCATATCAGACAAAATGCTTTTGCATGTCATACAAGTAGAGTTCACAAATAACAGCATCACGGCTCTTCCGCTCTGCAAATATTCCTTTAAAATGACCTTATCCCCTAAATGTGTATAGCTTCGAAATAACGGCGCCGCATCACCAACATCCGCTTCCTTTAATTCAATCCCATCAAGAGTTTTGATTTTATTCATAAATTTTCCGATAAAGCGGGCAAGCAAAAACACCACAGCCAGCTGAGCAATGACAATGAATAACACAATAATCAGTAGAATATCTGTCATTTCACTTGGTCTCCTTCTATAAATGATTCAAATTGATTCCACTTTCTTTTGAACATCATGATGTCTTTTCCCACCGCTATAATGAAACAGACAGCCACTGCAATCAGAAAACAAATAATGTGAAATTGCCATGGAATTGTTTCTACATAGGGATGCACATAAAACAAGCCAATCACAAGAGCCAGCATCGACACATTACGAATCACAATTCCCCAGTGAAGACGGTCATTTTCAAGTAAACCTCCACAGCCGCATGAAATGTTACGATGTCCTCTCAATAAATTGAAAGTGACCGCTCCAGTATAGGTACATAAAAGTGCTGTAAGACCAATCGCAGGTACAAGAGACATGTTCCATACGAACAATAGACCAGTACAAGCCAATTCAATAGTCAAAAACAAATAAAACATTGGCGCCGTGAGCGCAGAAGGCAGCAGCCGATAAGCATTCATCTGTTGCATATGCGCCGTTTGTTTTCTCACTTTATCAAGCCATGCACCTGCAAAGATGATTCCTAAGAAATAGACACCTATAAAATAAAAGACACTCACCTTACGCCATCTCCTTTTGTTGAAATAGTTGAGATTGTGCCTCATAAAGCCTTTTGTACTCTCCACCTAGCGCCATCAGCTCTTCATGGTTCCCTTCTTCAACGAAAGCACCATCTTTCATCACGATAATGCGGTCTGCTAAGCGGGCCGCTCCCATACGGTGTGTGATAAACAAGACCCCTTGATCCTGCGTATGATCGAATAGCTTTCGAATGAGTGAAATCTCCGATAGCGGATCAAGAGCAGAAGTCGGTTCATCTAAAATGATAAAATCACTTTCTCTAAAGAAGGTTCTCGCCATCGCAAGCTTTTGCCATTGTCCGCCAGACAGTTCATGACCTTCTTCAAAAAACCGGCCAAGCTGCGCATCGTATGTTTCTTCCATTTGATGAATTCTTTTCTCTATGCCTGCTTGCCGCGCAGCTGACACCATGCGCTCTTCCTCATCTATTTCGTCGATACGGCCAAATCCAATGTTTTCTTTCACAGTGAATTCGTACTTCATAAAATCTTGAAAAAGGACAGCCATTCTCGCATGATATGATTTTTTATAAATGGTCGAAATAGACTCACCATTGACCTTTTGCATATTCGGCTTGTCTGGATCATATAAACCGGTCAAACATTTAATCAAGGTCGTCTTACCTGATCCGTTATCCCCCACCAATGCAATGCGTTCACCTTTATTGATATGAAAATGTATATGCTCAATAGCAGGCGTTTTCATATTCGGATAGGTAAAAGAGAGGTTTTCTAGCGTAATGGACTGAATACACTCAATCCTCCGAAGCGATGCCCCTTTCTCTGTCTGTTCATCAATTTCTTCTTCTCTCTTTTGAAAAGTTCTCATTTCATCAATATAGAGACTCGTTTCATATAAACTAGAACATTCCCTCGTTAAGTCTTGAAAACCACTTTGAATATTTTGCACAGCTTGGAGCACAGCGACAAACGTACCCGCTGCTAATTTTTTTTGAAAGATAAGAAAGACAATAAAAAGACCGCAGCACACATAGGCAAATGTCATAAGCAATCCGCCCGCCATCTCCCAGCGAACCTGCCGTTTTAGTAATTTATATTTTTCATCTGCACTTTTTACATAATGACCTTTCCATTTTTGAAGAAGATAATGTCCTATTCCATATAAACGGATTTCCTTCAATGAATCTCGCTGTGCAACAAGGTCGGACACATACATTTCTCTTCGATCGTTAGCAGTTAACATGCGGTTTAGTTGATACCGTGCGCCTCCAAAGAAGAGCTCAATCCACAAGACAGGCAGGGTAAATAAGATCAGAATGACCGCCAAACCCCAATGGATACCGATCATATAAATGAGAAGTGATACAACAGTAATCAATGCGCTCATGATTGTAAAAATACTTCTAACCATACTCAGAACATGCTGATGACTGTTCATCACACGTTGACTTTCATTATAAAAAGACGGATGTTCAAATGTAATATATGGCAGCCTGATTGCCTTTTGAAGCAATTCACCCTTCAAATGCAAACCAATCAAATTTGTCGCTTTTTGCTGACTAAGTTGAAGAATGAATTGAAGCCCATATCCTAAAACCACAATGACCATTTGCAACCCAAATAACCTTAAGACCTTTTGAATGTCTCCTGAAGAAGTCATGAATAAAATAATTTCATTAATCAATGTTTGAATAATCCAGACACTAGCCAAAGGCATAAAACCAACGATCACTTGGATCAATAGAGTTAACAGAAGATATGATCGACTTCTTTTCCAAGTATAGGAGATTGTATATAAACAATGGTTCACTGTACTCATCAAACGCTCCACCTTACACCATTTAGTATAATTGACATATTTTTGATATTTATATTATGATAGCTCTGCGTAACTTCATTCTGAGAGGACGATAACGATGAATTCAATCTTACTTTTACAGCTCACTCTTATTCTTTGCAGTCTTTTATTGACGATCGGAATCATCATCTATTTAAAACACCAGATGGAATTAATCATCTTACCGATCCAGCATGTCGGACAAAAACTTGTTCATCCGCTAATTGAAAAACCATCACCTATTCAAATGAATGATTTGCTGCAAACCAATCACAAGCAACAGCTGCTTATATTCACTGACACAGCATGTCCGCACTGCATCCCATCACTGGAACAATTCCTAGAAACGAAAAGGCAGCGTCAATTAGACATTTCTTTTAGTATTTTGCTAAAGAATGGGCAAGAAGAGGATCAAGAATTATATCGTGATAGCCAAACCATCATGCAAGTTATCTCAGTGGACGAACAAATGATAGGCGCCTTCCAGATTGAAGAGTTTCCATATTACATCATGGTAGAAGAAGATGAAACAATCTCATATGCAGCCCCTTTTCCGGATGGTCTTTATTCAAGGATTCCTGCAAAATAAAGATAAATGAGGCATGTGAAGACAACAAACACACGCCTCGTTTTTTTATTGGTGTGGATCTGCCTGAACATCCTGATCCTTTTCCCTTGCGGCAATTTCACCTGCTTCACTTGAAGCTGCCGCTTGTTCCTCAGCTTGTTCAAACTCACTGCGAGCCTCATTTGAAATGTCTACTTGGTCACCATGCAGATTCACAGTAACAGACGAAGAAGACGATTCTTTTTGAACCTCTTTCTCTAGTTCCTTTAATTTAGACACATGAAGCTCCAAATCTTTCCCTTGCTGAACTAGAGTCAGTTGTTGAAATAATGCCTTTCTCTCTTCTGGAGAATGGTCGCCTTGAACAATTTTCGCAGCTTGGTTTAAAAAAGAATTTGATGTTTGACCCGCTTGACGACTGTTTGACATCTGCACAGCATTTGTTAAAAATGAAATTGAAGATATGCTCATGCGTTCACATCCTATTAAATAAAATCCTTGAATTTAGCAGCCACATCTAACGCGTTCTTGGCTAGTACATATCTCACCTGTATCACGATCCACGTAGTAACGGAAAGTTCCAACACCTTGAAGGAAACAAGTTGGCGCTGATTTACATGAAGTGACTAATTTTTGTAAAATACATCTTGAAGCTGCAGGTTGAACATTGGTCATTTTGTTTAAGAAACGATCTAACATATGAATTCCACCTTCCAATTTTTATGGTAATACAACACAATAATAACCAATTACAAGACAACTAACAACATATTTTGATAAATTTACTAATTATTTTTAACTACTAATCTTATTTATGACATAAATTGTCGTTAAAATTTATAGTAAATGTTACTTTTTTCTTATTTGAAGATAATTTATTTATCCATAAATAGTAAAGTGAAGATAGAAATATTTTTTAATTGCTCTACATTCACTCTTCCTAAAGTACTACTTGCTCAAGTATGATAAAGAGTGAATACATAAAGGAGTGAACACCATTGCAACAAACTGAGAAAATCATTCAATCTCTTCATTCGATCACAAAGTGGGGAAAAGTTGGTAGTATATTTCTCTATATTTCAGGCGGCCTAGCTATTCTTATTGGTTTTTGGCTTGTTCTTCCTGCTGCCCTTGGCGTCTTCCTCATTATGATGGGAATCCATGTACAAAAATCTGTAAACGCAGCTGAACAATTAATTCAAGCTCCTGATACTTCTTATGAAGAGTTATTAGAACAATATGCTAAGATGATGAAAATGCAGACGCTATTTGCCATATCAAGTATTGTCACAGTCATTCTCTCATTCATCGCCATTATCTTGATGCTGATATTAGGTGGCCTAGCCTTTCTTCAAGAAATTCCTAGTGACGTCCAGCAATACGAAGGTGAATACGAACAAGAGCTTGGAGACTTTTATTAATGGAGAGGGGTATCAATGAACATTCGATACCCCTTTTGTTTGATCATTTGGCATTGTTCATCCTACTAAGCTTGACATTCCGCCTTGATCATTTTAAAATACAAATCGTAACCATTACGAATTAAAGGAGGATCCTATTACTGATGCGCGTAAAAATTACCTTAGCCTGTACTGAAACGGGTGACAGAAACTATATCACAACAAAGAATAAAAGAACGAACCCGGACCGACTGGAGTTAAAAAAATATTCTCCTCGGCTAAAGAAATATACCCTTCATAGAGAAACAAAATAATTTTTTAGATTTTAAATCGTAATCATTACTTTTTAAGTGAGGCGGAAATCAAAATGAGTATGGTTAAAAGGACAGAAAGAAATGAATAAGCGAATACCTGTTACAGTATTAAGCGGTTTTTTAGGTGCAGGAAAAACAACAATATTAAATCATGTCCTACAAAATCGTAAAGGGTTAAAAGTAGCTGTGATTGTCAATGACATGAGCGAAATTAATATTGATGCAGAACTAGTCAAACAAGGCGGTGAGCTCTCTCGATCAGATGAGAAGCTAGTTGAATTGTCTAATGGTTGTATTTGCTGCACATTGAGAGAAGATTTGTTAATCGAAGTAGAACGCCTGTGTAAGACTGGTCATATCGATTATATTGTCATTGAGTCAACAGGTATTAGTGAACCAATTCCAGTCGCGCAAACTTTCTCTTATATTGATGAAGAAATGGGAATAGATTTGACACGCTTTTGCCGGTTAGACACGATGGTCACTGTTGTAGATGCGAATCGTTTCTGGACCGACTTCCAGTCAGGAGAAAGTTTATTAGACCGTAAACAAGCCGTTTCCGATGATGATGAACGAGAAATTTCCGATTTACTTATTGATCAAATTGAATTTTGTGACGTGCTGATTATAAATAAATGTGATCTAGTATCAAACTCAGAATTAGATCGACTTGAGCGCGTGCTGACCACACTTCAACCAGAAGCATCTATCATCAGAACCTCAAAAGGTAAAGTACAGCCAAGTGACATTTTGAATACTGGTTTATTTGACTTTGAAAAATCCAGTGCTTCTGCTGGCTGGATCAAAGAAATCAACGCCGGGCATTCTCAGCATACGCCGGAAACAGAAGAATACCAAATCTCATCTTTTGTTTATGAAAGAAGACTCCCCTTCCATACTGGCAGGTTAAATAATTGGTTAGATCAGATGCCAGAGCAAATAGTTCGCGCTAAAGGATTTACATGGCTTGCCACACATCATGATTTAACCATTTTAATTTCACAGGCCGGAAAATCTGTTGCGATTGAACCAATTGCATACTGGATTGCTGCCTTGCCTGAGCAAGATAAGGCACGGATATTAAAGCAAGAACCAGAGCTTCTTGACGAGTGGGACGCAGAATTTGGTGATCGGCATACAAAACTTGTGTTTATCGGCGTAGATTTGCCTAAAGCAGATATCATTCGCACACTAGATCAATGCTTACTCACACCTGAAGAATTTGATCAAGATTGGACTACATTTGAAGACCCCTTTCAATGGAAAATCCAACATTAAAAAAGGAGGGTTTTAAGTGGCAAAGAAATCTAAGATTGCTAAAGAAAAAAAGCGGCAGCAGCTTGTATTGAAATATGCAGAATTAAGAAAAGAGTTAAAAGAAAAAGGTGACTATGAAGCTTTACGGAAATTACCTAGAGACTCTTCCCCTACCCGCTTAAAAAACCGCTGTGAATTAACCGGCCGCCCTAGAGGTTACTTACGAAAATTTAAAATGTCTAGAATTGCTTTTCGTGAGCTTGCCTATAAGGGCCACATCCCAGGAGTAAAAAAATCGAGCTGGTAAAGATTGAGTTGATCTTATCACAGCTCTCATAAAAGTAAAGTAGCAAAAAATGTTTAAAATTCTATTTTCCAGGCATATCTAAACCTTTTTGAGCTACAAAATAACATTTTAAAAACCAGCAGAATTTCTGCTGGTTTTTTATAATGACTGGATTCATAAGATGAATAGACCTATTTCCAAAAAAAGATTGTCAACAATGATTATGACTTTTTCTCTTCTTTTCAAAAATACATGATCATGATACTTTGTTGTCACTACCCACCGATGTATGACATTTCAACTTTTTTCTGATCTTTCTTCTGTTCTCTCTCGGCTGAATATTGATCATGTCTATTCGACCATAGTTCCTTCAATATATTCTTTATATCTTCATTATCTTTAGCCGAGCGAATCACCCGTTTCAGATCAAAACCCGACGATGCAAAAAGACATGTAAACAATTCACCGCGAGCAGAAAGCCTCGCTCTGTTACATGTTCCACAAAAAGCATCTGAAACAGAAGAAATAATGCCTATCTCTCCTGAACCATCTTTATAAAAGAATCGGTTGGCTACTTCACCTGGATATTGAGGAGGTTCTGGTTTGATAGGAAATGTTGAATCAATTAGACCAATGATCTCTTTCTTTGTCATGACATGCTCTAGATTCCATTTGTTCGTATTTCCAACATCCATAAACTCGATAAATCTGAGAACATGTCCTTCTTTTTTAAAGTAAGCTGCCATTGGTAAAACATCCTGATCATTCACACCTTTTTGAACAACCATATTGATCTTAATAGCAAGTCCAGCTTTTTTTGCAGCCTCAATCCCATCAAACACTTTTTGGATAGAAATATTCCTTCCGTTCATTTGCATAAAACGGTCAGGATTTAATGAATCCAAACTAATGGTGACTCTCTGAAGACCTGCTTTCTTTAACTTATCAGCATATAAAGGTAAAAGCGTTCCATTGGTTGTCATAGCAATGTCTTCGATTCCTGGAATTTTTGAGAGCTTTTCTATTAAGATAGGCAAATCTTTTCGCATTAAAGGTTCACCACCCGTGATGCGTATTTTCACCACACCTAAGTCCTTTGCAAAAAGGGTAGCAAGCTGTTCAATTTCTTCGAAACTAAGCAGTTCTTCTTTATTCAAAAAAGGATAATCTGGTCCAAAAATTTCAGCAGGCATACAGTACGTACATCTAAAGTTACAGCGATCTGTTACTGATATTCTTAAATCGCGCAATGGTCGATGTCTCTTATCCAATATACTGTCCATACTTTGCCTCCTATTCTGTAATACGCTGATGGTGAGTGTAGATATTAAAAGATTTTCCTCTGACGAATCCAACTGTCGTGATATTTAATTCTTCTGCCATATTAAGCGCCAGCTCAGTAGGTGCTGATTTTGAGATGACGATCGACACTCCTAGTTTTGCTGCCTTCAATAAAACTTCTGACGATATCCGGCCGCTAAACACAAGGATTTTATCTCTAAGTGGAATTCGATGAAGTAAACAGTATCCATAGATTTTATCTAAAGCATTATGTCTTCCTATATCAGTTCTAGTGATGAATAGCTTCTCTGTGTCACACAGTCCAGCATTATGCACACCACCAGTATGTTGAAATAATTGGCTTTCTTCTTGTAAACACTTCATTAGATGCATACAGGTTTCAGCAGAAATGTTGATTCGATCAATGGCTGTTTTTGCCGTTTTCACATCTTGGAGAAAATAAAAGTGTCTCCCTTTCCCACAACAAGAACCAATCACTCGCTTTGTAAAATCTGATGACTGAAATCCGCTTGAGTGAACTAAATCAACATATGCAAAGCCCATACTTTCATCTATTGTAAACCTTTTAATCTCATTTTCAAATCGAATGACTCCTTCTGAAGCTAAAAAACCGATAACCAATTCTTTCAAATGATCTGGTGAACAAACAAGTGTCACAAATTCCTCTCCATTCACGATCACAGTTAAAGGGAATTCTTCTACAACTTCATCTGTTTTGCAAGTAAATTGGCCTTCACTGTATTGGTGTATGACTCGTTTCTTTTTAACAGAAGGATTCATTGTATGATCTTCCTTTCAGCACAAATTTAGTTATATGATCCAATCAAATTATGATATTATTTTAAAAAGTCATAAAATTGTAACATATTCCTATCTTATCAAACTTTTTGATTGCTTTATATGGGGGAACAAAATGAACAAATCGAAAAATCGCTGGCTCATTGCAACAAGTGCTGTAGGAATTCATTTATCTATTGGGTCTGTTTATGCTTGGAGTGTTTTTACGAATCCTTTACATCAAGCTTTTCAGTGGTCATTGACAGAAATAAGCTTGACCTTCAGTATTGCTATTTTATTTTTAGGATTATCTGCTGCTTTCATGGGGCATTTCGTTGAAAGGTATGGTCCAAGAGCATCGGGGCTTTTCTCAGCCATTTTCTTCGGTATCGGAATGACAGGATCAGGGTTCGCTGTCCACATGTCCTCACTCCCTCTCCTCTATTTATTTTATGGTGTACTCGCTGGGATAGGATTAGGGGTAGGTTACATTGCACCTGTATCAACTTTAGTGAAATGGTTTCCGGACCGAAGAGGACTTGCAACCGGCTTAGCTATTATGGGTTTTGGATTTGCTTCTCTTATTTGCAGCCCAATTATCCAATATCTCATTGAAAAAGTGAACATCGCAAATACCTTTTACATTCTTGGAATTTCCTATTTTATGATCATGGTGATCTCATCTCTTTATTTATCACCACCAACATCTGAAGACGTCAAACAGTTTGATGTGTTAAAAACAAATCAAAGAAAAATCCCTCAGGATTTATCACAGCTTACAGCAAATGAAGCGATCAAAACACGACGTTTTTATTATTTGTGGCTCATGCTCTTTATTAATATCACATGCGGAATTGCCATTATTTCAGTTGCATCGCCTCTTGCACAAGAAAGTGTTGGATTCACTGCAGGTGCTGCAGCTACCCTTGTTGGTATTTTAGGTGCTTTTAATGGTTTAGGGCGGATTGGCTGGGCATCCTTCTCAGATTATATCGGAAGGCCGAATACGTATACAATCTTCTTTAGTATCCAGCTCATTGCCTTTCCTTTACTCCCCTATTTAAAAGAACCGCTCGTCTTTTCAATCGTGATGGCGATCATTTATACGTGCTATGGAGGAGGGTTTGCTTCAATTCCAGCCTATATTGGGGATTTATTTGGCACGAAACAACTTGGTGCCATACACGGTTATATTCTGACTGCCTGGGCCGCTGCTGGTTTAGCTGGACCTTTATTTTCATCCTTTATTCGAGATATAACAGGTAACTACACGCAAAGTCTGATGGTGTTCTCTGGCTTATTTTTCATCGCTTTTATCATATCTCTTCTCATACGGAAAGATATTCAACAGCTTAGAGAAACAAACCTTACTGCTACTTCTTCTGTCTCAGCCCGACCTTAATTTGAATTTGACAGAATCACAATCTAAAGGTAATTTTTAGATATGAAAACGCTTCATAAAGTAATAGGAGGGTGATGATATCATGGGGAAAACAAAACATAAGGGGCCTATTAAGCTTAATAAAAAACCCTCACCAAAGCTATGGGCCTCTTTTGCGCCTATGGGGCTTGGAAAAGTAAAACCGAAACACATTCGAGATACGATGAAAGTGGCATGGGAAAACAAGGATAATCTCCCCTATGCATATCGTATTTTAACGCAGGGCGTGTGTGATGGCTGTGCCCTGGGTGTTTCAGGGTTATATGACCAAACGCTCGCAGGACCTCATATATGCACCACAAGACTAAATGTACTTCGTCTTAATACAATGCCAGCTATTGATCCAAAATGGTTCGAAGATATTCAACAGCTCAAACAAATGGACAGCACCTCTCTTCGCAAACTTGGCCGTATTCCTTATCCACTGATTCGAAAAAAAGGTGACAATGCCTTTACGCGTATTTCCTGGGATGATGCATTAGATCAAATCGCAGCTAAAATCAAATCAATTGATAAACGGCAGCTCGCTTTCTATTTAACGGCTAGAGGAATTACAAATGAAGTCTATTATACCGCTGCGAAGGCAGCTCGCTTTATCGGGACAAATCATATTGATAATGCGTCTCGCATTTGTCATTCACCGAGCAAAACCGCTCTTAAACGATCCCTTGGTATAGGAGCCTCCAGCTGTAATTACAACGATTGGATCGGAACGGATGTCTTAATTTTTTGGGGATCTGTCGCAGCAAACAATCAGCCCGTTTCCACTAAATATATGTATGCGGCGAAAAAGAAAGGAACCAAAATTATTGTCATCAATCCGTACAAAGAGCCTGCCATGGAAAAGTACTGGGTTCCCTCTATTCCAGAAAGTGCTCTATTCGGCACAAAAATCGCGGATGATTTCTATCAAGTCAATATAGGCGGCGATATTGCGTTTATGAACGGCGTCATCAAACATTGGTTTGACATGGAGCAGCATGCTCCCCATTCCGCTCTTGATCATGAATTTATTCAAGCCCATACTACCGGCATACAGGATTTAAAGCAGCATGCCGCACAGTTGAAGTGGGAGGACCTAGAAGCATCATCAGGCTTATCAAAAGAAAGAATGAAGGAATTTGCGATCCTCCTTGCCAATGCCAATTCAGGCGTTTTTATTTGGAGTATGGGTCTTACCCAGCACCGCTTTGCAACTGATAATATATCACAGGTCGCCAACCTTGCTATGTTACGTGGATTTATTGGCAGGAAACATTGTGGTGTCATGCCAATTCGGGGGCATAGCGGCGTTCAAGGTTCTGGTGAAATGGGTGCTGATCCATTCGTTTTGCCGGGCAGTGATTTTGATGAAGAGAATATTGAAAGAATCGAAAAAATTTGGGGGTTTGACATTCCGAAATGGCATGGTGACACCATTGGGCAATCCTTTGAGAAAATGGCTCTCCCAAAAGAACATCCGCAAAAACTCAAAATGCTGTTTACGAGCGGCGGAAACTTTTTAGAAACGATGCCAAATCCAGAAGCGATCGAAAAAGCTTTATCTGAGCTTGAACTCCGTGTCCATCAAGATATCATTTTGAATACCTCTACACTTGTAGAGGCAGAAGAGACGGTAATTGTTCTGCCTGCTATGACAAGGTATGAACAGCCAGGAGGCGGTACATCCACTAGTACGGAACGCATGGTATATTTCAGTCCAGAAATTGAAGGACCTCGTATTGAGGAAGCCAGATCAGAATGGGACATTTATATTGATCTTGCAAAAAGAGTCCGGCCAGAAGATGCTGAGCTGATTCATTTCGAAACGGCTGAAGACATTCGCCGTGAGATTGCGGTCGCAAATCGAAACTATGACGGCATCCAGCATTTGCGTCATAAAGGAGACGTTTTTCAATGGGGTGGCGCATGGCTATGTGAAGACGGGGAGTGTCCAACACCGGACGGCAAAGGACATCTTCTTCCTGCCCAGCTGCCTCAATACCGAAAAACGGAAGGACATTTTAATATCACGACAAGAAGAGGAAAGCAATTCAACTCCATGATCTATAGTGAAAAGGATGCCTTTAATGGTGGGAAGCGTCATTCTATCTTGATGAATAACGAAGATGCAAAAGAACTTTATGTCCAAGAAGGTGATCCAGTTGTCTTGTTTAATCAATATGGGACCTATCAAGGAGTGGCTCAATTCGGGGATTTGAAACGTGGCAATATCGCTGTTTATTGGCCTGAAGGGAACGTTTTAATTCCAAAGGGTGTGTATGAGAGCTACTCACAGATTCCCGAGTATAATACGGCGGCCATATTAGAAAAAGCCGAAACTTTTCATGCAAGAAAAGATCAGCACTACGTGGAGAAACGAATTGATGAATTAGAAACTACTTTGAATTGATCTTCAACTAAAAAACAGCTGGGGAAAACAATCCCCAGCTCCCATTCATATCCTACTGACCAAAAGCGCTCGCTTCATTTTGTAGAATGTGATTCAATTCTTCGGCATTCGCAGCCGGTTGATATTGTCCACCACCCGCTTTTGCAACAGACTTTAGACTTTTTGCTTCTTTTTCATTCACGTCAAAGCCGATGATATTGACAATGGTGTCAATTCCGTCTTCATGTAATTCCTTTGCTGCTTGTGAAGGGCTTCCTCCACAAGTTTCTTTACCATCACTGACGACATAGACAATATTTTTTCCTTCAGCCTGGTGATCTTCAAAATCTTGTTTCGTATCTGTTAATGCTTTTGCAAGTGGTGTCCAGCCGGTCGGCTTATACACATTCAGTGCTTGCTGAAATGTTGATGGCTCATATGATCCAAATCCGTAAACGGCTTCAGAGCTTCCACAAGAAACTGCTTTTCCTGCATTTTTATTGGTTCCTTCATGACCAAACACACGTAGCAGGACTTGTGTATCTTCTGATAAAATACTTGCGAAGCTTTGAATAGAACGTTTGGCGATATCGATTTTCTTTTCGTCTTCAACTGATTGTGCCATGCTGCCGCTTAAATCAAGTAATATCACCACATGAGCAGGCTCCTGTTTTGTCACAGCATGAGCTGGTGAAGAAAGAAGCAGGACAAGACTAGCCAAAATGGTTAATACAATATTTCGTTTCATTCATAAAAACCTCCCTTTTTACATTTGTACAGAAAAAGAGAAACGATAGCATACATCAATCGTTTCCCTTTTGTTCAGCAAGTTATTCGTGTAGTTTTAATGATTCTGCCGACAAGATAGAACCCATTTCTTTACCAGTGCTTGCTTGGTAGTATTGGCCTTTACCCGCTTTGGCTACTTGCTTCAATTGACCTTCATAGCCATCGTTAAAGTCTAATCCGATCACATTAACAACAGTCGATCCTTTTGAGTTATGCAATTCTTTTGCTACTTTTACTGGATCTCCGCCACAAGTTTCTTCACCATCAGTGATTAGGTACACAATATGTTTTGTTCCACCATTAAGCTGTTCATCCGTTTGCTTTGCATTTTCAAGAGCACGAGCAATCGGTGTCCAGCCATTTGGTCCAAGTCCGTTTAAAGAGTTTTCAAAGCTTTCTTTTTCGTAAGGCTGTACGCCATAAACGCCTCTAATGACTTCACATGATTGAGCTTTACCTGAATTTTTGTTGTTACCTTCAGAGCCAAACAAGCTCATACGAATTTTAGCGTCTTTTGGAAGTGACTGAGCAAATTTAAATACCTCTTGTTTTGCGAGGTCAAATTTGCGTTCTCCCTCTACTTTTCTTGCCATGCTTCCACTTGCATCAAGTAAGATAGTAACTCTTACATCTTTGTTATGTTTTTTGACTGTAGATGCTTTTGCAAATACTGGTGAAGAGATTGACATAGATAATGTCAATACAGCTAAGGTTACGAGTGTAAATACTTTTTTCAACATCATTTTTCCTTCCTCCTTATGTATTTAATTGAAACATCTTAATCGTAAAATATTCTGTCTTAGAATGGTATAGGACTCGGTCCCTTTTTCTCTTTCATCAAAATCACTAAAAATCTGTCAGTTGTCTAGATATATTCACCTAACACATCATTTTTTCTTTTGTTTTCTCCTTCTTTCGAGGTGCTTTGTATCGGCCATCGGTTCTTGTCGGGACGTAAATGTTTAAGATTTCCTGAGGTGCGTCTTAAGTCGCAAATTGACACATTCTGTTCAAACCTCTTGGAACACAAAAAAAGATGCCCCATTTCTGAGGCAACTTTGCTT
Organism: Bacillus sp. LNXM65; assembly: GCF_002998575.1. Classification (NCBI taxonomy): domain Bacteria; kingdom Bacillati; phylum Bacillota; class Bacilli; order Caryophanales; family Bacillaceae; genus Bacillus; species Bacillus sp. LNXM65. The sequence goes on along the minus strand of NZ_PVRB01000002.1, from coordinate 396,513 downwards.
TATTTTTTAGCCATATACGTGTTGAGAAAACGTTCAGCTGATTCAATTTGAATCCCTTTATAATAATGTTTCACGATAGCCTCTACTTTTTTGCCTGACTGTGCCATATAGTGCGCACCATACTGACTCATTCCAACCCCATGGCCATACCCTTTTGTCGTAATGATAATTTGCTGGCCCTGTCGTTCCCATGTAAAGTCCGCTGAATGAAGTCCTAGTGACTCTCGAATGTCTCTGCCTGTCAGTGTTTTACCGTTTATTACGGCTTTCGCTACTTGATTTCCTGGCGTCCGTTCTACTATCTGTCCTACCTGAGCCTGCTGAGTGAGCGTCACACCTAATTTTTGCTGAAATTCACTAACTGTGATGGTTTTCTTATTTTGAAATTTTGGCGATTTTTCGTCCCATTTACTTGAGACACTTTTCAAATATGGGATTTCGTTTTTCCAATAAGCTTCGGCATTTTCCGTTTTTCCGTTACTTGTTGAAAAGAATGAGGCATCAATTGGCTTCTCATCATAAGTCAGCACTTTTCCTTGTGTGCTGGCGACAGCTTCTGTGACTTTTTTTAACTTCCAATTGTACGCTTTCCCCCAAATTTTCTTGAGTTCCTGCTTGTTTTTATAAACTTGGAACATTTGGGTGTCATCTACAAGAGAGCCCTTTGGTGATTTGACAGTCTTATCGATGATCATTTGTCTGACGATATACGTTCTTGCAGCGAGTGCCTGTGCCTTGAGTGCTTCCATTTCAAAATCAGCTGGCATTTCAGACGCTACGACACCGATCACATACTCTTCTAAGGGGATGTTTTCTACCTGCTGATGAGCTGAACGATAGACGGGGATAGCGACGGGTGATTGCTTCAATTTGACTGTACCCTTCACTTCTTTTTTAACTGATGGCTCCGCTGATACATGCTGGCTTACCTCCGGTTTCCCTTGAAACGTCGGCAACACAAGTAAAGTTGGAATCATTAAAATAATGATGCATATTCCTGCGATTGTCCATATCATTGGTTTCATATTTGGCTGCCCCCATTTGTCATTGAATCTCTTTTATCCTATGGGCGGGGACAAGCTAATATGACAGCTTCTTTCATTCAGTGGACAAGTCTTTTGATGAAGATATGAGGCTGTTTATCAACTGATTTTACTGTTCGTCTTTATGAATAAAATTTAAGATGGTTGGATACACTAATGATAAGCTTTAAAAATAAAGCATTCTATGATTCTAAAAAAAATCAGCATGCCCTATGGACACACTGATTTCTTTATGATTACGCGTTCAGATCTGATACAACTTGTTCTTGTGTCACATCTGCTGTTTCATCGTTTACTCTTTCAATATCTGCACCGATTGCTGCAAGCTTCTGGTGGAAGTTCACATAACCACGATCGATATGTTTCAACTCAGTGACACGTGTATGACCTTCTGCTACTAATCCAGCAAGTACAAGTGCTGCTCCTGCTCTTAAATCAGTCGCTGATACTTCAGCACCTTGAAGTTGAACCGGCCCGTTGATAATCACAGAGCGACCCTCAATTTTAATATCGCCATTCATGCGGCGGAATTCTTCAGCATGCATAAAGCGGTTTTCAAACACCGTTTCTGTAATCATACTTGTTCCGTTCGCACGAAGCAATAGCGCCATCATCTGAGATTGCATATCCGTTGGGAAACCAGGATGTGGCATTGTTTTTAGATCGATTGGCTTGAGCTCAGATGGTCCAATGACTCTTAAACCTTCTTCTTCTTCAATGATCTGAATACCCATTTCTTCCATTTTTGCTACAAGTGATGTCATGTGCTCTGGCACTGCGCCCTTTACAAGAACATTTCCTTCTGTAATAGCTGCTGCCACCATGAAAGTACCTGCTTCAATTCTGTCAGGGATGATGTTGTGTTTTGCACCGTGAAGTGTTTCCACACCTTCGATTTTGATTGTACCAGTACCAGCTCCGCGAACCTTACCGCCCATGGCATTGATGTAGTTTGCCAAATCAACAATTTCAGGTTCTTTTGCTACGTTTTCTAAAATCGTTGTTCCTTCAGCTAATGCTGCTGCCATGATGATGTTTTCAGTTGCACCGACACTTGGGAAATCCAAATAGATTTTCGCACCTTTTAAACGGCCTTTTACTTCAGCCTCGATGAAACCATTTCCTACTTGAATTTTAGCTCCCATTGCTTCAAAGCCTTTTAAATGCTGGTCAATTGGTCTTGAACCAATCGCACAGCCTCCAGGTAATGCAACTCTTGCATGACCTGTTCTTGCTAAAAGTGGTCCCATGACGAGCACAGACGCTCGCATTTTACGGACATACTCAAACGGAGCCTCAGTTTCTAGTGCATGAGATGCATCCACTGATACTTCGTTATTTTCAAAATGTACTTCTGCTCCTAAATGACGTAACACTTCATTGATTGTATATACATCGGAGAGCGTAGGTACATCACAAATTACGCTTTTTTCTGTACTTGCTAACAAAGATGCAGCGATAACTGGTAAAACGGCATTTTTTGCGCCTTCTACTTTAACTGTGCCGTTTAACTTTTGACCGCCGCGGACGATGATTTTTTCCAAGGTCTTCCCCTCCGCGTCCCAAATTCTCTATATTAATATTCAGTCGTTACGATTGGTGTGCCAACCGTAATCGTATGATTTTCGTTCATTTCCGAACTTCTGATGGCAATTTGAACATTCATTTTATCATTTGAAGTCATAATGAACTGTTCCCACTTATCTGTGTAAGCGGAAAGCGACACAAAATTAGACTCAACGAGATACTCAACTGGTTTTGCTTGAAATTCATTTGCTAACGTTTCAGCTTTTTTTTGCAAAACAACATCCATCATACCATTTGCATGACCATCGAGACAAGTAAAAATTACAAATTTCTCTTGTAATATGCTTTTTGCATGACGTACGAACTGATCATATGTATGCTCCCAGGTATTCAGTGGGCGAGCACCTTTTTGCTCATATAATAAATACGACTTTTGATTGGATTTTGTGTCGGTCTTCACGAGTAAAATTTTCGATAAAGTATCATTTTTTTCATCTTTGTAAATTCCTGTGACTTTGGTGACATGTTTCTCTTCTTTTTCGGTCCACTCATACTGTCGTAGTTCGTCTTTCAAACGTTGCACTTTTTTTGAAAATTGATCGGATGAAATGTCTACATTTGTTTTGGCGTGAAGGGTCCATCCATCTACTTCAATTTGCTGGTTTTTCAGACCTTCTGCTATTTGGGCGAGCGGAGAAGATTCTTCCGCACGAACACCTTGAATCATCAGAACAAAAAAAAGAATAAACGCAAATAATGGCCAACCTTTTACATACTTTCTCACTTGTCATTCCCCCTTGCTACAAGTGTTGCCGCAAGGAGGTCTATGCATACGTGGAAAAGTCATCAAAGACCATACTTTTGACGCTTCTTTTTACGTTCCCGCATAAGGCAGTGACCAAACCTTTTATGTTAGAACATATAAGGAATTTGTCTAGAGAAATTTAAGTAATCAAGGAAGAAATTGCTGACTGCAGATGCGATGGCAATGGTAATGAGCATCATCAGCAATCTTGCCTGAACGATTTTCCCTTTTTTAATCAGTGGATCAATATTTACGGCAAGCAATGCCCACCATGTAACCGCAATAAAAAACAGGTGGATCACAATACTCACGATGGCTTGTTGTCCTACGTCTTCCATATAGTTGAATCCTCCTTTTATTTATTTCTGTAAAGGAAAACTCCCTTTCATTATATCCTCGAAAATCGGAAAGATGAATCATTTGGAAAAAAGAGCTACATTTAGAGTAAATCCCCTCTTATCCTGGTGCCAAGGAGATGATATACTGCGTGTGGAAGGAGCTGAACACATTGAAAGATTCTTTTCCTGACTTTGTTGATTTGTACGGAGAACTGGTTCCCTCATTTGATCATGAATGGGAGGCCATTGCTTTCTACTTTGATTATAGACAGACACAGCTAGAAGAATTAGCGCAATTGTGTCATTTTCATAACATTTCTTTGGATTATTCTGAGGAAAGCCTGTATCAGTTAGAATCACTATACTTTGATGCATTTACCAAGCAGCTGTTTGCTGAGTGGAAAATGCCAATAGATGCATTAGAAGCGATGATGAGTGTGTATATGGGAGAAGTTGTCCTCCGTCATCATTCAGATGCTGACTGGGTAGTACGGCCTTATATGGACTCTCCGCATCAATATACGCTTGGTTTGCGCCGGCACAATAAAACGTGGCATAGTACGCAGTTTTGCGAGCACTTATATCTTGAAAAACAGGATTCTCACCCGTATGTGTCGATGTACCAATCTCTCATGTCATTCTAAAAAAATCCTTCTTATCACAATGATAAGAAGGATTTTCTGTTTTATTTCCCTGCTACATTTAAACGGTTTAACGCCCGTTTTAATGCGAGTTCCGCCCGGCGTACATCACTTTCATTCGGGTGGTTCAAATGCTCTTCAGCACGCTGTTTCGCTGATTTAGCACGATCGACATCAACTTTATCTGATGTTTCAGCGGCCTGAGCAAGAATGGTTACTTGTTCAGGGCGAACTTCAACAAATCCGCCACTTACTGCAACCAATTCAGTTGATCCACTATGTTTTAAGCGAACTGCACCGATTTTTAGCGGAGCAACCATTGGAACGTGGCCAGCTAAAATACCAAGCTCACCGCTTTCTGCTCTGACACTGACCATTTCCACATCCGCTTCATACACTGGGCCGTCGGGAGTAACGATATTGACTTGAACGGTCTTCATGCTTTTACCCTCCTAAGGACCAGATTAGGCCTCTACACCCATCTCTTTGGCTTTTTCAACCACTTCTTCAATGCGTCCAACTAAGCGGAATGCATCTTCTGGAAGGTGATCGTATTTACCAGATAAGATTTCCTTGAAGCCTTTAACAGTTTCTTTCAATGGCACATAAGAACCTTTTTGGCCAGTGAACTGCTCTGCTACGTGGAAGTTTTGAGATAGGAAGAATTGAACACGACGTGCTCTGTGTACCACAAGCTTATCGTCCTCAGATAATTCATCCATACCTAAAATGGCAATGATATCTTGTAGTTCTTTATAACGCTGCAATGTTTGCTGCACTTCACGCGCAATGGCATAATGCTCTTCACCAACGATCTCAGGTGCAAGTGCACGAGATGTTGAAGCAAGAGGATCAACCGCTGGGTAAATACCCATTTCAGTCAGCTTACGCTCAAGGTTTGTCGTTGCATCAAGGTGAGCGAACGTTGTTGCTGGAGCTGGATCCGTATAGTCATCCGCAGGTACATAGATCGCTTGAATCGATGTAACCGATCCTACGTTTGTAGACGTGATACGTTCTTGCAGCTGACCCATTTCTGTTGCAAGTGTCGGCTGATAACCTACCGCTGAAGGCATACGTCCAAGTAGAGCTGATACTTCAGAGCCTGCTTGTGTAAAACGATAGATATTATCGATGAAGAACAATACGTCTTGACCTAGTTCATCACGGAAATGCTCTGCCATTGTCAAACCAGTTAGGGCAACACGCATACGTGCACCTGGCGGCTCGTTCATTTGACCGAAGACCATGGCTGTTTTTTCGATAACGCCAGAATCTTTCATTTCGTAGTAAAGGTCGTTTCCTTCACGTGTACGCTCTCCAACACCAGCGAATACAGAAATACCGCCGTGTTCTTGTGCGATGTTGTTGATCAATTCTTGAATCAGAACGGTTTTACCTACACCGGCTCCACCGAATAGACCGATCTTTCCACCCTTGATGTAAGGAGCAAGAAGGTCAACAACTTTGATACCTGTTTCAAGAATTTCAACTTCAGTAGAAAGTTGATCAAAAGAAGGCGCTTGTCTGTGGATTGGATCTCTTTGAGCTTCCACACCAAGTGGCTCATCTAAGTCAATGTTATCTCCCAGTACGTTGAATACACGTCCAAGTGTTACGTTACCAACTGGTACTGAAATTGGTTTTCCAAGGTCTACAGCTTCCATACCGCGCTTCACACCGTCTGTTGATGCCATTGCGATGGTTCTGACTGTATTATCACCTAAATGTAGTGCTACTTCTAAAGTTAAGTCGATAGTAACTTCACTTTCGCTTTCCGCTTTATGCGAAACTCTGATCGCATTATAAATCTCAGGCAAGTGACCGTCTTCAAAATGAACGTCTACGACTGGTCCCATGATCTGACTGATGCGTCCTGTTTTCATTGCATTCCCTCCTGACAATTATTTCTATTCTAAGGCAGCTGCTCCGCCGACAATTTCTGTAATCTCTTGTGTAATCGCTGCTTGACGAGCACGGTTATAAGAGAGTGTCAGGTTGTCGATCAATTCTTTTGCGTTGTCTGTTGCACTCTTCATTGCTGTCATCCTTGCAGCATGTTCACTTGCTTTGCTGTCAAGAAGCGCACCGAAAATCAAACTCTCTGCATATTGAGGAAGGAGAACTTCAAGAATTTCTTCTTCAGAAGGCTCAAACTCATAAGATGCGGAACGTTTATTTGGTGTCGCTGCGGCCGAAAGGTCCGTTAGCGGCAATAATTTCTTCTCTGTTACTTCTTGTGAAATGGCACTGACAAAGTGGTTGTAGAACATGTAAAGTTCGTCAAACGCTTCATCAGAGAACATTTGAACTGTACTGCTTGCTAATTCTTTAATATCAGCAAACGCTACTTCGTCTCCAAGCCCTGTTACTTCAGAAATAACTGGAATACCGCGCTTTTTGAAGAAGTCGCGTCCGATTTTACCAATCACAATCACCGCATATTCATCAGCGGATTGATGACGAGATTGAATGGTTTGGTAAGCGGCACGCAAAATCGAGCTGTTAAAAGGTCCTGCAAGCCCCCGATCAGATGTAATGACGAGATACCCTGTTTTCTTGACAGGTCTTGAAAGAAGCATTGGGTGCTTAGCACTTGTTCCAGTTGCGATTGCAGCAACCACTTCCTGGATTTTCTCCATGTAAGGAACAAAAGACTTCGCATTGTTTTCAGCACGATTCAGTTTCGCAGCTGATACCATTTGCATCGCTTTTGTGATCTGACTCGATTTTTTCGTTGACGTGATCCTTGACTTTATATCGCGTAATGAGGCCAAAGATTTCACCACCTTTTTTCAGGAATCCGTGTTCATTTACGTGAAAAGAGAGAAAAAGAGAATCTTTTTCTCTCGGAAAGATTACTAATTAGTTGCTTGGTGCAAACGTACGTTTAAAGCCTTCGATTGCTGTATTCCACTCTTCATCAGCAGGCATGTTTCCTGTTTGAGAGATGGTGTCAAACAAGTCTTTATGGTTTTCTTCAATGTACATGAATAACTCAGCTTCAAAACGTTTGACATCAGCAATCGCGACATCGTCTAAGTATCCTCTTGTGAGTGCATAAAGAATCGCTACTTGTTTTTCAACTTTAAGCGGTTTGTTCAAGTCTTGTTTTAAGACTTCAACTGTTCTAGCACCACGGTTTAATTTTGCTTGAGTCGCTTGGTCTAGATCAGATCCAAACTGAGCGAATGCTTCAAGCTCACGATAAGAAGCAAGATCCAGACGAAGTGTACCTGCTACCTTTTTCATCGCTTTGATTTGTGCAGAACCACCTACACGAGATACAGACAATCCTGCGTTTACTGCTGGACGTACGCCTGAGAAGAAGAGATCAGATTGTAAGAAAATCTGTCCATCTGTGATTGAAATAACGTTTGTTGGGATATATGCAGAGATATCGCCAGCTTGCGTTTCTACGAAAGGCAATGCTGTGATAGATCCGCCACCCTTTTCGTCACTAAGCTTCGCTGCACGCTCTAATAAACGAGAGTGAAGATAGAAAACATCACCAGGGAATGCCTCACGACCTGGAGGACGGCGAAGCAATAATGAAAGCTCACGGTAAGCTGCCGCTTGTTTAGAAAGGTCATCATATACAACAAGTACGTGCTTGCTGTTATACATGAATTCCTCACCCATCGTTACACCTGCATAAGGAGCAAGGTAAAGAAGCGGGGCTGGCTGTGATGCAGAAGCTGTGACTACGATTGTGTAATCAAGCGCACCATGCTTACGAAGTGTTTCAACAACACCACGAACCGTTGATTCTTTTTGTCCGATCGCTACATAAATACAGATCATGTCTTGATCTTTTTGGTTTAGGATCGTATCAATTGCAACAGATGTTTTACCTGTTTGACGGTCACCAATGATCAATTCACGCTGTCCGCGTCCGATTGGAATCAAGGCATCAATTGCTTTAATCCCTGTTTGAAGCGGCTCATGTACAGATTTACGATCCATAACGCCTGGTGCTTCACTTTCGATTGGACGAGTTTTGCTCGTTAAGATTGGACCTAGTCCATCAACAGGCTGACCAAGTGGGTTCACAATACGTCCGATTAATTCTTCACCTACTGGAACCTCCATGATACGACCTGTACGTTTTACATCGTCACCTTCACGGATATCTTTGTAAGGTCCTAAAATCACTATACCTACGTTAGACTCCTCAAGGTTTTGAGCCATACCCATTACACCGTTAGAGAACTCAACCAGCTCTCCTGCCATAATGTTGTCAAGGCCATGTACACGCGCGATACCGTCCCCTACTTGAATGACTGTACCGACATCTTTTACTTCAATTTCAGATTGATAGTTTTGGATTTGCTGCTTTATCAGCGCGCTAATCTCTTCAGCTTTGATACTCACTAAGGTTTCACCCCTTCTAACGATTTTCGCCTGCAAGCTGACGTTCAATGCGGGAAAGCTTTCCGCTGACACTGCCGTCATAAATGCGGTTTCCGATACGGATTTTCACTCCGCCTATTAGATCCTTGTCAATCACATTTTCAACACGCAGTGATGTGACTCCGGCTTTTTTGGCAAATACTTCAGATAAAGATTGAATTTCAGCGCCGCTCAGCGGTTTCACTGAATACACGACCGCATCGTCTATTTGTTTCGTGCGGTTTGCAAGTTTCACAAACTCAGACGTCATTTCAGAGAAAATATTCGTGCGTCCGCGGTCAATCAATAAATACATTGTGTGCAATACATGTGTCGAAACACCTTTGAAAGCTTCTGCAATCAAATGTTTCTTTTTATCTGCCGTAATCTTTGGATGAACAAGAAAGTCATTCAATTCTTGGTCAGCCTTTAGAACTTTTTTGATCTCATTCAGCTCTTTTTCAGTTTCGTCTACTGCCGAAGAAGCAAGAACGATGTCAAAAAGAGCAGAAGCGTAACGCTTAGAGACAATAGTCACGCTCATCGGCTTTCGCCTGCCTCTTTAAGATACTCTTGAATCAATTTCTCTTGTGCTTGCTCATCAAGTTCTCTTTCAATCACTTTAGATGCAATGAGTACAGATAGTGATGCAACCTGCTCGCGCAGTGCAGCCACAGCTTGTTCTTTTTCTTTCACGATTTCAGTTCTAGCAGACTCTTTCAAGCGCTCTGACTCTTGACGTGCTGCTTGAATGATCTCTTCTTTTTGTTTCTCACCAATCTTTTTCGCATTTTCGATGAGTGTATGTGATTCTTCGCGTGCTTCTTTCAATAAGACACGTTGTTCTTCAAGAAGCTTTTCAGCTTGAACGTGCTTTTGTTCAGCACTTGAAATTTCATTTCCTATATAATCTTCACGCTGCTTCATAATACCTAATAAAGGTTTAAGCGCAAATTTCTTTAAAAGTGCAAGCAGGATGAGCATAGCGATAAGCTGGAATAACATATCCCCGGCGTTGAAACTTAAGCCACCTGCTCCTAAAACCACTGGTAACTGAGACATTTAGTACGGCAACTCCCTTCTTTAAATAATATGTTAAGAAACAAAACATAAAGGAATGGCGAAGTTTCGAACTAATCTGATCTTCGCCATTAAAATTCATATTAGAACGCTTCTCACATATTAACCAAAGAATGCCAAGAATGCGATAACGACAGCGATAATTGGAAGTGCCTCAACTAAAGCGACCCCGATGAACATAAGTGTTCTTAGTTCTCTACCAGCTTCTGGCTGACGAGCGATTCCTTCAACTGTTTTAGATACGATTAGACCGTTACCAATACCTGCTCCTAGTGCTCCCAAACCGATTGCAATTGCTGCTGCTATTAAATTCATTAAAAAGCTCCTCCTTTAAAATAACGTCCTTTTTGGACTCTCAATTTTTTAGTGTTCATCGCTGACTTTATGGGAAATGTACACCATTGTCAGCATGGTGAAGATAAATGCTTGGATTGTTCCGACAAACAAACTGAATGCCTGCCATACAATCATCGGCACGATGGCACCTAATGTACCAACGATACCAAGTGCAATGTTTTGCGTGTAGAAATTGGTCGCAAGTCCTGCAAGCAAACCAAGAAGAATCTCTCCAGCAAAAATGTTTCCATAAAGACGCAAACCAAGTGTTAGCGTGTTTGCAAATTCTTCAATAAGTTTCAATGGTACTAAAAGCGGAATTGGTCTGAAGTAGTCTTTCGTATATTCCTTGACTCCTTTTGCCTTGACACCGTAGTAATGTGTCAATCCCATGACCATAATCGCTAGTGTCATTGTGATTGCAGGGTCTGCTGTTGGTGATTTCCACCACAAGTTGTGATCGACCGTAATCGAGAATGGCAGTCCAAGCATGTTTGAAACAAATATGTACATGAGTAATGTAACGCCAAGCGCTAGAAATGGGGCTCCTGTTTTCATGTCCATCGAACTACCTATGATATTTCGAACAAAATCAACAATCCATTCCATGAAGTTCTGCGCCTTTGTCGGACGAATAGACAGAACACGAGTAGTCAGCACCGCTATGAGAAGAACGATGATACTAGCAATCGTAATCATGAGAACATTGGATAAGTTGAACGTTAACCCTAAAAATTCTGTAGTTTTTGAACTGTGACCCAAAGAGTATTCACCTCTCTTCCATAGTAGAACGTTTAAGTTGAATGAAGGAATCTATCATAATGACAGGATATATTGTCATTAATCCTATAACAACACCTGCCAGATGAACTTCATTAGGGTAACGCCAAGCAATCGCTACTGCGAGAATTGCGTTGGCCCACCTGGCTGTACTTCCCATTGAACGAATGGATTTTCCTTTTTTAACCGCTCGATCAAAAGCGTGCATTCTCCGTATAAGTAGGAATAAATTAAAGAAAGCAAAAATTGTGCCGATAATGAAACCAAGAAACAGTGGTTTAAAACCAGGCATGGCATAGCCAAACACAAAAATTGCCAATAGATAGAACATATATTTACTCTGTCTGCGGAAAATCGCGTTTGGATCGTTCATTCATCTGACTCCCGATGAAAAATATTGTAAAAAAGGTGATAATTGGTGATGAAAACTGCGTAGAAGACGCTTATGATAAGCAGTCCTGTTCGAAAAAAATCAATCACCCATCGGTCTAATTGCACAATCAGACTTGAAATCTAAAGATCTATGGGATGCTGCTTCATTCGCTGATACAAACCCTGATAATTAAAGGGTTCACAATGAGGATTAGTAGAGTGCTATAGGCTATGAAAACCTTACCATAATACCCTCGTTTAGCATACAATAGCGTCTATGATGTGTCAATCCGTTGAAAGTTAAAAAACTTTTCTATAGTGATAGAGCACACAAAATGTTCACAATTTCATCAAACTTTAGGAGACACGTGACATTCATTCAAAAAAACAGCTAATGTTCAGTATACATTGATTTTTCTAAGAACGATATCAATCGTTTGTCATATATTTCAAAAAGCCCACATGCACGTTTGCATGTGGGCTTTTATTAAAACATGTTATTTCGTTCCATACATACGGTCACCAGCATCACCAAGACCTGGGATAATGTAGCCTTTTTCGTTCAATTTCTCATCTAATGCTGCAATGTAGATATCAACATCAGGATGATGCTTTTGCATTTCTTCTACACCTTCAGGGGCAGCAATAAGACACATGAAGCGAATGTTTTTCGCCCCGCGTTTTTTCAAGCTGTTCAATGCTTCGACTGCTGAACCGCCAGTTGCAAGCATTGGATCTACTACGATAAATTCACGCTCTTCCACATCAGATGGAAGCTTCACATAATATTCAACAGGCTTTAATGTTTTCGGATCACGGTATAAACCGACATGTCCCACTTTAGCAGCTGGAATGAGTTTCAAAATCCCGTCCACCATTCCAAGACCTGCTCTTAAAATTGGCACAACACCGAGTTTCTTCCCTGAGATCACGTTTGATTTCGCTACTTGTACAGGTGTTTCTACATCTACCTCTTCAAGCGGTAAGTCTCTTGTGATTTCAAATGCCATTAATGTTGCGACTTCATCCACTAGCTCCCTAAATTCTTTTGTTCCTGTATGAACGTCACGAATATATGTAAGTTTGTGCTGAATAAGCGGGTGATCAAATACATAAACCTTTGCCATTGCTTGCTACAACTCCTTTTCTGTCATCTTCCGGTGAACTTTGCACACTTCCTACAATTCTACATAAAAAGACGTCATCTTTCAATATGATTCGCAAATCCTACAAAAAAAACCCACATGCCAAAAATAGGCAAATGGGTCTGCTTTTTAATAATCTAATTCGTTATATAGAGGGAAGCGGGCTGTCAGATCAGATACTCGCTTTTTCGCTTCTTCTAATTTCGCTTCATTTTCATGATGTTTTAGAGCAAGCGCAATAATGGAACCGACTTCTTTCATCGCCTCTTGATCGAAACCGCGGCTTGTCACTGCTGCTGTACCAACACGTACACCACTTGTGACAAAAGGTTTTTCTGGATCATAAGGAATCGCATTTTTGTTCACTGTAATACCGATTTCATCAAGAACATTTTCTGCAATTTTTCCTGTGATGCCAAGAGAACGCAAGTCGATGAGAACAAGATGGTTATCCGTTCCACCAGATACAAGCTGAATATCTTCAGATAACAGGGTTTCAGCTAGCTGCTTTGCATTATCAATGACGTTTTGTGCATATGTTTTGAAATCTCCGTTCAATACTTCACCGAAAGAAACAGCTTTTGCAGAGATGACATGCATCAGTGGTCCACCTTGAATACCAGGGAAGATCGATTTGTCGATCTTTTTACCAAACTCTTCACGGCATAGAATCATTCCGCCGCGAGGTCCACGCAATGTTTTGTGAGTTGTCGTTGTCACAAAATCTGCATAAGGAACTGGATTTGGATGAAGACCTACTGCAACAAGACCTGCAATGTGAGCCATGTCGACCATAAAGTAAGCACCGACTTCATCCGCAATCTCACGGAACTTTTTGAAATCAATTTGACGTGGATATGCACTTGCACCCGCAACAATTAGCTTCGGCTTATGTTCACGTGCTTTTTCAAGTACATCTTGATAGTCGATATGCTGCGTTTCTTTATCGACACCATATTCTACAAAGTTGTACTGTACACCACTAAAGTTAACAGGGCTTCCGTGCGTTAAATGCCCGCCATGTGATAAGTTCATGCCTAGCACTGTATCGCCATGCTCAAGAATGGTAAAGTATACGGCCATATTCGCTTGAGCACCTGAGTGAGGCTGTACGTTCACATACTCAGCGCCAAAAATTTCTTTTGCGCGGTCACGTGCGATATCTTCTACAACGTCTACATGTTCACAGCCGCCATAGTAGCGTTTACCAGGGTAGCCCTCTGCATATTTGTTTGTTAATACAGAGCCCTGTGCTTCCATGACTGCTTCGCTTACAAAGTTTTCTGATGCAATTAATTCGATTTTGTCCTGCTGGCGTTTCCGCTCTAGTTGAATTGCCTTGAATACTTGTGCGTCTTGCTCAGGTAAATGTTTCATCAGCGAAATCCTCTCCAATCTATTTCCATTCGATGTTTTCACCATCTCATTGTACACGGTTTTTGAGTGAAATGTAAAAGTTTTTTTAGAAAATCGCCTTCTTTTTTTGCGAAAAACCGAATATTCAAGCGGTGAAGCGTCTTCATCATTCAACATTATATTAGAAATATGTCTAAGCTATGATCTTGTATAAACCGCTCGTTCTCCGCCAATCAGCTTCGGACGCGTTTTCGCAAACGTCACATGTGCATGTCCTAATTGATGACGACTGAGGCGAACAGGTACAGCGACTCTCTTTAGATGCATCCCAATTAATGTATCACCGATATCGATTCCAGCATGCGCCTTGATGGATTCAACTAACACAGGATGTTCCATGTGCTGATACGCATGAGCCGCCATCGAACCACCCGCCTTTCGGACAGGTACTGCCGCTACAATCTCTAGGTTAAGCCGGAAAGCCACTTCTTCTTCCACAACAAGAGCACGATTCAGATGCTCACAGCACTGGAAAGCGAGCTCAATGCCAGTCTCTCGTCTTAGCTGATCCAATTCTTGATAGATAGACGCAGCTATTTGCTCACTTCCTGCTGTCCCAATATGCTCACCAGCCACTTCTGATGTACTGCAGCCGATCACTAAGATTTGCCCAGCACGCAGTTCGACCATTTGATGAAACTCTTTTAACATTTCAAGCCAATCTTGACCAATGTTCATGTTAAGCGCTCCTTATAGGTGCTTTTCTTCGTAATCAGCGATTTTACCAATCCGCACAGCATGTCGTCCTGCCGTAAATTCTGTTGTCAACCAAATGTGCGCAATCTCACGTGCTAATCCAGGTCCAATGACTCGCTCTCCCATCGCAAGGACGTTTGTATCATTATGTTCTCTAGTCGCTTTCGCACTAAATGTATCATGCGCCAGCGCACAGCGAATTCCTTTCACTTTGTTTGCTGAGATGCTCATACCGATGCCTGTCCCGCAAATTAAAATGCCGCGGTCGACTTCTCCGTTTGCCACCATATTAGCTACAGGAAAAGCATAATCTGGGTAGTCTACAGAACCTGATCCACATTCACAACCCATATCAATGTATTCAATCTTCAATTCATCCATCAGTTGTTTGATTTCTTCACGAATATTCGTTCCGCCGTGATCGGATGCAATGGCTACTTTCATCGGGCAATTCCTCCTAAGGGTGAGTTGATCTGTCATGCCTTACATTTATTCTTTATTTACAGTTATATTTTAACCTCTGCCTAGTCATTTGCAAACAAAAGCAGAAAAACCGTTGACGCAACGGTTTTACAGGTTGTCCATTATGAGGATGTCTGATCTTTTTTCAATTTCTCAGCCAGTTGATAGAGCAATGCTTCAAGTTCATCACGTGTTTCCTGATAAACAGACAGACTTCCTCCAAACGGATCGGATACATCGCCTTCTGTTCCTGTCGCAAATTCCTTTAGAGTGAAGATCTTGTCTTTTGCATGCGCATATTGCTCCACAATCAACTGTTTATGCTGCATGGTCATGGTGAAGACGTAATCTGCTTCTCGCAGAAGATCCTCTGTCAGTTTTGATGAAGAGTGATTCAGTGGAATGCTTTTCTCAAATAATGCTTCGACCGCTTGAGGAGAAGCCTTCCCAGCATCTGAGGCAAAAATGCCCGCTGATTTAACAGTGACCTCTAAACCTTTATCATATGCAATTGAAGCAAAAAGGGCTTGAGCCATCGGACTTCTGCATGTATTTCCCGTACAAACAAATAAGATTTTCATCTTTCGCCCTCCTTTTCTTCTATTATATAGCATTTCATTCTACATGTTATGTAAGGAGACTGACTAGAGCGGAAATAATAATTTGATACCAAAGGCTAGTAAAATGATTCCGCCAAGCGCCCCGCTATATGATCCAACCCATGATCGAACCTGTTTACCGAGTAATAATCCAAGCCATGTGAGGATCATACTAAAAAAACCAAACAATAAAATGGTCATCCACACGTGAGAACCGTAAATTCCGAGACTTAAACCAACGGAAAAACTGTCTAAGCTGACACTTGTTGCAAAAAGAACGAGACCAGCCCCAACAGGTGCGATAAATGGTTTATCCTCTTTGCGAATAGACGCAACGATCATTTGCAGCCCGAGCACCAAAAGCAGCGCCCCGCCGATATAGGTGGCAAGGAGACCGAGCCAGCCTGATAGGAGCTGACCTGTCAGCATACCAAAAAGCGGCATAAACATATGAAATATCCCAATGACAAGTCCAATATAAATGATCTGGCGGAACCTCAGCTGAACCATCCCCATGCCAAGTCCAACCGAAAAAGCATCCATTCCCAATGCAAAAGCCATGATGCTGAGCGTCAGCAATTCGCCAGCTAGTTCGTACATGTAAATCCCCCTTGGACACGCATTCTCCTTTAACCTATGTTTGTCCAAGAAGGGTTAGAACTATTTGAATGAAGAGAGAGTACGCCCTCCTGCCGCTTTTTGCAGACGGTTCATAATCGCTGAACCCACTCCCTGCTCTGAAAAAGCTTCTGAAATAATGACATCTACATCTGTCTCATCAAATTGTCTCAGTACACGATATAAGTTTGCCGCAATCGTTTCAGGTTTCCCTCTCCATCCACAGCTGAAAACAACATCTGCCGCAAACAACGATTTCTTTTCTTCTGTTGTCAGCACGCCCACTTTTAGACCTTCTGCCTGGTATGTTTGAATGTGATGCTGCATCTCTTCATCACTTCCAGAAAAAAGATACATTTGAGCTTCAGGTGCATAGTGTGTGTATTTCATTCCTGGCGATACAGGCGCTTCGTCCTTTTTTGTCAGCCCCGGGTCGATACTGACCGCTCCAACTACCTCTTCTAAAGCTTCTTTTGTAATCCCGCCAGGCCTTAAGATCACTGGAATCTCGTCGACACAGGATACAACCGTTGACTCAACGCCAATTCCAGTTGAACCGCCATCGACAATCCCAGCGATTCTTCCATCGAGATCACTCGCTACATGGTCAGCTTGTGTCGGTGAAGGTTTGCCTGAACGGTTGGCACTTGGTGCGGCAATCGGCAGACCAGCTGCTCGGATGAGCTCAAGCGCAATCGGATGGTCAGGCATTCTCACACCGACCGTGGATAAACCTGCTGTGACCTGCTTTGATAAAGCACCCGGCTTACATGGAAGAACAATGGTTAAAGCGCCCGGCCAAAAGGCTTCCATCAGCGCCTTTGCTTTTTCACTTTCTATTTGCGCAAATTCGTGAAGCTGCTGAACCTCCGCAATGTGGACAATCAATGGATTATCACTTGGACGCCCTTTCGCTTCATATATTTTCATGACAGCTTCTGTCTCTTTCGCATTTGCCCCTAGTCCGTAAACAGTCTCAGTCGGAAAAGCGACCACTTCGTTTTGCTGCAATAACACAGCTGCCTGTTCAATTTGTGGATAGTATGTGGATAAACTCTTTTCTAAATCCACAGACCACCTTTTTGTATTTAACATCATACAAACTCCTTTTAAAAAAGATAAAACTGTTGATATATCTCAATTATCCTTTTGAAAGTATAAAAGATGATGATCAATAAAACAAGCGTTGTCCACAATTTGTGGATAACGCTTGTTTAACAGTGGATAAGTATGTGTATAAGTCCAGTATGTTGTGATTAACTTCCTTTTTTATGAAGAACCACAGCTTGTTCTTTCGCCAATATCTCTTTTGCATGTGCAGATACCCACATGCTTTCTGGAATGTCCTCTAATGGCGTGAAGCCCATCAATGCCAAAAAGTCATGTGAGGAGGAGTGGTTTGCGACGACATAAAAAGTATCCACACCTATTTTTCCTCCGAGCGTTTGAACACTTTGGAACAAAGACACGATGTGTCCCTGACCTAGTTTATCTGATATGACAAGGGACCGCAGCAAGCCCTCTTGTTCACTAAGCTGTTCAAGACCTAAACACCCCGCCAGCTGACCGTCCGCATCTTCCATGACAACAAATGTCGTACGCTCTGCAAGCGTGACGCCGCCTTTCGCTTGTCCCTTTTCAAGAAAAGCATTGATCGCTGGGGCATCTTCTTCTGTGGCTATTCTTAATTGATAATACATGCTTTCACCTCTTTTTGATCTCTTACTTCAACTCTATGAGGCAAAAACAGATTTATACCTTTTTTAGGAGAAAAGACTAGAGACCCATTCGAATAAAAAGAATTTCACTTCACCGGTCTCTTCTTTCTCTTCTTTCACCACTTCATTAACAGACTCATCTGTTTGCTGCGCTGTCACTTGGTTATCCTCATCCCCCTCTGGCGATGCGATGGCTTCTCCATTTGAAAAATCGATAAAGCAGAGCGGCGGGAATAACACACACCACCAATTGGCTCCATCCCCTTCTCCAAGTGTAATTAAAATGGCTTCATATTCCCCTGCAGGATAGACGAAATTCCCATATAGCTTTGTTGGAAATGAGGCTTTTTGAAAGCTGACTGAGACGGATTGATCAATGTGCTGTTCCTTCAATTTCGCTTTGGCAATACGATTGATTTCTGGCAGCTTGGTCCGAATTACACGTCTTGCTTCTTCAATGGACGTGAGGTCTTTAACCCACTCTGTCATATTGGCATTGACCTCGTCACGAATGCTTCTTTTCACATCCTGATCCGCTGAACGATCACTATTTGCTAAAATGCGTAAGCGGATCGCTTCGTCTGGTATTACAACAGGCTGATTTGCAGAAGCAGCCGCTGTCTCCTCCCTTCCAAGGTTTGCAAAAGCACCGCATAATAATAGAAACATATAAAGACAAATCATCATTTTACTTTTAAACATGATGTGTTCCCCCCACTTTTTCTCTTCGCTACAAACATTGTGTCCAGGAAACCCATCTCATAAACAGACAAAATGATTTTTTTAATAGATTATAAGTCAAATCAAAAAAAGCCGTCCCATTAAAAACGGCTTTGGAGTGAGGATTGGTAATCGGAAGGGTACAGTCTCCCATCCCAATCTCGGCTGATTTTTAACCCTGATTCTGTTTTGATGACAGTCATTGCTCCTTTTTTCTTGATTTCTTTTTTAACCTTTCCTTTTTGATCAATAAATTGAATCATCATTTCATAGTCAAATTCAATTCTGTCATCGCTTTCATCTGAAGGCGTAAACGTAATTTTCTTCAGCTTAATTTGACAATCTTGATCCTTTGCTGCTTCTAACACGCTCGGGAACATGCTGTCTTGTGTATATTCTTGATATTCATGCTCAGTTAAATAAAACTTCAGCTTCTCCTTCATGTCAGTTAGGTCATCTGTTCGATTCACTGTGTATTGTGCTTTTTTATAGCTTTCTCCAAATGCTGCTGCTTCTTTTTTAAAGCTCGGTTTACCACAAGCACTCACAATCAATAGTACACTGACGATGACCAACACCATCGCATACCTTCTGTTCACACCATTCGCTCCTTCAAAACAAATTTATGTAAAAAAATCATGATCAGAATGTTCATTCTTCTATATATACGTTTCTCTTTTACCATAAGTTTCATCTTTACATAATAAAATAGTCCGACTTTTTTCAGCCGGACTTTCCGTTTTGAATGTGTGCGCAAACAGCTCGGTCTTTCCCGTTTATGTCCTTGACGATGCGGACATCTGCCGCGGGAAATGACTGCAAGAGATGTGCTTTTACATCTTGCCCTTGCGTATGTCCAATTTCAAAGACAACGACCGCCTGCTCATGAAGTACACAGTGAAGATCACGAATGAGACGCTTGTAAAACCACAGACCATCACGTCCATCTGTCAGCGCATTCACTGGCTCATGCTTCGTAACCACCTCTGACAAACTGTCCATTTCTTCTGCTGCAATATAAGGTGGATTGGAAATAAACAGATCCACTTTGATGCCTTGATCCATGATAGGTTCGAGTAAGTCACCTTGTAAAAAATGGACGTCTGCACCAAGCGCTTGTTGATTCCGCTTTGCTACCGCAAGTGCTTCATGTGAAATATCCGTTGCTGTGACAGATAATGTTTCTTTTTCAAGAGCCAGCGTAATCGCAATTGCCCCGCTTCCTGTGCCAACGTCCACTGCTTTGAGCGGCTGATCGTGCGGGAAGACGTCACTCACCAGATTCAGCGCCGCCAAAACGACCTCTTCCGTTTCAGGACGAGGAATGAGAACATGTTTGTTCACCTCGAAGGGACGGCCGTAAAAGAATTCAATACCCGTTAGATGCTGAACAGGCACGCCTTTCTTATGCTGCGTGACAAACTCGCTGAACAACCGATCTTGCTCCTCTGGCAGCAGATCATGAAAACGTGCAAGAAGTTCACTTCTGCTTAGGCCCAGTACATGCATCAAAAGAAGCTCTGCTGCGTTTTGGTCTCTACCGGCTTCCGTTAACAAAGAAGAAGCCCATTTAAGGGCTTCAAAGATGGTTCGTTGATTATTTTGCATTTTGAAGCTTTCTTGCTTGGTCTTCCATAATTAATGCATCTATGACCTCGTCAAGTTTTCCTTCTAAAATTTGATCAAGCTTTTGAATCGTCAATCCGATGCGGTGGTCCGTTACACGGTTTTGCGGGAAATTGTACGTACGGATACGCTCTGAACGATCCCCTGTTCCAACAGCAGATTTACGCGTTTGATCATATTCAGCCTGTGCTTCACGCTGGAATTTATCATAAATTCTCGCACGCAACACTTTCATGGCTTTTTCTTTGTTTTTGATTTGCGACTTCTCATCCTGACAGGATACAACCACACCTGTTGGAAGGTGAGTTAATCGAACAGCAGACATGGTCGTATTGACACTTTGTCCGCCAGGTCCGCTTGATGTGAAAGTATCTACACGGATGTCTTTTTCATGGATATCAATTTCAACTTCTTCAGCCTCAGGCAAGACAGCAACTGTCGCTGTTGATGTATGAATCCGTCCGCCTGATTCTGTTTCCGGAACACGCTGCACGCGGTGTGCGCCGTTTTCAAACTTTAGTTTGGAGTATGCGCCTTTCCCGCTGATCATAAAGATAATCTCCTTATAACCGCCTGTGCCAGTGACACTCGCTTCCATCACTTCCGTTTTCCAGCCTTGCATTTCAGCATAACGGCTGTACATACGGTAAAGATTTCCAGCAAAAAGCGCGGCCTCTTCTCCTCCCGCTGCACCACGAACCTCCACAATAACGTTTTTGTTGTCATTTGGATCTTTCGGGATCAGCAAGATTTTCAGCTCGTCTTCTAAACGTTCCGTTTCCTCTGTGAGCTCTGAAATTTCTTCTTTGACCATGTCGCGCATCTCGGCATCCAGCTTCTCTTCCAGCATTGCTTTCGCTTCACTCAACTGGTCGTATGCCGCACGATATTGTCTATATACCTCAACAGTTTCTTGAATATCAGATTGTTCCTTCGAATATTCACGAAGCTTCTTAGGGTCGTTCACCACTTCAGGATCACTTAAATATTCATTTAGCTTTTCATAGCGTTCTTCAATTGATTTTAAACGGTCTAACATGGTCTTCACCTCTGTTTTGTGCGTAACAGTCTAATTATAGTATAGCGGGGTATGACAGTCAAAAAAATTTCCAAAACAATTGATTTTCTGCAATTTTTCGCTAGAAAACACGATCTTTGGCGATTGGTTACTTGTTTTGTCTAACGTGAAGGAACAGGTCCTCCTTGAAGAGAATGGTACTTATAATTGAAAAAAGGGAGGGCATTTGGTTTGAATACAAATGAGGTTGCAAAAGAAATTGGTGTTTCTTCAAAAACGATTCAGCGTTGGGTTAAACAGCTCAACATCCCTGTCGCCCGGAATGAACTTGGACATTATGAATTTCATGAAGATATTGTACAGCTGCTCAAAGAAGTCAAACACCAAATGAGTGAAGGTGTGATCCTCCAAGACATTCGACTGCCAATCCACGAGGAAACCGTTCAACAGTTATCACCTGCTGCAGAAACTGATGCCTCCACAAAGCGGATTGAAGCATTAGAAAAGCAAGTGAAACAGCTCATTCAGCAGCAATTGCATGTCACTACTGATGTAGAAAATCGACTCCAAGAACTCGAACGGAAACTGGCTAAAAAAGCAGATGAAGGTGTATCATACCAGCTGCTTCAGCACCGCAGAGAAATTGAAGATCTCACCACTAAACTTGAGCGTCTTGCCGCGAGCTTGAAACAACCCTCTCAAATAGAAGAAAAAAAGGAAATCACACACCCTGACATCAAAAAAAAGCGTGTGCTCTTCCCTCTGTTTCATTCATTTCGCTAAGAAAGGCTGCCTCAAGAGGCAGCCTTCTACTATATTATACGGTAAGCGCAATAATGATCGGTAATGTAATGAGTGACATGATGGCACTGATCACAAATGCGGATGCAGTTTCTGCCTCTTGTTTCTCAAATCGTGTGGCGATCATCGCTGCAACAGCTGAACCTGGGAAGGCAACAAGCAATACAGCTTTTGTAATTTCATCCGCCGAAAGACCCATAAGAATGGCGATAAGATACATAAGAAGCGGTTGTACAGCTACTTTTAATAGTGCAATACTAAATGCTGGTAAGCTCAGTTTAATTTTTCGAATACCTACAGTGACACCGACTGCGAATAGTGCAACCCCTGATGTCACACTTCCGATTTCCTCTAACATTTCATGTCCGATTTCAGGAAGTTTAAATCCTAAAAGTACAAGAATGATACTTGCTAGCGGTGCAAGTGCAAGCGGCTCTGATAAACCGTGCAAAATCGCTTTTGTTGTCATTTTTAAGAAACTTTCGCCGTCTTTGGCTTTTCCTTTTGTTTTTTCACCGACAGTTGACACAATAATGGCAATTGGATCAAGCAATGCATTTACAACTATTCCGGTAATAGCAATCGGAATTGCAACTTCTTGAGCCCCAAATAAACTGCCCAAGACCGGAATCCCCATAAATGCAAAGGTCGGTTGTGCTGAGTTTAACGAGAAAACAGATGAATCTGTTAAATCATATTTAAAAGCAAATTTCGTAACTAAAAGGATAATGATATAAAAACCAACGATTCCGAAAATCAATGCAATGAAAAATGGAATTTGACTATAGAATTTATCTTTTGGTGTTGACAGAATGCTGGCGATAAAGTGCGCTGGCAAAGCATACTTTGTAACAAGTGTACTTACACCTTTTGCAGATTTAGCGTCATAGCTGCCGAAGTTCCCTGCGAACCAACCCAGCGCGATAACGAAAAAAATCGGTGCTAGGAGGATCAAAATATTTAAAAAGTCCATCTTACTATTCCTCCTTGAATCTTTTACATGTCTCTTATTTTATTGCGGCATTGCTTAGATTACCCGAAACAATGCCGCGTTACACTTTTTATTATGCTCTTACAATTTTTTTATATTCAGGAATCCACATTGCATCTTTCACAGCTTGTTCGATGTTGTCAGGCGTTTTTCTTGCGACACCATCTTCAATAGCTGCTTTCGCTACTTCAACAGCCACATGGATTGACACTTCTTGCAATTTATCAATGCTTGGCAGTAGACCAGCACCTGGTTTCTCATGATCAACCATTTCAGCAATTGCATTCGCAGAAGCGACGAACATGGCTTTTGTGATGATTTTTGATTCTGTTACGATCGAACCAAGACCAAGTCCAGGGAAAACGAACGCATTGTTTGATTGTCCGATTTCATATTCGATTCCGTTATACTCAACGTTTTCGAACGGGCTTCCTGTCGCAATCAGTGCACGGCCGTCTGTCCATTTGAATAGATCCTCTGGCACTGCTTCAGCAAGTGGTGTTGGATTAGACATTGGCATGATCACTGGACGCTCTGTATGAGCTGCCATTTCTTTAATGATTTCTTCAGTGAATGCACCGCCTTGACCTGATGTACCGATAAGGATTGTTGGCTTCGCTTGGCGAACAGTTTCAGCAAATGAGATTTGTCCTTTTTCATCGCGTGCCCAGCCTTCTACTTCAGCAGAAGAACGAAGGTATGGTTTTTGGAAATCAAGCACTTCATCTTCAAATTGATCTGTTAGCAAACCTCTGTAGTCTAATGTCCAGAATGCATTGTTTGCTTCTTCTTCCGTTAGACCTTCAAGGACCATTGCGTCACGCACTTGATCTGCGATTCCGATACCAGCTGATCCAGCTCCGAAAATGACAACACGGTGATCTTTCAATTGAGTACCAGTTTTCTTGACAGCTGCAAGAACACCCGCTAAAGTAATGGCACCAGTACCTTGAATATCATCATTGAACGTTAAGATGTTATCATTGTATTTTTTCATGATGTTACGCGCATTTTTGTTTCCAAGGTCTTCCCAGTGAAGTAAGGCTTTCGGGAAGAATTTAAGCGCTGCTTTTACATAAGCATCAATGAATTCTTCGTATTTTTCACCTTGTACACGTTTGTGATGGTTTCCGATGTATAATGGATCATTCAATAATTTTTCATTGTTTGTGCCAACATCTAATACGACTGGAATCACGCGGCTTGGATCAATACCTGCTGCAGCCGTGTAAACAGCTAATTTACCGATTGCGATGTTGATACCACCAACACCCCAGTCACCAATTCCAAGAATGCTCTCAGAGTCAGTTGCAACGATAAGGTCAATATCTCCTGCTGTTGCATGTAAGTTTTCAAATGCTTTCTCAATGCCGTCAATGTTGTCGATTGAAAGATAGACACCATGAGGTCTTCTGTATTCATGGCTGTATTCTTGAATCGCTTCACCAACAGTTGGTGTGTACACAACAGGAAGCATTTCACGAAGCTTGTCTGTTAGAAGCTTATAGAACAATACTTCGTTACGGTTTTGCAAATCACTTAAGTATACGTTTTGACGAAGACGATCTGGCTGTGCCAGAAATTGCTTATACGCTCTCTCCGCTTGTTGTTCTAGAGTGAGAACAGTTGGAGGAAGTAAACCTTCTAGTCCAAGCTCTTGTCTTTCTTCTTCAGAGAAAGCAACGCCTTTGTTCAACGTTGGAATCGATAATACATCTTTACCTGTCAAAGTGGTTTCGAGGTACCCTTCTTTTGTTTTCTTCACGTTGTTCATCAAAAACTACCCTCTTTCTAAAATATAAATAAAGTGAACTATTAATTTAAAGAACGATTAAGGAGGAAAATCCTTAATCAAAAAAAATTATGACAAGAAATCGAACTTTTCGTTAAAATGCTTTACACTACAGTTAGTCATTTTATGCCTGCTTATGCTAAAACGCAAGCGTTGAAAATTAGATAATTTTTTCGTAGCGTTATTTAATTTATTTAAGTACAAATGATGGGTGTTCAGCCAAAATCTCGAAAAACGAAACACAGCGGCATTTGCTATTTTTTTAATTGTCAAGTGTTGTACCAACGTCAAGTCTTGGTACTTCATGGTGATGTCTGCATCGTGCTTCGTATGATTCCTGCGCACCTACTAAAATAATGGGATCATCATAGGATGCGGGTTTACCGTCGATCAAGCGTTGTGTTCTACTCGCTGGGGAGCCGCATACCGAACAAACTGCTTGAAGTTTTGTTACAAGCTCTGCACATGCCATTAAATGCGGAACAACACCAAATGGCTCTCCTCTGAAATCTTGATCAAGGCCTGCAACAATGACTCGGTAACCTTTATCAGCCAATTGAGTGACAATATCAATGATTGTCTCATCAAAAAATTGCACCTCATCAATGCCAATGACATCGGTTCTTTCTGATATGTGCGTTATTATGTCTTTTGGTGAGGCTACTGCAATCCCATCGACTGATGAACCGTTATGTGAGACAACTGAGCTTGTACTATATCGGTTATCAATCGCTGGTTTGAATATTTTTACTTCTTGTTTGGCAAAGGTGGCTCTTTTGGCTCTCCGAATCAATTCTTCCGACTTTCCAGAAAACATACTTCCGCAGATGACTTCAAGCCAACCGCTTTGTTTCATCACATACATAAGGTCTTCTCCCCCGTTTTAAAGTTCCATCAATCCACGTAAAAAAACAGGCAAGAACGGATTCCTGCCTGTTTATTGTATCTATTATTACTTAAGACCGTATTTTTTGTTAAAGCGGTCAACACGTCCATCAGCAGAAGCGAATTTTTGACGGCCTGTATAGAAAGGATGGCACTCAGAGCAAATCTCGATGCGTACCTCTTCTTTTACTGATCCAGTTTCAAACTCATTTCCACAAGCGCATTTGACTGTAGCTTTTTTGTAGTTAGGATGAATTCCTGTTTTCATCTACTGTCATCTCCTTCCGCCCTGAATCCAATTCGGAAACAGAGTTAATATCTCAGAATAAATTCTGAAACGCACATGATGAAATTATAACAGTGTGAGTCTATGATTGCAAATGTATTTTTTCAACAAGCTATCTTTTTGATGCAGACATGTTCGCTTGTTTCCATTCTTGCGTTAAAATATCGAAAAATTCTTGGTTTGTCTTTGTTTTTCTCATTTTGCGCATGAACTTCTCAGCAAAGTCAGGTGTATCTGACATCGATTTTCTCATCGCCCATAGACGGTCAAGATGCTCTTTTGGTACAAGCAGTTCTTCTTTTCTCGTACCAGAACGACGAATGTCGATCGCTGGGAAAATTCTTCTTTCTGCAAGAGATCGGTCCAAATGAAGCTCCATGTTCCCCGTTCCCTTAAACTCCTCATAAATCACATCATCCATACGTGATCCCGTATCCACAAGCGCAGTGGCTAAAATCGTCAAGCTTCCGCCTTCTTCAATGTTACGCGCAGCACCAAAGAAGCGTTTTGGACGGTGGAAGGCCGCTGGATCAATACCGCCGGAAAGCGTTCGGCCGCTTGGCGGGATGACAAGGTTGTATGCACGAGCAAGCCTTGTGATGCTGTCCATTAAGATGATGACATCTTTCTTATGTTCAACAAGACGCATGGCACGCTCTAATACAAGCTCTGCTACTTTAATGTGGTTTTCCGGTACTTCGTCAAAGGTTGAACTAACAACATCCCCTGCAACAGAACGTTCGATATCTGTTACTTCCTCCGGGCGTTCGTCTATCAAAAGGACAATCAGCTCTGACTCTGGGTGATTTTCAGAAATGCTGTTGGCAATTTCTTTGAGCAAAATGGTTTTCCCAGCCTTAGGCGGTGCAACAATTAAACCACGCTGCCCAAATCCAACTGGCGCCATCATATCCATAATTCTAGTAGACAGGTGATTAGGCTGTGTTTCAAGAATCATTTGACGATCAGGGAATAGCGGCGTGAGTGCAGGAAAGTGAACACGTTCCTTAGCTGATTCTGGGTCGTCCCCATTTACCGCTTCTACATGAAGGAGGCCATAGTAGCGTTCATTCTCTTTTGGAGGTCGTACCTTTCCAGACACCTTATCTCCGTTTCGTAAATCAAAGCGTCTGATTTGTGAAGCTGAAATATAAATGTCTTCAGAACTTGGAGAATAGTTAATTGGTCTTAAGAAACCAAATCCCTCAGACTGAATAATTTCAAGAACCCCTTCCATAAATAAGAGATCCTCTTGCTCAGCGTTCGCCTTTAAGATGGCAAAAATTAATTCTTTTTTTGTTAGTTTGCTGTAATAAGAGATTTTGTATTTTTTTGCTAACTCATACAGCTCTTTTAATTTCATATTTTCCAAAGATGAAATCGAAACATCTTTCAATATGGACACCACACTTTTCTAGTCAATGTATTTCATTACAAATGCATGACCATTGTATTTGATTAGCTTTTAATTCCGTTTTGTTGGAATGACCTCGCTCTCATGGTAACGCTCCCACTCGTTTTATCGTAAAAGATAGGAACAATGTGAAATTGAGCTTTGTCAACATAGAGAAGGATAATGAGTATATCGTCATGATGCGGCAGTATTTAAACTTGTTGAAGCTTAAAAGAAGTAAATTCGCAGAAAATTTCGCAGCACTCTTTAGTTTTACCTCATTTGCAGAGAATATTCAACTTTAAAAAGAAAATGATATACATTTGACACCTATATGAAAAGCGGGTAATGAATACCCGCTTTCAGATTACGGACGAATGACAAGATTCGGTTTTTTCTTTAAGCTGTGTCTGCCGTCTACGAAACGAACTGTACCCGATTTCGCACGCATAACAACACTATGTGTTGTTCCAACAGAGCCTTTGAATTGAACACCTTTTAATAGCTCGCCGTCTGTTACACCAGTCGCTGCAAAAATGGCGTCGTCGCCCTTCACGAGGTCTTCCATTCTTAGGACTTTTCCAACATCCAGCCCCATTTTCTCACAGCGTCTCAGTTCTTCTTCACTTTGAGGAAGAAGCTTTCCGTGGATTTCACCACCAAGTGCCTTTAACGCAACAGCAGAAAGAACACCTTCTGGCGCTCCGCCTGAACCAAATAGAATATCAACACCTGTGTGATCAAATGCTGTATTAATAGCTCCTGCAACGTCACCATCATCGATCAGTTTAATTCTTGCTCCTGCTTCTCTCAGTTCAGCAATAATTTTCTCATGTCGATCTCTGTTTAAAATCGTTGCAACGACATCTTCAATATCTTTGTTTTTTGCTTTTGCCACAGCGCGAAGATTATCAATGACAGGCGCTTCGATGTCGATGCAGCCTACCGCTTCTGGACCTACTGCAATCTTATCCATGTACATATCAGGTGCATTCAGCAGGTTGCCATGATCTGCAACCGCAATAACAGCTAAGGCATTCCAGCCGCCGCTTGCCACAATATTTGTTCCTTCTAATGGATCAACAGCAACATCCACGCGGGGTCCGTATCCGTTCCCAAGCTTTTCCCCAATATAAAGCATTGGTGCTTCGTCCATTTCTCCCTCGCCAATGACCACTGTTCCTTTCATCGGAATGGTATCAAATACATCACGCATTGCACTTGTTGCAGCATCATCTGCTTCGTCTTTTAATCCTCTTCCCATCCAACGGGCAGATTTTAATGCGGCTGCTTCTGTCACCCGTACTAGTTCCATCGATAAACTTCTTTCCATTTTTGTCCAAATCTCCTCTCACAGTCAAAGCCTTACGAATTTTGAAGTTCTTCTATTTCTTGGTCATTCAGCTTTTCACGCCAGATGGTTGCACCCAAGCCTTCAAGCTTCTTCTCAAGCAAACTATATCCTCTGTCTATATGTTCAAGCCCTGTGATTTCGGTCACACCGTCTGCCATTAACCCTGCAACGACGAGACAAGCACCTGCACGAAGGTCACTTGCTTTGACCTTTGCTCCTTGAAGCTGCGTTTGCCCAGTTATAATGGCAGATCTACCTTCGACCTTCATGTTTGCACCCATTCGACGCAATTCGTCAATGTGCTTAAAGCGGGCTGAGTAGATCGTATCTGTGACCACACTCGTGCCTTTCGCCTTTGTTAACAGCGCCGTCATCGGCTGCTGAAGGTCAGTCGGAAAGCCCGGATACACAAGGGTTTTGATATCGACAGGCTTGAGTCCTTCGTTTCTGCCAACGATCAGCATCTGATCGTTGCTCGTTTCAATGGTGAACCCCATTTCTCTAAGTTTCGCCGTAATTGATTCTAAATGAGTTGGGATCACATTATCAAGAACAACTTCATCTCCCATCGCAGCACCAGCAATTAAAAATGTGCCTGCTTCTATGCGGTCAGGGATGATGGAATGCTTACAGCCATGAAGAGATTCTACACCTTCGATTCGAATCACATCAGTACCCGCACCTTTGATTTTGGCTCCCATGCTTGCAAGCAGTGTCGCTACATCAATAATTTCGGGTTCTTTTGCGGCATTTTCAATCACCGTTTTTCCTTCAGCCAGTACGGCTGCCAGCATGATATTGATGGTCGCACCTACACTGACAACATCAAGGTAAATACGAGCTCCGACTAATTTTTCAGCGCGCAAATAAATCGCACCCTGCTCGTTTGTCACCTCGGCACCAAGTGCTTCAAAGCCTTTGATATGCTGATCGATCGGCCTAGGTCCTAAGTGACATCCTCCTGGCAGTCCGATGACAGCCTGCTTGAACCTGCCGAGCATGGCTCCCATTAAATAATAGGATGCACGCAGTTTCTTCACCTTTCCATTAGGAAGCGGCATACTGATCATGGAAGAAGGATTGACGATCATTTCACCTTTTTCAAACGTAACCTTTCCGCCAATCTCTTCTAACAGATCTCGTAATGTGTCAATATCTGAAATATGCGGAAGGCCCTCAATGGTTACTGGAGAATCAGCGAGAATCGTGGCAGGAATCAGTGCCACTGCACTATTTTTCGCACCACTAATATGTACGGTCCCGCGCAAAGGGTCACCGCCGGCAATGTTTAACTTTTCCATATTTGTCTCCCTTCTTAAAGAAGATCACTGTTGGAGTTATACTGTTTGTGGATGTCGCGCTTTAAAAGGTCTTGTCCAAAATTTAGCCAATATCAAGAGAAAGAATACAGGTTAAACGAAATTTGTCGGAAGAAAAATAATCGAAGCTTTGCGAGGCTGTGATGTTCTCTTCTTTGCACAAAACATTTCTTAGCGTTTTTAAGGAAAACTGCGGCAAACGGGAGACAATCCCGTCTGCCACAATCACTTATTTATTCCAGTCTGCTAAAAATTGCTCAATGCCTGCATCCGTTAACGGGTGTTTTGTCAGCTGCTTGATGACTTTCAGCGGCATTGTGCCGATATGAGCACCTCTAAGCGCAGCTTCTGTCACGTGCTGCGGGTGACGAATGGATGCAGCAATGATTTGTGTATCTAATCCGTGAACATCAAAAATGGTTTTCACTTCGCTGATGAGATCGAGACCATTTTGGCCAATGTCATCTAAGCGGCCGAGGAATGGAGAGACATACGTTGCACCAGCTCTAGCTGCAAGCAATGCCTGGTTTGCACTAAAAATCAAAGTGACGTTTGTTTTAATACCAAGGTCTGTTAACGCTTTGACAGCTTTAAGGCCATCTGTTGTCATCGGTACTTTGACCGTGATATTTGGTGCGATGGCAGCAAGCTCTTTTCCTTCTTCAATCATTTCCTCTGCTTTAAGGGAAATCACTTCTGCACTGACAGAACCTGATACGACGTCAGTGATTTCGCGAAGACGGTCGTGGAATGATACGTCCTTTTCTTTCGCTACTAAACTAGGGTTTGTTGTGACGCCTGCTAAAATGCCAAGCTCGTGCGCCTCTTTGATGTCTGCGATATTCGCTGTATCTACGAAAAATAACATAACCGTGCCACTCTCCTATCAATAAATTGTCTGAAATGTAAATTTTGATTGCGCTTTCTCAAGATATGGAGAAAACCGCCTGTGACTCAGGCGGCTTTCGGTTCTCATCAAATTATGCTTGGTTAGAAGAACCAAATTCGCGCATTTTGCCGATAACAGTCGCTTTAATTGCGTCACGAGCTGGTCCAAGATATTTACGTGGATCATACTCTTCTGTTTTTGCAGCAAGTGTTTCGCGTACTGCTTTCGCAGAAGCAATTTGGTTTTCAGTGTTTACATTGATTTTTGCTGTACCAAGTGAAATTGAACGCTTGATGTCAGCAGTTGGGATACCTGTTCCGCCGTGAAGAACAAGTGGAAGGCCTGTCATTTTACCGATTTCTTCCATTTCAGCGAAACCAAGGTTTGGTTCACCTTTGTATGGACCATGAACTGAACCTAGTGCAGGTGCAAGGCAGTCAATGCCAGTGCGTTCTACAAGCTCTTGGCATTCTTTTGGATCAGCATAAATAACGCCCTCAGCGATGACGTCGTCTTCTTGTCCGCCAACAGTTCCAAGCTCAGCTTCTACAGATACACCGTGGAAATGTGCAAGCTCAACTACTTTCGCAGTTGTTGCTACGTTCTCATCGAATGGGTGGTGAGAAGCGTCGATCATGACAGAAGTAAATCCTGCATGGATTGCTTTTGCACAAGATTCAAAGCTTGAACCGTGATCTAAATGAATCGCAACAGGAACTGTTACATTATATTCTTCGATTAACGCTTTTACCATTGCGACAACTGTTTTGAAGCCGCCCATGTAGCGTCCTGCCCCTTCAGATACTCCTAAGATAACTGGAGATTTCTCTTCTTCAGCAGCTTGTAAAATCGCTTGCGTGAATTCTAAATTATTTAAGTTAAACTGTCCAACAGCGTAACCTTTTTCCTTTGCGTCTTTCAACATTTCTGTCATTGAAACTAAAGGCATGATGAAAAATCCTCCCTATGTAGCTAATTTGCTTACTAAAAAAAGCTCTCCACCCTAGCATGACCAGAATTTCTCGCCATATGTAAACTTTCAAAGTCAGATCGCTTTCTTCTTCTTATCTAGGATACCAATTATTCGACAAATCGGCAACAGAATGACTCGATTCAATCATTTCCATCTAACCATTTGTTTCGAGCGGCAAGTATTCTTTAACAGCATCTCGGATTTCATCAATATCAAATGGTTTCGCAAAGTGCGTCAATGCACCGAGTTCTTTTGATTCTTGGATCATGTCTAATTCGCCATAGGCTGTCATAATGATGACACGGATGTCTTCATCAATTAATTTCATGCGTTTTAAAATTTCAATACCATCCATTCCGGG
The DNA here is from genome assembly GCF_002998575.1 of Bacillus sp. LNXM65. Taxonomy (NCBI): domain Bacteria; kingdom Bacillati; phylum Bacillota; class Bacilli; order Caryophanales; family Bacillaceae; genus Bacillus; species Bacillus sp. LNXM65. The sequence continues at coordinate 364,137 of NZ_PVRB01000002.1, read as the reverse complement.
AATCTTCATATCAAGCAGGACAAGGTTTGGTCTATGATTTTTCACAATATCTAACGCCTGAAGTCCATTGGCTGCTTGGAAGGTTTGATAGCCTTCTTTATGAAACACTTCATTTAATAATATTCTAATACCGTATTGATCATCGACAATTAAAATTTTCTCATTCATCTGTTACACCCCATTGCTTTCATTTTTCGCCATAAAAAGAGCTGTTGTTAAATAATTCTGTTTGATTTTCACATTTCCTTTATTTATAATAGTTTACTTTACGACATTTTCTGAGCATTTTTCCTAATATTCTCTTTATATTCTATTATAAAATGATCTGACCGAAGGAGGTAATCAGTCTTGTTAAAAATTTTCACGACCCAGTTATCAGGTATTTTTTCACGTATTGGAGAAAAGCAGGCTGAAGCGATCGAGGATGGTGCACGCCTTCTTGCACAAGCCGTTGTCAGTGGACATGCTGTTTATTTTCACGGAAAGAATGAACTGGCTGCTGTAGCCCTAGAGGCAACTGAAAGCAAGGAGCCCTTTCCAGGTGCGAAAGTACTGCCGCTTGATCAAACGGAGCTCAGCTTGCTTCATCCAAGTGACAGGGTGCTGCTATTTTATTCAGACCCAGAAGACGAGGATATTCAATCTCTTGTAAAAGAGCTGCACGCTCAAGGTACGCCCATTGTTGGTGTCGGTCCAGCACAAAAGGAGCCGTCCATGATTGAAGAGCATTGTGATGTCCACATTGATTTTCAGCTCAAGAAACCGCTTGTGCCCGCTGATGACGGAACAAGGTTCGGTTATCCTGCTTTAATGACATGCTTATACGTCTACCACGCTCTATCGTTTACTGTGAAAGAAATCGTTGAGGAATATGAATAAAAAAACTGCCGAGAAGATCATATTCTCGGCAGTTTTTGATTTATTTTGATTCAGATGCTTGCAGTGAAGCACCAACGAAATCTCTAAATAATGGCTGTGGTCTTGTCGGTCTTGAGACGAATTCTGGGTGGAACTGAGAAGCAAGGAACCAAGGATGATCCTTCAGCTCGATAATTTCAACAAGACGTCCGTCTGGGCTTGTACCAGAGAAGACAAAGCCTGCGGCTTCCATTTGCTGTCTGAATTCATTATTAAACTCATAGCGATGACGGTGGCGTTCGTAGACCACTTCGTCATTGTATGCAGCAAATGCTTTTGAGTCTTCATTTAATTTACATGGATACAGACCAAGACGAAGTGTTCCGCCTAGATCATCTACATCCTTCTGTTCTGGAAGAAGGTCAATGATTGGGAATGCTGTTTCAGGATCAATTTCCGCTGAATGAGCTCCCTCAAGGCCTAGTACGTTTCTCGCATATTCGATCGACGCAACTTGCATTCCTAAGCAGATTCCGAAGAATGGCACTTTGTTTTCACGGGCATATTGTGTAGCAATGATTTTCCCTTCCACTCCGCGGTCTCCGAAGCCTCCAGGAACGATGATGCCGTCTACATCTTGCGCGAAATCAGCCATATTTTCTGCTGTCACTTCTTCTGCATTGATCCATTTGATTTGAACGTCTGCATCAAATGCATAACCAGCATGGCGAAGTGATTCAACGACAGAAATGTATGCATCTTGCAGTTCAACATATTTTCCTACTAGACCAATTGTGACTTGTTTTGAGAGATTTTGTACTTTATCGACTAGCGCTGTCCACTCCGTCATGTCTGCATCTTGGCAGTCAAGTTTCATATGTTCACATACAAGCTTGTCTAGTCCTTGTTTTTGTAAATCAAGCGGAATAGAGTACAGCGTGTCTGCATCCTGACATTCAATAACAGCTTTTGTATCGATATCACAGAATAACGCAATTTTGTCCTTCATGTCTTGGGTCATTGGCATTTCAGTTCTGACCACAATAACGTTTGGCTGGATACCAAGGCTGCGAAGTTCTTTTACACTATGCTGTGTTGGTTTTGTTTTCAGTTCACCAGCTGCTCGGATGTAAGGAACAAGGGTACAATGAATGTACATCACGTTTTCACGGCCAATGTCACTCTTCATTTGACGAATCGCTTCAAGGAAAGGAAGGGATTCGATGTCTCCTACTGTTCCACCGATTTCTGTAATGACCACATCTGCACCTGTTTCTTTTCCGGCACGGTACACGCGGTCTTTGATTTCATTTGTAATATGGGGAATAACCTGTACGGTTCCGCCTAAATAGTCGCCTCGGCGCTCTTTCTTCAGAACAGTAGAGTAGATTTTACCAGTTGTGACGTTGCTGTACTTATTTAAGTTAATATCAATGAAGCGCTCGTAGTGACCTAAGTCAAGGTCTGTTTCAGCACCGTCATCTGTGACGAAGACCTCACCGTGCTGATATGGACTCATCGTCCCTGGGTCTACGTTGATATATGGATCGAATTTTTGAATGGTGACATCCATCCCTCTATTTTTCAGAAGGCGGCCTAACGATGCAGCCGTGATCCCTTTTCCAAGTGAGGAAACAACTCCTCCTGTTACAAAAATATACTTTGTCATTTCGTATGCTCCTCTCTTTTTTACCCTTGCATGACTAGACATGCACAGCTTCATCCTTTTTAGAGTGTATCCCTAAATCTCTTGAAAAATAAGAAAGCTCCCTTTCAAATAAATGAAAGGGAGCGTAAATGAACGTATCTTTACGTACTCTTTTTAGAGAGCCCAAAATACATACTACATAGTTCGCTCTCGAAAGTCAAGACGGTTTTGTCCTGTTTTGAGGACCGGTTTGTGAGGGTTATTTTTCTTTCTTATTATCGTCTAAATCGTCTTCGTCAATTTCTGTTAAGCCGTCATCATCTTCGTCGTCATCGTCTTCGTCGAAGTCTTCTATATCTTCGTCAATTTCCTCATCATCGTCTAGGTCGAGATCATCGTCGTCTTCAACAAGATCAAGGTCTTCTTCAAGCTCTTCGATTTCTTCTTCCTCTTCAATTTCATCGAAGTCTTCTTCAACGACAGCTGCTTTTGTTTTTTTCTTTTTCGCTTTTGTTTTCACAGCTGGCTGAACTTCTTCTTCGATTTGATCAACTGGATACCAGCTGCGAAGTCCCCATCTCTGATCACCTAACGAAATAAAGCGGCCATCTATATTTAAGTCTGTATAAAATTGAGCAAGTCGATCATCAAGATCAGATTTTTGTATCCCTTGTAAACGGACCATTTCATCTATTAACTCGGAAAACGTAATCGGTGTTTTGCTGTCTCTGAAAATTTCATATGCAAGTTCAACTAAAGACATGTGCTTGAGCTGCTCCTGTGAGTATTCTTTCAAACTCAAGGTCAGACACTCCCTTTCTATTACATGTATGTATCCATTTATCAGTGAAATAATAAGTGTTTATACCTTATTTTTACGACAAACCATACCTCTCATTATAAACAAATTAGAGGAGTTTATGCCACCTTTAATCATGTTAATTTTTGATTTTTTCTCATGGGGCGCACCATCTGCGTGAAATTGGTCTGGCTTTTGTGTACGGTATGCTTTTTGTCTTTTAGTTTGTTCATCTCTATTTTAAAACTGGATTCTCTGAATGAATAAGATAACGATAGCAATCGTACATACCATTCCCGCAGGCATGAGGACAAATAGTTTTCTGCGGCTGTTTTCTTTTTCTTCCTTCTTTTTTGGAGACTTTGAAAGCTCTGTGGAGACCATAATCCATATGATCATCGTGACTAATCCTAAAATACCCATAAATGTTGTGTTCATCATGATAACCTCCATATTGATACTTTTGCACATTTTATCATATTGATAAGGTGGCATGGGACAATATTGGAAATGATTTCACATTTAAGAACTGATTATCGCACCAAAACAGACCACCTCACGTCAGGTGGTCTTTGCTTGGTTTCTACATATCTAGCAGTTTGCGCGAGATGACTAGGCGCTGGATTTCTTGTGTGCCTTCATAAATTTGAGTGATTTTCGCATCTCGCATGTATCGTTCGACTGGGTAATCCTTTGTATAACCGTAGCCGCCGAAGATTTGAACGGCTTCTGTTGTTACTTTCATGGCTGTATCTCCAGCAAAGAGCTTTGACATAGCTGATTCCTTTCCATACGGAAACCCTTTCGTTTCAAGCCATGCTGCCTGATAAGTAAGCAGCCTGGAGGCTTCAATTGCAGTTGCCATATCTGCCAGCTTAAAAGCGATCCCTTGCTGCTGTATGATTGGTTTGCCAAATTGCTTGCGCTCCTTCGCATAATGGACCGCCGCATCAAGAGCGCCTTGTGCAATCCCAACAGCCTGAGCAGCAATACCGTTTCTACCGCCATCGAGCGTCATCATGGCTATTTTGAATCCTTCTCCTTCTTGTCCGAGCCGGTTCCTTTCATGAATCCGGCAATCTTCAAATCGAATTTCAGTCGTTGGCGATGAGCGGATGCCCAGTTTGCTTTCCTTTTTGCCAACCGAGAACCCGGGGGTCTCTTTTTCTACAATAAAGGCGGTTGTATTTCGAGATGCAGCTTCTTGGTCTGTCACGGCAAACACAATATAATAATCCGCAATGCCGCCATTTGTAATAAAGATTTTCGCACCGTTCAGGACGTATTCACTGCCTGCCTTTACTGCCGTTGTCTTCATTCCACCGGCATCTGAACCTGAACCGCTCTCAGTGAGTGCGTATGCCCCTACCTTCTGTCCTTCTGCAAGCGGCTTTAAATAGGTCTCCTTTTGTTCATCTGTTCCGAAAGTATAGATGGGCCACGAGGCGAGAGAGGTGTGAGCGGAGAGGGTGACGCCTGTAGAGGCGCACACTCTTGAAAGCTCCTCAACTGCGATGACGTAGGCTAAATAGTCACTGCCGATCCCGCCTACCTCTTCCGGCCAAGGGATACCCGTTAAACCGAGCTCCGCCATCTGGCGAAAAATAGCTGGATCATACGTTTCTGTCTCGTCCCGCTCTGCTGCTGTTGGCTCTACTTCATTTTTCGCAAAATCTCTCACCATTTTTCGGATCATTTCATGTTCATCACTTAATTGAAACTGCATCATGAGCCACCTCGTTTCATATTAGCTGTTTACAAATGACCAGCCTTTGAATTTCACTTGTTCCTTCGTAGATTTCACAAACTTTCGCATCACGAAAGTAACGTTCTGTTTGATAGCGATTCGTATAACCATCCATGCCGAGCAAATGGATCACTTCTGTACTGATCTCAACTGCCGTTTTTGACGCAAATAGCTTTGCCATTGATGCTTCCTTTGTGACCGGACGATTCGCCTCTTTATAAGAAGCCGCTTGATAGACCAGCAGCTTGGCTGCTTCAAGCTTCGCCGCCAAATCACCCAGCCGAATGGTCGTTTCTAGACCTGCTGGGTGCTGCTTTAAATACGTCACTGCCTCCGCTAATGCGGCTTCTGCTATACCAAGGCTTTGAGCCGAGATACCGATTCTCCCCGCATTTAAACTAGACATGGCTATGTGAAAGCCCTCTCCTTCTGCACCGAGCAGCTGCTGCTTTGGAATCCGCACACCATCAAAATGAAGCGTTACTGTTTTTGACCCGTGCAGTCCCATCTTTTTCTCATCTTTTCCGATCGTAAATCCTGGTGTATCTTTTTCGACAATGAACGCCGATATATTTTTTTTCGCAGAGGCAGGGTCTGTCACTGCAAAGACAAGATACAGTTCTGCTTCCCCGCCGCTTGTAATAAACATTTTCGTACCATTTAACACATAGTGGTCGCCTGCCCGCTCCGCTCTTAACTGAATACTGGAGGCATCTGAGCCAGCCTTGGGTTCAGTCAGGCAAAATGCCCCCAGTTTCTGCCCGGATGCAAGCAGCGGAACATAGGATTTTTTTTGCTCATTCGTTCCAAAAGCCAAAATAGGCATCGTCACAACAGATGTATGAACGGACACAATGACACCGATAGTCGCACTCACTTTGGATAATTCATGAATCGCAATGATATATGTTGTAAAATCTGCTCCTAAGCCTTGATACGAAGCTGGTATTGGAATCCCTAGAAAGCCTTGGCGTCCCATTTCAGCTAAAAGTGTTCTTGGGAACTGACCTTGTTCCATGGCTTCCACTTCAGGGAATACACGCTGTCTTGCAAATTCTGCTGCCTGTTCTCTCCAGAGACGCTGTTGATCCGTAAGCAAAACATCCATCTTGACTCCCCCTATGAGTGGTCGTGGTATGTGTAAAAACCTCTCATTGTCTTTTTGCCCAGCCAGCCTGCATTTACGTATTTTTTCAAAAGAGGACAAGGTCGGTATTTGCTATCCCCAAGTCCTTCATGAAGGGTATTCATAATAAATAAACATGTATCTAGTCCGATGAAATCAGCGAGACGAAGCGGCCCCATTGGGTGATTCATTCCAAGCGTCATGACCCCGTCAATGCTTTCTGCATCTGCCACGCCTTCATAAAGGGTGTAAATGGCTTCATTGATCATTGGCATCAATATGCGATTTGATACAAACCCTGGGAAGTCTTCCACTTCAATTGGGGTTTTGTTTAATGTCTTTGCTGTTTCATAAACGATTTGATACGTGTCGTCACTTGTTTGCAGCGCTCGAATGACCTCAACCAGTTTCATGACAGGCACCGGGTTCATAAAATGCATGCCAATCACTTGCTCCGGTCTCCCCGTAACAGCTGCTAATTCTGTGATTGACAAGGAAGATGTGTTTGTTGCAAATATCGTCTTCGCCTCTGCAAATTGATCAAGTGTTTCAAAGATTTGTTTCTTCACACTCATTTGTTCAGATGCAGCTTCAATCACTAAATGAGCCTGCTGCACGTCCTTTAAATCTGTGGAAACGGCAAGCCGCTGCGTAATATCTCGGACTGCCTGATGGGCCAGCTTTCCTTTTTCTGCTCGTTTCGTCAGTTGTTTGGTCATGGAGGAAATGGCTCGATGAATCTGCTTTTCAGATGCATCATGCAGCAGGACTGTGTAGCCTGACTGAGCAAAAACTTGGGCAATGCCTGATCCCATTTGACCTGCTCCAACGACCATGACGGTCTCTTCTGTACTCATGACGATGAACGCCTCCCTTTTAATCTACCTTTATCATGATGGCATCTCCTTGACCGCCTCCACTGCAAATCGCCGCGATACCAATGCCTCCGCCTCTTTGTCTCAATGCATGAACCAAAGTCAATATGATACGTGTTCCGCTTGCCCCAATGGGATGACCAAGCGCAACTGCACCACCGTTGATATTCATTTTCCGCCGATCCAGCCCGGTTATTTTTTCACATGCCAGAGCCACAGCTGAGAAGGCTTCATTGATTTCAAATAGATCGATATCCTCTAGACGCTTGCCTGTTTTCTGTAAAATTCTCTCGATGGCAAAGGCTGGTGTTTTCGGAAAATCCTTTGCCTCTACGGCTACCTGCGTATGCCCAAGCACGACTGCCATTGGCTTTACGTCATGCTGCTCCGCATATGTGTCTTTCATTAAAAGAAGCGCACTTGCTCCATCATTGACACCTGGTGCATTTCCAGCGGTAATGGTACCCGTTTGATCAAAAACAGGCATGAGCTTTGACAGTCGTTCATATGACGTATCACGCCGCGGGGATTCATCTTCTGTGATCAGCCGCTCTCCCGTTTTCGTCTTGACGGTGACTGGGGTGATTTCCTGTTGAAAAAAGCCGTTTTTCTGCGCTTCGATGGCCCGTTCATGACTTCTTAGTGCCCAAAGGTCTTGCTCTTCCCGCGTGATACCAAGCTCCTTTGCAGCCATGCTCCCATACTCACCCATATGAACGCCTGTGAACGAACAGGTTAATCCATCTAAAATCATCGCATCTTGTACCGCACCATCTCCCATTTTGTAGCCCCATCGCGCTTTTTTTAGCAAATAAGGGGCGTGTGACATGGATTCCATACCGCCCGCTACGATGACCTCAGCATCTCCAGCTCGAATGATTTGATCTGCTGTGCTCACACTGCGCATTCCTGATGCACAGACTTTATTGATAGTTTGCGTCGGAACGGACCACGGAAGGTCAGCATATCTTGCTGCTTGCCTTGAAGGAATCTGACCTTGTCCTCCCTGCAAAACACTTCCCATGATGACCTCATCCACATGATGCGAACTCGGCACTCTTTCCAGCGCAGCTTTGATCGCTATTCCGCCTAGTTCTGCGGCAGTCAACCCACTGAAAGCACCGCCTAGTTTTCCAAATGGTGTTCTTGCTCCAGATACAATGACCGTCTTACTCATGTATGTCCCCTCCCGTTTGTTACCGCTTACATATTATCTAGGCAGCTGATGTACAGCGCCATGTATAAGCCGATGAATATCCTATTCATCGGCCTGTTTTGTTTACGAAACCTGCTTTCCAGCCTCACCAAACACTGATTTTTCAAGAAGTTCTGCGACATCAAATGTGCCTACCTGCTCCTCTACTTCCTTCGCCTTCGTGCCATCTCCCAGCATGGTGAGGCAATAAGGGCATCCTGAGCTGATGATGGACGGCTGCACCTGTAACGCCTGCTCCGTTCGGGCAGTGTTAATCCGGGTACCTGTCTCTTCTTCCATCCACATTAAGCCCCCGCCTGCACCGCAGCACATACCGGTTTCACGATGACGCTCCATTTCTCTCAGCGTCACACCAGGGATGGCTTTTAAAATGTCTCTCGGCGGATCATACACTTCGTTATATCTGCCTAGGTAGCAAGAGTCGTGGAAGGTAATCACTTCGTTCACTTCATGTACAGGCGTTATTTTCCCTTCTTTCACTAGCTCTGCCAGTAATTCTGTATGATGGTACACTTCTGCCTCAAGTCCGAAGTCTGGATACTCATTTTTAAATAAATTGTAGGCGTGCGGATCAATTGTCACAATCTTTGTGACCCCGTTTTTCTGGAATTCTTCAATATTTTTTGCAGCAAGCTCTTGGAATAAAAATTCGTTTCCAAGTCTTCTTGGTGTATCGCCTGAGTTTTTCTCTTTATTGCCTAGGATGGCAAAGGAGACCCCTGCTTCGTTGAGGAGCTTTGCAAAGGCAAGCGCAATTTTTTGGCTTCGATTGTCATATGCCCCCATTGAACCAACCCAGAATAAATAATCGAAGGTTTGATCTGCTTTTTTCAGCTCTTTTACTGTCGGCACATGCACATCTTCTCTCAGTTCACGCCAATTTTCTCTTTCTTTCCGGTTCAATCCCCACGGGTTCCCTTGGCGCTCAATGCTTGTCATGGCACGCTGTGCATCTGCATCCATTTTCCCTTCGGTCAGCACAAGATATCTGCGCATATCAATAATCTTGTCGACGTGTTCATTCATGACAGGGCATTGGTCTTCACAGTTTCGGCACGTCGTACATGCCCAAATTTCTTCTTCTGTAATGACCTCACCAATGAGAGAAGGATGATACATTGAGCTGGCCGCCGATTCCTCTGCACCTGCTCCTCTCGCCTGCAGCGCCAGCTGATTTCCTGTTGTCTGCCTGAAGGCAAGCTGCGGGACCCATGGTGTCTTCGATGTAATGGCGGCCCCTTTATTTGTTAAATGATCTCTTAACCTTAAAATCAAATCCATTGGAGACAGCATCTTCCCTGTTCCTGTTGCCGGGCACATATTTGTGCATCGCCCGCATTCCACACAGGCGTAAAGGTCGATCAGCTGTGACTGACGGAAGTCTTCAATTTTTCCCACACCGAAGGTCTCTTGTGTCTCATCTTCAAAATCAATTTTTTGCAGCTTGCCTGGCGGGTCTAATCTGCTGGCAAATACATTCACCGGTCCTGCAATGAGGTGAGCGTGCTTTGACTGCGGGACATATACTAAGAATGTCAGCAAAATAAGGAGATGCACCCACCATGCGACATAAAAAACGACCGTTGCTGCAAGAGGTGAAATTCCGCCCAGCAAGAAAGCAATACTGGAGGCGATTGGCTCAGTTGGTGATAGAGAGTGTCCATGCCAAATGATGTTCATCCCGTTCCCCAGTAAGACTGTCAGCATCAAGCCGCCAATAAATAAAAGCACTAGACCTGATTTAAAGCCTCGTTTTAAACGGACAAGCTTCTCCACATACCTTCTATGGAATGCCCAAACAACGGCTACTAAAATGAGAAGTGTGACCACCTCTTGGAAAAAGGTAAAGAAGCCGTAAAGCGGACCTAAAGGGAGTCCGCTGCCCGGAACGAGTCCCTTCATAATAAAATCAAGGGCTCCGAACTGTACAAGGATAAATCCGTAGAAAAACAGCACATGAATGATGCCGCTCTTCTTGTCCTTTAACAGCTTCTTTTGCCCAAACACATTGACCCAAACACGCTCTAAGCGTTTCTTCATGTCTTGTTGAAATTCTTCTTTTTTACCAAGACGAATATACGCCGCTCGTGTTCGAATGAGATAAATAAACAAATACACAGCGTAAGCGGTCACCGCCGCAAATGCGATCAAGTTCATTATTAAAAGGCTATTCATCTTGCTCCCCCTTTCATTCCCCAAAAACCACTTTGTTCCGTTTCTATGTTGTACCTCTATCATAAATAATGAATGAGCATTCAGTCAATATTTTTTACACGATTGGGTACACTATTGAAATATGCAAAAAAGGAGGAAGCTTCATGATCGCATTGATCATCCTACTCGTACTCATTGCCATCGTTTTTCTCGTGATGGTAGACCTTTATATGGGAAAGAAATATTTTTCTACCCGCGCTTTTGAACGGTCTTTTGACAAAACAAGCGGTGATGCAGCTTTTTATCATGATGGCGAACCATTTTTTGATCAGCTGCTCGCGGATATTCAACAGGCCTCTTCTTCTATTCATATGATGTTCTTTATTGTAAAGAACGACAAGATTGGCCAAAGGGTCTTACAAGCACTGAAAGCCAAAGCGGAACAAGGGGTTTCAGTCTTTTTGCTGACCGATCGACTAGGGTCCTATCCGTTTGATCAAAAGTCCATTGATATGCTAGAAAAAAGCGGCATCCAATTTTACTTTTTAAATAAGCCTCGTTTCCCTTTTTTGATTTATCGGTTAAACATGAGAAATCATCGTAAAATTACGGTGATTGATGGAAAGATTGGCTATATTGGCGGGTTTAATATTGGCGATGAATATGTTGGAAAAAATGGCCAGTTTGGCATTTGGAAAGATTATCATTTGCGCATGACAGGGCAAGTTGTCGCAGATCTCCAGCATGTGTTTTTGAATGATTTATACCGGTCATCTGGCATTCATCAGCTGCAATATGAGGTTTTTCCTGCTTTGGAACCGGGAACACTACAATGCACAACACGCGCGACTGCTGGTTTTTCTTTAGAAGCTTTGTTTCTCAAAGATATTCAGCAGGCGAGAAAGCAGATCATCATCTGTACGCCTTACTTTATTCCATCTGCCCCTCTTCTGAGTGCACTGCTTGATGCACGAGAGCGAGGTGTCACGGTTGAAATCATCATCCCAATGAAAGCGGATCATCCACTTGTCAAAGAGGCTGGATTTCATTATTTGAAGGACCTCATTGCCTCTGGCTGCCTTGTGTATCGTTTTTATAAAGGATTTTATCATGCGAAAGCCATTCTAATTGACCAGAGACGCTGTATGATTAGCACGGCAAATTTTGATAAACGCAGCTTGTTTCTAAATGAGGAAGTAGACGTCGCCATTGATGATGCCGACTTTACTGCACACGTAGAGGAAAAAATTCGGGAGCACATGGAAGTGTCTGAGCTTATGACAGAGGAGAAAATGACCCAGCGTCCGCTTTTGTCACGTCCGCTGGAATGGGTTGGCGCCATGTTCTCGTACTTTTTATAAAGGAGATGACCTATGCGTTATCGATTTGGTTATGTATCCAATGCCGTCACCTTGTGGGAAGCTTCTCCTGCCAAGTCGCTGACCTTTGCAAGATACAGTAAGCTCTCAAAGGAAGAGAGAGAAGAGGCTTTATTGCGAACAACGAAAGCCAATCTCGTGAATACATTAAGAACGCTCTATTTCGCCATTGCCCATGATATCCCGCTTTACCGTTTTTCAAGTTCGATCGTCCCGCTCGCGACCCATCCCGATGTGCGCTGGGACTTTGTGACACCTTTTCAAAAGGAGTTTCTTGAAATTGGCGAGTTGGTGAAACGGCATGGGCTACGTGTGAGCTTTCACCCTAATCAATTTACCTTGTTTACTAGCCCAAAGCCTTCAATCACAGAAAATGCCGTGATCGATATGACGTACCATTATCAAATGCTTGAAGCGATGAAGCTCGAAAAGGAAGGCTATATGAACATTCATGTGGGCGGTGCGTACGGTGATAAAGAATCGGCGCTTCAACGTTTTGATGACAATATCAAAAAGCTTCCGGCGCATATCAAGGCGAGAATGACGCTTGAGAATGATGACAAAACGTATACGTCGTTAGAAACCCTTGGTGTATGTGAAAAGCACGGTATTCCATTTGTTTTTGATTACCATCATCACGTGGCCAATAAAGATGACGATGCCGCGCTTGAAGACATCCTGCCAAGAATGTTCGACACTTGGACGAGCACTGGCATTCCGCCTAAAATCCATCTATCCTCACCTAAATCAGAAAAAGCCATACGCAGTCATGCAGATGGTGTAGATATGTCCTTTGTCTTACCGCTTTTTCATGCTTTAAAACCGTATGGGCGTGATGTAGATTTTATGATTGAGGCGAAGTTAAAGGATCAGGCACTGCTCCGACTTGTCGAAGAGCTGTCTGCGATAAGAGGCAACAAGCGAACAGGCGGAGGAACCATTGAGTGGAAATCATAGAGAAAGGTTTATCCCTATGCAAACAAGGGTAACAAAGCTATTGTGAGAAAGTTATTAACAGGAGGATATGAAGATGTCTCAAATCTATTCAATCCAAATCGCTGCGAAAGCATTGAATTTACATAAGCTTATTTCTCTTTATCAAAAATGCCACCAGGCTCAACATCGTCTATATGTGTATTCTAAAAAAACAATGTGCAACATCAAGAACATCGTAGAGCTTGAAACCTTCAGGCTCACTCATTTAGAGTCTGACTACTTAATTGTCGTAGAGGGAAAAAAAGCGCAAGATCTCTTGCAGCCATTTGAAAAAGAGCAGGTTTCATAAAAAAGAGCAGCCCTCAGGCCGCTCTTTTGTTATATCCACTCTTTTGTCAACCAAACTTGTTTTGAAGCTGCATCCATTTTCACTTGTGCCCCGATTGGCATCGTAAGCATCGGGTGTGTATGGGCACAGTCAAAATCTGCGATGAGCGGTCTCTTTGTCTCTCCAAGCACCTCAAGTAAAATCTCGTAAGGTTCTTTTCCCGTTCCCTCATCATCAAACAGCTCATGTTTTCCCAAAAGAATACCTGATACCCGCTCAAACACTCCATTTACTTTCAATAAAGAGAAGTTTTTTTCTACAACCGAAGCGGTTTTCATGCAATCTTCAATAAGGAGGACGTCTCCGTTTTGAATGGCTGGCATGAACTCACTTCCCCATATGCCGTACATGGCATTCAGATTCCCGCCGATCAATCTACCTTCTGCCTGTCCCTCTATGACGCACAGCCAATCGTTTGGACGCTGCTTTTTATCACGCGTCTTTTCTTCCCAATTGATTCGTTCATCCGTCCAAAAAGGTGGTTTTTTGACCTGATAAGGAATGGTTTGAGGCTGCATCAGGATGTCTTCGAACGACTGATATGTATAAGCGACGAACGGTTCAAACTCTCCAAAAGATGGGACAAGCGCCGGTCCGTAGAATACAGGCAGTCCCGTTTTTTCGTAGGCTGCTAAAAGAATCGCTGTCGCATCTGAATAACCGATCATGATTTTCGGATGTTGATTCAGCAGCTCAAAATCAAGATAAGGCAGCAAACTATTTGAATTTGTCCCGCCAATCATTGACATGACACAAGCCAAGTCCTCTCTAGCCATTAGCTCATTCAGCTCATCGGCTCGTTCTTGAATTGTACCTGAACGGTAGTGATCCTCTTTCCCTGTTAATGATCCTGGTACCACAATGAATCCTTTTTGCTCAAGCCACTTCTTCGCCCGCTGATACCTAAGAGGCGAGGTCGCTGATGCAGGACTTGAAGGTGAAAAAATACCGATCTTATCTCCCTTTTGTAATCGCCGAAGCCCCTTCATTCCATCAGATCCTTCCTACACGAGTTTTTTCTATCCTAACAAAAAAAGCCCTTTATCAAAAGGGCTTTCAGATTTTTGACAAAGGGCTATAATGATCTTTATTTTAGTCCTTTATCTTTTTTCAGCGTGATAGAAAACCTTTGCAGTCTAGGAAGGACGAGCACTGGAGCGAAGCGAACTGAACATTCGTGAGCACCAGAGCGCAGGACTGACAACGAATGCGAGGGTTTGTCTACACGCTGAAAGCCCCTTATCAAAAGGGCTTTCTCTTTCTTCTTAATGACCAAACTGCGCTTCGTGCAGTCTGCTGTATACGCCGCCCATTTGGATTAAGTCTTGGTGGCGGCCTTGTTCTTGAATGCCTTCCTCTGTCACGACGATGATACGGTCGGCGTGTTTAATTGTCGCAAGGCGGTGGGCAATGACGAGTGTTGTCCGTCCGACAGCCAGTTCGCTCAATGCATCCTGTATGGCTTTTTCTGTTTCTGTATCAAGTGCTGATGTGGCTTCATCTAGAATGAGAATGGACGGGTTTTTCAGGAACATCCGCGCAATCGACAGACGCTGCTTTTGACCACCTGACAGTTTGACGCCGCGCTCACCTATCACGGTATTTAACCCTTCTGGGAAACGCTGAACGAGTTCCTCTAAATGCGCACTTCTTACAGCCTCCCAAATCTCTGCATCACTGGCTTCTAGGTTGCCGTACGCAATGTTTTCACGAATGGTGCCCGAGAATAAAAAGACATCCTGCTGCACAATACCGATCTGCTGCCTTAAAGAAGACAATGTCATAGACTTTGTGCTTACACCATCAATCGTGATCTCCCCTTCATCCACATCATAAAAACGAGGCAGTAGACTGCAAATGGTTGATTTCCCCGCTCCTGAAGGCCCGACAAACGCAACCGTTTCTCCTTGTTTGATCTTTAAATCGATATCCTTTAGCACATGGCTGTGTTCATCGTAGCCAAATGTCACGTTTCGATATTCAATTTCACCTTTCAGTCCGTATACATCACGTGCTCCCTCTGTATCCTTCACATCCGGCTCTGTTTCTAGTAAATCGACATAGCTTTTAAAGCCCGCAATGCCTTTTGGATACATTTCAATGACCGTGTTGATTTTATCAATCGGTCTAAATAAAACATTTGTGATCAGAACAAACGCGATAAAGCCACCTGCTGTTAATTGGCCTTGCAGGACAAACCATGTACCTGCGAGAAGGACAAACAGTGTCACAAGACGTGTGAGAATGTAACTGATCGATCCATTGACCGACATAATTTTATAAGAAAGAAGCTTCGCCTTCCGAAACCGGTTGTTGTTTTCAGCAAAACGTTTTTTCTCGAAATGTTCATTGGCAAAGGCTTGAACAAGACGAATGCCGCCGATATTGTTTTCAACCCTTGCATGAAAGTCTCCAATGTCATTGTTCAGCTGTGTAATCGCATGCGTCATTTTCTTATTAAAATGAAGGGCAAGCCAGATGATGACAGGCATGATCAGGAAGGTTAAAATAGCCAGCTGCCAGTTAATCATCAGCATGACAGCAAAGGCACCAAGAATTGTCATAATGGCTATAAACAAATCTTCAGGACCGTGATGTGCCACTTCTCCAATGTACATGAGGTCGTTTGTCATCCGTGACATGAGCTTACCCGTTTTGTTGTTATCAAAGAATTTAAAGGATAGGCGCTGAAAGTGATCAAACAGCTTCTTCCTCATATCTGTTTCAATATTAATTCCAAGCATATGCCCCCAGTACGACACAATAAATTGCATAACCGAGCTGAGTGCATAAATGACAAACAGCGCAAGTGCGGTCCAGCCAATGACCGCCCAGTTCCCTGTTGGCAATAATGTATCAATGAAGTAGTTCACGATAAGCGGGAAACCCAGTTCCATCAATCCAACGGCGACAGCGCAAAAGAAATCTAAAAAGAACAGACCTCGATAGGGCCTGTAATAGGCGAAAAAGCGTTTTAGCATATGTAAAAGAACCTCATTTCCTCTATAATTGATAATCATTTTCAATTATAGAGGAATCCTCTTTGAAATACTAGATCAGGAAATGATTTCTTTGACTTGAAATCCTCATAACACGCCAGAAAACAACCGGGCAAATGATTCCTTCAATCGCTCTTTTAACCCTCTTTTATAAAAATGAACAGGTCCCATTTGCTCACATTCTTTCATATCTTCCTCATAGTGGGCCATCAGTTGCTCAATTGGCTTTTTCGCGGCTGTAAAGACATTGACCTCAAAATTGAGCTGAAAGCTTCTCATATCCACATTTGCGGTGCCGACAGAGGCAAGTTCTCCATCTGCGATCATCACTTTTTGATGCATGAAGCCCTTTTGATAGTGATACACCTTGATACCTTCTTTTAGAAGCTCAGAAAAATAGGATCGTGTGGCGTATTGTGTGAGAAAGCCGTCATTGATCTCCGGAACCATCACCCGGACATCCACCCCTCTTGTAGCAGCAATTTTTAATGCTGTACGAAGGGATTCATTTGGGACAAAATAAGGTGTTGCAATCCAGACAAATTGTTTCGCATTTGAGATGAGTGCATCATATAAATCACTCATACTTTCTTTCATATCGGGTCCAGTCGGTACAACCTGAATGACATCCTCTCCCGTCACAGAGTGCGGCGTATGATACTTCGGATCATCAATTAATACTTCATCTGATACATACTCCCAGTCGAGCATAAAAACAGAGTGAAGGGTTTGAACAGCCTCACCCTTTAACATGGTATGCGTATCACGCCAAAAACCGATATTTTCATCACGTCCGACATATTCTTTTCCGACATTTAACCCACCGACAAACCCTGTCTTCCCATCAATTATCACGATTTTGCGGTGATTTCGGAAATTGAATTTTTGATTAAAAAAACCATATTTTAAAGGCAGAAAAGGAGCGACCTTTACTCCTTCCTGCTTCAAGCGTTTAATATCTTTTCGGGAGAAGCGAATGCTGCCAGCCGCATCATAGATGAAGCGAACCTCTACCCCTTCTTTCACTTTTTCTATCAGAATCTCCATCATCCGGTGCCCGAGGAAATCTGATTTGAACATGTAGTATTCTATATGGATGAACGATTTTGCCTTTTTTAATTCTTCAAAAATACGGGGAAAAGTCTCCTCCCCATTCTTTAAAATGTCCATATCACTATTTGTGTTCACATGCATGCCTGTTGCTTTTTCTGTGTAATGAAAAAAAGTTCGCTGATTTTCGGTTAGACGCGATTCATCCGGCTTGCTCTCAAGCTCAGATATTCTGCGTAACTTTTCACGGTTGTACATTCTCTTTGATTTGAATAAATGACCTTTCACATAGAGCTGTCCTGAGAACAAATAAAACATATAGCCAATGATCGGGAAAAAGATCAGCACATACATCCATAACAACGTGTGCTGTGATGTACGGTTCTCTAGCATGAGTGAGATGATACTAAATAAAATAATGGCGATATAAACTGCCGCGTACAGCTGAATGCTCCACGCTGGCACCGGCCACCAATACACCACATATGCCCCGAATATCATAAAATATAAAAATAAAAATTCCAGTCTCCTCTTTTTCACATTCTCCGCCCTCATTCGTTTCTGTCTTTTTCTCTTCCATACCCTTTGCACAGCTTGTATGAAACGCACGGCCTATGACTTTCTCCTAGCTTTTACAGACTTGGACCATTTGATCCGATATAATGGAGAAATATGTGATGGAAAGGAAGATTTGTTTATGCATACACCCTCTCCTTTAAAAAAGGGCGATCATATTCGTGTCATTGCTCCAAGCCGAAGTGCCAGCATTTTATCAGAAGATGGAATCTCTCAATCAAAAAAACGTTTAGAGACCTTAGGTTTCACTGTCTCTTTTGGAAAACACGCGTTTGAATGTGATCTTCATTCCTCGTTATCCATTGAACACCGCTTGTCTGATCTGCATGAGGCGTTCACAGATGATGAAGTCGACGGTATTTTGACAGCCATCGGAGGCTTCAATTGCAATGAACTCTTGCCTTACATTGATTACGACTTGATTCGTCAGCATCCTAAAGTTCTTTGCGGCTACAGTGATATCACCGCACTCGCAAGCGCCATTACCGCCAAATGTGATATGGTGACATACTCTGGACCCCATTTCTCCAGCTTCCAAATGGAGCAGGGGCAAGAGGAGCAGTCCGCTATGTTTCAGGCCTGCTTGATGAACGGCGGTGAGCCATTTGATGTGATCCCTTCGACAAAATGGAGTGATGACGCGTGGTATCTCGATCAAGCGAACAGGCAGTTTCATCCGACGAAATGGAAAATGTATCAGGAAGGAACAGCTGAAGGCACCTTGTTTGGCGGAAACCTTTGTACACTGAACTTACTGCAAGGGACATCGTTTATGCCTCAAATCAAGGATGCCATCTTATTTGTAGAGGATGATGAGTTGGTCTTCCCTGAAATGTTCGCCAGAGACCTCACCTCCCTCATGCAGCATGCAGAATCAATCAAAGGGTTGATCATCGGACGCTTCCAAAAGAAATCCGAGATGACAGAGGAACATTTGAGGTTCATTTTAGATAAACATCCAATGCTCAAACACATCCCAGTGATCTACGATGTCGATATCGGACATACGCAGCCGGTCTTCACCTTACCGATTGGCGGAGACGTGAAGCTAGCGTGTAAAGATGGAGCCGTGCAGCTGCGCATTCTATCATAAAACAGAGCCAAAAAAGCACCCAAATAAACGGTGCTTTTTTCTATGCCACGATCTTTTATAAAATTTTTTTAGAAAAAAGTGATCCAACCCTTTTCCCCCTTCGTTAAGTAGATGTAAAAAGAAAAGAGAGGAGGCAACAACATGTTTTCTGATGTACTTAGCCAATTATTTGATTCTATTTCTAACATTATTAATACGCTTGGGTAATGTTCAACACCTGCTGTCCTTAGAAGATAGCGGGTGTTTTCACATCAAAAAGCCCCACTCCTATAGTAGAGCGGGGCTTTTTTGTATTACATCTTTTCCGGTGCCGATACACCAATTAGTTTTAATGCATTAGCAAGCGTAATTTGTGTAGCTTTCATAAGTGAAAGACGTGCTGTTGTTTTTGTTTCGTTTTCTACATCAATGACCTTCTCGGCATTGTAGAAGCTGTGAAGGGCTGATGCAAGGTCATAAATATAGTTCGTCACGCGGTGCGGAATGCGCTTTTCAGCTGCTTCTGCTACAACTTCTGGGAAGCTGCCAATGATTTTGAGAAGATCGTATTCTTTTTCCGATTGAATGTGAGAGAAATCTGCTTTTTCAAGGTTCGGCTCGTAGCCTTTTTCTTCACCTTGACGCAGCATGCTGCAAATTCTCGCATGTGCATATTGTGCGTAGTACACAGGGTTTTCGTTAGACGTAGAGATGGCTAAGTCTAGGTCAAAGTCCATGTGTGTCGCCGCACTTCTCATCGCAAAGAAATAACGAGTGGCATCTAAGCCTACTTCTTCAATCAGGTCACGCATGGTGACAGCTTTTCCTGTACGCTTACTCATTTTCATCTTTTCACCGTTTTTGTAAAGGTGAACGAGCTGAATGATTTCTACTTCGAGCTTGCCAGCTGGATATCCAAGTGCTTGAATCGCCGCTTTCATTCGGGGGATATAGCCGTGATGGTCCGCTCCCCAAATGTTAATGAGCTGATCAAAGCCTCTGTCTAGTTTGTCTTTATGATATGCGATGTCTGGAAGCAAGTAAGTGAAGCTGCCGTCTTTTTTAATCAGCACGCGGTCCTTGTCATCGCCAAAATCAGTTGAACGTAGCCACGTTGCACCGTCTTCTTCAAAGACATAGCCTTTAGCGCGAAGGGTTTCCAGCGCTGGTTCGATTTTTCCGTTTTCATATAAAGAGGTTTCTGAATACCATACATCAAATGGGACACGGAAATTCTCAAGGTCTACACGCAATTTCTCTAATTCGTATTTTAATCCGTATTCACGGAAGAACTTCATCCGCTCTTCTTCTGGCTCATGCACGAAACGGTCACCAAATTCATCCGCAAGCTTTTGCCCGATGCCTTTGATGTCTTCTCCTCTGTAGCCGTCTTCAGGCATATCTTTCTCAAGACCGAGTGCCTCAAAGTAACGTACTTCTACAGATAAAGCGAGGTTATTGATTTGATTCCCTGCATCGTTGATATAGTATTCACGGCTCACATCGAACCCTGCTTTATCAAGGATGTTGCAAAGGGAATCACCTACAGCTGCTCCGCGGGCATGTCCAAGGTGAAGGTCACCTGTTGGGTTGGCTGAGACGAATTCGACTTGCACCTTTTGGCCGCCGCCTGTATTCGTTTCGCCATATGCCTCTTTTGCTTCAAGGACAGCTGGGATGAGCTTTGTTAAATACTGATTGTTCATATAAAAGTTAATGAATCCTGGACCTGCGATATCCAGTTTTTCAATAGAAGCTTTCCCTTTATCAAACGCTTTGACAATGTCCTCTGCGATTTGGCGAGGTGCTTTTTTCGCAATGCGGGCAAGCTGCATCGCCATGTTGGTGGAGTAATCACCATGAGTTTTGTCTTTCGGCACTTCTAAAAGGACATCTGGTACCTGGCTTTCATCAGCAAGTCCTGCTTTGACGACTGCCGCAATGATTTCTTCTTTTAACGCATCTTTGACCTGTTCTGCGATATTCATGAACGTAAATCCTCCTTATACGAAATCGATAATGTATGTAAATGCTTTTGATCTTCCCCTGTCAGCATATCGTACGTAATGTGCAGCAGTCCCTTGTCCACATCGAGATCAATGCCATGTGTGTGTACATCAAGCTGTAGTGTACCGAATGGCATCGTGTAATGTGTGACGGTCGTTTCTCCGATGAGAAAGCGCTGCTTCATTTGAATGGCCCCTGATCTCATGACAAAAATTTCTTTTTCACTCATTTTCACAACGGTTTTTACTTGACCCATTTCATGTTCTTCATGGTAAGTGAGATACGTTTTGTCATCCTTCTCTTGATACGTTCCAGTCGTGCGGAATTCGGTCGTTTCAGCCGGCTCCGTCTCTGGTTTCATCACTGACTTGACATGAATTGAAATTTGGTTTTGTGTCATTTTGCACTTCCTTTGCTAAGACCCGTTTAACTAAAATAGTATACCATATTCATGATCGCCTATCATACCATCATTTCTCTTCTTCACGGCGATTAAACTTCGTTTTTGATCTTCCGCCATCCCTTTAGAAAAAAAGAAACAGGACACTCACTAATACCACCAATCCAGCCTTTACGCCCAAGTCTTTTCTGTTGATTAAATAAAAAAGAGCTTGTACGCCTGAACTTGCCAAAAATACCTAAAAAAAATCAAATGGCACGATTTGCGTCTGCTTACATACCACCTGCATGAATAACGCAATGGCCGTCAGATAGAAAAAGCCTCGATCCTGAAACAGCCCCAACATCTCTTCCTTTGCTTCTTTTTTCGAAGCAAAAACGGGCGGCTCAGCTTTGAGCTCTCGTTTCAGCGTGAGAATGCCTGCCGCTAACACACATAAAGCGAGAAGCACCATCAATATAGAAGAAAACATGAACTGCCTCCTTTTCCATGTAAAAAAAGAGCTTGTCCACATGAGATGACAAGCTCCTCTATCAAGGTGTTATTTCACAAATCCAAGCAGCATTTCGCGTAAAAGCTTGCTCGCTGTATTCGCTGTTTGGTCAGAATGATCATATACAGGTGCTACCTCAACAAGGTCTGCACCGACTACTTGGACATCAGAACCTGCAATCGCATGAATAGATGCAAGCAGCTCTTTTGATGTAATACCGCCAGCATCCACCGTGCCTGTACCAGGTGCATGAGCCGGGTCTAATACATCAATGTCGATCGTCACATAAACTGGACGCCCCTTCAGCTTTGGCAATACTTGCTTCAATGGCTCCAGCACTTCAAATTTAGAAATGTGCATGCCCGCTTCTTTTGCCCATTCAAATTCTTCCTTCATCCCAGAACGAATCCCGAAAGAGAACACATTCTCAGGTCCAATAAGTCCTGCTACTTTACGAATCGGTGTTGAATGAGACAGCGGCTCACCCTCATATTCCTCACGAAGATCCGTATGTGCGTCCATATGAATAATCGCCAAATCAGGGTATTTCTTATGCATCGCACGGAAAACCGGCCAAGACACAAGATGCTCACCGCCCATTCCTAATGGAAACTTCCCTTTTTCTAAAATGCTGTCGACATACTCTTCAATTAAGTCTAAGCTTTTCTGTGCATTTCCAAAAGGAAGTGGAATGTCACCGGCATCAAAGAATGGCACCTCGTGAAGCTCACGATCTAAATAAGGGCTGTACTCCTCTAAACCGATCGATACTTCACGAATGCGGTTCGGACCGAAACGTGAGCCTGGGCGGTAACTGACGGTCCAGTCCATCGGCATGCCGTATAAAATGACTTTTGCATCTTCCCATGTCGGATGACTTCCAATAAACACTTTTCCTGAATAAGCCTCGTCGAATCTCATGCAAGATTCCTCCTTTTACGCTTCAAAAAATGCGCAAACTGTCATTTGCGCATTTCCACTTCGCTTGATTTATTTGATTAAGTCACTCACAAATTTCGGCAGAACGAATGCCGCTTTGTGCAATTCTTTTGTGTAATATTTAGTCTCAATATCAAAGAAACGGCTGTCTTCTACAGCAAGTGGATCATATTTTTTTGAACCGATGGTAAATGTCCAAAGACCACTTGGATACGTTGGAATATTCGCTGTGTAAAGCTTCGTGATTGGGAAAATCTCTTTCACATCGCGCTGTACATTTGTAATTAGCTCAGGTGTGAACCAAGGGTTGTCCGTTTGTGCCACGAAAATACCGTCTTCTTTGAGTGCTTTTGAAATTCCTGCGTAAAATCCTTTAGAGAACAGGTTCACAGCTGGTCCAACTGGTTCAGTTGAGTCCACCATGATGACATCATACTCATTGTCAGCTTCAGCAATGTGCATAAAGCCGTCTCCGACTTTAACATCTACACGAGGATCGTCTAGTTTCCCAGCAATAGAAGGAAGGAATTTCTTCGAGTATTCGATGACTTTGCCATCAATATCAACAAGTGTCGCTTTTTTCACACTTGGATGCTTCAGGATTTCACGAATGACACCGCCGTCTCCTCCGCCTACGACAAGAACATTTTCCGGGTTTGGATGAGTGAAAAGAGGAACATGTGCCACCATTTCGTGGTATACAAACTCATCTTTCTCAGATGTCATCACCATACCGTCTAAAAACAGCATATTGCCAAACTCTTCTGTTTCCACCATTTCTAAATGCTGAAAATCTGTTTGTTCTGTGTGAAGGGTTTTGTTCACCTTCAATGTAATACCAAAATTCTTCGTTTGCTTCTCTGTATACCAAAGTTCGCTCATTGTCCATCTTCCTCTCATCCAATAATAAACAAACATCTATTGTTAGCGCCTTTATCGGCTATGACTATATCGATTGTCCAAGAAAAAAGTATAGTGGATTCATATCAAATTGTAAAGAACCGCATGAGTTCTCTTCAATTTTAATGCACGCTCTTGCAATCATTTGTTTAAAACGGTTTTCTTTGTTCCATACTGATAAAAAACCGTCAAAATGGGGGCTTTGCATGGACACAATCATGAGTAATAAAAAAATCCGCATGACCGTGAAAACGATTCGAGCCTGTTTTTTTATCGGCTTGCTCGCTTTTCTATTTGCAGGCACTGTCTTTTTGACGATTCTTTTACTTGCCAAATGGCAAGGTGCCCCTTCTGTTCAAGTTCCCCAATCCACGACCATTTATGCAGCCGATGGTTCAAAGCTTGGAGAATCCAGCTTTGGAGAAAAGAGATATTGGGTGCCATTAAAGGACATGTCCCCTCATATCAGGCAGGCAGCTGTAGCTGTAGAGGATAAAACCTTTTATGAGCATCATGGCTTTGATGTGAAACGGATGGCGGGTGCTGCAGTGGCTGATATTCGTGCCATGGCTAAGGTACAAGGAGCCAGCACGATCACCCAGCAATATGCACGAAACCTGTATTTAGATCATGATAAAACGTGGAAGCGGAAGTGGAATGAAGCCTTTTACACGATCCGCTTAGAGCAAAACTATACAAAAGATGAGATTTTAGAAGGATACTTGAACACCATTTATTATGGTCACGGAGCGTATGGCGTAGAAGCGGCGTCCCGGCTGTATTTCGGGAAAAAAGCGAAGAATTTGACCCTCGCTGAATCTGCCTTACTTGCCGGTATCCCAAAGGGCCCTTCTCTCTACTCCCCTTATGTGAATGAAGAGAAAGCCGGCGCAAGAAAGAATATGATTTTGAGGCACATGCAAGAGGACGGCATGATTACGAAAAAGGCAGCCGCTGAAGCCGCGAAAGAAAAACTGTCCTATCGCCCTTTGCAGAAGAAGCAGCTGCAAGCAAAGCAAGCCCCGTATTTTTATGATGATGTAATTCGTGAGTTGAAACAAAGCTTGGGGTTAACTGAGGAGCAGATCGAAACCTATGGCCTTCATATCCAAACGACTTTAAATCCAGAGTTACAGAAAATCGCAGAGAAGACGTTAAAAAACACGATGTATTCGAAATCAGACATCCAAATCGGTTTTACTGCTATTCATCCCCAAACAGGTCATGTACTCGCCCTCATAGGGGGAAGAGATTATGAGAAAAGTCCATTCAACCGAGTGACACAAGCGAAAAGACAGCCCGGTTCAACAATGAAACCTCTTCTCTATTACATTGCCTTGCAAAATGGGTTTACACCAGCAACCGTCATGCGCAGTGAAGAAACGGTTTTTGAGCTCGATGATCAAGGAAGCGGTGCTGCTTATTCACCAAGCAATTATCATGGCTATTACGCCAATGATGGCATTACCATGCTTCAGGCCTTGGCGCTGTCTGATAATATTTATGCCGTGAAAACCCATCTATTTTTAGGAATGGAGCAGCTTGTACGTGCTGGCAAAACATTTGGAATCAACGAAAAACTAGATCAAGTGCCATCACTTGCCCTTGGCACGTCCCCTGTCAAACCAATTGAAATGACCAATGCTTACGCCATGCTGGTCAACGGCGGAAAACGCGTCAAACCAACCTTTATTACGAAAGTAACGGACGCAAAAGGCAACGTGCTTTATGAAGAAAAACAAAAACGAGAGCAAGTCCTAGATGAAAAAGCAGCATTTATTACCACCGATATGATGTCAGGAATGTTCAATGATCAGTTAAACGGCTATACGAGTGTCACTGGCCGCACCATTATGAAGGATCTCACACGAACATACGGAGGGAAATCGGGAACGACAGGAGCCGACAGCTGGATGATCGGCTTCTCTCCCCAGCTCGTCACAGGTGTGTGGACGGGCTATGATAAAGGGCGCACCATTGACTCGGTCGAAGAAACAGCCTATGCAAAAAAGATATGGGCATCCTTTATGGAATCAGCCCTCTCGAAGCAGCCAGCCTCCTCCTTCATGCCGCCAGACGGTGTAAAAGGTGTGTATATCAATCCAAAAACCGGCGATCTCGCAGGCCCAGGATGTGAATCAAAGGTATTCACCTATTTTATAGAAGGAACGGAGCCGACAGGTGTCTGCTACGGTGCTGAGGACAAAGCCTCTGAACAAGATCCGGTTCAAGATCAAAAACCAAAGAAATGGTGGGAAAAGTGGCTGAAACGTTAAAAAAAGACATGAAAAACCCCGAGATCTGCATCTCGGGATTCTCCATGTCCTAGCTTTAACACCAGTTTACTCAAAAACCAGCTGGAATTGGTAGCAATTCACCATTCTTCACAAAAATTTCACAATTATTCAGAGACAGACAATCCTTCTTTTAATTCATCTGTGGATGCTTCCCATAGTGCTTCATTATGACTCTTCAAGAAATCAGCCAGCACCTTTTTCGAGACGTCATCCATATGACTGACGACGATTTTTCGCTTCATTGATTTATCCATTAAATTCACATGCTCTGGAAGCGACTTATACCCGCGGCGGATTGAACGGTCGACGGTCATTTCACATGCCGTCACACCCGCATAATAAGGGCCTTCTTCTCTGCGGTCAATGGTTACCCATACGAGCCAATACGGCTTTCCGTTCGGTACCTCTTCTTTGCTTTTCAAGAATTTAATCCCTTTTTCCACGGCACTTCTCGCATGCATTGCACCAATATCAATGACCGCTTCCTTTTCCTCTACGTCAATGATCACTGGCGAAATGTTATCTAGGCTGAGCGCACCCGCTCCAAAGCCTCCGTGTCCGTCGGTTGCATCTGTTTTTTTAATGATATTAAAACCAATTGGTTTCTTCTTTTTACCTTCCATTCATTAAACCTCCTAAAGCAGCGGCTTCAAAATAAGTCCAAACCATTGAATGATTTGATCCCGCATTCCGATCAATGGACCAAAAATAAATTGTCCTAGCGGCGTGATCACGAATATGAGAAAAATAATGATCCCATATTGTTCGAATTGCGTCATTTTCGCCCGGATACGAGGGCTGACGACGTCCTCAATAATACGATACCCATCCAGCGGTGGAAGTGGCAATAAGTTAAATAGGAACAAAATGACGTTTAAGTTAATAAAGATTCGGAAGAAATAATCGACTCCCGGCTCAAAGCGCATGAGCGTCTCCCCACCAAATTTCTGAAGAAGCACGTACACGAAAAAGCCTAGAAACGCCAACACCAAATTACTTAAAGGACCAGCAATCGAGACGCAGATTCCTGCTAAGCGCGGGTTTTTAAAATGGTAACGATTGACCGGCACAGGTCTCGCCCAGCCGAATCCAGCCACAAAGATCAAAATCGTCCCAAATACATCAAGATGCTTCAGTGGATTTAATGTGAGTCTCCCTTGGTTCTTAGCTGTCGGGTCTCCGAAACGATACGCAACATATGCATGCGCCAGCTCGTGCATCGTAAATGCAACAACAAGCGTAATGGCGACATATGGAATAAGTTCTAATGGATACACAAGAAATTGGTCCAAAGGCATGAATCCCTCTTTCTTTCTATACAATGATTTACTTCATTCAGTATACTATAAGAAGTCCCTTAAACTAAAGGGAAGCGTAGCACGAAAAGGAAAAAGGAGGTTTTCGCATTGCCGATTGTCACCGTTCAAATGCTAGAAGGAAGAACAGACGAGCAGAAAAGAGCTCTTGTAGAGAAAGTCACTGATGCTGTTGTTGAAACAACAGGCGCAGGTGCAGAAAAAGTCTCTGTCATTATTGAAGAAATGAAAAAAGAACACTATGCCGTAGCAGGAAAACGAATCAGCGACCTGTAAGCATAAAAAAAGGACAAGCACATAGGGTGTTTGTCCTTTTGTCTCTTATTTTATCTGTACCACGCTTTGTTACGGTTCACTTGATTTTTATGAGCCGCATCAAAGAAATCGACTGTGTAGGAATAATCATAATTCATTAAGCAGACAATGCCGCTGCCTTGAGGGTCATGCGGTAAGCCAAAGTTATGACCGTATTCATGCGTAGCCGCTTTTGCTGTATTCGCTGTTCCTTGATCAAGGTTGACGGCAAATGCACTTCCGCTCGGTGCACTATTGTATACATATGCGATTCCGCCCGCATCAAAGTTTGGATTTGCTGTAAATCCTGTGACAAAATCGTATCCTCTGCCATCAAAGCTGCGCTGAAGGTTTGACAAGATTTGCTCTGCATTTGATCCAGAAGATGTCCAAGATCCTACTGCTTGTACGACAAAGTCTACATCATGGTCACGGTTAAAGGTGACGTCCGCTTGCTCAATAATGCTGACAATCCGCGTCTGCCAGTCACTATATTTCGCACGATACTGCGCATCTGCTACAGCATAGACCGTTACTTTCTGACTGCCTGTACTTGCCTTTGTTGAAATAGAATCTCCTGTATTCGCCTTAAAGGTTCTAGAGCCTACCTGCTTACCAGACTCATCTAATACCTTTGTTTTCACATCTCGTTCAATTGGAGGTGCTTTCGTCAAATCTTTAAAATCGTTTGCCTTTGGCAACCCCTCACTAATATGTGTTTCGAACGGCGCATGACCATGATCATGCCCATGACCAGCACTCGCGACTGGTGCCGAAGCTGAACTTACTCCCGGTAACAAACTACCTACCAATAAAAATGACAAAAAGACTGAACGCTTTTTCATTCCTATCCCTCCTTTGATTTTTACAAGGTTATATATTCACTGAAAATTCACCATTTTCCTTCTATTCAGTCAAAAACAGGGAATTAGATACACAGAAAAAAGTCGAAATACGTCATATTCACTAATTTTTCGGATATTTCAGCACACATTTCATCGAAAAATAGCGCTTTTGGTCTGGGTCTTACAAAACAAAAAAAGCCCTAAATGCTGGGCTTTTGCGAAACTAGTTCAATTCCTTCAATTGATCAATATAAGCAAGCGCATCCTCAAATTCTTCGTCCGTATAGCGCTGCTTGCTTTTAATGGTGAAGACCTTTTCCTTTACCTCATCTTCTGGCAGGTCATCAAAGTATAAAATTGTGGAGACGAGCTCTAGGAAACGAGACGACTGCTCGTTCATCTGCTGCGTCAGTACTTTGAGGTCAGGCATGTCCACTTCACACTGATCGAGAAACTCTTTCCCATTGTCCGTCAGCGAATAGCGATATTGATAGTATCCGCCCTTTTTTTCCTTCATTTCGTCCAAGAATCCAAGGTTGCACAGCTCTTCAATTCTGAGCGTCAACTCCTCTGAATAGGGGCCATAAAAATGAAAATCGTATTTCTCGTAAAAAGGCAAATCTAGCTTTTTTGCTATGTAAATCATCTTTTGCAGCTTCTTCCGTCCAACGATTTCCCCTGATTCAGAGAATACCTTCATCAACTTTGCATGCTCTTTCAACAAATTCCCGACATCTCCTTTTTCAGTACTTCCTTATCCCAATCCAAGCAGCTTCATGATCGCCTTCTTTTCTTCAGCTTTTTCCGACATATCTACAATTAAGTCCATCGGGAAATAAAGTTTATGATCGGTTCTTCGTTTACCGGAAATGGCGTCAACAATATCTGACTGTCTCGACAGCTCTTTAATATGACCACTTTGCGTCAAAAGGTGGATCGGCAGTCTCTCTTCTTCCTCTCCTGGTCTGTAGAAGTCGTAGGGCAAGTCAGAGGAAGAGTCGACGACTAAATAATAGTCAGGATCAATGCCTGCCTCCTTGAACAAGGCGGTCAGCTTGAAATATTTCGTCATTTCTTCATTCGGATTAAACTCTGTATATTGGAACAATCGGCGGTTCATAAAACGGCGGCACAAATCAGCCAGCACGTGATCTTCTTCGTCTTCCCACGCCTGAAAATAAAATAAGACAATGGATTCATCCAGCTTAATATAGTCCTCTGTGGTGACATTCCCCTCAAAGATCGAATAAAAATGAACAGGGGCATGTGTGAAAATATAGCCCGTTTCATGCAGCTCTTTTGCACGATGGAGAATTTTCGTTAAAATGACTTCCGCACTGCGTGTCACTGGGTGGAAATAAACTTGCCAGTACATTTGATAGCGGCTCATAATATAATCCTCGACCGCATGCATCCCGCTCTGCTTCATCACAATCTGATCTTCTCTCGGACGCATCACGCGCAAAATACGTTCCATATCAAAATGGCCGTAGCTGACGCCTGTATAGTAGGCATCACGCTGCAAATAGTCCATACGGTCGGCATCAATTTGACTTGAGATCAAACTGACCACCTGTTTGTTTTGATACGTTTTGGCAATCACTTCTGCCACATGCTTCGGGAAATCATCACTAACCCGGCGAAGCACTTCATTGACTTCGGTTTGCCCTAAAATAATATCTCTTGTAAACGATTCATGGTCTAAGTGGAAGACCTTTTCAAAGGAATGAGAAAATGGACCATGTCCGAGGTCATGAAGCAAGGCTGCACTCAGTACAAGCTCGCGTTCTCCCTCATCCCATTCCGGCCGACCTTTGAATACATCATCCACAATCCGTCTCACAATCTCGTATACACCGAGTGAATGATTGAAACGGCTGTGTTCTGCACCATGAAACGTCAAGTAAGTGGTTCCTAGCTGTTTAATTCGTCGCAGGCGCTGAAATTCTCTTGTTCCTATTAAATCCCATATTAATGCGTCCCGTACGTGAACATAACGGTGCACAGGATCTTTAAATACCTTTTCCTCAGATAATTTCCCTTTTGGATACGCCATCGTTTCGTCCCTCTTTTTTTAAGACGTGTTTCTATTATATCGGGTAACTTTCCCCGAAAACATCCTTGAATTTGCTGGTGAATGTGTTCTCAAAGATTGCACGGACGTAAAAAGCCCGACCTGACAGGGACGGACCTCTTTTTAGGTCGACTGAACACATTCAGTGACATTTATTTGACTTTTTTTTGAACCTTTTCGAGTAACTCATCCTCTGTTGGTGCGGATAATGGGCGATTGTTTACAAACGCAAAAGCCTTTTTTCGTCCTGGACCACAATAGGATTGACAGCCAATCTCAATTTTTGCATCAGGGTCAACCGATTTGAGTCGAGGCAGCAACGTCTTTAGGTTCGTCGCATCACAATCGTCACATACGCGAAACTCATTAGCCATGGTCTTACGCTTCCTTTCAATGATGAACTTCATTCTATATGAAACAGTTGGAAAACCAAGAGTCATAATATACCACCCAACATTGTACATCGAAGCGGCTGGACTTGCAAGACGCATTGTAACCGCCGATACGTGCTTACATAAAAGCTAGTATTTTCCACTATCCTTTTAGCAAACTTGTATAAACTTTCTTGAACTTGGCTAATCTAATACCATCAAATCATATGGGGGTTTAAACATGTCAAAACAAAGACAAGATGCTTGGTCAGAGGA
This sequence comes from Bacillus sp. LNXM65, assembly GCF_002998575.1. Lineage (NCBI taxonomy): Bacteria > Bacillati > Bacillota > Bacilli > Caryophanales > Bacillaceae > Bacillus > Bacillus sp. LNXM65. The sequence continues at coordinate 333,102 of NZ_PVRB01000002.1, read as the reverse complement.
AGATGATCTCCTCTTGGCAGAAACCGTCTTACGTCACGTCAGAGAGGGCAGTACACAGCTGAATGCGTTTGAAGAAGTAGGAGACAAGCTGAACCGTACCTCAGCGGCATGCGGTTTTAGATGGAATGCTGTTGTAAGGCATCAATATGAAAAAGCGTTAGCTCTTGCCAAAAAACAGCGAAAACAACGGATGCGCGCACTCGGAAATGGCCAGCCTGCAAAGAAACGATTACTCTATCAGCCGCAAGTAGAAGAAACGGTCACGCAAGAGGAATTCTCACAGGAGCTGGAACCAGCGCAGGAAGAAACGTTTGCACCAGCATCTGAAACAGCCGAGCAGCTCCAGTTTGTGGATCAAAGCTACAATGAAGAGTTAGCTAGTTTATCACATTTATTGTCACAGGCTTCTCATGTCGTAGAGAAAAAGCCAGAAGCCAATCCTTTTAGGCAGCAACAGGATTTAACCATCGAAGATGTCATTGATTTCTTGCGCCGCTATGAAGGCGATGGCCAGCAATCGTCTGCCTTACGCATGGAAAACAGCCGGTTAAAACGAGAAAACAACGAACTTTCACATAAAGTCACACAGCTAGAAGCGGAAGTGAAAAAGCTTGAAAAGGATCAGCTCACCATTCAAGAAGATTATGAAACACTTGTCAAAATCATGAACCGTGCAAGAAAACTAGTTTTGTTTGAAGAGGACGACACTGCCGCTCCAACCTTTAAAATGGACCGGAACGGCAACCTCGAAAAAATGGCAGAATAACCAAAAGTGCTCCCCATCTGCGGGAAGCACTTTTTAAATACCCAAAAATAACATCACACTAAAAAGGACATTAATTAAAAAGACGAACATAAAAATATACCTGACTTGTCTCACCTGAAAATCACCAAATATAAAAAGATAAAGACCTGCGATGCCAAGTGTCAGTACAGGCTGAAGAAACGGCACCAAAAGCGAAATGCCGTAGCCGGCTCCCATGATGACAGGAAGCCATAGTAAATAGAGGTAACCGCCGTTTTTGGATTTCACCAGAACCCTTCCTTTCTTTTTACGAAAACACCTTTTCATTCCGCTCAATCATCCGCGTCATGTTTTTCTCAAATTCCAGCTGTTCTTCTGCGTTCAGTCCTGACGCTGTCAGCTGATCACTGAGCTTTTGAAGCTCTTCTAGCAAAAGACGCATAAGAAGCGTACAATCGATAGGTTCACCGATTAATTCTGATAAAGACGCCATCGTATCAGGCTGTATATCAGGAAATACTGCCTTCACTTCTTGTCGTTTGTCCTTTAAGGCGGCGTTATAAAAACGACGGATCAAGTCGGCACGTTCCCGCCCGCTTCCATCTGCACACAAATAAATTTGCACAGCGACTCCACCGCGTAATCTACGCTGAGAAATGCCTGCAAATTTCTTTCCATTGATGCTTAGATCGTAGCTGCCCGGACAATAAGAGCCGACAATCTCATAAGCTTCAATGTCCACCTCATACTTAGACAGCATCCGGCGGACCAATTCCACCATCGCATCATACCCGCGGTCAATATCAATGCCCTTCTTTTGTTCTGCAAAGATTAATGACACATTCAAGACACCTTCATCCAGCACCACAGCAAGGCCGCCTGAATTGCGTACAATGACGCGATAGCCCTCTTCCTCAAGCAGTTTCACGCCATCTTGCAGAAATGGAAGTCTTGTATCCTGAATCCCAAGCACAATCGTATTGTGATGTACCCAAGAACGCGCTGTCGCTGGTGAGAGACCCTTCCCAACCGACGCACAAAGCGTATCATCCATCGCAAAGGATTGCTTCGGGTCCACATAAAGACCGAGGCTCGATTGATCTATGATTCGCCATTTCGGCTGTGTCAGTAACTCAATAGGTTCATTTTTCATGTCCTGCATATCCTCTCGTTCATAAACTGTGTTTATTATAACATGGGATGAATGGAGGGAGAATGAGAGAGATATCATCAAAATAGCTCCATGACATTTGGCGTCACAGAGCGTTTCAGTTGGATGATTTGGTTTTACTTTTCAGTGATTCATGCATTCAAGCAGTGTGATCATTCAATGATACATCCCTCACTCACCCATTTCAGCAAGTTTCCAGTCATCAACTCAGCATGCTGAGGGTCCATTACACCAGCATCAACAATCCATACCTTTTTCTCATCTTCAACCAGCCGCATGAGAAGTACTTGTCCGCCGCCATCGTCGCCAATCGCTACATAGCTGCTTGCATACTGATAGACTTCCCACGTTGCATTGCGTTCCGCAATGTCCTCAGTGCCGTATAGTAGGACATCGCCTCCAATGGAACATCCATTTGTCTGTTTCAGCAAGGCCTTATAAGCATGGGGCAGCACCATGTTAGCTGGGATTCTGCCTCTTTGATGTGTTTGTCACTTGCTGGTTCATTCATGTGACTGTTTGGGTTTTGAGGGAAATTGATCATGTTTGAGAGCCTCCTATATTCATGATTCTTTTATACATTCGATAATCTGGAACTATAGACAGCAGTCCAAACTAATACAGCATTTCTTTTAGTAAAATTTCCGCTTTATGCAATTCATCTAGAAAGGGATTTAAATAGTCATTGTAACTATCCAAATAGGCTCTTACCCCTCCAATGATTAAGATCTTTTGGAGATCTCCATTGTTTTGAATAAAAATTTGTGCATCTTTATTTCTTTTGTATATTAATTGGAGAATACCTTGATTTATCTCTTGTGAATATTCTTTTTCTAAAAAGTTTATTAGGGTTTGAATTTGATTTATTAGCTCTTCTTTTTTGTTCATTGAACTCTCCTACTTTTCAGATCAGTCAATGGTACTTTACTGTGATTCATATTGATGGGAAGTTGATGATACATATACGTTACCATATTTCAGCTTAAACTGACCCAGTTATGAACCTTCAGAAATCAGTTTTGCCTATGGTCAACTTCGAGCATTTCACTAACTCATAAATATAAAAAAGCCCTCTTACACGAGGGCTTGAATTTAAAATTCTAAGATGTCAATTGTTATTCATCTGTCAATTTCCATACTATTTGACCATCTACCAAAATCTTATTTGGTGGATCATCATAAAGAGATATCTCAACTAAAGAGCTTTTCCCTTGAATTAACCAATCGTATACACTTCCACTGTTTTCATCGGGATGAGATAGTATATCATTTACTTGGAAAGCGGCAGCAATATATTCTGTAAAATGAATATCATCTTCATCTAACATATTGTTTGTTTCAAAAACTGTATCTAATTTTCCTAATATTTTCAATCCGCTATTCCATTCTAATATCATATCTTTTGTTTCATGCTTTATTAATGTTCCAATCAAAGGATCATAACTCATTTTTTACCTCACCTCATCATTTTATGGTCTCGCTGGTACTATGTGAGCTCCATCTTTTCCATAATGAATCATTCCCTTAGTAGTCTCTTCATACTTTCCAGTGTTTATATCATAGTATTTTCCTATCGCTTGGCCAAAGTCTATCCTTTCTTTATTTTTACCCAATTCTTTGCCTGATCCAGCATATTTATCAAGTAATTCTTGTGCCTTTTTATTATCTCCATAAAAAATGCTTTTCTTTTTTCCATTAGCTACTTCTTGCTTGTAATTTGGTGTTTCTGGAATATGTTTTTCTTGAGCTCCTGATTTTACTTTTGCAGGGAAACCATTTACTTCACAATACGGTCCTTTTGGTACGGATTGTTTACCGTAAGTAGGTGTTTTAACCCTCTTCACCGCATTCTTCCCTTGATCTATCTTAAAAACATATTTCCCAACCTTCACTATTTTCGTGATTGGGATAATAGAAGCTGCGGACAGAGCTTGGTCTGTGCTGCTGATGTTTTGGCTGGTTTCGGGGTCTTTGCCTGTGACGGCTCGATAGCCATCGTAGATGCCGCTGTATTCTAGGATGATGTTTTCGGTGGTTGAGACGACTTCACCGTCTAATATGCGTTTGGCGTTTCCGCAGCTGCGGATTTGATTTTTTCTGTATCAGTTCCTTCAAAATATCCAATCACTTTATCGATTTGTATTGTGCCATCATAAAACTAACTTAGATAGAAAAAAGATGAGCGACATCTCTGTAAACTCACCTTTTCTATCACTTATTCTCATTTATTCTCATTTATTTTGAAAAGAATCTGGTCTGTCCAACTCATATTAGAGGTTTATTTAACGATACATTCAGGTGAAAATTTCACAAAAACAGAGTTTGAACCATCATCCATCATTCTTTTCAATTCCTTACCTAATGAATAATTAGAATTTGGTTCTGTTTGCAATATACAAACAATATTTCCACCCTCCCCTTGAGTTAGGCAGGTTAATTGTAAATATTCATTGTTATCATAAATAAAAGAAACGATGTAATCATAGAAATTATCTTCTATGTTGTCCTTATTTATTTCCTCCTTAAAAACTCTGATTATAGTTCCAGCCCAAATTCGAGTATCGTCTTCAATTTCACGAACAGATATCCAATCATTCCCAATCATTTCTATTACATCCTCTCTACTTAATTTTTAAATTATGACCACCAGATGCATCAGCAGGTTTAGTTTGTTTGAAATCAAAATCAACTTCTCCTTGATGCTTCCCCTTGTTATTTGTTTTTTCAAAACGACCATGCTGCGTATCTACTGAATATAAATCTCCAGTTTTAGGGTCTTTATATACATCCCTACTATTAATCTTACTTAATTTTGAATCTTTTATTAAGCCATTACTTTTAGCAACTTCTTTTACTTTTATTTTTACAGCTGCAACGCGCTCTGCTGGAGGCAATTTCACTAACGACTTTTCAAAATCTTTAGCCCCATTCCTCGCACTTCCAGCACTCTTCTCAACCCTCTTAGCTACCTTCTCCCCTTTAATAATTTTAAAAACATATTTCCCCACTTTAACAATGTTGGTACTTGGAACCATGTACACCCCGGATACTAAACGATCCATATCAGCGACTTTATCACCTGTTACAGGATCTCTTCCTGTAATCGCTCGAATGGCGTCGTTTATTCCTGTAAATTCAACCGCTGTATTTAAGATGTTTTGGGGTTGATCGCCTGTTTTTACATCTGACATCGGTTTAACGCTCTCAATTGTTACTTTGTTCTTTTCAGATATTCGTAACCGATACAGCATTCCGTCTCGCATGACCTCAACCGTTTTGGCATTTTCGAAGTTGATCTTTTTGTACTCATTTATATGATATACTTTTCCATTTAAGGTCACGGTCGTTTGATTGATTTTACTAGACGGCTTTTCGTGGACAACCGTCTCCACATTCGCCCGTTCTTTCTCACTCAGTTTCTTCAGCATGAGCGTCATCGGATTGTCTTTCGGGTTATCTACTTTGTCATTCAATCCACTGATGGTGCTGCTTATTTTTTCTTCTTTTCCATTTTTGAAAATAGACCCTTTTTGATAGGTGGTGATGTCGATTTTTGGGCCGGTGAACATGGTGCTTAACGTGTTGATGTATTGCTTCATTGTTTGAAGGGCGCTTTTTGTTTCTTGTAAAGCGCTTGTCTGCTCTCTGTCAAATGCATGAAGCAGACCAATGGTTCTTGAGGTCTCGAGCCATGCCTTTTGATAGTTTTGCTGAAAAGCTGATTCGTCTACATTTGGCAAATGAACAATATGACTAATGCTACCTATGGCATGGTTTACATCTGTTACAATCTCGGATATCGTGCGCTCTGCTTTTTTTAGTCCTTGATCTAGTTCGTGTTCAATAAATGATTGTGAGATCAAGCCGTGCTGATTTGATTCAAGAGCATGAAGCGCCTGTTTTGTGTTTTTCAGCGCAGTGCTGTATTCCTCAATGACGATCTGAAAGAATTGCAGGAAGGGAATATGACATTCTGTATAAAAGGTGCGGATGGCTTGTCCCGCCTCTCCCTTTAGTGCACCATCGAGTGAAATGATATGATGAATTTGTTTTTCTAAAGAGCTGATTTGTTGTGATTGCTGCTTTAATATATTCAGCGTTTGGTCAATTCCGTTTATTAGCGCAAAGGCGTCAAGGGTTTTCATTGCGTTCTCCTTTATTTTCTTTTACTGCTGGAGGCAAGCGCCTTGTCCGTTTCAATCATGGTGTTCACCGCTTGTTCTGTTTGTACAAGCTGTTTCTGAAGAATGCCTATGTAGGATGTACTTAATTCGTTCAACTGTTGGTTGATTTTTTCTAATGTGTCTGCTGCCAGGAGCTGGTTTCTCCCTTTGATGGTTGTTGGAAGTTTTGCATTCATTTGAGCGCCTGATTGTTTGGCCTGTTGTAAAACTCGATTGATTTCACTGGCATCTATTTTGATTTCTCTACTCATGTGACTTCCCTCTTTTTTCTTCCAATTGTTTCTGCTTTTCTTTCTCTATTTTTCTTTCAACGGAATGGATCTCATGTTCTAACGAATGGATCTCCGATTTTAGGTCACTGATTTTCTCATCAATTCGATTCACTAAATTGGTCAGCTGTACACCTTTTATCTCTTGACTGGCAGATGCCATCTCGTCTCGAATGTCATCAAACGTATCTGCAAGACGGCCAAACCATGTATGTGATGTCAGATCAGGATGAGTGATTTTCTTGTTAGCATCTGCCAGAGCCGATTTTGCTTCTTTTATTTCTTTTCGACACATGTTGAGTTCTATGATTTGTTCTTTTTTTATGGATATGTCTGCCTTTAACGAATACAAGGCTGTTGTATAACCGATGATAGCTCCAGACATCGTCAAACACCTCTATTCCTCAAATAGTCCTCCGTTATGTTACCATTTCCTAGCACAAGAGGCATATGATTGAAAACGAATTCAACGAAAAATGAATCGTAGGTATTGGGTTTTTATACCTATTTAACACGCGCAAAAAAAGCTAGCTTCGTGTGAAAACGAAACTAGCTTTTTTGATCGTTACTATTATCGTGCTTGAGCTGCTGTGATGAGCGCAAGGTTGTAAACGTCTTCGGCATTACAGCCTCTTGAAAGATCGTTTACTGGCTGGTTTAAGCCTTGTAAGATTGGACCTACAGCTTCAAAGTTACCTAAGCGCTGTGCAATTTTGTAGCCGATGTTTCCAGCTTCTAGGCTAGGGAAAACAAATACGCTCGCATCGCCTTTGATGACGGAATCTGGCGCTTTTTTCGCTGCTACTGAAGGAACGAAAGCTGCATCGAATTGGAATTCTCCATCAAGTACAAGCTCAGGTGCCTTTTCTTTTGCAATGCGAACTGCTTCAGATACTTTTTCTGTTTCGTCTGATTTTGCTGAGCCTTTTGTAGAGAAGCTAAGCATTGCCACACGTGGTTCGATGTCGAACATTTTGGCTGTGTTTGCACTTTCGATCGCAATTTCAGCTAGATCTTGGCTGTCTGGTGCAATGTTGATTGCACAATCAGCAAACACATATTGCTCTTCGCCGCGAGCCATGATGAAGACGCCAGATGTTTTCTTTACGCCTTCTTTTGTTTTAATGATTTGAAGTGCTGGGCGCACTGTGTCAGCAGTTGAGTGTGCTGCACCGCTCACAAGTCCGTCTGCAAGACCTTTATATACAAGCATTGTACCGAAGTAGTTTTCATCTAGTAATGCTTTTCTTGCCTGCTCTTCTGTTGCTTTGCCTTTACGTCTTTCTACGAAAGCTTGTACAAGCTCTTCAAAACCTTCATATGTATGAGGATCATACACATCAACACCATCAAGTGTAAGACCTAATTCTTTTGCTTTTGCTTCAACTTCTTGTTTTTTACCTACAACAATTGGCTGCAATACTTTGCCATCTGCTAGTTTTTGAACGGCTGTTAGAATGCGTTCGTCCATTCCCTCAGGAAAAACGATCTTTACTCCTTTACCTGCAACCTTTTCCTGAACTGTTGAAAAAATATCTGCCACTTATATACCCTCCTTGATTTTACAAAAAAAGCGTTCTCTTTTAAGCATACTCTTCTTCTACATAAATTCAAACTACCAACTTACATTATAGCGCTTACAAATTAAATTCTTATTTTTCAAACTAATTTAACCAATTTCCATAAAAGTTGTTTTCGTCGTTCAAGTTTTGATCACATCTTCATTTGGACAAACTATGTTATAGTTGGAACAGATGGAAAACTGTAAATAGGAGTGAAATAAATGAGCGAACAACATACAACCAATGAAGCAGCTCAAACACTGGACGGCTGGTATGCACTGCATGATTTTAGAACCTTTGACTGGACAGCTTGGAAGCTGCTGACAAGTGATGAGCGACAAGCGATTCTTCATGAGTTCACAGGTCTATTAGAAAAATGGAAAACAGCTGAGCACGATAAGGCGGGAAGCCAAACAATCTATAGTATTGTCGGCCAAAAAGCAGATATTATGCTCATGATTTTGCGTCCAACCATGGAAGAACTGGGTGAAATTGAACTTGAATTCAACAAGACACGACTAGCAGAGTTTACGATCCCAGCTTATTCGTACGTTTCAGTTGTGGAACTCAGCAACTACTTAGCTGGAGGCGGAGATGGCGGAGATCCTTATGAGAACCCGCATGTACGTGCGCGTCTATACCCTGAGCTCCCTTCTTCTCAATACGTGTGCTTCTATCCAATGGATAAAAGACGTTCTGGCAATGACAACTGGTACATGCTCTCTATGGATGAGCGTAAATCACTCATGAGAAGCCACGGCTTAATTGGCCGCAGTTATGCTGGGAAAGTAAAGCAGATCATTACAGGCTCCGTCGGTTTTGATGATTATGAGTGGGGCGTCACTCTTTTCTCTGACGATGTGCTTCAATTTAAAAAATTGGTTTATGAAATGCGCTTTGATGAAGTCAGTGCACGCTACGGCGAATTTGGTTCCTTCTTTGTCGGAAACCGATTAGCAAACGAGCAGCTGGCGTCTTATTTCCATGTATGATAAACACTTAAGGCTTCGGAACTTTCCGAAGCTTTTTTTATGTATTTGTTTAGAAAGGTGATCACATCATGAAAAACTTCCCCATCGCTATTTTTGCTTTAACGCTCGGTGCGTTTTCGATTGGCATGACTGAATTTGTCATTATGGGACTTTTGCCAAACGTCGCAAATGATCTCCATGTATCTATTTCTGCTTCAGGTCAGCTGATTACCGGATACGCACTTGGTGTCGCAGTTGGCGGACCTATTTTAACATTATCAACTGGGAAAATGTCGAGGAAACGTCTTCTCATTCTATTAATGATCCTGTTCGTGGCGGGAAATGCTGTTGCCGCTGTATCGACCACTTACGGTCTATTAATGGCCGCACGTATTTTGACGTCATTTGCTCATGGAACCTTCTTTGGCGTCGGAGCCATAATGGCTGCGCGGCTTGTGCCTAAGGAGAAAAGTGCAAGTGCGATCAGCTTCATGTTTACAGGACTGACGGTCGCCAATGTACTGGGTGTGCCGTTTGGTACCTTCATCGGAAATCAATTCGGCTGGCGTATGTCGTTTCTTGTTATTGCCGTCATTGGGCTCATTTCCTTAATCGGTATCATCAGCTTAGTACCCAATCAATCGAAGGAAGAAGTACTGGATATTCGAAATGAAGTGTCTGTTTTGAAAAAGCCACAGGTACTCGTTTCTTTTGCAATGACGATCTTTGGTTTTGCAGGTGTGTTTACCGCCTTTACGTATATCAGCCCGATCCTGCTGCAAGTGACTGGTTTTCAGGAAAATGGGGTGACGCTCATCCTTGTTCTCTTCGGGCTTGGGGTGACCATCGGGAATTTAGTTGGCGGAAAGCTTGCCGATTGGAAGCTGATGCCGAGTATTATGGTGACACTGATCCTGCTGATGGCTGTCCTGTTATTGTTTACAATCACTTCCGAATTCAAAGTACCTGCTGTGCTGACCATTTTTGTTTGGGGAATCATTTCATTTATTCTTGTTCCTACCTTGCAATACCGCACGATGAACATGGCACATGAAGCACCGACACTCGCATCGACGCTTAGTCATTCTGCCTTTAATATTGGGAATGCTGGCGGTGCAGCGCTTGGCGGTCTCGCCATCGAACTGACACATTTACAGCTTGTTCCGTTATTTGCTGCAGCTGTAACCTTCATTGGGCTCATCATTACGATTATGAGCTATCAGTCAGATAGACGAACAAAAAGGACCTGAGTCAGGTCCTTTTTTATTTCATCACGGTCATTTCTGGCTCTTCTATTTGTTTCACACGTTCCTGAACTGGATGGGAAAAGGAGTGCTCGGATAAGACGATATGAGATACGGTTTTTGTAAACCCAGACACTGCCTGAATAAAGGCTTCAATTTCTTCAAGAGAAGCGACTGACAGCTTAATGAAAAAGCATGACTGTCCTGCCACTCGATAAGCAAAAAAAGCGCGTGGGTGCTGATTCATAAAAGCCACAAAATGTTGATACTCCCCGTTTAGCACTGTGACTTCCAGCAGGCAGTCAATCATAAGCCCTAATTTTTTATAGTTAACCTGAACCGAATACCCTTCAATAATTCCTGCATCCTCTAATTTACGTACTCTTTCTGCTACCGCAGGTGCGGATAAATTGACTCGTTTGGACAATTCCCTCATAGACAAGCGGGCATCTTCTTTCAATTCATTTAAAATATGCACATCAACATCGGTGATTTTCATTCGTACCTCTCCTATCCGAAAGTCGTTCCATTTGAAAAGTATTTTATGATAATACTTATGATTCGAAATGTAAAATAAAACTAAATAATGGTAGAATTTATTTTAACGGAATTGAATGAAAAAGCAAGTATGGAGGGATCACCTGATGAAAGAATCTTTGGACAGCAAGGCTTCTAAAACGTTTCCCATCACACTTGCCATCGCGCTCACACTTGGCGTCTTTGCGGCGGGATCGGAAGAACTGGTGATTTCACCACTGCTGCCTGATTTATCAAACTCCTTTCAGCACTCTCTTGATATTCTCGCCCTTTCCATCAGCATTTATGGGTTAGCTGTGCTGGTTGGAGCCCCGCTGCTCGTTCCTTTAGGGGACCGGTATTCAAGGGAACTGTGTTTGATCATCGGGCTTTCTTTCTTTTTGATTGGAACCGTGATGTGTGCGGCTGCCCCGAATTTGGCAGTGTTTTTTGCTGGCCGTGCCATTTCTGGGCTGGCGACCGGTGTATTTGTGCCAACAGCCTATGCTCTTGTAGGCGACCGGGTTCCTTACGAATATCGAGGCAAGGTGATGGGACTCATTGTGTCGAGCTGGTCTCTTTCTCTTGTCCTTGGTGTACCAATTGGCGCCTTTATCGGTCAGAGTTTGAACTGGCGCTGGACATTTTGGATCTTCGCCATCATGAGTCTCGTTGTCCTGCTGCTCGTCATCCTTGAATCACGCAAACAAACCGCCACAGCGAATACAGGAACACCTCAAGCTAGGGAGAAAACTGCCTCTTTATGGGGAGCTTTGAAAATTGATCGTGTCCCCGCCTATTTGACCGTGACATTTTGTAATATGCTGGGATTTTATGGCATGTACTCGTTCTTAGGAGCTTATCTGCAAAGTCTGTTTTCTGGAGGGCAATCGACCGCGGGACTTCTGATCATGGCTTACGGCGTCGGCTTTTCCATGAGTGTATTTACAGGGAAATTAGCAGACTGGTTTGGCAAAACACGTACTCTTTTCTTTGTGCTGGGCGGCATTACGCTCGTTCTCGCCTTACTTCCTTATGCACCTTTCTCATGGACATTGCTGATTTTTGCCCTATTTATTTGGGGTGCCATGCAAAGTTTATCTGTCACGCTTTTGAGCACTGTCCTAAGCGACTGCTCCCAAACCCACCGAGGCAAAGTGATGGCTTTTTACAGCCTTGCGTCCAATCTTGCCGTTATGCTTGGTTCCGCTCTTATGGGACCTGTCTATGTCCATTTCGGCTATCATACGGTAGGGCTTGTATGTGCACTCATTACGCTTGTTGGTTTTCTCATTAGCTTCGCCAGCTATAAACGTGAACGAACCTTACAGCAGAAACATAAAAACACATTTGAAACGTAAGCTCATTTCACTGCACATCTCGGTATGTGCAGTTTTTTAGATCAATTTTTAATATCATCATAAAATACATTTTTTATAAATTTTGTTGACAATTGCCAATTTTATTTTTTATAATCTAGTAAAAATTTGAAAAAGATTGGATGGTAAACATGATCTTAAAGAATGATGTTTTTCATTTCAAAGAAGAGCCCATCGTTTCACCTAAGATGTTTACAGTCAATACACTAGGCCCTGAGGGGACAAGCAGTGAATATGCAGCAAAACATTTCATCTCTCATTCCACCACTACACTCGGCACTCATACGAAACTATCCCTTTACGACACGTTCGAAACTTGCATTGAACATACTCTCTCTAACGCACTCCAATACACTCTCGTTCCACACGCATACGAAGGAATCAAACACTTCTACATGAGACCTGACCTGCAGCTTTTACAAATTTTCAGATGTGACACACCCATGTATGGTTTGGCTGTCAGACCAGATTTCCCATTTCAAGAACAAATGCTCCACCATTTAAAAATTGTCTCTCACCCTGCACCTGTCAATTTGATTCAATATTTCATTCACCAAAATGCTGAATTTGAGCTAGTCAATTCGACAAGTACTGCCGCAAAAAAAGTAAGAGACGGCGAATTTGATTTCGCTTTAACTAATGAGGTAGCCAGAGCCACATACGGCCTCACCTTCATTCGAACGTTTAAAAGCATCCCAATGAGCTGGTCCATATTCGGAAAAGGAGAGATATAATATGCAAACTGAACAAAAGACGCAAGAACGATATTTTCCTCAAGCCAAAAAAGTAGAATGGGAGAATGGTGTCACACAATATTCCACGGTCAGAGGTGATACGGAAGTGTTAATTTCATACGTCCCTCCTCACACGATCATAGAACCTCACGAGCATCCCGAAGCACAAATCGGCATCGTATTAAAAGGCGAGCTTCAAATGACGGTCGGCCCATCGACCCAATTGCTCACCCCTTTAGAATCAGCCTATATCGCACCACCTTTTGTCCCTCACGGCGCATCTAACCTGACAGATGAGGAAGCGATCGCCATTGATATTAAGAGATTAAAAGATGGCGAGGAATATACGGCTCCTCCTACTTATTTCTTAGATATTTTCAAAACACGGGATTTACTCCCTGGCATGGAAGTCACCTTTTTTGTTGAGGATTGGATGGAGCTCATGATTGCCAACATTCCTGGAAATGGCGGTGAAATGCCTTTTCATAAACACCGCAATGAACAAATCGGCATTTGCATCAGCGGAGGTTATGATATGACCATTGAAGGCTTTACAGAGAAAATGGCATTTGGCACCACTTATTTCTGTGATCCAAAGGAAGATCATGGTGCGATAAATCCAAAGCCGGAAGCATCAAAGTCTATTAATCTCTTCTTCCCTCCCCGCTATAATCGGTTGAAGCCAAAAGCGTCTAAGGTGAAGAAATGAACCTCGACGGAAAAGTCGTCCTGATTACAGGAGGTGCATCAGGGATTGGGCTTGCCGCAGTCAAGCTTTTCCTTAAGCATGGAGCAAAAGTAGCAGTGGCTGACATCAATGAACAGAGCGGCAAACAACTCGTCGAATCATTGCCGCACGAGCATCTTGCGTTTTTCAAAACAGATATTACGAATGAGTCTGACTGTCAAAAAACCGTTCAGTTCGTGCTGAACCGTTTTGGAACAATTGATGTTTTGATTAACAATGCAGGCATCGAAATTGTCTCCCCCGTTCACGAGATGACGCTGGAGGATTGGAACCACATTTTACAGGTCAACCTGACGGGTGTATTTCTTATGAGTAAGCATGCATTGCCGCATATGCTTGAAAAGAAAAGCGGAAGTATTATCAATACAGGATCTGTCGGGGGTCTTGTCGGCTGGCCTGACATCCCTGCATATAACGCAACAAAGGGCGGTGTCATCCAGCTAACCAAATCCATGGCGGTCGACTATGCCGCCCATCAAATCAGGGTGAACTGTATCGCCCCGGGCATTATTGATACGCCATTAAATGAAAAATCCTTTTTAGACAATCATTCAGAAAGTCTTGAGGTTGTCAAAAAAGAAAAAGCAAAGGTGAACCCATTACTTCGTCTCGGAAAACCCGAAGAAATTGCGGGCGTCATGCTGTTTCTCGCCTCTGATCTATCCAGTTATATGACTGGAAGTGTTGTCACAGCAGATGGCGGTTACACCGCTAGATAAAAAGGAGTGCTTTCATTGAGTAAAAAAACCGTACTTGTCATTGCTGATCTGGGAGGATGCCCGCCCCATATGTTTTACGAAAGCGTGGCTGCATCGTATCATATCGTTTCTTATATCCCGAGACCCTTTGCTATTACAAAGGGACACGCTGAGCTAATCGAAAAATACTCCATTGCCGTCATCAAAGATCGAGATTATTTTGACACAAACCCTTCTTTTGAACATCCAGATTCTATTTACTGGGCACATGACGATTATCTGAAATCCGAGGAAGAGGTGGTGGACGACCTAGTTCGTGTGGCTTCCTTTTTCAAAGCGGATGCGATCACCACCAATAATGAATTATTCATTGCACCAATGGCAAAAGCCGCTGAGCGTCTTGGACTGCGCGGCGCTGGGGTAAAGGCAGCTGAATTAGCGCGTGATAAAAGTCAAATGAGGGCTGCATTCAACGCGGCTGGGGTCAAAGCAGTAAAAACTCAGCCTGTCACTACTTTAGCTGATTTCCAGCAAGCCATTGAACATATCGGGACACCGCTTATTTTAAAGCCTACATATTTAGCAAGCTCCATTGGCGTGACCCTTTTTCATGACCGAGCCGGCAGTGATGATCTCTTTTTAAACGTACAATCCTATTTGCAAACCATTCCCGTTCCAAACGCTGTGACGTATGAAGCTCCGTTTGTCGCTGAAACATACTTAGAGGGTGCTTACGAGGATTGGTATCAAGAGGACGGCTACGCTGATTATGTCAGTGTTGAAGGGTTAGTCGTTGAGGGTGAATATATCCCTTTTGTCATTCATGATAAGACCCCTCAAATCGGTTTTACAGAAACGGCTCATATTACTCCGTCGATCCTAGACAATGAAGCCCAGCAACTCATCATTGAGGCAGCAAAGAAGGCAAATGAAGGGCTAGGTCTTGAAAACTGTGCCACTCATACAGAAATCAAGCTCATGAAAAATCGAGAAACCGGATTAATCGAATCAGCAGCTAGATTTGCTGGCTGGAATATGATTCCGAATATCAAAAAGGTCTTTGGGGTAGATATGGCCAAGCTGCTGATTGATGTATTAGTCGATGGAAAAAAGGCTGATTTGCCAAAAGAACTGCTTTCTGGACATACGCATTATTTAGCAGACTGTCATTTATACCCTCAGCATTTCAAAGAGAGCGGACACATTCCGCCTGAGGTCACACACATCACCATTGATCATGTGCATATTCAGCAGGACACTTTGGTTGGAGATACTGTCATCATCAGTGAATCCGTCCCACCTAAAGGAACCTTTGTGGATCTATCTTTATTTGAAGCATTTAATGGCATCGTGTCTCTTGAATTAAAAGGCTCGTCTTCTCAGGATGTTGCCGCATCCATCCGTAACATTCAGAAGCAGGCTACCATTCAGTTAATGGATGAACTAGTGAAGGGATAGAAAGAGAGGGTAACGTGGTGAAGATCTTACCATCTAACATGATTGAACGGCTGCCAGAACAAAAATTTGGAACCGTATTTGAGAAAATTGCACATAAAACACAAAACGGAGCGAACATTGTGAACCTTGGTCAGGGAAATCCCGATCTTCCTACTCCTGCCCATATTGTGAGTGCCCTTCAAGAGGCAGCAGGCACTTTGCAATTTCAGCAATATGCTCCTTTTAGAGGCTTTGACTTTTTCAAGCAAGCCATTGCAGATTTCTACAGAAAGGAATTCGGCATTGAGGTTGACCCGCAGAAGGAGATTGCCCTTTTCAATGGAGGGAAAACAGGCCTTTATGTGATGAGTCAGTGCCTGCTTGATCCAGGGGACATTGCCCTCGTCCCCGATCCTGGATACCCAGAATATCATTCAGGCATCTTGATGGCGGACGCAAAGCCATACTGCATCCGACTGGAAGAGGAAAATGGCTATTTGCCGAATTTCCCGTCAATTGATCCAGACGTGTTAAAAAAGGCAAAGGTTCTTTTCTTAAATTATCCGAATAACCCTACAGGTGCTGTGGCAAGTGAAGCATTTTTTGAAGAGGCTGCGGAATTTGCCTCAGCTCACGGTCTGCATGTGATTCATGATTTTGCCTATGGTTCATTTCATTATGAGCAAAAACCAGTAAGCTTTCTAAAGGCACCTCTTGGAAAAAAAGTAGGCGTGGAATTATATTCTTTATCCAAAACATTCAATATGGCAGGATGGAGAGTCGCTTTTGCTGTAGGGAATGAGGACATCATTCATGCCATAAACGCCTTCCAAGATCATGTGTTTGTCAGTATGTATGGCGGATTTCAACAAGCCGCCACCATTGCCTTACAAAGTGATGACTGTCATATTCAATCCTTGAAAGAAGTCTACCTTGAACGAATGAATTTCTTCATCCGTCAAGCGGAGAAGCAGCTTGGCTGGACCATTGAACGTCCAGCCGGCGCCTTTTATTTATGGGCTTCGATCCCTGATGATTTCGAGGATTCTCATGCTTTTGCCGACTATTTACTCGAGCATGCAGATGTCGTCGTGACGCCTGGGGGTGTATTTGGAGCACATGGAAGACGTCATGTCCGCATCTCAATGGTGGCGCCAATTGAACAGCTTGCCCTTTTTATCGATCGGCTCCATATACTGCCGATTCGCTTTCATCAAAAAACCCGCATATAGCGGGTTTTCATGTTATATACTTTTCATTGAACCACCATCGACGGATATTTGCTGTCCGGTGACATAGGAGGCTTCCTCTGATGCGATAAAAGCGGCCAATGAAGCCATTTCACTCGCTGAACCTACTCTTTGCATCGGGATTTCTGACGCAACATCCTGTACAGCTTCTTCCCGTGATAATCCCTGTTGACGCATCATGTTTCCGATAAATTGTTCATACCGATCTGTAGCAATAAATCCTGGGTTTAAACAATTTACTGTGATTCCTGAGGGCGCAAGCTGTGTGGCTGCATTTTTACTAGCATTGATAATCGCTGCATTCATCATACTGTTCGTAAACATTTGGTCACCAGGTTCCTTCCAGAGGTTCCCGACAATTTGAATGATCCGGCCGTATTCATGTCTTTTCATCATCGCTGCCGCACGTTTCATCGTATCAATGTACGCAATGGCTTTCTGAGAAAATGCTGCGAGCATCTGCTCACTTTCACATGAATCAAAAGTATCTGGCTTCCCTCCTGGAATGTTATTAATCAACACATCCAGTCTGCCAAACTCTTTTTCTATTGCCGCAAAGGCCTCAGCTCGCACTCCTTCATGCGACATATCGCCACAGAAAAGAGACACCGGCTCTTTTGTTTCTGCCATACGCCCAATGTGCTGCTGCGCATCTTCTAGTGAGGATTGATTTCTAGAATTGATGATGACTTTTACATGGTCTTGGGCGGCAAGCTTTATAGCAATTGCCTTTCCAATCCCTGTACTTGCCCCTGTGACAAATGCAATTCTTTTAGACAAACTCATCCACATCCCTTTTCTACTCAACTTAGTAAACATACATAAAATGACACATATAGAATGTATTTCAACAAAAAAAGACCTTTCTCCTGCGAAAGGCCTCTGTTCTTTATTTAAATGTCGTTTCCCAATCAAATCCGATCGTCTCGTCATTCCAAGCGATTCTCTTTTCATCTGGGTTTTTCGGGTCATAAGATTCTGTCGTGAAATAGACAATTTGCAGCGGCGTCTCGCCTAGTACTCGGTATCCATGTGCGACACCCTTTGGGATGAGGAGCAGCATTGGATTGTCTTCCCCCATATAATACACGTCGGTTTGACCCTTTGTAGGAGAATCCTCACGCAAATCGTATAAAACGACCTGGGCATGACCTGCTGGGAAAAACCAAACATCGTCTTGCTTTTCATGATAATGAAAGGCTTTGATCACTCCTGGAAAGCTTTTCGACCACGATGCCTGCCCAAAGCGTTTCAGCATCGGCTCATCATCTCGAATGAGCTCTGAAAAAAAGCCGCGATCATCACAATGTTTCATGAGTCTTTTCGTTTGTACACCATCAATCATGCTGATGCCATCTCCCTTCTTTCTGCAAATATTCGTGAAGTGCATCCTTCCAATGTCTTGGTTGCCAGCCTGTGGCTTCAATCGCTTGAAGGTCTAACACAGAATAGGCTGGACGAGGCGTTTGGAAGCCGTACTCTTCCGTGGAAATTGGCTCAATGGTCGTAGACAGGCCGCTTTTTGCGACAATTTCTGACGCAAAGTCAAACCAGGAACAGCTGTCTCGGTTACTGACATGGTAAATCCCTGCCTTCTGATCAAACAAATGAATGATTGCCTCTGCGACATCCTTTGTATAAGTAGGTGATCCTACTTGATCGTTCACGATGCGCAAATGATCCTTTGTTTCTGCGAGCCTAAGAATGGTATTCACAAAGTTATGTCCCTCATGTCCGTATAGCCACGATGTACGGATGATTTTCACTTCGTCTGACACGAGATGAATCAATTCCTCACCAAGCTTTTTACTTTTTCCATAAATGGTTTGAGGATCTGCTTGTGCATCGACTTGGTAAGGGCTGTCTGCTTGCCCGTCAAATACATAATCTGTACTGACATGTAACACATCAGCCCCCACGTTCTTTGCCTCCAGCGCTGTATAATAGGCGCCAATGCCATTGACAAGATACGCCTTTTCCGTTTCTGTTTCACATTGATCAACAGATGTATATGCTGCTGCACTGACAACAATATCAGGCTGAAAGTGTCTCATTGCGTGTCTGACTGCTTGCTGGTCTGCGATATTGAGCATACTCCTCGTTAAGGCAATGACGGTGATATCTTTTTCCTTGAGCTGTCTGCTCAATTCTTTCCCTAGTTGCCCGCCTGCACCGGTGATTAAAACTTTCATCCGTCACCCTTCTTCGCCCTGATCAAATTTGGCACAATACCAATTGATCGTTTTTTCAATACCTGCTTCAAATGACGTCTCCTGCGTCCAGCCGAGCTCCCGTTTTAGCTTACTGGCATCAATGGCATACCGTCTGTCATGCCCTTTTCGATCTTGAACAAACGCAATACGGTCATGACTGATCCCGAGCTGCGTCAGAATGGTCTTGGTCAAATCGAGATTCGTTTTCTCGTTGCCGCCGCCAATATTGTACACCTGCCCAGCTGTTCCGCTTTCAAGGACCTGCTTTACAGCTCT
Organism: Bacillus sp. LNXM65; assembly: GCF_002998575.1. Lineage (NCBI taxonomy): Bacteria > Bacillati > Bacillota > Bacilli > Caryophanales > Bacillaceae > Bacillus > Bacillus sp. LNXM65. The sequence continues at coordinate 313,705 of NZ_PVRB01000002.1, read as the reverse complement.
CGCATGATCCTCTACATACAGCCAATCGCGAATCTGCTGGCCGTCTCCATAAATCGGGATGTTTTCACCATTGATCGCTTTTCTAATAATAGTCGGTATTAATTTTTCTTCATGCTGATACGGTCCGTAGTTGTTGCTGCATCGTGTGATCATCGCGGGTAATTGGTGAGTGTGGATATAAGATTTCACAAGCAGATCTGAACTCGCCTTGCTTGCTGAATAAGGATTATTCGGTGAAAGTGGTGTTAGTTCTGTGAAAGCAGGATCATCCAGCTCCAAATCTCCATATACTTCGTCTGTTGAAATATGAATGAGTTTTTTCGCCTTTCCTTTTAAGACTGCCTCCAGCATACGATAGGTGCCGAGCACATTGGTTTGAATAAAGGGCTCAGCCGATTCAATACTGCGATCAACATGGGATTCCGCTGCAAAATGAATGATGGCATCATAGACTTCATCAAATGCTTGATCCAACTCATGCTGAAGGGTGATATCCCCTTGAATAAAACGAAAATGAGACAGCTTTAATAATTCATCCATCTCCTCTGGATGACTGGCATATGTTAACTTGTCAAAAACAGTGAGCCGGACATCGGTTTCCTGAAGCAGCAGCTTCACAAAATTTAGTCCAATAAATCCCGCTCCGCCTGTAATTAAATAAGACTTCGTCATTCGTATCCCTCTTTTTTCTTCATCGTTTCAAACATTTTCGTAGATGCTTGGTGGAGAGATTCATGTGTTCCTGCATCAATCCACCACCCTTTTAACATATCATAGGTCAGCTGGCTATTTGAGATATAGAGATTGTTTACATCTGTAATCTCTAATTCGCCTCGATCTGACGGCGAGATTTTCTCTATATATTGAAAGACTTCTTGATCATAAAAATAGATGCCTGTGACGCAGTAAGATGAACGCGGATGCTCCGGTTTTTCCTCAATTGATAATATCCGGTGGTGAGCGGCATCAATTTCTGCAATGCCAAACCGCTTTGGATCTGCCACTTCTTTCAACAGAACCTTCGCTCCACTTTCTTGCTGCTGAAAGGCTTCAACAAAAGGGCTTAGCGAATCCTCAAATACATTATCACCTAGCATCAGCACAAATTTCTCCTCTTCTACAAAGGGCTTTGCATAGGATAAACCGTCCGAAATTCCAGAAGCTTCAGGCTGTACCTGATAGACAATGTTCATCCCGAGTTCCTGATCGCCTTCAAGTAGCTTTTGAAACAGCGGGATTTGTTCTTCTTGTGATATGATCATCACATCTAAAATCCCTGCTTCTTTCAGTTTGAACAAAGACCAATAAATCATTGGATATGGACCAACCGGCAATAAATGTTTATTGAAAATCTTCGTTAAAGGTGCCAGTCGTGATCCCTTTCCTCCTGCTAAAATAACTCCCTTCACATCTACACATCCTTATGTTCTTTTTGGTGATGATTCATGAGGTGTATAAGAATGTTTTTCACTCGTTCGGTTCCTTTTCCATCAATGAGTGACCGTCCATTGAGATGAATGCTCCTGCGGAGAAAGTAACTGGCGGATAGTCTTCGAGCAGCACGCCATATATCCTTTTCATCCACAAGGTCACCTAATCCAAGATGGTGGCAGGCTCCCTTTTGCGCAAAACGAGCGGCTGTCACTGTTTGGTGGTCTACTTGCGAAAGGACAATGCTGGGCACCCCGATACAAACTGCCTCATATAACGTCATCCCGCCAGCAACAATCGCCAGATCGGCTTCTGCAAGACGGGCAGGTAATTGATCCGTATGGCGAATGAATTGAATATGCGCAGCCTCGATTTGTTCTTCGATGCGAGAGGCTTTTCCTGTAACCGCTAGAATGTGTAAATGGCCAGCTTCGAAGAGTGCTGATACAGCCTTTGATAACAATCCGCCTGGATCACTGCCTCCAAGGCTGATAACCACCTTTTTGCATTCTTTTCGAACCTCATATGTGTCTTTTAATCTGCTGATCTCGTGATCTAACAATAAATAAGGTGTTCCATAAAAATAGTCCGTTCCATTTACTTGCAGACGCTTTTCGTCCAGACCACCATAAATGCCGTTCACGACAGCATCAGCAAGCTGGCAGGCTTCTGCTCTTTCTTCTTCAAATAAGACCAGCCTTGCAGAGGCGGAGGACGCTTTGATCGATCGAAGAAACTGGAGGTCACAATCAAGCACATCAATCAGCAGAAGATCAGGATTCAGCTCTTTTATGTCCTGCTCCATTTGAAGGAATACGTTTGGTTCCTGCACTAAATGAACGTGCCAAGCTGGATGCGAGAGCATTTCTACACAAATCTGTTCATTTGTATAGAAATATAAGTCGTTTCCTTCTTGAAACAATTCTTTTGCCAGCCGTCTCATTCTGGCGACATGGCCCATCCCTCTTAAAAAACCACCGTACACAACAATCATGATTTTTTTATTCATTCAGCATCCTTCTGTCTCACAAATTGATTCAACCGAACAATATCAGGATCTTGTTCACAAATGGAGATAAGCTCAGCCGTAGGCACAGCAATAGATCCACCAGCTTTCTCAAGTAAACGGGTGGCAAATACATAATCTTCTTCTGTATCAATCGTGAATCGATAAGCAGGATATGCGAGTTCTTTGGGCGGTGTGAATAATTGCAGTTGAAATCGCTCAGGATGCTTTCGGATATACAGCGTCACATGCTCACGCTCCGGCTGCGTAAGGGGAAAATTGTCGATTTCACGTAAAATTGATGCGTCGATCATTTCCCCGGAAATACCGAGTGGCGTTCCAGTCGTATACGTGTAATCAGCCTTCTTCTGTCTATGTTCTTCAACCATTTTCGACAAAAGCCTTGAATCTATAAATGGATTATCTCCCGTTAAACGGACAATGGTTTGCGGTTCAAAATGACGGACAATCTGCGCAAATCGCTGCAGTACATCTATCTCACTACCGCGAAATACCTTATAGCCCTTTGATAAACAATATTGAGCCAACAGATCATCCTCTGCCTCGACTGTTGTAGCAATCATGAGGTTCTGGGTTTTGTGATTGTAATGATCTGATTGCTTTACCCGTTCAACAATGAAATCGATCAGTGCCATACCGCCGATCGGTTTCATCACCTTTTTTGGCAGTCTTGTTGAGCCCATTCTAGCTTGTATGACAAAGAGCACATCATTGATCATGCTCGGACTCCTGCATGAGCACATCTTTCCACGAAACGCCTGTATGGGCTGGGATGTCTCTCACAGCCTTGGCGCCAAGTAAAATCTCCATGTACCGCGGATGCAGACCTTGGCTTTTTTGTCCTGGACGTAATACGGCTAGGTTTTGTGCTGTCAAAGTCTCGCCCTTTGCAATACCTTTTGTTGTAAAAATCCCTCGATACGCAAATTTACGAATCTGCCCTTCAATGGCTGTTGTCGTTTTATAAGAACTGCCAAGAATCTCCTCTGACAGAGGATGAGCGTCTTCTTCTGATTGATTTCGGTCCTTTTCCGCCGCTCGAATATGCTGAACCATTTCCTTTAATTCCTCTGGATCAAGTGCAAAGGAATGATCGGCCCCAGGCAGCGTCTTATCTACCGTGAAATGCTTTTCAATCATGGCTGCCCCAAGCTTCACAGCGGCAACAGGGGCTTCAGTTGGATGCTCACTATGATCAGAAAAGCCAATGACTGCCTCAGGAAAAGCCGAGGCTAAAGTTTGAAGCACACGAAGATTCGTGTAAGCTCTAGGTGCTGGATACTTTGCTACGCAATGCATAATGGCGACTTGATGGTTTTGCTCGCTTATAATTGCCTCATATGCTTCATGAACATCTGCAATAGTGGCTCCGGCTGTTGAAAAAATGATGGGCTTTTGAAAAGAAGCCGTGTGACGCAAAAGAGGCAAATAATTGATTTCATAGGATGCCAGTTTGAAAGCCGGCGGATCGGTTTGATTCAATAGATCCGCAGATTCTTCGTCACACACTGTGCTTAAAAACATCAGCCCTTTTTCCTCACAGCGCGTCAATAAAGCTGGCAGCCATTCTGGCGGCAGCTCCATTTGTTCGACTAAAGAAAAAATGGATACCTCTTCTCCCTTGGCTGTTTCGTATAAACCCGGTTCCTTTTGATACATCCGATCAGCTTGAAACATTTGAAACTTCACTGCATCGGCACCTGCTTCTTTTGCCACATCAATTAAAGCAAGCGCCTGATCCAGCTTTCCATCATGGTTAATGCCTGCCTCTGCAATGATAAAAACAGGCGCACCATCCCCCACTTTGCGATCTCCAATATAGAAATGCGCCATCTTATCTCTCTCCTTTTTTCGGCCATACATGGTAATACAAGAAGGCATTTGTTGTTCTAAAGCCCGTCTTTTCGTACAGCTGAATGGCGGTTGTGTTATGCAGCTGTGTTCCGGCAGAAATAAAACGATGCCCTCTCTCATAAGAGACCTTCATCATCTCGATAAACAGTTTTTTCCCGATCCCTTTTCCTTGTACATCCGGTCTAATCGCAAACAGCTCAAGCGCCATCTCATCGCCCTTGGTCATCCCTTGTATCAAGCCCACGACTTCATCGTTCACCTTTGCCACGAGATTGATATCTGCACGTCCGAGCAAATTGTTTCTCATCCATTCTTGATAGAAATGCTGGACGACATTCTGGTCTAAAAATGGATCGAGTGCATACCGGCTTTTCACAAAAGCCTGATGACCAAGTGAAACCGCCTCATCGTATTCCTTTTCATCCGGCAGACTTATCACCACATCTTCACCTGTTGATGGCATCTCCATGTGAACAGGCGGCGCCTCAAGCCGAGTGAGACCGCCCACATAGTACACATGTGACAGCCTTTGAACGATGCGGTTTTTTTCAAGATCAGCCGCTTCAAGACGTAAAAAGAAAAAATCGCATTTTTCTGTTCTCATCCAATTGATGAAGCGCTCCATCAATTCTTGAAAAGCAGATGATGACTCAGCTTCCGCAAACTTCACATGAAAAATATGCTGATCAAATATGCCGCTTTCCCATTTTGACCAGTCGAATAACAGCACCGCTTTGAGCTGGGCGCCACTGACAAGACCAAACTGCTTGAAGCCTTTCATTTGTTCAGCTTTCTGGCCGTATTTCTCCAGCCAAGCGGACAGCACCTGATCGTCTATTGCATGAACGGTCTTCATGAAGATGCCTTCTGTTCTTTTAAAATAGACAGCACCGCGGTGATGACATCCTGCACATCTTCATCTGTCATACTTGGATAAAGAGGCAGTGAGAGAGTCCGCTTGTAGTAAGCGAGTGACTTAGGGAAATCCTCTGGTGAATAGTGATAGGTTTGTTGATAGTATGGATGCAAATGAACAGGGATAAAGTGAACACTCGTGCCGATTTTATACTCCTTTTGCAGCTGATCAATCAGCTCATCGCGTGTGATGAATGCTTCTTTTGGATCCACTTGCAGTACATACAAATGCCATGCATGTCTTCCCTCATGATGGACAGGCGGCAGAATCAGCCCTGCTTCTTTTTGAAAAGCCTGATTGTATGTTTTCGCAATTTGTTCTCTCCGCGCCTGCATATCATCCAGACGGCTTAGCTGGACAAGCCCTAACGATGCCTGCACATCAAACATGTTCATTTTATAGCCAGGTTCCTCGACCTCGTAGTACCATGTTCCTTTTTCTCCATAACGATTCCACGCTCCCTTGCTCATCCCATGGAGTGCTAGTCTTCTGATCCGAGCGGCAAGCGCATCATCGTTTGTCGTCAGCATGCCGCCTTCTCCAGTCGCTATGTTTTTCGTCGCATAAAAACTAAAGGCAGTCGCATCACCAATCGCTCCAATGGGCTGGCCATGGTACGTTGTATACAGAGCATGAGCGGCATCCTCGAGCACAAATAGATCGTACTTTTTGGCAATGGCTAAAATCCGGTCCATATCGCACGATTGACCAGCAAAATGAACAGGGACAATCGCTTTTGTATGTGGTGTAATCGCCGCTTCTAGTTTCTCTGCATCGAGATTGAGAGTCGCTGGGTCAATATCGACAAATACAGGTGCTGCCCCTGTATGAATGATCGTATTGGCTGTTGCGCAGAATGTCAGAGGCGTTGTAATCACCTCATCCCCATTCCCAATCCCTCTAGCCTTTAAGGCTAAAAATAAAGCAGCCGTACATGAATTGACAGCGATCGCATGTTTTGCACCGGTCAGCTGCCGAAACTCTTCTTCAAACTGTCTTACTTTTGGTCCGGTTGACAGCCAGCCGGATTTTAATGTTCCAATGACTTCGTCAATTTCTTCCTGCTCAATCAACGGCAGGGCATAAGGAAGAAATTGCGCTCTCTTTTTTTCCATATCGCTTGCACACCCCTATCTTCATCTCTGAAAATCCACACCTGTTTTTGTTTTAAGCAGAGAAAGCAGAACATCGGTCGATCGCGCATGCGGATAATGTTGTTTAATGAATTGAGCTCCTTGCTGCTTTGCCAGCTTCATCTCTTGATCATCCGACAAAATACGAATGGCTTTCTCAGCCAGTTCAACAGGGTTTTCCATATGATAGCTGCCAAGCGACTCGTAATAAGGGTATCTTCTGCCTTCTGTCATTTTCCCGATCAGCACACTCTTTTCAAAGAGCATTGCTTCAAGACCGACGGTTGATGTGAGCGTAATGACCATATCCATATATGGCAGCAGGTCATATAAGTCGATATCTTTTTTAATCAATCTCACATGATTTCCAGCTCGTTCAATGGACACATACTCATTTAATCGGTTTCGGGCAATTTCCCACGGATGCGGCTTCATGATCAACTGAATGTCTTTCCGTTTTGCAATCGTTTTAAGAACATCACCATAGAAGGCTTTTGAGAACGGCTGCGTTGCCACAAGCACGGTCTTTTTGGCAGGATTGAAGTTCAATTTACGAAAGATGAGTTCCTGTTGAAGCGGCGTTCGATCCTTCACCAAATCAAACCTCGGATGACCTGTGATCTCCACCTGTTCCGGCTGACAGCCTTTGTCTACATACCAGTCCTTTTCATACTTTCCAAACACCCCATGGCACGTCGTGAAAATCGGCAAAAAGGCTTCGTCTCCCATAAGTGCGCCGTGCTGAAGACAGATACTCGTGAGCTGGCGTTTCACTGTTTGCAGTGCCAGTACGCGGCTGTAAGCATCCTCCGTCGTCCCCACAATGACGGCTGCAATTGGCTCCATCTGAAATAGAACTTCTGTCTGGTCAATCACATCAATAAATTGCACAATGTCCTTCCGAAGCTTTTCTCTAAAAAAGACATTGCCAAAGACGGGGTGCTTTGCGTAAGGTTTAAGGAGAGCATTTGCTTTTTCAATATATTCAGCATGGGCTTCTTTATTAACCTCTCCGGCTAATTCCGGCTTGCTGATGACAGGTAAACCGAAATAATCTGCCTTCTTCCAGCGAGCGAGCACCACCGTTTGACTCGGATGGAACCGCGTGTAATTTTGTTCAGTAAAACGCAGATGTTCAAAGTGAAGCAATACCTTTCCATTCGCCGGACGATAAGCAATTCGCTTGATCTGCTGTTTATGTTGATCAAAAAATGGCTGAATCTCTTCCGGCAATGGACAATCGGTTGTCAATTCTTGACCGAATGCTTCATCCTCCATGCGTTCCCTTACTTCAGGACTGATATATTGATAGAAATTGCTGATCAACCCAAGAGGAATTTGTTTATAGGACAAATCCTTCATGAGATTCACATACTCAAAGTACACCTGCCAATAATGATGAATATAGTGCGACACTTCAGGTCACCTCCCATGTCTTTGTTTTAATATGTGGCGGAGCTCCCAGCAGGTAGACTGCTCAGGAAGTGCTTGAATAAAGGCACTTTTCTCTTCTTCTGCCAGCTGATAGTGAATCGACTGTTCTGTGATGTAATTTGTATCTAAAACTTCATCAAAGGGATAGAACGGATAAAAATGATTTAATCGAAAAAAGAACCGGGCATCTCCTATTCGATAAAAATGCGGACTCTCGTCCCAGTAAGACCCAAATTCAGCTTGAATCTTTGATAAAATAGATGCACGATGAACGACCGAGCAATGATCTATGGCACAGGGTGCATTCCATTGCACCGTTTGCGCAGGTCGAATCGTTTCCTTTACTGGCTCTTTTTTGCTATTTAAATAGATTACTTTCGATGCAGAATAGACAATATCCTCACCTGGTCGTGCATCTAGATAATGAGTGAGCTTCTCTAAACGGTCCGGGGCATAGACATTGTCATCTGTGGCATAGGAAATATACTCGCCCTTTGCCAGTTCTAATGCTTGATTAATCAGGACGGCGTATCGAGTTTTCACTGTTCTCTCCTCCAGCGATTTGACACCGCTTTGGATAAAATGAACACGGGGATCTTTGCGAAAGGGCTCAATCGCAGCAAGGGTTTTTTCGTTTGAACCATCATCCATGATAAATAGTTCAAAGTCTGAAAGCGTCTGCTGCAAGACCGCTTCAATCGATCTGCCGACGTAAGCCGCCTTGTTGTAGCTCGTCATAATGACAGTTACTTTTGTCAAAGTTTTCACCTCGGTCTCTTTCAAACTATGTTTATCATATGTGTCTCCTCTTAAAGAGACTGTAGAGTGACCTATTTTTTATAAAATTGTATTTTTTTATTGATCTATCTTTGAAAAACGCGAACTTTTTGGTAATATAAGTAATCATTTATGTGTATTAAAGGAGTAAAGAACATTGGAAGCTATGAAGAATGATCACTCCCAAGAAGAGGAAGCAAAAGGTTTTTTTCGATTTTTTAAAATTTTCGTCGCAACAAAAACGATTATTCGCTCATATCAACATTCCTCTATTCCAATTTGGCTGATGATGCTCCTTGCAAGTATCGCTGGTACAGGCTGGGTCTACGAAGGTTATTTTAGCGAGTATATGGGCAATCATATTCCGTTCCCTTTTATTCTGTTACAAGGAGCGGGATATGGTATTCTTGCAGGCAATCTGGTTCTATTTTTCGGTGTACTCATCCTAAAGTGGTTAGGGCATCTTTTTTCTGGCAGTCAAACAGCATATCGAAATGTGCTCAAAGCCTGCACGCTGACGATCTTTTTCCCTTCCGCTTTATTTTCACTCAGTTGGATTTTCACTATTGGAATGCTTGGTCCGTATACGTTTGTCAAAATCTCACCTTATTTAGATCAGCATTATGAAGTTTGGTATTATCTCGATCTTTTGACACTGATTGATGCTTATGCAAAGACGTGGATATTTGGAATGACTGTTTTAGGCATTGTCGCTGTGATGAAGCTCAGATTATGGCAAGCCTTTCTCATTGTGATCACACCGCTTGCGGCATGTTTTCTTATCATTACACTTTTATTTGGTGTCCAGCGCGCTGTAAATTGGATGATGTAAGGAAGGTTGAGCATCAGAGAGAATTTGATATTCGTGAGCAACGAAGCGCAGATCTGGCAAAGAATGCGAGGGTTTGCCCACGCCTAAGGAACTGCACCGCAGTTCCTTTTTTTCGTTCAATGTACATATTCCATCCTCCTGTCTCATAGTGTGAAAGAGAGAAAGAATGCTATGGAAACAACAGGTGCTTAAGCGCCTTCTGTTTAGAACACCATGAGGAAAGAGGAGGAACGTTATGAAATTGAAAAATCAATTTGGGCAAGGTTCGGGTTTCGAAGGTCAAGATTTTCGCCAGCAACAATATGGAGCAAATCCGTATCCTGCGCAGCAGATGGGTTATTCAGTCCCTCCCCAAATGCAGGGTCAAATGCAAGGACAAATGCAGCAGGGATTTTCACCAATGCCGTCTACTGGTTCTTCACAAGGGGGGCAGGGCACGCAGAGCGGCGGGCAGCCGTATCAAATTCCTTCTGGACCGATTTATCAGCAGAATGTCACTGGTCAGCTGCCAATCGAGCAGTCCTATATTGAAAATATTTTACGATTGAACCGCGGCAAGGTAGCCACGATTTACATGACGTTTGAGGCAAGTAAGGAATGGAACTCGAAGATTTTCAGAGGCGTCATTGAAGCTGCAGGACGTGACCACATTATCATTAGTGATAATAAGACGGGAACACGATACTTACTATTAACGATCTATCTTGATTACATTACGTTTGATGGGGAAATTCAATACGACTATCCATACTCTATGTCCACGTATTCTCCGAGATAGATAACGCCACATATAGCAAAAGCAAGGAGCAGGCGCCCTTGCTTTTTTCTTTTGACTAGGTTTTTGTCACACCTCTAAGGCGCTGGTCATAAGATGCCTAGTAGTTTTTATCAAACGCCTAGAGGTGACATCAATGACTGTTGAGCTGGATTATACATCACCGAATGTTAAATATTCATACGATCTGAGTCAAAGCCCCCTTGTGAAGTACGATCAGCATAATCTGATTAATGTTTTAGGAAAAAAACAATTAAACTCGTTGGATCAAGTATCCCTGCTGGATATATATTTGAGTAAAAGCAAAGTCGTAGAGCCTCATTATCATCAAAATGCCGCAGAGCTTGTTTATTGTATAGCCGGTTCTGCTGCTGTCTCGATGCTGAATCCATTCACAAAAAAACTGCACACCTATACCATCACCCCTGGACAGGTGGCAAACGTACCTCAAGGCTGGTGGCACTATGAAGTTGCCCTCCAAGACAGAACTCATTTGTTAGCCGTTTTTAACGCATCTACGCCAGAAGTGATCCTAGGCTCAGACCTTCTCACCCTCACCCCTGCTCACATCATGGCACATACGTATTGTATGAACGAAACACAGTGGAAGCAGGCGACACAGCCTGTGAAGCCAAGTGTGTTTATCGGACCATTTTGCCACAGAGAAGAGGAGGCACAAACGCATCCTGTCCCTCCGTCTCACTACATCCCTTATTATCAAGCACCGCCAAATTATGCCCCTTACTGGAATTAAGAAAAAAACCGATGCCCCTCTCAGAGCATCGGTTTTTTGACTTATAAATTTTTTGCTGCTGCAACGACAAGCATGATCCAAGAAGCGATAAACGCCACTCCGCCAATTGGGGTAATGGCACCTAGAATCTTCACCTGTGTCAATGCCAGCACGTAAAGGCTTCCTGAGAAGAAAAGGATGCCTGCAAGCATCACCCAGCCAGCGGTTGGAACTAGAGAAACACCTGACAGCTTATCTGCAAGAAAGGCGACAATAAATAATCCAATCGCATGGAACATCTGATATTGAACTCCTTTGTTCCATATCTCTATATACTTTTCAGGGATTTTCCCTTCCAGACCGTGCGCACCGAAGGCTCCGAGTCCAACAGCTAGCATGGCATTAATCGCACCTAAAATGAAAAATAGTTTCATTCGTCATTCTCCTTATCTCGTCAATTATGTTTATCATAGCGCGGGTGACAGACGACAATCAACTTTCCCTTTACGTTGACACGAGATTGTCGGATTTCTTTTTCTTTCGTAACAGGACTTGATCGACCGCGATCGCAATGAGTGTACCTAGAACAAGACCATTGCTTAATAATGAAATGAGCACAGGATGCATGCCTTTCAAGGCTCCCTGCGGTACAAACATCGCCCCTACACCTGCTAAAACGGCAATCCCTAGGACAAAGCGAATCCGCGGAATTTCTTCTTTCTCATACTGATCAAACTCTGACATCGCAATCCCAATCATCGAGGAGAACACCACAAAGTTTACAGCAAGCCCCACAGGTGATGGCAATGCGGAGAAAAAGCTCATGAGCAGCGGGAACAAACTAATGAGTACAATGAGCAGACTTCCTATGAAAAATGGCTTTCTCGATGGAATTTTCGTTGTCTGTATAAATCCTGCTGCTCCGGAAATAGGTACAGGCGCAATGGCACCGATCAATCCGCTCAGTAAGTGACCAAATGCTGCGACAAAACCAGCCGGCCGAGCTCTCTTCCGCTCACGCAGTTCACCAAATGCCTTCACTGAACTTTCAACAATTCGAATACTTGCCAGCATGTTCACAATGAGTAAGATCGTAATAAAAAAGGACGTGACAAGTAGTCCACTGTCAAAGACCGGCATGCCGAATGGGAACAGCTTCGGAAACTCGATGATTTTTTCTGGAATTCGAACCGGCTTTGCCAACCCGAGTAGAGCGAATAACAACCAGCCTCCTGCAAGGGCAAATAACACAGAAAACTGCCTTAAGTAATGCCATTTTGAGCGGCTGATCATGAAGGTAAGGATAATAATCAAGATCGATAAGCAAAAGACAAGCCCGTCCACCTGATTTCCTCGATAGCCGATGCCCATCAGCCCTTGCATGATCGGCTGACTTAACTGCACAACTAGCAGCAGCAAGTAAATGCCTGTGACGACTGGCGTAAATAAAGAAGCGAGCCAATTAATGATTTTAAATAAACTAAAAATAAAAAAGAATGCGGCACTAAAAATTAAAGCTCCTTGTAAGGCTTGCAGGGTTTCAGGATACGTCGCAAAAATTGTTCCTGTCATGCCTGCATAAAGGGTATACACACCCCACCAAAGCCCTGCTGGACTTTCATTGATCGGCAGCATATGGCCGCATAAACATTGCACCATCGCCACAAGACCAAGTGAAAAGAATGTACTTTGAATCAGCTCCGCTGACTGCACTTGGTTTAATTCAAACGCTTGTGCAATCGCAATTGGTACGGCAATAGAAGCTGCGATAAAAAATGCCATCCACTGAATGGCGCCCAAAAATAGTTTCAAACCGATCACCTTCCCTTTGTCGTGACAAGACCATTAAAAATCAAAAATAGAGTCGCCGTTCCCATCCTTCTCTTTTTGCCTCTCTTCTTGATGCTGAAATTTCTTCGCCCCACTCGCACCCATCAGTTTCTCAAGCATGGCTTGATCTGAGGATACGGGCGGCGCAGACGGTGTCTGTATCGAAGAAGGTGGCGAGATAACCTGCGACTGCGGCATTTGCACCTGTGATGGTGCATCGAGAATGACATCACACAGTGAAGAAATCGCCGCCACTTGACGTTTCACCTCTTCATCATTTCCACTTTGTTTCGCCTTTTGAACCGCTTCCTCCATTTTTTGAAGCAGACTTGATATATGAATATTCAAGGGCATACCCTCCAATCTAAAAAATTCGTTTTCCAACATTATTTTACCAAATGAACAAACGAAATGGGTTCATTTTTTCAAAGCAGTGCGCTCATGTTGCTCTTATTTGACCCGTCAAAGCCCTTCACACATAATAAAAGGAACAAAATCGTCTATGAAAGGATTGAATAATGGACAAACTCACTGCTCTTTTTCAGAAACAAAAAGTCTTTCAAAAGCCGCCGGTTCAAGAACGCATCCGTCTCCTTAAAGACTTAAAAGCAGAAATCAAACAGCATGAAAAGGATATTTTACAAGCCTTAGCCCATGATTTACATAAATCCGAACAAGAAGCCTATACAACAGAGATTGGGATGGTATATGAAGAAATCAATCATACCATCAAGCATCTTCACAAATGGGCAAAGCCAACACACGCGCGAACACCTCTGACTCATATCGGATCGAAAAGTATGATCATCAAAGAACCTTACGGCAGTGTGCTCATCATTGCCCCTTGGAACTATCCTTTCCAATTGGCTCTTTCTCCATTAGTCGGAGCTATTGCTGCGGGTAATGCCGTCATCTTAAAACCGTCTGAGCTGACGCCGCAAGTCTCACAAATAATCAGCGCAATGGTGGAACGTGTATTTCAAGAAGACCATGCAGCTGTCGTAGAAGGCGGTGTAGATGTCAGTACAGAGCTGCTGAAACTGCCCTTTGATTATATCTTCTTTACAGGAAGTGTGGCAGTAGGCAAAATCGTCATGGAAGCCGCCGCAAAGCATTTGACCCCTGTCACACTTGAGCTTGGCGGAAAAAGCCCTTGCATCGTCATGCCTGATGCAGACATCAAACTAGCGGCGAAGCGAATCACTTTCGGCAAATTCACCAATGCAGGGCAAACATGCATTGCGCCAGACTATTTGCTCGTTCATGAGTCCATTAAAGAGGACCTTTTGCGGGAAATGACAGCTTGTATCCGGGACTTTTATGGTGAACACCCTGAAACACATCCGCACTTTGGGAAAAATGTCAGCCAGCGTCATTTTGACAGACTCTCACAATTCCTCTCAAATGGAACGATTGTCACGGGTGGACAGCGCAATGAACACGAGCTCAAAATCGCTCCGACCATTTTAGACCACATCACATGGGAAGATCCCGTCATGCAGGAGGAAATTTTCGGACCGATTCTGCCTGTCATGACCTTTGATTCTCTGCATGAGGCAGCGCATATGATCAAAACAAGGCCGAAGCCGCTTGCTCTTTACTTATTTACAACAAGTAAAGAAACAGAATTCTATATCCTAGACCATCTCTCATTTGGCGGAGGATGTATCAATGACACGCTCATGCATGTCGCTACCCCTTACCTGCCATTCGGAGGCGTGGGCGAAAGCGGCATGGGACGATATCACGGGAAAGAAAGCTTCTTTACTTTTACACATGAAAAAAGCGTCCTGCGCCAAACCAATCGCTTCGATTTTTCCTTCCGTTATCCAAATGCGAAAAACGGACTAGACTTGGTTCGTAAATTTTTAAAATAAACAGGACGAAGGGGCTCTCCCCTCGTCCTCTTTTCACTCAATACCTTGGATACACCAGTTGATTTCTTCGATCCCCATTTGTTTTAAATACGCGTTTACCTTTGAAAACGGACGACTGCCAAAAAAGCCGTTTCTTGCAGAAAAAGGACTTGGATGAGGTGACTCAATGATGTAATGCTTGTTTTGATCAATGCGTTCTTTCTTATTTTGAGCATGTCTTCCCCATAACACAAAAACGACGGGCTGATCACGTTCATTCAGCACATCAATGACACGGTCTGTCACACGTTCCCAGCCCTTGCCTTTATGCGAGTTCGCCTCGCCCTTTCTCACGGTCAGCACAGTGTTTAAGAGCAGCACACCCTGCTCTGCCCAGCTCACAAGTGAGCCATGATTTGGAACAGGACAGCCAAGATCATCCTTTAGCTCCTGAAAAATATTTCTCAATGAGGGCGGATGCTTCACGCCAGGCTGAACAGAAAAGCTTAATCCATGTGCCTGACCTGGGCCATGATAAGGGTCTTGTCCCAAAATCACCACTTTGACCTCTTCATAAGACGTCAAATGAAGCGCACGATAAACGTCATCCGGTTTCGGAAAAACGGTCTGCGTGCGATATTCTTCCTTCATCCATTCACGTAATTCCTGATAATACGGCTGTTCAAATTCACTTTTCATCACAGCCCACCAGCTATCATTTAAAAATGGCTTCATTGGGGTTCTCCTCCTTCTATTTGCTGCGTTAGTCTGGAGATCATCGGTTTTCCGTCCCACACAATATCACTCTCTGATTCTCGTTTTTTCATCGCTGGTTCTTCTAATAAGACAGCAAAGTTAGCTGTCGGCAGGTCACCCAGCTCATGCTTTTCACTTAGATCATCTAAGTAGTTCTTCCTTGTTTCACCAAGATCACTAGACTGATTCCCACCGCCGTCAAAAAACGCATAGATCACGCTGGCAGCTGGCACTCGTTTGACACGGGCATGCTGTGATACACGCAAAAAGAAGTCCCAGTCCCAATAATGATGCATCGCTGGATCAAAGTAGCCAATCTCATCGTGTATACAGCGTTTGTACATACTGCCGGAAGGAACATAGGTAGAAAAAACACGCATATCCTCAATAGCTGCTGTATAAGCAAATAAACGTCTCGACACCGGGAAACGGGTCGCGCCTTTTTCTTCAAATGACACAATTTCTGCATCAGAAAAGACAAAATCGGCGTCCTCCAGCGCCTTACTCATACGTTCAATATGACAAGGTGTAAAGTAATCATCGTCGTCACTCAGCATGATGACATCGCCTGTCAGCTCCCGCACCCCCACGTTTCTAGCATTCACATGCTGGACATTCTCATCTAAATGGATCAAGCGGATCGGAAGTTCAGAGTAGAGTTCCTGGATGATGTCGACTCGCTCTCCTGCATCATTCACGACCACAATTTCAAAAGGCTGTACAGTTTGTCTCGTAATGGATTCAAGCAGCTCACACAGTGCGCTGAGCCGGTTATGTGTCACAATTAATAAGGAAATCTTCATATTCAGCTTACTCCTTTAATAGATTCGTCTTTTTCCATTAAAACATAAAATGACGTTCTTCTCATGATATAAAAGGCGGTTTGATGTGACGGGAAAATGGGAATTTTTGATGAAAAGGAGTGATCACGATGGAATACTTCACAGTAGAAAATAGCAAAGAAGCCAAACAGACCATTGAACAAATACATTCAGCAAAGGATGATATTTTCGTTTTCGCGTACGATCCAGAACGCTCTGATACCGTCACAGAGCATACAAATGCCAAAAGCATGACAGCGGTCGATCAAGGGATTTTAGATCAAATCGCCAATGTCATCCGCACCCGGGATGACGAGCTCATGGCCAAAATGATGTCGGTTGGCGCGGATCAGGAATTAGCCTTAACACTTTTAGACGAACTGAAAAAAGGAAAATTGGTGATTTGTAAAAGGTAAGGAGAAAGGCGTTCCTCCTAGGGTGGAACGCTTTTTTATGTCGTTTCATTGTGATAAACGGAAAAGCTGATTATAATAA
Organism: Bacillus sp. LNXM65; assembly: GCF_002998575.1. Classification (NCBI taxonomy): domain Bacteria; kingdom Bacillati; phylum Bacillota; class Bacilli; order Caryophanales; family Bacillaceae; genus Bacillus; species Bacillus sp. LNXM65. Next base: position 297,035 of record NZ_PVRB01000002.1, on the reverse strand, counting down.
GGGATAGAACAGTAACTGTTACACATCACATTGGAGGTTCAGCAACTATGTCTATGAATAAAGCACTCACCATCGCAGGGTCGGATTCAAGCGGCGGTGCAGGTATCCAAGCAGATTTAAAAACGTTTCAAGAAAAAAACGTCTACGGGATGACAGCTTTAACCGTTGTCGTTGCAATGGACCCACATAACCATTGGGATCATCAGGTGTTTCCAATTGATACGGCGACGATTCGTGCGCAGCTCTCTACCATTGTAGAAGGCATTGGGGTAGATGCACTGAAAACGGGTATGCTCCCAACGGTCGACGTGATCGAACTTGCAGCTGACACCATCAAAACATACGACCTAAAAAATGTCGTCATTGATCCTGTTATGGTTTGTAAGGGTGCGAACGAAGTCCTTTACCCAGAGCACGCTGAAGCACTGCGCGAAAAACTCACACCACTGGCAACCGTCATCACGCCTAACCTTTTCGAAGCAGGTCAATTAAGCGGAATCGGTGAGATCAAAACGATTGAACAAATGGAAGAAGCGGCAAAACGCATTCACGAACTTGGTGCCAAGTATGTGGTCATCACGGGAGGCGGTAAGCTAAGCCAAGATAAAGCGATCGATTTGCTTTATGATGGACAAACCTTCGAACGCCTTGAAACAGATAAGATCGACACAGAATACACACACGGCGCAGGCTGCACATTCTCAGCAGCAGTCACAGCTGAACTAGCAAACGGCTCAGACGTGAAAGAAGCCATTTATGCAGCAAAAGAATTCATCACAGCTGCCATCAAAGGCTCTTTCCAGCTAAATGAATACATCGGACCAACGAAGCATTCTGCTCATCGTTTTGATAAGTAGAATAGATAAACCCGATCCGCCTTGTTAATGGGCGAATCGGGTTTTGTTTGTACTTACAAGCTCTTGTATACCTTCTCTATTCTCTCAAATTCATCACGTAAATCACTTATCATCAGGTCTTCCCGTAATCACTTTTAAAAACTCGATAAATTGACGACCTGATTCAATGAGTTGATATACAAACTCTTTAAAGTCGGCCACCAATATCTGATTTTCAAGTGATAACATAATTTCTCGATCGGATTTTCTCTCCAACTGTATTTCTAGAGGTAAACTTGGATAATAAATCTTTCCGTACCCTTGTTCCATAAAATCTTCTTTCGTAGCAACGAATGTTTTGATCTTTTCAATATCATCAATGGGTACAAACTTCTTCTTGTCCTCCAAATAAATATACGTTTCTATCTTCAATTGACGTCACCCTTTCATTTCATGAAAAAAAGCATACCCGCGTCTGGGTACACTCTTTTATCCATACAGGAATACCTACTTTTGCTGATCAGATTCTTTCGCCATTTTTCGAATAAAGGCTTCAATGGATTCAACAAATAAGGCATATTCTTTCATTTGTTTATACGTATCTGACAGCTTCTCTTTTAATTCTTCCTGCTCTAGAGAAGGTTCACCGAGAATAGATTGGACTTGAATGAGCAATTCTTTATATTCTTCACGTTTATCTTCAACATGATCTGCCATTGTCTCCAAGCGTTTTCTAGTCGTCGGCTGCTGTTTTGAATTCAAGTAAACAACCCCTTTTTGTCCTACCGCATTTGGATAAACGTCAGCCTCAGCTGTATATATTTTAAAATGATACCATAATTCCACTTGTTATCATATATGTAAAACGTCATCAAACCGCTTCAGACCACCCTTGTATATACATGTTATAGGTTCTAAGATACAGGCGGATTTCACTAGAAAAAGCAGATCATTGATCTGCTTTTCTTTGTAAATGCCATGTTTTTAGTTTAAGCTTTGTTTCATTTCTGCCACTGATCGAGATTGATTTATTTCCCGGGGAAGGAAAGTAACGAGCAGTAAATACTTCTCGGCCTCCGTTTACAAAAATCTCGATCGACGATGCATCGATAAAGATGTGAAGGTCGTGTAATTCCTCTATTGCTACTTCTCGAACTTCTTTTGATCGATCTTCAAATCGATCTCGCTCTAATGTTAATTTGCCTTCATCTTTATCATAAATGATACGGGCTGCCGCTCGAATACAGCATTCAAACCCTTTTTGTGTGTCAATTTGATCAATGAATACCTCTGCGCTTGTAATATCATCTACAGGAATCGATTGGACGGAGCGTTTGATATGAAAAACATTCTCTTGTTCATTGGTTCTCATCGCCTGGAGCTCAGTGACTGGTTTTTGAATCAGATGTCCGTTATCATCTAAACGCAGCTCTCTCGGGATCGTGAGGCAGTGTATCCATTGATACGAAATCGTTGGATGATGCTCTTCTCCTTGATCAGGCACCCCCATCCATCCGATTAAAAGACGTCTGCCTGATTCGTCTAGAAAGGTTTGCTGCGCATAGAAGTCAAAGCCGCGGTCCAGCTCCTCAAACGCTCCGTGCGTATATTGATAGGTATGATCATCCAATCTCCCAACAAAATAGCCTGATTGATGTGTATTATGATATTTTAAGCCATCCGGCTTGAGCCCCTGCGGGGACACAATCAATACATCCCCGCCATCTAATTCAAATAGATCTGGACATTCCCACATATAACCGAAATCCTCTAATCCATTTTTCCCACTGCCAGCAATCATGCCTTGAAACGTCCAATTGTCTAAAGTATCAGAGGTAAACAAGACGAGATTCCCTTTCAGGTCCAGGCTTTGTGCACCAAGAACCATGTACCACTGGCCATTTCGCTTCCATACTTTCGGATCACGAAAATGGGCGGTGAATCCTTCTGGTAGCGTCGCCACGACACCTTTTTTCTGAAAATGAATGCCATCTTCTGAAACAGCTAAACATTGATATGTCTCACGGTTTCCTTGTTCATCGCGAACGTTTCCAGTGTACATCACATACATCTGTCCATCGTCAATGACTGCGCTGCCAGAATAACAGCCGTTTTGATCAAACCAATCACTTGGGGCAAGGGCGGCTTCCTCGTGCTGCCAATTCACTAGATCTGTCGATGTGTAATGGCCCCAAAATTTTGCGCCGTGTCCCGTTTTGAATGGCTGCCACTGATAAAAAACGTGGTAAACCCCTTTCCACTGAATCAACCCATTCGGGTCATTTAAAAGACCAACTGGCGGCATTAAATGAAAATGCTGACGGTACACATCTTTTTTCACCAAATGCTCATAGTTTCGAATACGGTCTGCTACCTTTTGACGAAGTGCTGCGTCGGTTGTTGTCATGACTGTGACCACTCCTTGATTATTTTTCTACTTCTTTTACTTTAAAGATGATGGTGAGAGTAAATGAAACAGCAACAGCGATTAACATACCAATCACATAATTCACCACATTCTGCACACCGTATGGCGCGGCAATCGCAATCATCGGAATACCCGTTAAACCATAGGCGTTGGCTGCAACCTTCGTGAAGACAACAAATGCCCCGCCTAATGCGCCTCCGATCATCGCGGCAATAAACGGCTTACGATAGCGGAGGTTGACACCGAATATGACAGGCTCGGTAATACCTAGGAAAGCTGAGAAAGCTGCAGGAAGTGCGATTTCTTTTGTTTTCGCGCGTTTCGCTAAGAAAAAGACAGCCAATCCCGCCCCGCCTTGAGCTACGTTGGACATGGCCCAAATTGGCAGCAAATAGTTACGCCCAATATCATTCAGCAGTCCTGCTTCAATCGCATGGAAGCTATGATGAACCCCTGTAAGAACAATGAGAGAGTAGGCACCTCCGAAAATGAGTCCTGCTAAGAAGCCTGCATGATCATAAATAAATGTCAATGCATTCGAAATTCCAGTACCGAGCATTCTTCCAAGCGGTCCAACTGCAATAAACGTCACAAATCCAGTCACAATCACCGTCACAAACGGGGTCACAAGTAAATCAATACTGTTCGGAACCACTTTTCTTAAATTCTTTTCAACAAGACACATGATGTACACAGTCAATAAGACTGGAATGACTGTTCCTTGGTAACCAAGAAGAGCAATATCAAAATTGAATAAATGCATATACTCTGGTTTCGCATCCGTCAGCCCCCACGGGTTGAGCAGGTTCGGGTGAATCATAATCCCCCCAATAACGGCTCCTAAATACGGATTTCCACCAAACTCTTTCGCTGCACTGACCCCAATTAAAATCGGCAAAATGATAAAGGCTGCACTTGAGAACATATCAAGCATTTGGAAGATCGCAGAGCTTGGGTCAGCCCATTTGAAGGCTTTCATCATGCCTAATAGGCCCATTAATAAACCGCTTGCAACAATTGCTGGAATGATCGGTACAAAAATATTTGATAACGTCTTTGCAAAACGTGCAAGTGGATTCATTTTTTGTTTCACTGCTTCATCATGGCTGACAGGCTTTTGTTTCTCGTCTCCTGTCTCAAGACCAGTCTCACGAGCAAATGGTTCATATACTTTGTTGACTGCCCCCGTTCCAAAAATGATTTGGAATTGTCCCGAGCTTGAGAAAGCCCCCTTCACCCCTTCAAGTTCCTCAATGGCTTCTTTGTCAATCAGTTCCTCATCTTTTATCACCAATCTGAGTCTTGTTGCACAATGCGTGGCACTGATGACATTTTCTTTGCCGCCTAATCGTTTTGTTAATTCTTTGGCTGTTTTTTGATAATCCATGTTGTCTCCTCCTTTTTTAAAGCAAAAAAGACCTAAAATTCACCAACGATAAAAGGACATACACGTCCCCTCGTTACGCAAATTTTAGGTCTTGCCTGCCTGGCAGTCACAATCCCACGATATCAAATTTTGATTACGCTTTCATCATAGTATAAGAGTGAGACGTGCGTCAACCTCTTTTTTCGAATCAATTGACCCATATACACTAATAAGAGTAGTGTGCATAAAAAAAGCCTGCATGCAGGCACAACCACTAAACCAATTCGGCATCCTGCAGACGCTGGACATGCAGCGTGATGTAGCCGATCTCCGATTCAGGGAGATGAAGTTCATATTCATTTTTTAACAAATCAGCGAGTCCACGTGCACACTGGTAAGCCAAATCATACTTTGTTTGGATAAAACTCAGCATGTCATCGTCCATGATTTGAAATGCCTCATTTGATTCCAACCTGCCTAATGCATACCTCAAATGTGTCACAAGCCGCTGATAGGAAATACTATCCTCATCAATTGAATGCTGAAAATAGCTTTCTATATGCTCGATCATTTCTTTGATCATCGTTGTATATTTCACGGTCTTTTTCATAGACTCCGTATTCATTTTGGCCGTATGAATATGGAGTGCCACATACCCTGCCTCATCGTCCGGCAGTTCAACCCCAAGCCGATCCTTTACATAACGAATGGCATACTTTCCAATATCATATTCCTGCTTATATAAGACTTTGATCTCACCAAGCAATTTATTATATAGCACAATGCCCTTTTGAATGCGCTCAATGGCAAAGGATAAATGGTCAGTCAGTGATATATGAATATGATCACTAAGCGGCATCATCAGTTCACCCTCTGCATAACTGATGATATGCTCTGCCACCTCAATATGCGCTTCTGGCAATGTCGCAAGAATTTGTTTGAATTTCTCATTTTCTTCACGCACAACAAAGATTTTCTCTATTTTTTGAACGGGAACGACGTCATTTTTCCCCTTCTGAAAAGCAATTCCAGGCCCCATCACAATTTTCTCCTGATCACCTTCCTTTACAATCACCGCATTGTTATTCAATATCTTATATATCTTCAAGGGGTATCCTCTCCCACCAGATAACGTTTCTTATGAGGGATTTTACCCTGTTTCATCTCTCATGTAAAGGTAAGAGCGGACCAGCACGCGCCTCTCTCGCCGTCTTCTCATCAAGCATCATCAGACTTTGCTGAAACGGTTTCTCTGACCTGCGCTTCTTCTTCTTTTCTTCTGCCAGCTTCTCTAGCTCTCTCTCTTTCACGACTTGAAAGAACCTATCATCCACCGCGACCGCCTGAAAACGTTGCTGCTTCATCATCACACCAGGATTCACAAGCACGTTCATCATGAAACCAAACCATACACTCAACCAGTTTTTGAATTTCCTCACTGAACATCCCTCCGCTTTTCTTAGAATCTAGCAGTTCTAGCAAAACAACTGCTCCTATCATATCCCGAGAAAAAAGAGAGGTTTGTCACAATCTGGGTGAAAAAACAAACTAGTTTTCAGAAGTTTTGTTGAAAAGTGCAGAAGATCATCAAGTACGAGGATGTTTGAATAAAAATTTTATACACACTCTATCCAAAAGATAAGCACACCTTATCAACAGGGTTTATCCACATATCAACATCCCATTACTAGATTTTGTGTATGCGATTTTTTTATTTTCCATATATATATCTAAATAATTGAGTTATCAACAGGAGTTTGTGCATAAGTGAGACTTTATAAACAAAATAGTTCTTTATAACTATGTAAAATAAGACCATTTTAGTAAAGGAATTGTTTTCATCGTATTGAATACTTAATAACGGGCAGTGAATCTTTCCTATTTATCCACAAAAAGAAAGGCTATCTCCCTAAAAACACAGCTAGAAAGGGGAAAATTAATGAAAAAGGTCATCTCTCGTTCTTCTGTTCTATTGTTCTCCACTATTTTTATTTTATCCACATTCTTTACAGGTCAACAGGCTGCTGCCGCTCCATCGAACAAACAGGTGGAATTGGAAAAAGCAGAAATCTTCGGTGAAATCAATGTCAACTCTAGAAAACATACCACTGTTATTGTTGAATTAAAGGAAAAATCCTTAGTTGAAGCCAAGCAAGAAGGCAAAGCTCAAACAAAGGCCTCCCTCAAAAAATCTCGAACAAAAGTAAAAAATGCAGCACTCAAAGAAATTGATAAAGCGAGTGTTCGTCAAGAATATGAAAAAGTCTTCTCTGGTTTCTCTATGAAACTTCCTGCAAACGAAATTCCGAAGCTGCTCGCAGTTGACGGAGTAAAAGCCGTTTATCCGGATGTTACATATAAAACAGATGAAGTGAAAAAGGAAAGCATTCAGCTTCCAAATGAAGATGTCTCCCCTCTTATGGATAAAAGCGCTCCATTTATCGGTGCACCAAAAGCTTGGGATGCCGGCTACTCTGGAAAAGGGGTAAAAGTCGCTGTCATTGATACTGGAGTAGACTATACCCACCCTGATTTAAAAGGAAACTTTGGTTTATACAAAGGCTATGATTTTGTTGATAACGATTATTCTCCGCAAGAGACGCCTAAAGGAGACCCTAGAGGTGAATCGACAGACCATGGCACACACGTCGCAGGAACAATTGCTGCCAATGGACAAATTAAAGGTGTCGCAAAGGATGCCACACTTCTTGCGTACCGTGTACTTGGACCAGGCGGGTCTGGGACAACTGAGAACGTTCTTGCAGGCATCGACCGCGCTGTTACTGATGGAGCAGATGTCATGAACCTCTCTCTCGGAAACAGTGTGAATAACCCTGATTATGCCACAAGCATCGCACTCGATTGGGCCATGTCTGAAGGCGTTGTCGCTGTCACATCGAATGGAAACAGCGGACCGAACAGCTGGACAGTCGGTTCTCCCGGCACGTCAAGAGATGCCATTTCTGTCGGAGCAACTCAACTTCCGTACAGCCTTTATAGTGTGAAATTCCCGAACTATTCTACTGCAAAAGTGATGGGCTACTATCAAGAGAGTGATTTAAAAGCACTTGACCAAAAACAAGTCACACTCGTCCATGCAGGTATCGGTGACGAAAAAGCATTTGAAGACATCGATGTGAAAGGAAAGGTTGCCGTGATCGAACGAGGAGCCATTGCCTTTGTTGATAAAGTCGACAATGCAAAAGCTGCTGGTGCAATCGGCGTTGTGATGTATAACAACACCGATGGAGAAATTCCAGTCGATGTACCGGGTCTCGCTCTTCCTACGATTAAGCTTTCAAAAGCTGAAGGAACAGCACTTGTTAAAACTATTGAGACTGGTAATAATACAACGACTTTCTCCATTCAATTTGTCAAAGAACTTAGTGAGCAAGTCGCTGACTTCTCATCTCGCGGACCAGTTGTGGATACGTGGATGATTAAGCCTGATTTATCAGCACCTGGCGTCAGCATTGTGAGTACGATTCCAACGCATAACCCTTCTCAGCCTTACGGATATGGCTCAAAGCAAGGAACAAGCATGGCTTCACCGCATGTGGCAGGGGTCGCAGCGATCATCAAGCAAGCAAAACCATCTTACTCAACAGAACAGATCAAAGCATTGCTGATGAATACAGCAGAAAAACTTTTTGACGCAAACGGCAGCCCATTCCCTCATAACACACAAGGGACAGGCAGTGTTCGCATCATCGAATCACTCCAAGCGTCATCTATCGTTTCTGATGCGAGTTATTCTTACGGCACTTTCTTGAAAGAAAAAGGCGTTCAAATCAAAACGAAGAAATTCAAGGTAGAAAACCTTTCAAAAGCACCGAAAACGTATACCATTGATTACAAATTCAATGGCAGCGGCATCAGCACAAACGGAACGAAAAAAATCACTGTCAAAGGGAATTCCACTGGGTCCTTTACTTCCGCGGTACAAGTGAAATACGGTAAAACCAAAAAAGGAACGTACCAAGGCAGCATTACCCTTCGTGAAAATGGCAGAAAGGTCACAGAGATTCCTACTTTATTGATTGTAAAAGAGCCTGATTATCCGCGCGTCACTTCGGTTTCCGTCGAGCCGGATAACCGTGCTGGAAGCTATGTCATTAGCAGCTATCTGCCTGGTGGCGCTGAGAACCTTGCATTTCTCGTCTACTCGACAGATGGAGAGTATTTAGGTGAAGCAGGTGTTTATCAACATGTAGATAAAGGAGAACACCGCGTAAAATGGAATGGCACGATCAATCAAGGTCAAAAGCTGGAACCTGGTGAGTATACAATGCTTGCGTATGCAAGTTTGAAAGGGAAATCAGACACTGTTCAAACGAAGGAACCCTTCGATATTTATCCTGAATAAACGTGAATCACAAGAAAAGCCTTGTATGAGCGGATTAGCTCATCAAGGCTTTTTGATTATATATGGAGGAAAGAGAGTTTGATGTTGATATTGCTATGGATCGTTTCTTTTTTGACTGCTTTTTTTCTAACGATCACTTTGGTGTATTTTTTCGAAACATCCTCGTCCTTTTCATCAACCATGCGAGCTGACGGTCTATGTGTCCTTCATTACCCGCTTAGTTTGCTGGTGACAGCCGCGTTTATTTTCATCATGATGCTCCTTTTCCCCCTCTATTGGCTGCGTGGACGGTAAACAGACATACATACGTTATGCATCAAAGGCTTCTTTTAATAAACGATACGATGTGAGCCGGTCTTGCATGTGGTGAGTGATCGTCACAGCGATTACTTCATTTGTACGATACGCTTTCGCTAGTGCCGTCAGCTGCTTTTTCACAGAAGATGGCGTTCCAACCACCATCCTTTGACGATTGGCAGCCACTCGTTTTTGTTCATATGGACTGTAGGAATAAGCTTGTGCCTTTTCATATGAAGGAAAGCCCCCGAGGTTTTGCCCCTGTTCATTGGCGAGTAAGGATAAATCTAAGCTGACTGCCAGTTTTTCTGCCTGTTCCTCTGTTTCAGCACATAAAACGAAGACCGCAAGACTGACGCGCGGCTCATCACCGAATGCTGAAGGTTCGAACCGGTTGATGTATTGCTCCACAGAATCTTCTCCGCCTTCGCCATTGATAAATAGAGCAAACGTATAGCCTGCACCTGCTTTCGCCGCAAGTCTTGCACTCCCTCCGGAGGAACCAAGAATCCATACCTCTGGTGCAGTCTCTACCTTCGGAGAAGCGGTTAAATGGGGCAGCGGGTAAAATTCATCCGCTAGGTCGTGTAAATAGACCTTCAATTCTTCTACCTGCTCAGGATATTGATCACCTAGTCGTTTTCGTTCACCATGATGAAGGGCAATGGAGGAAATGGGCATACCACCAGGAGCACGTCCAATCCCAAGATCAATTCTGCCAGGAGCCAGTGCTTCGAGAACCCTGAAGTTCTCTGCTACTTTATAGGCACTATAGTGAGGCAGCATCACACCGCCTGAGCCAATACGTATATGTGACGTAACGGCTGATAAATGACCGAGTAGCACCTCTGGACTCGACCCTGCAAGCCGGTTTGAAAAGTGATGCTCTGATACCCAAAAACGGTGATAGCCCCACTTCTCTGCCTGCTTTGCCAATTCAACCGTTTGCTTCAATGCTTCAACAGGTGTTGCATCTCCGATCAAAGGAGATTGATCCAGTATACTTAATTTCATCATGCTGCACCTCTTACAGAAATCCCCCTCTCTCAATCGAAAGGGGGGATGTCTTATTTATTTTCGATTAAAGCCCTTCTCTTTAACAAATTCTCCAAGGAAGGCACGCTTTGGCTGACTAAAGCCGCGAAGCATCTGCTTAGACCAAGTATCTTTTCTCTCTCCGTTTGTTCGTTCTTCATAATATGATGAAATACGATCATCGTATTCTTTTAAATAACGATCCACATGCGCTTCATCTTGCTGATATGCATTTTCATGATAAATGAGTTCAACTGGCAGCCGTTCCTTTTGTGACGATTGACTCGCTGGATGTCCGACAGCCAGACCAAATAACGGCAGCACATAAGATGGCGTTTCAAGTAATTCAGACACTTCTTTCAGTTGATTACGCAGACCGCCAATATAGCAGATCCCAAGTCCCATTGATTCTGCGGCTACACTCATATTTTGCGCAGCGAGCGCCGTATCAATGACGCTAATGAGAAAGGCTTCCGTATTCTCAAGCGCCTCCTGATGATTTTCCCCTGCTTTTTTTGCAATATCATCATGGCGTTTCAAGTCTGCACAGAAGACAAAGAAATGCCCATTCTTCTCAACGTATGGCTGATTCCCAGCCAGTTCAGCAAGCTTGGCCTTCTTCTCTTGATCTGTCACTCCAATAATACTATACGCCTGTACATAGCTTGATGTCGAAGCAGCCTGTGCACTTTTAATGAGTGTCAGCACCTCTTCTTCGGACAAACGCTCGTCTGTAAACGAACGGATGGACCGATGATTTAATATCGTTTCTATCGTTTTGTTCAATTCGAAGACCTCCTTCACTTGTACTATCATATGACAAAGACATATGGCTTTTCAAAAATTAAAACTCGCATGAAAAAAGACAGTCTATACTTAGACTGCCCTTACCCGTTTTATTTAAATAAATAACTTTGGTATTTCGTTAATTGAACACTTGCGTTATAAGCAATCCCGAATCCAATGAGGACAGATAAGACAGAGCTTCCTCCGAAGCTGATAAATAGGAGCGGAATCCCTGTTACAGGCATCACGCCTATGTTCATCCCAATGTTCTGGAACGTATGGATCACAATCAGTGCTGTATATCCTACACAGAAGAATGACGCAAACCGGCTATAAGGATGGATACGGTCGATCAGCACGACAAGCCGATAGATCAAGAAGAAGAACATGATCACAACAAACGCACATCCGACAAAGCCAAAGGCTTCTCCTATAATGGAGAAAATCATATCTGTTTGTGCCTCTGGGACATAGACTTTTAAGTTTTTAACCCCATTCCCAAAAATCTGTCCAGCACCAATAGCCATAATGGCCTGGTCTACTTGATATTTATCAGACCCAGACGCATCCTGAGTCTGCGCTTGGTTGGCTGACGTAGAGCTATCAGGCAGCCAAGCGGTAATCCGGTTAATCTGATACTGCTGAATGCCAATTGTTTTCGCAACATCAGGGAAGAGAATGATCACGGCTAACACAGCGGCAACTAAAAGCACAACCACAGAACCGATGAGAGAAATCAGCTTCCAATTAACCCCTGATAAAAACACCATCACAACGACAATAAACATACAGACAGCTGCCGTACCTGCGTCCTGTAAGAAAATCAGTCCAACTGGAACGGCTGCTACACCGGCAATTTTTAATAGTAGGAAGATATCATCTTCTAATGTCCGTTTTCCTCTAGGGCTTGACTTACCGATGACAGATGCAAGCATCATAATCAAACCAATTTTCATAAACTCTGAAGGCTGAAGTGTCCCAATCCCTGGTATCACAAACCAGCTTTTTGCACCATTTTTAATTGGAGCAAAATCATGACCTCCGATTTGTGCAGGAGCGACTTTCAGAAAAAGTAACAACAGTATGCCACCTATAAAAATATAGAGGCTTAGCTTCTCTAATTGCTCCAAATCAAAGTAATTTATGGCTACAATACATATAACTCCGACCATGTAGTAAATAATCTGCCTCGTCCATGCATTAGATCCATACTGTCCAAATTGACCCGCAGCATAAATCGCAATGACACTGATGGCAAAGAAGGCTAAAAATATAAAAATTAAATCCCCTTGATAGTACGGAGATGTATTCTGCTTGTTCATGAACTAACCACCCTTATTACAAAACATAAAAGCCCTTATTTATATTAGATTGAATTTTTCACAAAAGCAACTCACCTTAAATATGACGGAAGATACATCCGAAAGGTTCCAATCATTTTTCAAAAAATGAAATACTTTTCATTCTAACAATAGGAAAAAATTCCTCTATACTCTTTCCATTCATCCGATCATGAGTCCTTTAAAAAGATTATTTTACAGATATTAAGGGGAAAATTCAATGACCTATGTGGCGATATGACAAGCAATTATCAAGCCAGCATAAGCTGTACGGAGAGAAAAGGAAAAAGCCACTTTCTACGGAATAAGGCCTATTTTCCAATTATTGAGTTTACTTCAAAGTCAATTGTGGTATAATACTTGTAACAAAATGTTCACAATATCTCCTAAAAACAGACACAATTGCATCCTGACCTCTCATTTGATTTGGATATCAACTTACAAAGGAGTTGGATACGATGGATATGTTCTTTGCGTACCTATGTATTGCAACGGCTACACCCCTGTTTTTATGGCTTGAAAACAGAAAAATTGCACTAGCTTCTATTCCACCCATTATGATTATGTGGATTTTCTTCGGTCTTTACATGACGAGCAGTTTATCTCCAGCAGGACATACCTTCATGATCGCATTCTTTGCCATTAACGTCATTTTGGCACACATTGCAGCGTTTCTCATTTATGGACTTCCATTCATTCGCAAAAGATTCAGCAGCACCAGATAAATCACGCACCACCTATTGGAGGCGTAATCAACATCATGATAAAAACCACTCACCTTTGAGGGATGAGTGGTTTTTTTATTATTTCTCTGAATGCTCAGACTGCTTTGGCGCAGAAGGTGAATAACCATCTTTGCTGTTCTCTCCGTGGCTGTAGTGAGCCGCAAAGATCCAAACAGATCCGATAACGAAGATAATCGCACAAAACAGACCAAACAATGTATTTCCGACTTGAACAGTTCCGTTCTCGCTTTCTGTCATGTGCATAAACATGAATAGCTGCAAGAACGCTTGAATGAAAGCAAAACCAAAGATAATCCATAGTTTTGCAGAACTGCCAATTTCAGCTCCAATGGCAATCCAGAATGCTAAGATTGTTAGCACAATGGATAGGATGAAGCCAACTACGTGTTTCCAAGGGAAGTGTTCGTGCTCTGCTGAGGAATTTGTTTTTCCAGCCATATCACAAAAGCCCCCCTAATCCGATCAAGTAAACAGCTGTGAAGATGAAAATCCATACAACATCAAGGAAATGCCAGTATAGACTTGAGATAAAAATCTTCGCTGCTGTTTGTGGAGTTAATCCACGTTTTTTAATTTGGAACAAGACCCCGGTAATCCAGAAGATACCGATGGATACGTGTAGTCCGTGAGTTCCTAAAAGTACAAAGAATGCAGACCAATACGCACTTGTATGGATGCTCGCACCCTCATGTACATAATGGAAGAACTCGAAAATCTCAAAGCCAACGAAGCCTGCACCTAGAAGCAGTGTCAGAATCGTCCAAATGATAACCCCTTTTGTACTTCCACGGCGCATTTCATGAACAGCAATCCCGCATGTAAATGAACTAACCAATAGCAGGAATGTCATGATCAATACAAGCTTCATATCGAACAGCTCAGCTGGTAAAACGCCGCCAGCTGTTCTGCCATGAAGAACAAAGTAGGTCGCAAAAAGTGTTGAGAATAACACGATTTCCGCGCCAAGGAATATCCAGAAACCAAGGATGTTTAAACGTCCTGTTTCAGACTGATATTCAAGCGGTGCATTTGCATAGCTGCTATCATTATGTCCCATTACTTCTGCGCCTCCTTATTCTTTTTCTCTGTTTCAATCACTTCTTCAACAGGAATATAGTAGCCATCGTCATATTCAAATGAGCGTAGAATCATTGTTGCGAATACACCGATTAAGCCAATAACGCCAATCCAGTACCATTCAAATACAAGACCGAATGCACCAAGTCCGAAGAATGCAGACATGATGAGTGGTCTGCCTGAATTGTGCGGCATGTGAATTTTCTTGAATTCTTTTTCAGGATGAACGTCTACGTTGTTTTGCTTCCAATGATGGAATGCATCTGGTGTTGTCACTTCTGGAAGTGCTGCAAAGTTATAATGCGGCGGAATTGCAGAAGATGTCGCCCAGTCAAGAGTACGTCCATCTCCCCAGCTGTCTCCAGACACTTCACGTTTCGCGTGTCTCCAGCTGTAGTAGATGTTGTAGCAAAGGATGATGAATCCGATACCCATCATAAATGCACCAATTGTTGAAATAAAGTTTAGTGCAGTCCAGCCATCTTCTGGTCCATACGTATAAATACGTCTTGGCATTCCTTGCAGTCCTAAGAAGTACTGCGGGAAGAAACAGATGTTAAATCCGATCATGAATACCCAGAAGAACCATTTGCCGATTCTTTCGTTTAGCTTGTAACCAAACATTTTTGGATACCAGAAAACAAGACCAGCAAAACAAGCAAAGACAGTACCTGCGATTAATACATAGTGGAAGTGGGATACAAGGAAGTACGTGTTATGGTACTGGTAATCCGCAGCTGCCATCGCAAGCATAACCCCAGTGACACCACCGATAACGAAGTTCGGGATGAAACCAAGTGCCCAAAGCATTGGTGAAGTAAAGCTGATACGGCCTCGATACATCGTAAAGAGCCAGTTAAAGATTTTCACACCTGTTGGTACAGAAATCGCCATTGTTGTAATCGAGAAGAATGAGTTAACCGCTGCACTGTTCCCCATTGTAAAGAAGTGGTGAACCCACACAAGGAAACTAAGAACAGAGATTGCCACAATCGATACAACCATCGCTTTGTAACCAAACAGCTGTTTTCTTGAGAACGTCGCAAAGATTTCTGAGAAAATACCGAAAGCCGGCAGGATGACGATATATACCTCAGGATGTCCCCAAATCCAGAAAAGGTTCGCCCAAAGCATTGGCATACCGCCTGCTTCGAGTGTAAAGAATGCAGAACCGAATAAACGATCAAATGTCATAAGTGCTAAAGCAACTGTTAATACAGGGAATGCGAATACGATGATGACAGACGTAATCAATGTTGTCCATGTAAACATTGGCATACGCATAAGTGTCATACCTTTTGTTCGCATTTTTAAGATGGTCACCATGAAGTTAATACCTGTCATAAGTGTACCAATACCTGCAATTTGGAGCCCGAGCAAGTAATAGTTCTGTCCAGGTCCTGGTGAGAAATCATTTCCGGCGAGCGGCATGTAACTCGTCCAGCCTGCACTTGGTGATCCTCCAATGACGAAGGAAATGTTGAACAGCATCGCTCCAACCATGAATGTCCAGAAGCTAAGGTTGTTCAAATAAGGGAATGCAACGTCACGTGCACCAATTTGAAGAGGAACAACGACGTTGATTAAACCAATTAAAAATGGCATCGCCATGAATAGAATCATGATCGTACCATGCGTTGTGAAAATTTCATTATAGTGGTTGGAATCTAAAAACGTATTATTAGGAAGCGCCAGCTGTGCGCGCATCATCAGTCCGTCTACCCCACCGCGGAAGAACATAATCACAGCAGCAAGGATATACATGATCCCAAGCTTTTTATGATCAACTGATGTTAGCCATTCTTTCCAGAGCCATTTCCACTTTTTAAAGTAGGTTAAAACAAACACGATGGCAATGGAAGTAAGAGCGATAGAAATTTGCGCACCAAGAATTAATGGGTCTCCAGTTACAAAAAACTCATCCCATTTCAAATGCATAACGGCCTCCTCCTTTCCTTAGTCAGTTTATTCATTATCTAGTTTTCTTTTATAGTTCTTCACATTCTCGAAAGGATCTGTTTTGGAATGCGGAGAAACTGATTGGTAACCTAAACGTTTGCGTGCTTGGAGTGCGTATTCAGAATCCTCTCCATGCTTCGCAAAGGATAAATGTGTTGATGAGAATGTCTGCACATCTGCAGCATCCGGAAGCATCAAGTAGTCATACGTTTTCTTCGTTAACTTTGGTGCTTCTTTCTTCGTTTTGCTTACCCATTTATCATAGTCAGACTGCGTCATCGCATTGACTTTGAATTTTTGCTGAGCAAAGCCCTCGCCTGTGAAGTTGGCGTTTCTTCCTTCATATGTGCCAACTTGATCAGCTTGAAGATATTGTTCCATCTCCATTCCAGCCATCGCATACTTCTCCCCGCCTAGCTGAGGAATCCATAGTGATGCCATTGTATCAGCGGAAGTGATTTTGAATAAAACCGGCTGATCTTTTGGAATGTTTAAGTAGTTCACTGTCTCAATATTTTCCTCTGGATAGCTAAAGATCCATTTCCAATCAACAGCTGTAGCATAAACGACAAGTGGATCTTTATGGCTTGTTGCTTGAGGTGCCTCTTCCAAAGAGTAAATTGTTTTTACAGTTGGAACCGAAAGGGCAGCAACGATTAATATTGGGATCACTGTCCAGATAACTTCTAGAAGCGTATTCCCGTGTAGTTCTGGGTTATAAGAGGCGTTTCCAACGTCCTTACGCTCACGGTATTTAACCAAAATGATGGTAAACAGTACAAATACCGCACCAACGATAAAGAGCATGAATCCGATGGATAAAAGGATTAAGTCTTTTTGTTGTGCTGCGACAGGTCCTTTAGGATCTAAAACAGCGATATTGCTGCAACCTCCTAATAAAAAAACACTCACGAGCATCGCTAATAAAAGCATAGGTTTAATGGCTCTGAACAAGAAGATCACCATCCTTCCTTAGATAATGTATAAATTGCTGAATAATTGTGAAAAGCCATCTGCCTTCGAAAACTTTTCTTCCCTTTGTAATGCTATCAAAATCTGTTAGAGTTAGCTTCCCTTTTTTCAAAAGTTCATTTATTTTTCAACAGATTTCTATTAAAATGTCATAAATTCGACATAAATTTATATTATTGCACACACAATAAATTTCTAGGATTTTGAAAAGTTGAGAGTTGAAGGCAAAGGACAAACAATCAAGAACTTTGTCAAATTTAGGTTTACCACAATAAAAAAGTTTGGTCGAATTTCAATTTAACTTAATGAAATTTTATCTAGGTAAACAATTTTGAAATAGGTATCCCCACATTTAACAAAAACCTTACTCATTTTAACGCAAGTTCACAAGAAAAGAAAGTATCGATTCTCTGCGATACTCTGTAAGAATTGGTAATGATGCTGAATTAGTGGAATCTCGCTAAAGACTTCCAGCAAAAAACCGGCTCAGCGCCGGCACTCTGCATTTATTCATCTCTCACTAAGATGTCAGGTCGTCTATAGATCTCCCCTTCATGTTCAATGTCCATGTACGTCCACTTGCCTGTATAGGTTAAAAAGCGGTTGCCCTCTTTTTCTACTACTATCGTATCCTCTGATTTCAGTCCAGGCAATGAAGGATTCCACGTAAACACTTGATGCAGCTGAATTTCTTCCTTCGATGAGGGAACAGCAATGATTTCCCTAGATACAAATCCCGTCTTTCCCCCTTGATGAAGCTTTTTCCAGCTATCAGGGAAGCCCTCTTTTTCATACTGAGCAATACCTGCTTTCAGTACATCTCCTAATGTTTTACCAGGACGTGTGGCGGCATTCATGACTGTATCAATTCGTGCAAGCCGCTCTTTGTTCTCTTCAAGCTCCTTTGGAAGCTGACCAAAGTAAACAGACCTTGAGACATTCGCTACGAGCCCGTGCCGTTCTGCACAGAGGACAACAAGCGCGTGCTTTTGAAGTGCTTTCTCTGTTGGAATCGGGTGACGGTATTGATGGATCCGGTCATCCGTTGCCACAAGCAGGACTTCTATCGTCATCCCTTGTGCAATGGCTCTTTGAGCAATAAGCGAAGCAATTTCGTGTTCGGTCTGCCCTGGCACGATTTCTTGACAGACACTTTCTACAATGACCGCTGTTTCATGACAAAGGATTTCATATTGACTGAGCAGCGAGGCAGTAAGGATCGATCGAACATGTGACAAATCCGGCTCGATCCATTCGAATCCATCCATTTGAATGTCCGCCCCAATTCGTTTACCTTTTGTGAGTTCTTGAATGTAGGAGGTCTCATCCTCATACCAATCCATTGTGACCACCTGAAAGGGATGATCGACATACGCCATTTCCTCTTCAATGATCCGCTTTTCTTCCATTTGATTCACAATGAGGACGAGGTCGTCTTTTAAGACGAGCAGCTGGCACACGCCCTCTGGCGTATTTAACACAATGTGATTCCTTCTTCCGCCTGTCAGCCAGGAGAAGTTATTTCGCTTTTGAATCAAGACACCATCAAGCTGCTTTTCTTCCATTAGCTCTCTTACTTGTTCAATCATCTAATCACCTGCCTGTATGAAGTGTTTGAATGAAACGGTTAAAAGCTGTTTTCCCTTGCTCAGTTCTTTTAAACACACCCGCCTGCGAGAGAATTCGAGAAAAAATAGAGCCAATTTCTTGTTGTAAAATGGTTTCGGTATTGTCCTCTGTAAAGGTGTTCTCTTCAAGCAGCCGCTTTGCCCATGTTTCGTGTTTCATGATAGCAGGACGGGCTTTGATTTCTTCAAGAGGACTTTCGGATAGCAATGCCTCTTTTAATTGGCTTAACTCCTCTGCTAATCTGCCAGGAAGGACAGCAAGGCCCATGACTTCAATTAATCCGATATTCTCTTTCTTAATATGGTGAACTTCTTCGTGCGGATGGAAAATGCCGTCTGGGTGCCGCTTGTCTGTACGGTTATTACGCAGCACTAAATCTAATTCATAGTCATCCCCGTGGCGTCGCGCAATAGGTGTAATGGTATTGTGCGGAGTCTCTCCTGTATGAGCGATCAGCCCCACCTCTTCATCTGAATACAATTTCCACTCATGTAAGATAAAGTCTGCTGCGTCCGCGAGCGACTGCCGCTCGCTGCTTCGAAGGCGGATCACAGACATCGGCCATTTCACAATGCCAGCTCGCACATCCGGAAAGGCTTTGAGAGAAAAGACTTCTTCCATCTCTGCTTTCGCCATCGGAAATTCATGTGCACCGCCCTGAAAATGGTCATGACTTAATATACTGCCTCCGACAATCGGAAGGTCGGCGTTCGACCCGATGAAATAGTGCGGGTATATAGATATGAAGGAAAGCAGTCGTTCAAAGGTTTTTTTGGTGATGCTCATTGGCTCATGTTTACCTTTGAACACTATGCAGTGCTCGTTGTAATACACATAAGGTGAAAATTGCAGAAACCACGATTCACCTGAGAGTGTCACAGGAATAATCCGGTGATTCTGTCTCGCTGGATGGTTGATCCGCCCCTCGAAGCCAACGTTTTCTTTACAAAGGAGACAAAGAGGGTATTGCTTTTGACTGAGCTTCTTGGCTTCAGCGATGGCTTTGGGGTCCTTTTCCGGTTTTGATAGATTAATGGTGATTTCCAGCACACCATTGTCTGTTGGTGTAAACCACTGTACATTTTTGGCGATCCTGCCTGTATGAATATAGTGGGCATGCTGCTGCATCGCATAGAACCAGCTTGTAGCTGCCTCTGGTCCCTCATGTTGGCGTTTTTCTTCAAACATCGCATAGATGACACTTGGAGGTGCCACCAAGCAGCCCATGATTTTCGCATCTAGTAAATCACGATACGTATCCGTCCCCTCAGGAATAAGGCCTGTTTCTACTGCCCAATCCAGCATCGGCATTAAAATGTCTTCAAGGTCTCCTTCTCCTGAGACTGTTCTTGCTTCAGCGTCATCGAGCCCGAGCACCTCAAGCAGCCGATTTCTCGTATAATCGATATCTAGTGATGTCATCAGCTCTTTATTGATCCCGTATTGAATCAGCTGTTCCAATTTTTCAAAAATATCAATCGCCATTCCCTCTGTCCCCTCTCTTGCCTGCCTGTTACGCTTTATTCACTTCGGTAGCCATCTGGATGCTTCTGAAACCAATCCCACGCGCTCTGAATGATCGTGTGAAGGTCAGCATATTGAGGTGTCCATCCCAATTCTTGCAGCGCTTTTTCAGAAGAAGCAATCAGCTTTGCTGGATCTCCCGCGCGTCTTTTTGCCACTTGTGCCGGGATGGCATGCCCCGTGACTTTTCTGACAGCTTCTACGACCTGCTTCACGGAGAAACCTGTTCCATTCCCTAAGTTGTAGGTCGCACTGCCTTTTCCAGCACGCAGCCGGTCAACGGCTAAGATGTGCGCCTCTACTAAGTCCATCACATGAATGTAATCTCTAATACACGTGCCGTCCTCTGTCTCATAATCATCACCGTAAATCATGATCTGATCCCGTTTTCCTAAAGCAACTTGCAGAATAATTGGAATGAGGTGTGTCTCAGGCTGATGATCCTCTCCGACAATTCCTTCTGTATGGGCACCA
This sequence comes from Bacillus sp. LNXM65, assembly GCF_002998575.1. Taxonomy (NCBI): domain Bacteria; kingdom Bacillati; phylum Bacillota; class Bacilli; order Caryophanales; family Bacillaceae; genus Bacillus; species Bacillus sp. LNXM65. The sequence continues at coordinate 276,200 of NZ_PVRB01000002.1, read as the reverse complement.
GCTACATTAAAGTACCGAAGCACCACGTATTCTATTCCATACGCTTGCTCAGACCACTTCAGCATTTTTTCAATCGCTAATTTTGTTTCTCCATAAGGATTCGTTGGGTTCGTTTCATCCGTTTCAACGATCGGCACGCGCTTCGGTTCACCGTATGCAGCAGCAGTTGAAGAAAAGACGATGTGTTTCACATCAAATTCATTCATTATTTGTAGTAAAGCGGTTGCTCCGCCGACGTTGTTGTCATAGTACTTAAGCGGGTCTGTCACACTCTCCCCGACAAGTGAATCTGCCGCAAAGTGCATGACCGCTTCTATTTGATGCGTTTTGAAAACCTGTCTTAAAAAGACGTGATCCCGTAAATCTCCCTCTTCTAAGACAGCTCCTTCCAAAACAGCTTCTTTGTGGCCTGTCTGCAAATTATCCACTACCACTACTCGTTCGCCTTTCGCTAAAAGAGCCGCCACCGCATGACTGCCTATGTACCCTGCTCCTCCACAAACTAAAATTGTCATCACATTTCCTCCTTCGTGAGTTCTCTTGCGCCTCCTCCAATTCCAGCTGTGTAAAAAGAGGCTTGAAGTCCTGTTTTCTCTTGATACATCGCACCAGTTTCTTCTATAAATGAACCCAGCAGCTCTTCTTTCACAATGCTGATCGTGCATCCGCCAAAGCCTGCACCTGTCATACGGGAGCCAATCGTCCCAGGGTGACGCCAAGCCGCTTCTGCTAGTGCATCTAGTTCAAGTCCTGTTACTTCATAATCATTCTTTAAAGAAAGATGAGAAGCCTTCATGAGGGCGCCTAACTTTTCAATTTTATCATCTTTCAAGAAATTTATCGCTCTTATGGTCCGCTCATTTTCCATCACGACATGTCTTGCACGTTTGCGGCATATGTCATCTTCAATCAAGTGGGCAAGCCCCGAAAATTCATCCGCAGTGAGCTCACATAAGTGGGTGATGTCGATTTTTTTCCGAAGATCATTTAAAGCTGATTGACACTCTGCCCGGCGCTCATTGTATTTGGAATCAGCCAGTGTCCGCTTTTTGTTTGTATTGGCGATGACAAGCGCCAGTCCCTCTTGTCGAAACGGACTGTATTCAAAGGCAAGGGTGTCACAATTGAGCAAAATGGCGTGATCTTCTTTTCCAAGAGCAATCGAAAACTGATCCATAATCCCGCAATTGACACCAATAAATTCATTTTCTGCACGCTGTGAAAGGAGGGCAAGACGGGCATTTGAAACGCTGAATGAATGCCATTCATTGATGAGAACAGCGGTAACAAGCTCAATGGAGGCAGAAGAAGACAGGCCTGCACCATTTGGAATATTGCCGCCGTATACAATATCAAAGCCTTCTTCGATCTTCATCCCTGTTTCGATAAACTGACTGAACACGCCCTTCGGATAATTCGCCCAGCCGTCCGACTCCAAGTAAGCGATTTCAAAAAGGTCGAATTCTTTCACACCATCGTCATCAAAGTTCAAGGAATACATTCTCACGCGGCCATCTGAACGCTTCGCACAAGCAGCATACGTTCCGAGAGTAAGTGCGCATGGAAACACATGGCCTCCATTGTAATCTGTATGTTCACCAATCAAGTTCACTCTTCCTGGGGCAAAAAAATAGCGAAGTTCTTCTCCATCTCCAAATTGCTGGTGAAATGCCGCGCGTAACGTCTCGATCATATCCATTCCCCTTTTCTCTTCTGATACTTTTATTTTAGTTGTCCCAGCAACATCAGTTCAATGGTAAAAAAACCGTTAAAAAATACCCTTTTTTTGCTGTGAATGGTACGATGTGATATGAGGTGTAACATGATTCTAAATAGAAAAAGGTTGTTTTTTGCTGTGAAGGAGGGTTTCCAATTTGAAGAAGGAAGCATTTGCATTTCGTTTTCACCATTCTGATGTGACATTGCCGGCGCAAATATGGTCTGTTGGCTGGGAAGTACAATCATCTTCGTTATATAGCTGGAATGGCGTGGAGCGGAAAGATCAGGGCAAGTGCATCTTTCAGCTCACACTGTCTGGACATGGCATGATTGAAATCGGAGAGAAACGTTTCAAAGTGTTGCCGGGTCAGGCCTTTCTCGTGAAAAGCCCAAGTGCCTATCAATATTATTTTCCAGAGGACAGTGAGCATTGGGAATTCCTTTATTTAACGCTTTACGGGGAAGCCTGCGATCTTTGCTTTGACCAATTTATTGACCAAGGAAAGCAGGTCATGCGTTTTCACCCAAATTCCAGACCGATCCGCCTGCTCAAGAACATTTATGATGAAGCCAGTGAAAGACGGATTACCAATCCATTTGAGGGGTCTAGCCTTGCTTATCAATTTGTCATGGAACTATATTCATATTTGCCAAAGCTTGAGGGACAAATGGAGAAATGGCCCGAGCCCATCGTTCAAGCTGCCTTGTTTGCCAGCCATCATTTTCACGAGGAAATTGGCCCGGACGATATGGCAGCTGCGGCACGTTTATCCAAAAGTCATTTTACGAGGGAATTCAAAAAGGCCACTGGCTTCACACCTATTCACTATCTAACCAATATCCGGTTAGAAAAGGCGGAAACGTTACTGAAAACAACAAAATACTCGATTGAAGAAATCGCCATACAGTGCGGCTACCGAAATGCGAATTACTTGAATAAAGTCTTTCGAAAGAAAATCGGCATGTCTCCAAAGCAACTGCGGGAAACAAGCGATGCATAATAAAAAGCAGCCGCTTTCACAATTGGCTGCTTCTTTTACGCTTTCGTCAGGTCAACATGAATTCTCCCTTGTCTTAAAACAATGGTCATTTGCGTGTCAGGTGTCATTAAGTTTTCTAAAATGTCCGTTGCCGTTTGAAGCGCAATGTCCATTCGGTTGATCTTTTCCTTTTCTTGTTCCGAAAACGCTTCTGGATGTGCGGTCATTTCTTTGACTAGCCTCAGCACTTGTTCATGCTGCTTTTCTGTTTGCTGATATATGACATCATATAATTCGTCTGGCCTGCTGCTCATTTCACATCACCTATCTTTTTTCATGTGTTAAATCGCATCTTCTTTTGTTTTCTTGAAGACGAACCATTTACTGGCGACATAATTCACGACCACAATCACAAAGTTGACAAGAATTTTTGCGACGGTTTCATTGAGCGCCATTTGGCTCACAAATAAAATCATCAGCCCCAGATCTACACCTAGAGACATGAGACGAACACTAAAAAATGAAGAAAGCTCACGCATAAGGCTTTTCGTATCACGAGCCTTTTGCTTGAAGACATACTTCTTATTGGTGATATAAGCAAAGAGAACAGCAAATACCCATGAAACAACTGTAGCTGTTTTATAATCCATGGAAAACATCTCAACGAATAAGTAGAAGCTGACTATGTTGACAATGGTTGTACACACACCCATCACAAGATACATGACAACTTCTTGATACTTTTGAAAAAGGCTATACATGTCTTTCTTCATTCCTTCTTGGTGGTTTCTGTTTCTTTTAGAATACCATCTTGAGAAGAACTTCCCAAACGAACAATATGTACGTCCTGAACAGATGAAATTTGTTCTACTTGATGGCAAATGTCAACCTAATTGGTTTATATAAGCCAAATGATTTAGGTCTTTTTCATTATTTTAATTTATAATCTTTTAACTGACTTTACAATTGTTTATTATTAGAAGTAAGAAATCAATATTTATGGGTTTTTTAGTCATTTTTTTAGGAACGTGGTAGGTGATAGATTTTACAAAATAGGTTAAATGTCATCATTTTTCGACAAAATCTATTTTGCGCTGTTTTCATCCACACGTACAGTTACTAGACGGTTTGTTCAAGTCATTGGTTGCAGATGAATATGTCTTATTGAACTGGAGGATATTATGGATACGCAAGTGAAAAGAAGAGTTGACGAAGAGTGGGTTTATTTGATTCAGGAAGCGAAAAAAATTGGACTAGGCATCGAAGAAATACAAGCTTTTTTAACATCCAACGGTGATCAGAAGATGATAAACAAACCGTAAATCAACGCCGTTATCCTTTGTCTTTCAGACTGCTTTGGCTAAAAGACTTGTCAATTGACCTTTTGAAAATCCTTTCATGACGATACGCTACAGTAATTGAACACCCCTTCATACCAATCCCTTCCACTCATGGGGTTCTGTCTTTCTATATTAGGAGGACAGTCCGTTTCCCGTTCTTTATATGATCCCTTTATAGCCGCTATTCATGAAAATTGTCATTCTCACGTTATAAAACCAAGCTCCCCACCCATATATTAAGCATGAAAACAATGAGAAAGCAGAAAGGTGGGTAGAGCGTGAGTTCAGATTCCCTTTCCTATTATCACCAAAAAAAGGATCAGTATTATCATGGCGTGAACCCGGTCATTGTCAGCCGTATTCGTGAGGAATGGACGTCTTTATTGGATATCGGATGCGGCACAGGCAAACTTGGAAAAGTCCTGAAACAAAAGGGCCGGACCATTTATGGAATTGAATCGTTTGAGGATGCAGCAAAAGAGGCTGAGCAAGAGCTAGATCATGTGCTATGCGGAAATATTGAACAGATGACTCTCCCTTACGAACATGAACACTTTGACTGCATCATTTTCGGAGATGTCCTTGAACATTTATTGGATCCGTGGGCCGTTTTAAAGAAGGTCAAACCCTTCCTTAAAAAAGAAGGAGTCATCCTGTCATCCATTCCGAATATCGGTCACATATCAACAGTTTTAGAATTACTAGCCGGCAGATTCACTTATACAGATGCAGGATTAATGGATCAAACACATTTACGTTTCTTCACCCTTCACGAAATTCATGCACTCTTTCATTCAGCAGGCTTTCGTATTCGCGAACTCGAAACCATTCGCGTAAAGCATCCTTCCTATGCAAGCGTGATGAGTGATTTACATGAATTACTCATGAAGCATGGCATTCGTTCAGATTTTCACGAGGCCGCTACCGCCTATCAGTATGTGTTTGAGGCGGTTCAGTTTCATGAGTAACCCCACCATCCTGTTTGTTTTATGTGTAAATGATGAATCGATGTTTCAGGCTTGCTTTCGGCAGCTCGCTTCACTTCCTGCTCCCCATGGATATCATGTGGAGGTTTTGCCGATTAGACATGCATCCAGTATGACCTCTGCTTATAATGAAGCGATCACCCATCCAGCTCAGTTTAAAATTTATCTTCATCAAGATACCTTGATTGTCAAACAGCATATGCTGCTTGAGCTGATCCCGCTTTTTTTACAGCATCCATCACTTGGGATGGTTGGGGTCATAGGTGCAGAAAGCGTGCCTGACAATGGGATTTGGTGGGAGAGTTCTCATTGCCGGGGGAAAGTCATTGAATATCGTCACGACACTTATCAGCTGCTTTCGTTTGAAAGAGGTCGTCAACAACAGGCGGAAACACAAGATTATATCAACGCTTCGGCGATTGATGGTCTTTTCATGGCGACGCAGTATGATGTGAAGTGGCGTGAGGATCTCTTTGATGGCTTTCATTTTTATGATGTTTCGCAGTCCTTTGAATTCGTCCAGCAGGGCTATGAGGTTGGAATTGCGAGACAAGAAGAGCCTTGGTGTATCCACAAATGCGGAGATCATTTTGATGCAGAAACATATGAAAAAGCGAGACAAACATTTCTTGCGAATTATCGATAGAAAGCACCCTTTTCGGGTGACCAGAATGTAGAGAAACTCATGTTTTTCTACATTCTTTTTTATTTTCCACGTCATGATGTTAGGTACCCGATAAACATCATTTTGAACAAAATAAGTGGATCGAGAGAAGGACGACCTTATTTCTCACTATAATACGGTTTTACTTTATCTATGATAAATGAAAAATCAATGTACTGATCAATTTTACGAAGCAAGTGATCGTGTTCAACCAATTGATCTAGTCATACAAATTCAGCTTCGTGCTGAGAAGAATGTCTAATGTGGAACATGAGAAAAACACCTTCCTTTAATATGCTTTTCTCTATTATAAAATGGGGAAATGTAAATTTTAAGGGGGAAAATAAAGCTGTCGAGATTTTCTCGACAGCCTGACCCTAAAGGTCTGTTTGATTCATCAAGTAGATAATCTAGAATCACGTGTTCCAAAACGAACATCAGGATTTTCACTAGAACGGGTTCCATTCCTCACAGCAAAATCGTTATCTTGTTGAGATAAAGTTATAAGAGGAAAATCCTCAGTAGTAACGCTACTGCCTGTAGCATTCCTTACAGTCAGATCAGTGGATTCTGGAGAAGTAGCATTTCTTGAATTCACATCAAAATCGACAGATGATAAAGAGATCACACCTAGCAATGCTGAAGCACTCAAAAAACCAGTAAGAACCGTTTTAAAATTCATATGAACAGTCGCCCCTTTGGATTTGTTTTCGGGCGTACATCACTTTTTCATACATTTTTACAGATTCATCCATACGCCCATTCTCATTATAGTACCGAGCCGCTTCAAGCGCTAGGTCTTCCATATATGGATAACCCCTCTCATTCTCTAATTTTTCCAACGAGCTCAAGACTTCACTTAGGTTTGCTGTTTTTAAAAATAAAATTTCCAATACCATCAGCAACGATAAAAACAGATCATTTTTTCTATTCTTCGCTTCTTCCAAGCCTCTTTTGAAAAATCTTTCACCCTCAATAAATTCCTTTTGACTCAAATGAAATAACGATAATTCATAAAAAACCAAAAGCAACTCTGTAGCATTAATAGGCTCTCCTTCTAGAATAACCTGATTAAAATAAGCTAGTGCCCTATTAAAATCACCTAATCCTTTATAACAACACCCAATATTAAATAATGACTTCACAATCATTGGCTTATTAGAAATTGCCTTAGATTTTTCTAAAGCTGACAATAAATGAGGAAGCGCCTTTTCTCTGCATTCAAAATCAATGAAATTACCTGCCATAACAGTTAGACAATTAATTTCTCGAATCATATAAAGGGAATTGCTCTTATGCGCCTTATAAGTATCATAAGAAAGACCAACGTAATACATAGACACATGTGTCTGTTTCATGTGATAAAACACTTCAGATAATTTGTAATAAAATTCCGCTCTTTCTAACTCATCCCCTACTTGCTCCAGGCGCTTTTCCGAGCGCTTATAGAACACAATAGCTCTAATAAACTCACCATTTTTGAATTCATACATGCCTTGAAAAAAATTAAAATAGTATTCAAGAATGGCTGACATCTTTTTTCCTTGTCCTTCTACAGCTTTCAAGTAATCCGATTTTTCAAGTGGTTCTTTAGAAGGCTGCACATAGTCTGTCATCAATTGATGACGAAACTCCATCAACTGAAAATAAAGAACCGCCTGTTCATCTTCTTCCATGACATCTATATCTTTTCTAACCTCTTCCCTTAGCATCTGGGCCTCTTTAACATTGAATCTTTTTATATGCTTATACCATTCATTTATCTTGATCGCTACAACTGGAGACGGTATAGACGCCATCTACAATCCCCCCCTAGAAAACCAATTTTTAATAAATGTTAGCACAAGAATTCCTAATAAAACCCTATTTATCCATTAATATGTAAAATTTTCGGCATGACGCAAACACTTTTTAAGCAAGTAGGACACAAGACATATCGGTTTTTAGATGCTATCACAGCAGTTAACGCATTTATATCCCATATAAGCGTTCTTGAAGCATCACACTATGAAAAACCCGAGCATAAATAAAGATGCTTAGAAACGAATATGAACGCTCTTGGTGGTGTTTTTAAAATAGGTGCCATGTTTTTTAAGAAACAAAAAAACAGGCTCTTTAGCCTGTTCTTTATTATCCAGTGATGACCATATTGATGAATGGGACACTCAGTAAAAAGTAAACAACGGCAAAAACAACTTTATAACCCATCTCTTTTTCTTTATTATTCTTACGTTTTTTCATATAAACAGCAAAATAAGAAGCACCAATTAACATCATCAATACTGGTATTACAGTCATCATAAATTATCCTCCCTAATAAAAGAACCTATATTGCGGTCACCGCAACCCAAAAAGAAACTTTCCATCACATTACCAATTATCAAGAAATAAATGGTAGCATGGAAATATATCAAAGAAAGTGAGTGATTCTTATAAATCCATGTCTCCTATGCTTCTTTATGCAACCATTTTTTTGACTCTCTTATGATCCCCCAAAATAGGAACCTGTACAGAATTACAAGCAAGAAAAAAGTATAAACAAACTCAAAGGGAGAGAATGGTTCATAATCAATTATGTATGCATTAATAAACACTATTACCAAAGAAAACAATTCCATCAAAGAATCTATAAATCTGTTTTCTTTGAACACGTCCCTTGTCTTTTTGAAATTAAAGATGTCTTTAATTTCCACACTAGAAAGTCCTTTGATTAAAGCTAAACCTATCAAGTACACACCAAAAGACATCTCAAAGGAAAAACTCAACATCTGTGTGATTACACAATAAATCAAAGTGAATAAGAATAAATACATTTTATTACTCTCCTTAACCTCTAAGTATTCCACCCCAATAGAAGGAAATATCATGTATGCGTTACCCCAAAAAACAAATAGGAGTGGTACGTATGTTTAAAAAATTTCTAGTAGTGTTATGTGTGCTTACTATTACATTTGGTTTCTCTTCTCCAATGATTAGTCATGCCAGTCAAGGTAATAATGAGACCCCTCCAGTCAGTGTAGATAAAAAACAATTGGAATTAGCAGAGAAACTATCTAATTATTTCGAATTAGATAAGGATGGAAATATTCATTTTACAGCTGATAAAGAAACCCTTATGGAAATGGGAATTTCAGAACACGACAGTCTACTAATGACTTCAATGAAGTCAGAAGAATTTAGCTTTGAAGAGAATGAGAAAAAAGGTGACATGCAGACTTTAGGTTTTGTAGGTTTACACCTCAAATTAGGACCGAAAGTTAGAAGCATGAATGCCATAGTAGCAGGTGGATTTGCAGCCGGATATATCGGTTGGTACACAAGTCGAATTGCTGCTGCCGGACCATGGGGTGCTGGAGCAGCTGCGGCTATTACTGCTGGAACTTCTGGTGCTGTTGCATGGGCAGTTAAAAACAAATATAAGAAAGTTGATGTAGGCGTAAATATTATGTTTGTTAATTTAGCATATACTGTAAAAATACCTTAAAAATAACTGTTAAGCAACAATAAATAAAAAAAGCAGGCTCCAGTAAGAGCCTGCTTACTCTTAATATAAGACTTCAACACAAAATTTTTGAAATTCCTGAAAATATTTTGGTTCTGCATTAATTAGTGGTAAGCGTATAGAAAGTGTTGCAGCGTGCAGACGATCGGTAAGCCCTCACATTCTTCTCCTAGTAAAACAACCCTTTTTACATAAAAAAGAAGCCATTAACGGCTTCTTATGTTGATTTTCACTTTTCCACTATTTTATATCCGAAATCTATAAGGCACAGTTGAAAACCTCTCTTGAATGAATTTTTATCATCTTTATCTAACATACCATCCTTGTATGTTTCAATAAAGATTATAGCGCGCGACTATTCCATTTCGGGTATGCCGGCGTGTACCGGTACTAATTTATATTCCATAATACGATTTTCTCCTTGATCCTCGACTTCAAAATACCCTTTTTATAAAGCTATTTCAATTACGGCCACATCTTCACCATTGGACTTTGTTATGAAAGAAACCTCTTCTTCTGGAATTCCCACATTTATTAAAAATGACTGAAAAGCGTGGCTGCCTTCGCCGTTATAATTACTGGCTAAACCTTGGTAAATAAATAATTTATAGGCAACAGTCTCCACATACGTATAATATCTCACTTTTTGACCATTTCTAAAATGCGTAATACGTGTGACCTTTCCTAATGTCGGCAACAATGCTAAAGCAAAGTCTAAAGTCGGTTGGCTACTCTGTTCCTGAATAATGATTGTTGCTTCTTCCTTTTGAAATGGTGGTTTAAATTCTGTATGCTGCTCTAAATATTGTTCTTTAATAATTGCCATGTCTAAATCCTCCTTTAAGTTTCATGTTAAAATAACGAATTTCAGTTTTTTGTTGTGTGGAGAGAATGCGAACAAAACAGCTGCCCTGGAAGATCCAAAATGAGCTAAAACACGAATGAAAAAGTGTGGCCAACTATACAAGCGAAACGATTTCACGAATATTGTCTTTTATCTCGTTTAAATCAGATTAAATCCTTTTAAAGTGTATAAGTTTGCCTGTTCAAGTGACTGATTAAAATTGATTGGGCTATCATAATGATTATACTGCGCTTCTTTTTTTCCGGTCCGATCGAAGAAAATCTTAAACCAGTAATAGATCGGATAGGGCCTTTGTTGAATTGTACTTCCGTCTGGCAAACGTAAATGTACATATTCAACAGTCTCTGCCGTTTCATCTTCAACATTAGGAGTCATTGCAGCGTGTTCCACAGAATCAGGTATATACTCGCATATCTCAACACGAGTATCTTGATTGATGCTATGATGAGTCGAACCAAAAGAACGGCAAATCAGAGGGCGAGAATCGTAAATTGAACATGATTTTGTTTCTGGATCAAGTAGTGGACAAGGAAAGCTATTCCGTCCAACTGCCATGTGCTTCTTCATTTGTTCAACAATTATTGTGCCATCGTTCGTTGTATATATCTCCAAATTTCTCCATGTGTCAGGTCTTTCATTTTTAATTGTTTCACACTGATCCAAAGCAGTATCATATATTTTTTCTGCTCGATCTTTGCTCCAAGTCTTCAACTCACGCATAATAAATTCAAACTCAATTTCAGTTATAGAAAAATCCTCATAGCAGCAGTTATAACACCCCTCTTGACATGGAGGAATATTTCCTGTTGATTTTTGATAATCCTCTATTTTTCGTTCGTACTTTTTTTGTGTTTGGATAAGCCGTGCAGCTCTTGATTCAGGATGAATGTCACTATGACACTTTTTATATACAGAAACACGGGTCATTTCTTGAGATTGCCTTAACCATTTGCCTTTCCCCCTCTAACAACCGGATAAACCCATTAATTCCCAAACAATTTTATCATAGATTACTAAACCAGTACGAAGCAAAAAATACCGTCTTGCGCCTGCAAGACGGTCAGTAACCTTTCCATATTTCACTCTTCCAAGGCCGATATTTCATATAATAGAATGCTTGCCCCTTCTCGACTTAACACAATACCTCAAGATAAAGTCATGTTTTGATCAGGCTCAGCACCCTTTTCGGGTGCCTTTTTTATGATATACTGTCATAAACAACCAGATCGTCTCATATGCATTGGAGTACCTTGTCCCTAATTCGTACAAAGGAGGAAACAATGGCAGACAAAAAAGTTCATTATAAGAAGGTTGCCGCTTCAGAGGATTTTCGAAAACTTCTCGAGGAAAAACGCAGATTTATCGTACCGATGACGATTTTCTTTTTTCTCTTTTACTTTTCACTTCCGGTTGCTACATCTTACTTCACCTTTTTGAACACGCCGGCAATTGGCGCGATCTCATGGGCTTGGTTATTCGCCCTCACACAATTTGTGATGACCTGGGTATTATGTGGACTTTATGCGAGAAAAGCAGCTCAGTTTGACAAATATGTAAGCGCTTTAAAAACTGAATCAAGAGGTGATGACGAATGAGCATGACCGCTTTTATTTTATTCATAGCGATCGTAGGGCTCACATTGGTCATCACATATTTTGCTGCGAAAAAAACGAGCAATGCGAGCGATTTTTACACAGCAGGCGGAGGTTTGACTGGGTTTCAGAACGGCCTTGCCATCGCCGGGGACTATATGTCTGCCGCATCATTTTTAGGGATCGCTGGAATGATCGCGTTAAATGGATTTGACGGCTTTTTCTATAGCATTGGCTTTCTAGTGGCGTATCTTGTCGTTCTTTACGTTGTGGCCGAACCGCTTCGAAATCTAGGGAAATATACGATGGCCGATATGATTGCTGCACGATTTAAGCGTCCTGCCATTCGAGGGGTTGCCGCGTTTAACACAATCACAGTCTCTACTTTTTATATGATTGCACAGCTTGTTGGGGCAGGTGCATTAATCAAACTGCTTCTTGGCATTGATTACTGGATTGCTGTGCTGGTCGTAGGTGTCTTGATGACCATTTATGTCGTGTTTGGCGGCATGATCGCTACCAGCTGGGTACAGATCACAAAGGCTGTGCTTCTCATGCTTGGGACCCTGATTATTTCACTGCTTGTATTTGCAAAGTTTGATTTTAGTCTGCTGAAGATGTTTGAGGAGATGAAAACAGCGACCCCGCTCGGTGGGGCATTTCTTCACCCGGGAAATAAATATGATGTGCCTTTAGAGACACTGTCTTTGAACCTTGCTTTAGTGCTTGGGACAGCAGGTTTGCCGCACATTTTGATCCGGTTTTATACGGTAAAGGATGCCATTTCTGCGCGTAAATCTGTTCTATCCGCTACGTGGATCATCGGTATTTTTTATTTAATGACGGTTTTCCTTGGCTTCGGTGCTGCTGCCTTTGTTGGAACAGAAGCGATCACAGCAGCAGATGCAGCAGGAAATATGGCCGCTCCTCTGCTCGCCCAAGCCCTTGGAGGTGATTTATTATTTGCCTTTGTTTCCGCTATTGCCTTTGCGACCATTTTGGCAGTGGTAACTGGTCTCGTCTTATCCGCAGCGTCTGCCTTTGCCCATGACTTTTATAGTCAGATCATCCGCAAAGGGAAAGCGAGTGAACGGGAACAGGTGAAGGCGGCACGCTTTGCTTCCATCGGCGTGGCCATTCTTTCCATCATTCTTGCATTATTTGCCCAATCCTTAAACGTCGCTTTTCTTGTGTCACTTGCCTTCGCCGTGGCAGCAAGTGCAAATTTACCATTGATTATCTTCACTGTCTTTTGGAAACGATTTAATTCTACGGGTGCCATTGCAGGGAGCTTAGTAGGACTGCTGAGCGCACTGATCATCGTCTCGCTCAGTCCAAGCGTCTGGGACCCATCGGGAGCAGCCATCTTTACAGGAGATCCGCTCATCCCGCTGTCGAACCCTGGAATTATCTCGATCCCACTCGGATTCCTTGCCGCTTACTTAGGCACGATATTCTCCTCTGAAAAAGCAGATGAAGACACCTTTACGGAAATTCAAGTAAAGGCACATACAGGCATGCATATGGATACTGATTCATAAGGAAAAGCCGGCAGCGAGCCGGCTTTTTAATAGCGCTGAAATAACTCTGGATTTTTCGGAACGTTTTCTAAATAAACGATCTTTCCTTTGTCGTCCAGTTCTGCAATGTCAATTCCTTCTGCTGTATAGACACGGCCATCCGAAAGTTTCCCGCAAACAGCCCAGTTCGTTTCATACTTTCCGTCTTCTCTTTTTTTCCATCCATCCCACATATGCTTGATGTCTTCATGCACGTGGAAAAACGTGTTTAAAAACTGTGTAAACGCTTGGATGCCAGGCTTCTCGGCACCATTTAAGACAATCATGACATCGTCAGAAAACAATGCTAGCAATTCATCCATTTGCTCCTGTCCTTTTCCTGCTTCATCGTAGCGGCGAAAATACGTATCGAGCACTTCCATTGTTCATTCTCCTTTATTTACCTGTCATTTCGAAAATAATCGAACAATTTAATTGTACACAATTGTTTCTCACCTGTCTATTTTCCCTGAAATCAGAAAAGACATGAATTGAGTCAATCCATGTCTCCTACAGGTTAAAGAGATGCTTTTTCTAATGCAACAAGTGCTTTCAATTTTTCTGCTGCTTTTTTTGGATCAGCGCTCTGGCTAATGGCGCTAATGATGCTAATACCATCTGCCCCTGCTTGGATGACTGGTGCAGCATTGTCGTATGTGATACCCCCAATGCCAACAATTGGAATATGAAGACCATGACGACGTACTTCAGTGATCAAAGATACTCCTTGGACACTGCGTGTATCCTTTTTCGTTTCTGTTGGATAAACTGGGCCCATGCCGACATAATCTGCGCCGTCCTTCATGGCTTGTTTCACTTCATCTAGGTTATGCGTAGACACACCTAATATTTTATTCCCGATCCGTTGTCTGACGTCTTCTGCATTTGTGTCTTCCTGTCCAACATGAACGCCATCTGCATTAAGGTCTATCGCTAGCTGTACATCATCATTCACAATAAAAGGAACATTTGCTTCTTGGCAAAGCACTTGAAGTTGACGAGCCAATTGTTTCTTCTCTCCTCCTTGCAAGGCTCCCTCGCCCTTTTCTCGAAATTGAAACATGGTGATTCCGCCTTGAATGGCTTCTTTTACGACATCAAGCGGCGGTCTGCTTGTATTCGCTGTTCCCATAATAAAATAAACCGATAATTGCTGTTTGATTTGCTGTTGATCAGCCTTTGTCATGTGAAATTCCCCCTATTCTCCCCATAGTCACCACATCATCGCCAGTTGTGTGTGAGTGCATTTAACAATTCCATTTGAAACGTCCCTGGCCCTTTATCCTGAGTGTAATGAGCTGCCCTTTCAGCTGCGACACCATAAAACAGTAATGCAGCTGCTGACGCATGAATAGGCCGTTCACCCACTGCACAAAATGCCCCGATGACAGACGTCAGTAAACAGCCGGTTCCCGTCACCTTGGTGAGCCATTCATGTCCATTATGAATAGACAACACGTCCTCTCCATCTGACACCACATCGACTTTTCCTGTGATCACCACAACGGTCTGAAGTGTCCTTGCCGCTTGTTTGGCTAGTGCCGATACATCTCCGTTCGCTGCTTTCGCATCAACGCCTTTTGACTCCCAGCCATCCACTCCAAGTAAATGAGCCATTTCTGCAGCATTTCCTCTGACAACGGTCATGTTCACTTGCTCTAACAGCTGTTTTGCCGCTTTCGTTCGAAACGTTGTCGCACCGACGCCGACAGGATCTAATAGAACAGGTACACCATTTTCATTGGCAGCTTGTCCAGCCAGAACCATGGCCTCCACCGTGTCCTTTGTCAATGTGCCGATATTGAGCACAAGTGCATCCGCCAACTGCGCCATTTCAGCCACTTCTTCTTTGGCATTTGCCATGACTGGCGAAGCGCCTAAAGCAAGCAGACCATTCGCTGTAAAATTCGTCACGACTTGATTGGTGATATTATGAACGAGTGGATTTTCCGCTCGAACCCTCTCCAATAAATGAGACACGCAGCTTGTTTTCATCCGTATCGTCCTCCCTTTTACTCTGCTCCCCACACATAGGATTTAGTATGCTTTAACCATTCTCTTGCCGCAAACGACAAATAGCGATCCTTTCGCCAAATGACTCCTAAATGCCACGGGATCGACGTGTTTAAGGAAATGACTTTCACCTTTTCAGGATCAAGATCACGGCAGATCCGCTCAGGCAGAAGACCAATTCCCAAGTTCTCGGCTACCATCTCACTAATGAAATCCCATTGAGACGTTTCATAAATGACATTGGGCCGGAATCCCGCATTCATACATTCATTCAATATCCGGCTATGCAGAACAAAATCTTCTCGAAAGAAAATAAAAGACTCTTCCTTTAAATCAGCTAAATCAACCTTATCACGACCTGCCATCGGATGTGATGGATGCGTCACGAGCTTCATGTCTTCTTTAATAATGGTGTACGTATGAAAAATTTTATCATTTGCAGGCAGAACAATGACACCAATATCTAACGAACCATCTTCGACCCCTTCCTCTACTTTAATAGAGCCGTGCTCCACCAATTGAAATGTGACATCTGGATACTGCTGGCGGAATTCTCCCATGACATTCGGGAAAAAACTCGATCCAATCATCGGCGGCAGCCCGATGCGAATATGTCCTTTTTTGACATTCATTAAATCATTTAGCTCGCTCGTTAAATTCTGAAATGATTGTGTGATTTCACTCGCCTGTGTATACATCGTTTGTCCAGCATCTGTCATTTCAACCTGCCGGCCATTTCGATAAAACAACTGCACCCCCAGCTCATCCTCGAGATTTTTGACCATCTTGGAAATGGTAGGCTGCGACACATAAAGAGATTGTGATGCTTTTGTGAAGCTTTTTAACCTCGCCACTTCTAAGAAATATGTTAAATGTCTAATGTCCACATGACTCACCCTTCCTATAGACAAAAGGAATACTAACTATTCGATATATGTATTTTACCTATAACTGAACGTGCTGTACACTTTAAAGTAAGCTAATCAATTGGAACGTTGTCATGTTTTTGTGAAACAGTGAACAATTTATATAGAAAAAGGAGTGAAAGAAAGTGAAATTGCTCAAAACGCCGCTGATTGCTGTCCTTCAGATTATGGCTTTGTTTGTTTTTGCGAAATTGATGAATGTGCTCGCGGCCTTTTTGCATTTAAGAATTCCGGGCACGATTTTAGGCATTCTGGTCATTTTCTTATTACTTCATTTTAAAATCATTCAATTAAAATGGATTGAACTTGGCGCCGTATGGCTGCTTGGAGAACTGCTGCTATTCTTTATCCCGTCAGCAGTTGGTGTCATTGATTATGGAACATTGCTTTCTCAATCTGGCACAAGTATTGTCCTTGTCGTCTTACTTAGTACCTTTGTCGTCATGCTCTCAACTGGTATCATGACGCAAATGATTGCGAAAAGAAAGGAGCGAAAAAAGCTATGTTAGTTGGCGCACTATTTCTGATCTTAACGGTTCTTTTATATCTCGGATCAAAAGCGGTGTATAAACGGCATCCGAAGGTCTATGTCTCCCCATTACTTGTGACGCCGCTTGTCCTTGTCGTCTTGCTATTAATCGTCAACATTCCTTACGATGCATACAATCAAGGCGGTAAATGGCTCACGAATATGCTTCAGCCTGCGACTGTTGCTTTTGCCATTCCTTTATATAAGTATTTTCACATTCTGAAGAAGCATGCAGTGGAAATTATTTTGAATGTGGCTTGTGGTTCTGTCATTGCGATCCTATCAACAGCATTTATCGCCAAGTTGTTTCATTTGGATACAGGCCTTATTGAAAGTCTTGTCCCAAGGTCGGTCACAACACCAGTGGCGATGAGTGTGTCAGAAATGATTGGCGGCATGCCGTCCGTTACGGCTGTATTCGTCATTTTAACCGCACTGTTTGGGTCAATCATCGGTCCAATGGTCATTCGTTATTTCCGTATTGATAATGACATTGCCATGGGCGTCCTGCTTGGAACAGGTGCACACGGGGCAGGAACATCGAAGGCATTTGAAATGAGCTCCGTCTCAGGGACGATCTCAAGTGTGTCGATGATTCTTTCAGCTATTATTACATTATGTGCAGCGCCTCTCCTCATGTCGTTTGCCTTATAAAAAAGCCATTTCCTTTATCGGAAAATGGCTTTTTCTTATGCTTGGATAAAGACAACCTTTAAATAATTTCCTTCAGGATAATTCTTCGTTGTACGGAAATCCTCAGGAAGTGTATATTCTTCAAGGATACGATAGGTTTGCCCTGTTTCTTTAAAGGCCTGCGCAATAAATCCTTTGAATTTCTTCATACCAAATGCACTGCTATTCGTTGATGCCACAATGACGCCGTTCTCAGCTGTGATTTGGATGACTTCTATTAATAGCTTCTTATAATCCTTCGCCGCACTGAATGTGTGCTTTTTCGTGCGTGCAAAGGATGGCGGGTCTAAGATGACAAGATCATAAGTCCATCCTTTTTTCGCAGCAAACGGAAAATATTTAAAGACATCCATGACTTTCATATCCTGCCCGTCCACATCTATATGGTTGACTTCAAACTGTTCAGATGTTTTTTTCAAACTGCGGTTTGCGACATCTACACTTGTCGTCCGGCTCGCTCCGCCAAGCGCTGCTGCCACGGAGAAAGCGCCTGTGTAAGAAAATGTATTAAGCACGGTCTTTCCTTTTGCATAACGATCTCGAATCGCTTTTCTCACATGACGTTGATCAAGAAAAATGCCTGTCATCGCACCATCATTTAAGTAAACCGCTACGTTCATGCCATTTTCTTTCACGATGAGAGGAAATTCACCTTTCTCTCCCTTCACAAAATCATCATCTTCTATATACTGTCCAGACGTATCAAATCGTTTCTTTTCATAAATGCCTTTATAGTCTGGATATACGTGCTCAAGTGCAGCCAATACTTCCGCCTTGAATGTATAAACTCCTTCGCTATACCATTGGATGAGATAGAAACCGTCATAATGATCAATCGTGAAGCCGCCAATTCCATCACCCTCTCCGTTGAACACACGGAAAGCAGTCGTCTGCGCATCACGAAATAAATGCGTTCTGCTTTTCGCTGCCTGCTCAAGCTTGGAGACAAAAAAGGCTTGGTCTATTTTTTCGTTGGCATCAAATGTGAGTACCCAGCCGATTCCTTTATTTTGTACACCATAATATCCTTTTCCTAAAAAGGCGCCTCGCTCATCCACCCATTCAATCAGCTCGCCTTCTTTCACACCGCTTACATGCGATACAGCATCTTTGAAAATGAGCGGATATCCCTTTTTCACTTGTTCTGCAAATGTTTGTTTTAATGAGATTTTTTTCATTTGTGTCATCCTTATCCTAAATTGACTCTCTCTATCCTATCATATGAATGTATACGTTACTCCTATTATGATAAGATGAGGAGAAAAATATCAACACACCATAGAGGAGGCTCTTTTTTTGACGACATTACGATTAGATCATACAGGTATTATGGTCACAAATATTGATCAGTCCATTGATTTTTATGAAAAGGTCGTGGGCATGAAATTAAAGGATCGCATCACTCATACAAACGGAGTCATTGAGCTTGCATTTCTCGGTTTTAAAGATGAAACAGAAACGGAAATTGAGCTCATCCAAGGGTACAGCAGCGACCTGCCATCTGAAGGAAAGGTCCATCACCTTGCCTTTACAACAGACAATATTCATGCTGAATTCAATCGTATTCAAAAGCTGCAAATTGAATTAATTGATGAAGAAATTACGACGTTACCAAATGGATACTGCTACTTCTTTTTCAGAGGACCAGACCAAGAATGGATCGAATTCTTCCAGCGCTAATATTTCCTAGGAAATGGGGCCAGTTACCTTTATCATCATATAAACTGCGATATTTCTTAGGCTCCATAAAAGAAAAAGAGTAAGAGCATCCATATGCCCTTACTCTTTTTTTATAACACCTTACTAAGAAATGATTTTGTCCGCTCATGCTGCGGGTTTCCAAAGAGAGCCTCCGGTTTGTCTTCTTCGACAATATATCCGCCATCCATAAAGAGCACGCGGTCTCCTACCTCTCTCGCAAAGCCCATTTCATGTGTGACCACAATCATTGTCATGCCTTCGACGGCTAATTGTTTCATAACTGCTAATACATCCCCGACGACTTCAGGGTCAAGAGCAGATGTCGGTTCATCGAATAATAACACTTTCGGGTCCATTGCCAAGGCTCTTGCAATGGCGACACGCTGTTTTTGTCCACCAGATAATTGGTTAGGGTAGCTTTTGGCTTTGTCTTTTAAGCCGACCTTTTCAAGCAGGTCTATTGCTTTATCGACTGCCGCCTTCTTGTCGGCGCCTTTTACCTTCATCGGTGCGATCGTGATGTTTTCTAAAACGGTTTTATGAGGAAATAAATTAAAGTGCTGAAACACCATCCCCACTTCTTGTCGTACTTTATTGATATTCACCTTTGGATCTGTAATCGTATGTCCGTGGACAACGACTTCGCCAGCCGTAATATCTTCTAATTTATTGAGACATCTTAGAAACGTGCTTTTGCCTGATCCAGAAGGACCAATCACACACACTACTTCCTTTTCCTCGATGACTGCATTAATGTCCTTTAACACTTCGTGATCGCCAAAGGATTTCTTTAAATTTTTCACCGTAATCATACTCATTTGATATCAAATCTCCTTTCTGCGTAGCTAGCCAGTAGAGAAAGTAAATAAATGATCACGAAATAAATGATACCGACAATGAGCCAGACATTCAAAGGATCAAATGTTGCCGATGCTTGTACTTGTCCCCGCTGCATAATATCGGCGATTCCGATAATCGATAAGAGAGACGTGTCCTTCAAGCTGATGATGGCTTGGTTTGTAATCGCTGGAAGCATGCGGCGAAATGCCTGCGGAAGGACGATAAAGCGCATGTTTTGTCCCCCTGTAAAACCTAAGGAACGTGCAGCTTCTGTTTGTCCTTTATCAATGGACTGAATTCCTGCACGAATAATTTCTGAGAAATAAGCCCCTGCATTAATCGCTACTGTAATAATCCCTGCCGGCACTCGATCAAGCGATATGAATTCAAGTGTATTCAAACCAAAGTAAATGAAGAATAGCTGTACGATAAATGGTGTGCCTCGAATGGCATTGACAAAGACAAGTGCGATGAAGTTTAAGATTTTAAAAGGTGACAGACGGAATAATGCCACAATCAAACCGATGATAAATCCTAAAATGATGGCAACAACAAAGATATATAAAGTGGTTTGCAAACCATCCATTAAATATGGAAATGCATTAATAATCGTGTCCATGTTTCTCCCTCCCTAATTCACATACGGTGCCACATAAAGAAAGCGCGCTCGGAGCGCGCCTCGCTTGTGTTATGACTTCAAATATTTATCAATAATTTTGTCATATTCACCGTTTTTCTTTAGGTTCTCTAGACCTTTATTGATCTTTTTCAATAGGTCTTGTTTTTTCCCCTTCATCACAGAAATACCATACTGGTCTCCATTCAATCGGTCTCCAACTGTTTTCAATTTTAAATCTTGTTGTGCGATTGCATACGTAATGACAGGATAATCCTCTATTAAGGCATCTGCATTTCCGTTTGAAACTTCTTGGAACATCGATGGGCTGTCATTAAATTGAATCACTTCATACCCATATTTATCTGCGTTATCTGATGCAAATTTTGCACCTGTCGTCCCATTTTTAACAGCTAGCTTTTTCCCCTTTAAATCATCAATTGATTTGATGCTGCTGTCCTTTTTCACAACAACTGTCAGTCCAGCGTCGAAGTATGGATCTGAGAAATCTACCTTCTTCTTACGCTCATCTGTAATACTCATCCCGCCCATTCCTACATCAAGCTGGCCTGCCTGCATTGCTGGAATAATGCCTGAGAAGTCCATAGCTTCAAGTTTCACTTTGAAGTCTTGGTCTTTCGCGATTGCGTTAATCAGATCAACGTCTATTCCTTCATATTTACCGCCCTTTTCAAATTCAAACGGCGGATATGTTGTATCTATCCCTATTTTATATGTGCCTTTGCCTTCTCCCGAACCGCTGTCCGATTTTGATCCACAGGCTGCCATGACGAGCACAACAATGAGTCCCATGATCAGTAACATCGATTTTTTCATAAAACACGACCCCCTATTGTCAGTTTTGTCTAAATATTCGCAATACCAATAATACTATACCACGCTAAATCTATAGCGTGTGATATTTTTTATCAATACCAAAGATCCATACAATACTAGATCAATAGTCTCTTTAAATTTTACTTTTTTGCGAATAACTCATTTTATTCTAAAAGAAGAGTGATTCACAATCATGATGTGAGATAATCTTACGAAAAAACGAGACATCACCTTGAAAATCTCCGTTTTTCTAACATACGAAAACAGACTCTTGAATTACCTTCTTCTCTCTATTGATATCGTAATATATTTTTTCCAAAACCCTCTTTTTACCTAAAAATATGTAAACGCATACAAAAAAGATGGATGATCCCTATTTCTCTCACAACTGGTTGAATTTACATCAAAAAACATGTTTTACAAATTGCAAGAGAGCGCTTAAAATATAAGAAGATACTGAATATGGAAAGTGAATTCAGATGAATGGACATCGAACTAGATGGATAGATGAAGAAAGGAGGATATAAATTGGCCGAAACAGGTGTTTTGTCGTCCGTTGATGTAGCGAATATGTTAAATGACTGGTATGTCATGATGAAAAAAAGAGAAATACAAGGTGCGATCCAGCTAAAAGAAGAGATTCTTCAAGCGTTTGATCGAATGGAAGAGAATCAAGACGTCTTACTTTACTATCAATTGCTAGAGTACCGTTTTAAGGATCTCATCGAAGATACAGCTTCGTTGGATCATAGTCTTTTTGTTGATGAAAATGCGATCCGTACAGATGACATGCTCAGTTACTATTTCTATTTCTTTAAAGGGATGTATGAAATGCGCAGAGGCAATCAGGATACGGCATTTCACCTTTTAAAATTGGCCGAGGATAAATTAGATCTCGTGCACGATGACATTGAAAAAGCAGAATTTCATTATAAAACAGGGTGTCTTTACTATAATATAAGGTCCACGCTTCTCTCCATACACCACTTAAAGATGGCTTCATCTATTTATGACGCAGATCCATGTTATGTGAAAAAATCAATCAGCTGTCAAATGATGCTCGCTTTGAATTATGCTGATCAATCGAAATATGATGAGGCAGAGTCATTATTTGAAGAAGTGATTCATTCACTAGAACAAATGGAAGACCCAGATTTACTTGGTCACGCGTATTGCAATGCAGCTTTTATTAAAAGTCTTAGAAATGAATACAGTGAAGCTGTGCCGCTCCTAGAAAAAGCTTTATTGATCGAGACATTTGAAACGTCTTCTCCAGGCGGCTACTTACTTGCCATGTATGCCTATACAAAAGCACTGTTCAAGCTGAAAAAGCCTGGTTTGTTCCACTATTATGTACAGCTTTCACTACAAAAAGCAGAAAATTTAAAACAACGAAACATTTCACTTAAATTATCCATTTTAGAAACACTTATGCTTCAGCCAGACAACATGATGGAGCAAATCAAATCTTATTGTGATCAATTAGAATCTATGAATTTCCTTGTCGATCTTGAAGCCATCTGTCAGGATGCAGCTGCTTACTTAACGGATCTTGGACTTCATGAGGAATCCACTTATTTCTGGAACAAGGCGTTGTCCTTAAAAACTTGTTAAAAATATGGAGTGATGTATGATGAAAAAATGGTTTATCACAACTGCGATTTTGACACTCTTGATAACAGGTGTTTCCATTGGCGCTTCTATCCAAAAAGACAGCCAATCTGCACAATCTCAAGATATCATTCAAAAGAGAGACCGCGGCACCAATCCTTAAAAATGAAAAAGAGCAGCTGTGAATATAACAGCTGCTCTTTTCTATGCGCTAATCAATTTCTCGTTTAATATTTTGCATTTTTTCATCTAAGTAATGGGCGATATCTGCCGCTTCCTTCAATTCATCGGTCAGCTGATGAGGGACATCGTTTTGCAGTTTATAATAGATTTTATGTTCAAGGCTCGCCCAAAAATCCATCGCTATGGTCCGCACCTGAATCTCAACCTTCACATGCTCCACACGATTCGTTAAGTACACAGGGATTTCCACAATTAAATGAAGACTTCTGTAGCCATTTGGTTTTGGATGTTGAATGTAATCCTTCACTTCAAGGATTTTTAGATCCTCTCTTTGCCTCAATACATCCATAATATTATAGATATCTTGAATAAAAGAGCAGATGATACGGACACCTGCGATATCATGGATATACTCCTTGGCACATTGTGTTGTGATGTCACATCCTTTTCTTGCTAATTTATTTACAATGCTTTCAAAGGATTTGATTCGTGATTTTGTATGCTCTATTGGATTGTGTCCATGGATTAAATTATATTCCTGGCTGATAATTGAAAACTTTGTATCCATTTCATCTAATGCAAATTTATATACTAATAATTCATTTTTCCAGTCTTCCATGACGTTTTTCAAATCTTCTACATGAGTTGCTGACATATTCATTTCTTTTTGTCATCTCCTTTTGGGAAACGGCGGCTGCACCGCTTTCCGTTTACTAGACGGAGAAAGGACTCAAAAGGTTTTAAAAAATACGTCGTCAGCCTCGCTGTTTGTAATACGTTAACGCCAGCGCAAGCGCGAGTACAGAGCCTTTCACAATATCCATCGCGTAATAAGGGACAGACATCATCACAAGTCCATTTTGCAAAATACCGATGAGCACAGCCCCAATAAACGTACCAAATGCATTTGGCTTTCCTGCTCCCATGACGGAAAAACCGATAAAAGCTGCCGCTACGCCATCCATTAAATAAGGTGCGCCAGCATTTATTTCCGCTGTCATCACCCTTGATGCCAGCACAATACCACCGATTGCTGCAAATAAAGCCGAGAGCAGATATGCTGCGATTTTATATTTGTTTACATGAATACCGGACAATCGAGCCGCTTCCTTATTCCCTCCAATAATGTACATAAATCGGCCGTGCTTTGTGTAGGTCATGAAAACATGTGCAAATAGCACAATGGCTGCCATTAAGAGAATGATATATGGCACCTGGCCGATTTTGCTGAAAAAGGCGGGGATTGTGCCCGTTGAGAATGTACCGTCAGACAGCACCATGTTTTCAGAAATGGTCGCCCCTTTCGTATACGTTTGAGCCAGTCCTTGAATGATAAACATCATAGCTAATGTCATGAGCATATCTGGAATTTTCATTTTGACAATCATCAAGGCATTGAGTAAACCAACAATAAGGGCAGCCGCTAGCGCAGAGAGGATCGCAATCAGCGGGTTTTGCGAAAACCACACGAACATAGAAATCACAATTGCATTCGATAACGTTGCGACTGATCCGACTGATAAATCAAAGCCGTTTACTGCCAATGAGATGGTAAGGCCCACCGCAATAATGGTCACAATGGAGATAGACCGTAATATATTGATGATATTCCCTGATTGCAAAAACGCTGGATTCGCTGCCGCAAATACCACAATCAATACGACAATGGTTAAGATCGTGCCATATCGATAAAAGAAATCAAATAGATGAAAGGATGGCCGCTGTTTTTTCATTTGCTGCACAGGGACTGGAATTTGTCGTTCACTCATAATTGTCCTCCTGTTGAATGATATAAAAGCTCTTCCTCAGTCGTTGGCGCAGTCATTTCCCGGGCAATGCTGCCATCATACAGCACGTAGACTCGGTCTGCGATACCTGCAATCTCCGACAGCTCACTTGACGCATAAATCACAGATTTCCCGCGGGCGGCAAGCTCTGCAATCAGGGTGAAAATATCTTTTTTCGCTCCAACGTCAACGCCTTTTGTTGGTTCATCAAAGAGATAGATATCCGCTTCAGCCAGCAGCCATTTTCCTATGGAAATCTTCTGTTGATTTCCACCGGATAGATGCTTCACCTTTGCTTCAAGAGATGGGGTTTTGACACCAAGCCGTTTGACGATTACGTCTGCTTCCCGCTTTTCCTTCGAACGATGTAAGAAGCTGAACACTCTTGAGAATGAACGAAGACTTGCAGCCGTTAAGTTCCATCCCACGCTCTCTTCTGTTAGAACCCCTTCCTTTCTACGTTCTTCCGGCACAAGGGCCATTCCAGCTCTCACGGCTTGATGAGGCGATGTGATGCGAACGGTTTGACCATGAAGCTGCACAGTTCCCGTCTTTTTTTCTGAGGCGCCGAAAAGGGCTTTACACAATTCCGTTTTTCCAGCACCGACAAGGCCTGCAATTCCGAGAATTTCTCCCTTTTTCACGTGAAGATGAATGTTGCGTAATTTATGCTGGTCGTTTAGCTGCTTCACTTCAAGCACAATAGGTGCATCCTTCAAAGGTGTACGGAGCGGGAATTGCTCCTCTAATGGCGCACCTAGCATTTCTTCAATAATCTGTTGCGGATTTGTATCTTGAACGAGGTGTTTTGCGACATCGGTTCCATTTCGCATCACTGTCAGTTCATCACAGATGGTGAAAATTTCAGGCATGCGATGGGAGATAAACACAATGCCCGTTCCATTCTGTTTCAGCCGATCAATCATTGAGAATAACTTGCTTGTTTCTGTATGACTAAGAGGGGCCGTTGGTTCATCTAAGATTAAAATGCTGCATTTAATCGAAACGGCCTTGGCAATGAGCACCATCTGTTTTTCTGCAAGGGTCAGATCACTCACAAGGCGTTTTGTGGAGATGTCGATGTCCATTTCTTTTAATAGTTGAGCTGCCTTACGGTGCAGCTCTTTCCAGCCGACAAATGTTTTTTTCTCAATCTGATGCATCATCATATTCTCACCAACACTTAAGTAGGGAACTAGCGCCGTATCCACTTCTTGATGGACCGTCTGCACACCATATGAGGCCGCATTCTTTGGGGTTTGAATGGATGCCGCCTGACCATTGATATGGATGCTTCCTTCATAGTGCGAATGAGCGCCAGAAAGAACTTTCATTAACGTGGACTTCCCAGCACCATTCGCTCCAATCAGCGCATGAACCGTCCCTTTTTTTAATGTAAAATTCACTTGATCTAACGCTTTTACTCCTGGGAATTCAATCGAAATATGTTTCATACAAACAAGCGGCGAAGTCATAGGTGTCCTCCTTCTCATGATCATCATCTGAAAAACGAAACACTCTCTATGGAAGAGAGTGCACGTCGTTTATTTTGTATAATGCTTCTTCAAGGTCTTCATCCAATCTTCTTCAAAAGCAGTCGATGAGCCGAACCCCTTCACTTCGTCTGCAAGATTGACCATATTGATGGCTTTTCCTGCTTGTTGAAGCTGATTTTGCGAGATGAGAGAGGCCTCAAGGTCATAGGAAGATGGCGTTTTCTCACCCGCTATTTTCTTCGCAAGAATTCTCACATCAACAGCGCCGATGAGCTTCGGATCAACCGCTGCTGTGTACTTCCATGGACTTTCTTTCGCTGTCATTTCTTGAAGATCAGCATTTGACACATCAATCCCGTAAATCTTCACTTCTGTTCTTCCTGCTTCCTTTAGCGCTCTTGCTGCGCCAATGGCAAAGGCATCCCACGTGGCAAAAATAGCGTCAAGTTTACCCTTTGGATATTTATTCAGCATGGCTGCTACTGCATTTTGCGTTTGAACAGACGTATCAGAGGAAGCAATGCCAAAGCGGTCAAGTTCCTTGATCCCTTTGTGTTGGTTGAGCGTTTCTTGATAGACCTTGTTTCGTCTCACCATTGGCGGGAACCCATCTACCCAGAGGTATGCAATATTTGCTTTTCCTTTAAAATCAGATACGAGTGCGTCTAATGATTTTTTCGCTAATTGTTCGTCATCTTGAGACGTCACTGTGACCCCTTTGATGTCCTTCAGCTTAGGATTCGAATCAAACGCTACGACTGGAATGCCCTTCGCTGTAATCTTTTTCACGTCAGCGACGGTCGCCTCGTCGTCCCCATGAGAGATGATAAAGCCATCATAATTTTCTTCCAGCGCCTGAGAGATCGCATCATGGAATTTCGCTGTATCTCCATTTGCGGTGTAGACATCTACCGTAAAGCCAAGCGCTTCACCTTCTGCCTTCGTCCCAGCTAAAAACTGCGCTGTATGATCATCTCCTCCGATTTTACGGATGACTTTAATTTTTGCTCCCTGTCCCTTTGCAAATCGCTTCGGTACATTGTCAAAGGAGACCTTTTCGTTCGCATTTGCCTTTGAGCCTGCACTTGATCCAGTGCCGCAGCCCGTTAATAGGATCGTCAATACCATTAATAATATAAGACATGATGTAAAATGCTTACGCTTCATTGCTGTTCCTCCTCAAGTTGTTTTTATTTTCCACATCGGAAAACTAGGTAAAACAGTGGGAAAACGCCAGTAAACTGTTCTTTCATTTGAAAAAGAGACGAAAAAAAGCCTCTCCTGGAAGAGAGGCTTGATCACCGTTGCATGAAACATGTATCGGGAAGTCTTCCTCTCTTATCTGTCAAAGCTGTAACAGCTTTGCAGGAATTAGCACCAATTTCTATAGTAGAAACGGTTGCCGGGCGTCATAGGGCCAGTCCCTCTGCCTCTCTTGATAAGAGATCCGTTATGAAATTTTGTTTTAGTTAAAATGTCTTCTTTACTTTAATGTGATGTCACATCAATGTCAATGATTTTTTTGAAAATTTAAAACAATGCGTTTGTGGTTCAGACATGCTTAACTTCCGATGATTTTCTTAGCAGGTGATGATTTCTTCAGGCGAAAGTCATATTTTTTCTCATTCACAAATTGTGGATTGAGGTGTGCTGATCCTTTATCTTGGCCGCTTTTCAAGAGATACGTTTTGTAGCCTTCCATCCATTTCCCACGCCATACCCACTGTGATGCCTTTGCACCTTTTCGGTCGTCATACACGTTCTTCTGGAAGGTATTCTTTTGATTCACTCCATAAAGATTCACGACTAAGTAATGCGAGGCACTCGCTGTCATAATATTATTCGTGATTCGATTGTTCACGGCTTGATATTGCATCAACAATTGACCGCCTTCTAAGCCGGCTGTGTCATTTTTGTACAAAATATTATGTGAGATCGTCGTATTTGTTGTTCCGCCTCGCTTTTTATCATAGCCGCCAATTGAAATACCTGTATAACGGTTCAAATACACTTGATTGTGTTCGATGCGAATGCGATCTGCCATTTTTCCGTTATGTTCACTTGTGACTTCAATCCCCAGGTCATTGTGATGTGTGATGTTATGATCAATCACAATGTCCTTCCCGCCATCAACATAAATTCCGCCAGCGGAGATGTCTTTGCCATAGGCTGGATTCCCTGCACTCGTAATCTCATATACTTTGTTTTTAGATACGACACCATTTCTGACTTGATCGTACTTTTTAGAAGGTGCTACGTTCTCAAAACCAATTAAATCAATGCCTATATTATCTGTGTGGCGAACCGTGTTATGTGTCACACGGAACTTGTTGACGTTCCCATTTAGCACAAGCGCTTCACTGAAGCCAAGCTTTAATTTTTCAACAGTGTTTCCTTTGATTTCAATGTCTTCAATGGCCGCAGGAGCTTTTGTTCCATAGACCGCAATGCCGTGCGCATTCCCATTTTTGTGTTTCGTCTGAATGTCATACACTCGGTTGTTGAGCAGTTTGACGCCTTTGCCGCTTCCTTTGATGAAAATACCGACTGGTGTCACATCTTCCTTATTCGTCTTGAGATGTCCCACCGTCAGACCTTTGAGGGTGATGTAGCTTTTTTGATCGATCGTGACAAGACCGCCATCTGCTTGATTTCCTTTAAGAGAAGCCCCGCTAATGACAGGTTTTTCTTTTCCGTAAGCTTGAAAGATAACGGGTGTTTTCTTTGTACCTGAATGGCGGACAATCAATTTCTCTTTGTATGTGCCGCCTCTCATGTAAATGGTTGCCCCGGCTTTCGCCATACTTGCCGCTTTTTTCAGCGTGCGAAAAGGTTTTTGCTTCGTTCCCGGGTTTTTGTCGTTTCCGTTTGGCGCCACGTAATAGGCAGTTCCCTGCTTGGCGCCAGCCTCCTCTGTCATCGCTTGACAGCCGAAGCTGATCACGGTCATGAATAAAATAAGTAAAATGCCTGATATCGCTCGTTTCATCTTGTTGTGTGCTCCTTTCACTTCTCTTCTTCCTTTATCGGTTAAAAAAAAGAGGATTAAAAAATGAGAATGCCCCTTGCAATGTACTAGTCAAAAGGTGTATGGTTGAAAGAATATCTTACAGGAAAATCATCCGCTTTTAAATTGTCAGATTAATCAGTTAATAATGCATTTGGATTTTATTTCTTTATTAAAAAGGGGTGTCATGAGGCAGACTGACGGCAGAGAGAAGGAAAGCGCTTTAACAGATTTTTCTTATCTGAATTCCAGAAAACCTATTGCTAATATTTTGTGAAGGTATAGAATAGAATCATAATTATTTCATATTATTAGAATTTTCAAATAATCAAACAGCAAGGAGATTTACGATGCCAAAACAACCCATCCGCGTTGAACTTAGTTCAACAAAAAAACCAAAACCTCAATCTGATCAACTTGAATTCGGAAAAATCTTCACAGATCACATGTTTGTGATGGATTATTCCATTGATCAAGGCTGGTACGATCCCAGAATTATACCTTATCAGGCCATTCCAATGGACCCAGCTTCGATGGTCTACCATTATGGGCAATCTGTTTTTGAAGGCTTAAAAGCTTATGTTTCTGAGGATCAGAAAATTCTCTTATTCCGTCCGGAAAAGAACATGGAACGCTTAAACAGATCCAATGACCGCCTGTGTATCCCGCAAATTGATACAGAAACGGTTTTAGAGGGCTTAAATGAACTCATTCGCATTGATAAGGATTGGGTACCTGATGCAGAGGGCACTTCCTTGTATATCCGTCCATTCATTATTTCCACTGAGCCGTATTTAGGCGTTGCGCCGTCAAGCACGTATAAGCTGCTGATTATCTTATCTCCAGTGGGATCTTACTATAAAGAAGGCATCCACCCGGTCAAAATTGCAGTTGAAAACGAATTTGTCCGTGCCGTTAAGGGCGGGACAGGAAATGCCAAAACAGCTGGAAACTACGCCTCAAGCCTCAAGGCACAGCAAGTCGCTGAAACCAAAGGCTTTTCACAGGTTCTTTGGCTTGATGGAGTCGAGAAAAAGTACATTGAAGAAGTCGGGAGTATGAATATCTTCTTTAAAATCAAAGGAGAAATCGTGACGCCTGAATTGAACGGCAGCATTTTAGAAGGCATCACCCGTAACTCTGTACTTGAGCTGTTAAAACATTGGGGTATTCCAGTGACAGAGCGTAAAATTTCGATTGATGAGTTAATTGAAGCACATCAATCAGGTGAGCTTGAAGAAATCTTTGGAACTGGAACGGCGGCCGTCATCTCTCCTGTCGGGGAATTAATTTATCACGATCAGCCATATGTAATTCAAGATGGTCAAACAGGTGAAGTATCGAAGAAATTGTACGAAGCCATTACTGGTATTCAAAAAGGAACACAGCCAGATATCTTCGGCTGGACAGTAGAAGTCGACTCGGTCGTCAAACAGACTTAAGCATGTAAAAGAACCTTTCAGTCATGAAGGGTTCTTTTTTTGTTTATTTACCCCTCCAATATACCTTATAATGGTAATCATACGTATAAGGAGTGATGGTATGTTTTTTACTTATCTACTAGCGTTCTTAGGTATTTGCATCGGATCGATGATCATAGCTACAGGTTTCGACGATTCACCGTTCCTCACCCGGTTTCTATTTAAGGTTCTCGGGATTTTTATCCTTGTTCTTTCCATTACTTTTGTAAAGGTTAGACGAAAGAGGCTACACAACAAAAAGGCGAAATAGACTCAGATGTCCAGTCAGCCGCCCATCAAATCGTGCACCAAAACAAGACCGATACCCCCACAATCGCCCCTGCATATATCCACTGTTTCCTTTTTATGCTCCGCTTTCTTTCGATCAGTAAAAAGATCTCTGGTAAAAAGACGATGATGATTTCTAGGATAAAGACAAGATAATAAACAAGCGGCATGGGCTGGAAATCAAAGTCTCTTTCATCTCCACCAATCGTTGCGAAATACATCAACAGGTTGGTCACTGGAATGGTAAAACAAACGAGCAGGCGGAGAACATAAATCCACACATACTGTCTATGACGAATAAGACCAATAAATGAAGCAATGATGCCATACAAAAACAAGACCACTGTGCCGTAACTCATCAGTGGTTGAACGATAAAGCCGTAAAGCATTAAACCAATTGCAACCATATTCAAACCGTCCTTTCTTTGAAGCCATACATGCTGTTTTTTCTATCATACACTTCTTTCTTGAATTCCCATATGGGGCAATGATAAAAAACGACCCCATAAAGGGGCCATTTTGTTTTACGCTTTGACTGATTTGAAGAATTGCGGTAAATATTCACGATGCGCTTCGAGCATTTCATCTAAAATTTGCTTTGCAATTTCATCAGATGGGACAAGCGGATTAATCGTCATCGCCACAAGAGCCGTCTCGTAATCTCCTGTTACAGCCGCTTCTGCTGCCACACGCTCGAATGATTTGATTTGTTGAACGAGCCCTCTCACAGCTACAGGCAGATCGCCCGTCGCAATTGGTTTTGGTCCGTCCTTCGTAATGATACAGTTCACTTCAACCGCTGATTCAGCCGGAATGCTGGCAATCGCCCCTCTGTTCACTGTATTGACAGGTTGGATGTCATGCTTATCATTATAGATGGAGCTGATTAAGTTACATGCCGCATCACTGTAATACGCCCCGCCTCTTTTTTCGAGCTGCGGTGGTTTAATCGATAAATCAGGATTTTTATAGAGCTCAAATAATTCTTGCTCGACCTGCTGTACAACCTCTGCTCTTGTTCCTTTTTCTTGGGCCGCTTTTTGCTCTTCTTCCAGCATATCTTTCGTTTTATAGTAATAGCGATGATACGGACATGGGATCACCCCTAAGCCTTTCACAAAAGAAGGTTCCCAGTTTTTCGCTTCAATGTTCTTCATAGACCACTGACTATTCGGATTTCCCAATTCATCGAGCACTTGATCCATAATGCTGACCCCGTCTAAATACACATCTAACCCATAGACCATGTGATTGAGGCCCGCAAACTGTACCTCGATCCGCTCAACATCTACATCAAGCGCCTTGGCAATCCCCATTTTCATCCCAATTGGTACATTGCATAGACCGACTACTTTTTTTAGATTTGTGTAGCGTAATACAGCTTCTGTGACCATGCCTGCCGGATTTGTAAAGTTCACAAGCCATGCATCTGGACAAAGTTCTTCCATATCCTTCACGATATCTAGAATGACTGGGATGGTTCGAAGTCCTTTATATAAACCGCCTGGTCCGTTCGTTTCCTGACCGATGACGCCGTATTTGAGCGGGATTCTCTCATCTTTTGCCCGTGCTTCCAGCAGTCCTACACGAAATTGTGTCGTCACGAAATCTGCGTCCTTCAGGGCTTCCCGGCGGTCAAGCGTCAGGTGTACCTCAATCGGCAGACCCGCTTTTTCAACCATGCGTTTCGCGAGAGCGCCCACGATGTTTAACTTTTCCTGACCCGCTTCAATATCCACTAGCCATAATTCCTTTACAGGCAATTCATGATATCGTTTGATAAACCCTTCGACAAGCTCAGGCGTATAGCTCGATCCCCCGCCTATTGTGACAATTTTGATTCCATCTTTCATGAATTGACACCTCCGAGTTGCTTCATTTTTTCATGGAGCTCGATGATTTCCGCCGCGAGTTCCTTGACGGTCATTGCGTTCATGAGATGATCCTGTGCATGGATCATTAAGAGACTGATGTCGGTCTTTTCTCCTCTAATTTCTCCTTGGATCAGCTCTGTTTGTGCGTGATGCGCCTCATTTAACGCGTCTTGTGCTTCCTGCAATTTTTGCTTCGCCTCATCAAAATTTCCTTGCTTTGCACATGTAATGGCCTCCATCGCGGAGCTTCTGCCATTCCCGCCGTGTAAGATGAGTTGAAACACAATTTGTTCCATTTCCATCGGCCGCATCCCCCTTGTTTCCTCTATTACATGCTGACGACATTTTCATCAGTTGATGCTTTTGTTTCTAGCTCACTTTCTTCTTTTAATTTCTGCTTATCCCACATTCTAAAGAATGGGTAGTATAAAGCGAATGACAACGCCAGGTTAATCAGCTGCATGACAGCACCAGAGATTTTGCCTCCTGTGGCGAGATAGCCTGAAATGATGGGCGGCATGGTCCATGGGACAGCAATCCCCGCCGGTTTTGCTACAAGTCCTGTGCTCATTCCGATATACGTGGTGATGATCATCATGATTGGCGTAAGGATAAACGGAATGAGAAGCATTGGGTTCATGACAATCGGCATTCCAAAAATGATCGGTTCGTTGATGTTAAAGATGGCTGGCCCAATGGCAAGTCGGCCAAGCTGTTTCATTTGTTTACTTCTGGCACGTAAGATCATCGTCAGCACTAAAGCAAGCGTTGCACCGCTTCCGCCGACATTGATGAAGATTTCAAAGAACTGCGCTGTGAAGATATTTGGCAGCACTTCTCCTGCTTGGAATGCGAGACGGTTCTCATCCATCGCACCGAGCCAAATTGGGCCCATGACGCCGCCGACAATGGTTGCTCCGTGAATACCACATGCCCAGAGGAGCATTTGCACACCAATGGCGACAATACTTCCGCCTAAGCTTCCACCAAGAATGGAAAGCGGTGTGCCAATTAAGACCGTGATGATATTATGAATACTCTCAAATGGTGTCATCTCAATCACAAGTCTAACGACCCAGATCAGCGTGATGACCACAAAACCTGGAATAAGTGCGATAAACGATTTACTCACTGCTGGCGGTACACCATCAGGCATCCTAATGACGATATTCCGCTGGACAATGAATCGGTAAATTTCAGTTGAAAGCATGGCAATAATCATGGCAACGAATAACCCTTTACTGCCCATCAATGTGACTGGAATTCCCCCACCTACTAGGATGGCTTCTGTTGAGCCTTCAGGTGTGAAAGGAACTTGATATGGTGTCGCCAAAAGGAAAGCTGCAACAGCGATCGCACCAGATGATAGGGCATCCACTGCATACTTTTCAGCAAGCCTGTAGGCAATCCCGAAGGTGGCAACAAGTGCCATAATGTCAAAGGTTGCATTAACAGGATAGGATAGTTTCGTGGCCCATTCAGCTCCGAAGATACTTGCCATAAAATCGCTGTATCCTGGGATCGGAAGGTTGGCTAAAATGAGAAACAGTGAACCGACAATAATGAGAGGCATGGTTAAAACAATTCCGTCACGCAATGCTTGTAAATGTCTTTGAGCGGCAATCTTCCCTGCAAACGGCATGACCTTCTCTTCTAGAAATCGGTTGAATCCATTCATCCCTTCCGCCTCCTTTATCCGTTCACTAACTGTTCAGCAGATTTTAAAACCTCAGCCCCATTACATACGCCATAATGCACGGTATTAATGACGTCGACTGGAATTCCTTTTTCTTCTCCGAGCTTTTTCATTTGTGGTAATAAATATCGAACCTGTGGTCCTAATAAAAGCACATCGGCTTGATCAATATGACTTTTCGCTGAATCTCCAGATACTGCCCAAATACGATAGTCTTTTCCTTGTTCTTGTGCGCTTTTCTCCATTTTTGTGACTAGTAAGCTTGTTGACATACCTGCTGCACAAACCAATAAGATGTTCATGTGTAAACGCCCCCTTTTGAAATTGTGAAGCTTTTCTTTACACATTCATCATATTATGAAACCGCTTTCATAAACACCTATACTTTTTCCTTTAGGAAGCGGAAAAAGTTAAGATCACACTGTTAGTTCTTGTACGAAGGGACCTTTTTATACATGGTATCCAGCATGTCTTCAAATGTATCACAGGCGATGAGATGCTGAATGAATTTCACATTATGCACAAGCTCGCCCAGCAGACGGTACATCCCTTTTAAATCTTTGGCATTCTCTTTTTCGACACAAAGCAAGCAGACAAATTGAACTTTTTTCTCTCCCCATATGATCGGTTTTTCTAATGTACATATCGCCCAAAACGTCTCTTCTGTCAGCGGCGTCATAGGGTGCGGAATGGCTGTATAATGCCCGAAGGATGTAGGAGCAGCCTCTTCTCTTTCCATCACAGAAGGTGTAAGCTCTGCTGGTGCTAAACCCATATCGATGATTTTTTCCGTGAGAAAGGTGATGACCTCTTCCTTTGTTTGAAAGGCGCATTTTGTAAAGACCAATTCCTTTTTCATATATTGAGAGGCCAATGTCACCCTTGTTTCACTCGTCAGGGCTTCTTCAATTTTTAAAAAGTCGCCGCCTCCTAAAATGGTGTTTACTTGTATGACTGGAATCGGTAAATCCATCTGAATCGGGACCGTTGTAATAATCAAATCCAGGGCATGTAAAGACACATGCGGAAGCGAATAAAGCTCTGCTGTTCCTAAAATGGTCAGTTTTGACCCAAATTGTGACCGCAAACGATCCTGAAGCAGCCTTGCACTCCCTGCACCAGATGCACAGACAATGAGACATCGCTTCGGCGGAATCTCCATTTTCCTCCGCTCTAAAGCCGCACCAAAATGAAGCGCCATATATCCGATTTCATTCTCATGAATACTCAGCCCCTCCTCTTCTTCTAGGACCCTGCTGGCGATAATACCTGCTTCAAAAGCAAGTGGATACCCCGCCTTTATTTCATCAAGCATCGGATTTCTTAAGTTCATTCCATATTTACACCGGGTCATGGCTGGCTTTAAGTGCAGACTCAGTCCAATCATTAATTCCGCATCGCCGGCTAAATCAAGCTGCAGTTTTTGATCAATGGCTTGGAGCATAAGCTGAACAAGACGGCTCGTGTCATCATCCACAATTTGTTTTTGACCACTCGATGAAAAGGACTGTACCATTTTGGCTGTTCCTAATAAATGAATGGCGATATAGACGATCTCCTCTTGTGGAAAAGAGACGTCCAGCAGTCCTTCAAGGCATTCCACCATTTTTTTAGCGACCTTATATTCCTTTGCCTGTGGTATCTCATTGATTTCCTCTGGCAAAACAGATACATAGTTTCCGTGTCTAATCCGTTTGCAGGCAATCGCAACATGAACGATTAAATTATTCATGCAAATGTCTGATAGATTCATTCTTTCTTCATTGATATAATCAATCATTGTTTTCTGAATCAATTCCAATTCATGTTTTGGTAAAATGGTGACTGCTGTGTTCAGCATCGTTTGGTAGGAACGGCGTTCATTGAATAAATATTCTGACATACAATAACGAATTTTCATCTCCGATCCTTTGATTCGGCAGCCTTTATTCGGCTTCGCATCCAGCTTCAGATCAAAGGGCTCAAGCTTGCGTTTGACCCATTTCATATCGTTACTCATCGTCGATTTACTAATAAACAGCTGGTCCTGTAAGTCTTCCAGTTTCACATAAGACTCTGCGAGAAGCAGCTTCTTTAAAATAAACCGAACGCGCTCCTCCGGCAGAACAGCCAGTGGCTCTTCCTGTTCGACCTCCTCTTTCATAAAACGGCGAAAGGCATTCTCATCGTTGATCAACAGCTCATAGCCAGCTCCTCGAACAGCTGATACAGCCGCTTGATAAGGAGCGAGACGGTCGTTCAGTTCCTTGATGTCTGTACGAATGGTGCGGCTTGTCACTTGTAAGCTGACAGAAAGCGCAGCGCTTGTGAGCGGGGTCTCCGCTGCCATGAGCTGACTTAAGATGTGCGCCAGTCTTTTACTCAGCATCAGATCGGCCTCCTTATGTAAGGGTGGAGAATCTGCCTTGTCTGGACAGGGTGTATACGCTTGCAGTTCTCTTCATTACTCATATTCTACTGAAAAGAAATAAAAATTGCCAACTCATTTATATGACAAACGCCCCTATTTATACAACAAACCATATCTAATGACCTATGAATCTTTTTGTAGGACTCTGGCAGAAACCATCAAAAAAGGCGCTACACCTCCGTGTCATCGCCTTTTTTATGAAGGGATCAGCTGGGTAAAGACAACCAGTCTCTTTTCATGAGTCCCTGCTGCATGATCAAATGTCCCTGTACACGTAATGAAATTGAGATTCCGTGTAAAAGCGTACCCGAAAAACGCATTCGGCTTTTCTTCACGCGGATAGCTTTGCACTTTGATCACTTCAAAAGTTCGCTTTTTTCCTGACGAGGACGTCACGATTACCTTGTTTCCCTTTTTTAGCTCCTTTAATCGATAAAAAACAGAAGGTCCCCATTTATTATCAACATGGCCATTCATGACGGCATTTCCTTTATCTCCTGGCTTTGGACCATCTTTAAACCAAGCTGTGTTGTCCATATTTTTTGGGACGCCCATACTGCCATCCTTTGATAAAGTTGTTTTCTCCAACTTTGCTTTGACATCAATCGCCGGAATCGCAATTTCAGCCGGGACAATACCAGACGGTTCGTCTTTTAACATGTCTTGTGAATGAGACTGTTTTGCGGCTTGGTTTGTTGTCATTTTTTCAGGAGATGAGGTTGTTTTAGAGGATGACGAATCATCCTTAGATGGTGATGCGCAGCCCGTGATGATGAGAAGCATCAGAAGACCAAACAACCACCTTTTCAAGTCAGTCTGCCTCCTTTTAAAGAAAGGAACGGCACGATTGTGCACGTTCCCCTTTCCTTTTTATACGAGCTTAATTTGATGTCTTACGGCGAGTAAGGAAGAACGCACCCGCTGCACCGCCGGCTAGGATCAAACTTGCGATCATTCCCGCAAATGCTTCATATGACATACCTAAAGGACCGGCTGTGCCTCCCATACCTGTTTTAGGCATTTCATTAGGCATCTTGGATTTGAACATTTCAGGATGCTGATCAACAATTGCTGCTGTGACATCTTGACCGACCATGAACATATGACCGTACGCCTCTCTCACTGTTGGATAAAGCTGATCATATTCGCCTTTATGGTATGACGTATATGTTTTGATCAGCTTATCAATATGCATTTTTAAGCCAGCCTCTAAATCTGCTGCCTTCAAACGTCCATTTGTCGCTTGATCTAAAAATTTCGCTTGCTTCATTCGATACGCATCTAAGTTTTTCACCGCTTTTTCTTTCGCTTCTTTATCTCCTGATGCATCCGCTTTGACATAATCAACTAAGTAACCGATATGGCTTGACCAAATGTCTTTGAATTGTTTTCCTGCATCCTTGCCATAAACAGAGGCAATCGCACCTGATAAATCATTTGTGTTTTCGTTCAAAGCTGCCGCTGCTTGATCAAAGTCCTTGCTGCCATCATTTCCTTTTTGCATAGCAACGACCGCAAGCGCCAAATGCTCTGAGAACAAGTAGTTTAAATCTTCACGAAGGTCTGCTGCTGGTGTGTCGACTGATTTGTGATCAAATTTCCCAGGAAATTGATCTGTGATCGCCCACGATACGCCTTTACCGACTTCAAACATATGATGAATGGATTTTCTAACCGTTTCATAGGTCGTATCAAAATCCTTTTCAGTGTAGCTATCAAAGGCTTTTAACAGTTCATTGACGTGCATTTTTAAGCCTTCTTCTAGTTCGCTAGCTTTCAATCTGCCGTCTGTTGCTTGATCGAGCATATCGGCTTGTTTCATGCGATATTGGTCAAGCTGCTTAACTGCTTTCTTTTTACCTGCTTCATCTTTCTTTGCCGTTGCTTGTACATAATCAACAAAGTAGCCGATATGACTTGACCAAATGTCTTTGAATTGTTTCCCTGCTTTTTTTCCGTACACAGAAGCGATGGCTTCCGATAAGTCATTTGTGTTGTCATTTAGCGCTGCCGCTGCTTGTTTAAAATCTTTGCTACCGTCAATTCCCTTTTGCATTGTGATGACTGCTAAGTAGGCATGCTCCGAAAATAACTGGTCTAGTGCTGCTCGAAGATCGGTTGCTTTGTTTGACACCTCTTGTGACGAAGATGTCTTCTTTGCCTCTCCATGCATATGTCCTTCGTGTGCACTTGCGCTATAAGCTGCCGGAAATAGTAATGCTGCGCTAAGTGGAATGGTTAAAATCGCTTTTTTCATGTTCATCTGTTTTTCCTCCTCTTTCCGTTTGTTATGTACTTAACGGAGTGAGGCATGACTTGGATCATTCAAATCTATTATTTTTTCGTTCAGGGCACAATCGGTAATGCTTGCATAAAAAAAGCCGGATTATCCGGCTGATACGTTACGACGTTTAGATGCTTTTCGCTCTTTATATATTTTCCTCACCACTGGATAAATCACTGGTGCCCATTTGACAATTTGTTTCAGCCATTTTTTCATTTCTCCCGCGCCTCCTTATTGTCATTCTTACAAGGACGATTCCCCATCTTTTCATGAAATAAACAGGTGCGGGAGAGCAGGAGTTAAATCACGCCTTGTGCGATCATCGCATCTGCCACTTTGCGAAATCCTGCAATATTTGCTCCTACGATTAAGTTTCCAGAGTGTCCATATTCATCTGCTGTCTCTGTACACCGACGATAAATCGTCTGCATCATTTGTTTCAGCTGATCATCTACTTCTTCAAATGTCCAAGACATTCTTGCACTATTTTGTGCCATTTCCAGTGCTGAGACACCTACCCCGCCAGCATTCGCCGCTTTTGCCGGCGCAAATAGAATATCATTCTGTTCAAACACTTTGACTGCCTGAAGAGTAGAGGGCATATTAGCTCCTTCTCCTACCGCAATGACACCATTTTCCACGAGCTGCTGCGCTTGCATCTCAGATATTTCATTTTGCGTTGCACATGGAAGCGCAATATCACAAGGAACAGACCAAATTTGTTCACAATCTTCAATCAATTCGGCATGCGGGTGAATGTCTATGTATGCCCCAATCCGTTGATTGCTCACTTCCTTTAGCTGCTTCACGGTCTCAAGTGAAATGCCTTGAGGATCATAAATCGCTCCGCTTGAATCACTGCAAGCAACGACCTTACCGCCTAGCTCCATGACCTTTTCCATCGCATAAATAGACACATTACCTGATCCAGACACAACAACTGAATGCCCTTCAAATTGCAGTCCATGCGCTTTTAACATTTCTTCCATAAAGTACACCAGTCCATAGCCTGTCGCTTCTTTTCTCGCTAAGCTGCCTCCAAATCCAGGACTTTTCCCTGTGAGCACACCCGCCTCATAAGCACCGCGCATTTTCTTGTACTGTCCGAACATATAGCCAATTTCGCGTGCCCCTACGCCAATATCACCTGCTGGTACATCTTGATCAGGTCCAATATATCGGCTGAGTTCACTCATAAAGCTTTGGACGAAACGCATGATTTCTCCATCAGATTTCCCTTTAGGGTCAAAATCTGATCCACCTTTTCCCCCGCCGATCGGCATACCAGTCAGTGCGTTTTTAAAGATTTGTTCAAATCCTAAAAACTTAATAATGCTTGCATTGACAGATGGGTGGAATCGAATGCCTCCTTTATAAGGACCGATGGCACTATTGAATTGAACCCTGAAACCCCGATTGACTTGTACTTTCCCCTCATCATCTACCCAAGGTACACGAAATACCACAAGCCGCTCAGGCTCAATGAGTCGTTCTAAAATGCCCTGTTTTTCATACTCTGGGTGTTTTGCAAAAACAGGAACGAGTGATTCTAGAATTTCTTTTACGGCTTGCTGAAATTCCTCCTCACCAGGATTTCGTTTTTCCACCTCCTCTAACACACGGTCGATGTAGCTTTGTGCTGTTTGTGCTGCTCGATCTAAGGTCAACATGTCTCTTCTGCCTCCTTTGTATATCTTCACACATTTATCCTGTTAGATTTTCTAACGCATATTGAGATTAATTTAACACCATTTGTAAAATCTGATCAATACTGATAACAGATGAAAATGATGCCGATTTGAGATGGATCAAGCAGCCGCAGCAATCGTTTTTAGAAAGTATCTCTTGCAGAATGACTATTGTGCTAGAAATGATGATTTAGACGTTATATATCCCGCACTCTTTGACAAATAGATGAATCATGAATGATTTCTAGTTGATCTTCAACCCGAAAAAAAGGCCTAAAGTTTTATAGGCCGTC
This sequence comes from Bacillus sp. LNXM65, assembly GCF_002998575.1. NCBI lineage: Bacteria > Bacillati > Bacillota > Bacilli > Caryophanales > Bacillaceae > Bacillus > Bacillus sp. LNXM65. Next base: position 234,761 of record NZ_PVRB01000002.1, on the reverse strand, counting down.
CGCTCAATCTTTTCGGATCTTCTCATCTTTCTTTCGATCAGGGTACACGACACAAAGCCAATATAAAATAGAAGACGATGGGAAATTAATTAAACCGACAATGCCCCAAAACCACTTATAGCGCCCTCTTTTCTTTGCATCCATAAATAAAAGAAACCCCTGCGCAAACAATAACGGCAATGCGCACAATAAGATGATCATCTCCGTCTGACTCATAAGGAAGACCCTCCTTTAATGTGTTGATATTCCTTGATGCCGACAACGACGCAGAGCGGCACACTCACTACTTGAAGAAGAATGAAGATGATAGGCAAATGGGTGATGGCAGCGACAAATAGTGCCAGAATGGTCAGACTGATGAGAACGTACGCCAGTACTTCTTGTTTAAAACGCCTTTTCTCTTGTTCCTTTGCCTGCTTCAGCATCATCATGACAGCCTGCTCACTTGGCTCTTTCACTTCAATTTGTTCATCTAGCTGCTGTAACTCTTCCTTTAAACGTTCGGTGAACTGATCTTCCTTCATTGAGACCACTCCTTTCGAATTTTCTTTAATCCATGATGAACCCTCGACTTCACAGTGCCTTCTCTCATACCGAGCATTGAAGCAATCTCTGGATAAGTAAAGCCATAATAATAGTGCAAAATAATCGGTGCTCTCTCCTGTGCCTTCAATTCGTTTAGAGCATCCCACATTTCATGCCATGTGTGGCCCTTTTGCTGAATGTCCCATTTGAAGCGGCGTATGGTCTCTTGATTCGCCTTCCCTTCTCTTAATTGTTCACGTTTTCTTTTCTTCTGGTGATCTAAAAATTGTCTAGATGCAATGGAAATGAGCCATGTTGAAAATAAGGAATCTCCTCTAAATGAAGAAAGTTTCATGTACGCTTTCAGCATCGTTTCTTGCATGATTTCTTCTGCCAGCTCTTGTTGAAGGGTGAGCTTCATTATATAACGGTAAAGAAAGGAATAATGATGACGATAAAGGGCTGTAAATGCAGCATCATCTCCCTGTTTTGCCCGCTGAATCAATAATGTCTCTTCTGTCTGCTCCAAACACACCCCTCCTTCCTTTTCTTCTCTTATTCATGTGACGACACGGATGACGACATCGTTCAAAATAGACTTAATTTTTTTAACTTGGCTCCTTTTCTCCTTGTTGATCCAGTATTTGATTCATTTTATATCCAACTTTTTCTTATGTAATGATTATGACATTCTTTCGTCCCTAACAAAATGGTGAGTTCGTAATCATCTTGATTTTCTATCAAGCGAAGAGCCTCTCCCTCATAATCACTAGGTCATCCCAATACCTATCGTCAATGATCCTTGTCTCATTTAGATGAAAATAAAATAATCATGGCCTTAGTTTCCTAGAAAATCATGGAATACACAGCGCCAATTCTTAGCCGATGATACCTTTTTGCGTGCTATGCTCTTCCTACATTCCGAAAAAGGCGATACTGGCGAAGAAAGGGGGGAGCAGTTGAATTGCAGCTTATTTTTGGAAACGTTTACATTAAAACAAAATAGAATGGAGATGTTGACTTTGAAGAAAAAAGTTCCAATGTTAGCTGGTGTGTTAGCGGTTGGTCTCGTGACTTCATTATTTGCACCTAATGGGGAGGCAAAAGCGGCAGCCAAGTATCCAGAAAGCCCTTCTATTATGGCCAATTTTAATCAACAAGGATTCTCCACATTAAATGGCGGTACAACAGGCGGTGAAGGCGGTAAAACCGTCACAGTCAAAACTGGAAATGAACTATTGGCTGCCCTCAAAAGTAAAGGAACAAACGAAAAATTAAAAATTGTTGTCGACGGGACGATTGCCCCTTCTAATACATCTGCCAATAAAATCGATGTGAAAGATACAAACAATGTCTCGATCGTCGGCAAAGGCACGAAAGGTGAATTTAATGGAATTGGTATCAAAGTATGGCGTTCCAATAACGTCATTATCCGCAACCTGAAAATCCATCACAGTAACATCGGTGACAAGGATGCCATCGGAATCGAAGGCGCTTCTAAAAACGTATGGGTCGATCATAATGAGCTGTACAACACATTAAACTCTGGGAAAGATGATTATGATGGATTATTTGATGTGAAAAAAGACTCCGACTATATTACCTTCTCATGGAACTATGTTCATGACAGCTGGAAAACGATGCTCATGGGCAGCTCTGATAACGACAACTACAACCGAAAAATTACGTTCCATAACAACCGTTTTGAAAACCTGAATTCTCGTGTACCTTCTATGCGCTACGGGGAAGGTCATGTGTATAACAACTACTATAAAGGCATTCATACCACAGCGATCAACTCTCGTATGGGCGCGAAGATGAGAATTGAGCACAACGTATTTGAAAATACAAATAATGCGATCGGCAGCTGGGACAGCCGTCAAGTCGGTACATGGCATGTCATCAACAACTCATTTATTAACAGCACAGGCAGTCTGCCAACGTCTTCAACAGGTACGTACAACCCTCCTTATCACTACTCTTTGCTTAACGTAAACAATGTCAAATCAGAAGTGGTATCAAATGCTGGTGTTGGAAAGGTAAACCCTTAAAACCACAAAACGTTCGGGCAGAGATCTCTGTCCGAACGTTCTTGTTATTTCGTTTATTTATATTGTAGAAAATGGACGATCCATCTCATACAATTTTTGATAGCGCAGGTTTTCTCTCAGTAAATCCTGATGCTCCCCCTGCATCTCAATTTGTCCATCTTCAATAAACATAATGCGGTCACATGCCTCACAGCCAGTGAGATGATGGGTAATCCAAATGACCGTTTTTCCTTTTAACACACGAAAGATGGTTTCAAGCAGCTCACGCTCTGTGCGCGGATCAAGTCCGACGGTGGGCTCATCTAATACAACAATCGGGGTGTTTTGCAGCAAAATCCGGGCTAATGCCATCCGTTGTCTTTCTCCACCTGAGAAACGAATCCCTGTCTCCTGCACACCGGTGTGATAACCTTCTGGCAAGGATTCGATGGTATCGTGCAGCTGCACTTGTCTCGCTGCTTCTTTTACTTGCTCTTCTGTCGCATCTGGAGAGCCTAAGCGAATATTGTTTAAAACAGAGGTATCGAATAAATACGGCTGTTGATTGAGCACTGACACATAGGTGGACACGGTTTCTCGAATGCTTTCTACCGGTTTTCCCTGGATACTGACAGCTCCTTGATTTGGCACGACAGCTCCTTCTAACAATTTCAAAATAGTCGATTTTCCTGCACCACTTTTTCCTAAGAGAGCAAGTGATTCCCCTTGCTTCAGTGAAAATGAGAGGTGCTTTAGCACGTATTGGTGCGAATCATACCGAAAGGACACTTGATCAAAACAGACAGCTTCACCTTGAGAAATAGCTGAATGATCCACTGTCTTGCGCTCAGATTCTCCTTCATACGAAAGCTTTTCATAATGATTTAATCTGCTGACAGCATGCTGATAGACTGGAATATCACCTGCTGCATCTGAGAGTGGAAGAAAGGCTTCTGTTAACGGAAACAGCACAAGCACGAAGGCTGCAATTAGTGTGTGTGACATCGAGCCTGACTGAACGACCGAACCGCTCCAATACACGACAAACACGACAGCTCCTCCAATCATAAGCTGTGCAAAAAACTGGCGCAGACGGATAAACCGGTGCTTGGCTGCTTCAAGCGCTAACAGCTGCGCTTCTTTCTGTTCATATTCATCAACAAAATCTTTCTGCCTGCCGCTAAACAGCCAGTCACTAACGCCCATGACTGCATCTGTTAAATGGCTGTACAGTTCATTTCTGCCTTTTTTCATTTGAATTTGTCTCGCCCGGTTCACTAGCACTGTGACGTATGGGAAAACAAATACGAGAAGTGCCATATAAAGCAGCATCAGTCCAGCAAAAGGCCACGAGAATAGACCAAGTGCCCCAATGGATGCGGCATATAAAAGCAGCGCCCCGATGGATGGAAAGATGGTTTTTAAATAGGCGTCCTGCAGTCTCTCGACATCATCTGACAGGAGCCCAAGCATTTCACCTGTACCCAGCTTTGTCTGTTTCGCACTTCGTTCAGCCATGTCATACAGACGGACACGCATTTTTTCAATCATGGTCAAAATGAGCTGGTGGCTCGCCAGTCTTTCTGCATAGCGGGCAGCTGAGCGTGAAATACCAAAGGTCCGTACAGCTACAATTGGGACGTAGACCATAAGTATATTCTCAGGTCTTGTGGCAGCTTTTGAAATGAGAAATCCTGACGTATACATCAGCATAGAAGCAGAGAATACTGCAATTGCCCCTAGAAATAAAACCAGCGCAAACAGCTTTTGATTCTCCTTGATATAAGGTATAAACCAGCCTTTACTGACCATGTGTGACCGCCCCCATTTGCTCCTGTACCAATTGATAATACACGCCTTTTCTTTGCATCAATGATTCATGTGTATCCATTTCTGCAATTGTTCCATGATCCATGACAATGATCTCATCCATGTCTGGCATCCAATGAAGCCTATGTGTCGCTAAGAACACAAGTTTATCTTCAAACAGCGGAAGCATTGTTTTCTTCAATTCATACTCTGTCTCAATATCGAGATGCGCCGTTGGTTCATCTAACAGCATAATTGACCGCTGGCCCAGCACCGTTCGCGCAAGCGCAATTCTTTGCGCCTGTCCGCCGCTTAGTCCTCTTCCCTGTTCTCCAATGACCTCATCGAGACCATTTGGCAGCTGCGCTACGAGCTGAGATAAGCCAGCTTCACAGACAGCTCTTTCCACTTCTTCATCTGTGGCATGCGGTTCATAAAAACGAATGTTTTCTCTCAATGTCATGTGAAATAAATAAGGGTGCTGCGGCATATAGACGACTTCCTTTTGCCATTCCTTCATCTGTAAATGAACAAGCGGCTTGCCGTTTAACGTGATTTGACCTGAGGTCGGTTCAACAAAGCCGCCGAGCACATCGGTTAACGTCGATTTCCCTGAACCACTGGCACCAATGATTCCGATTTTTTTCTTCCCTTTGACAGTGAGGTCTACATCCTGAATCGAATAAGGGGCATGTTCATCATGCTGGACACTAACATCTTGCAGCGTGAGCACAGCTTGTTCACCCCACTTGTCTAGCTGCACTGATTGTGTCTCCTGCGCGCGGAAGCCCTTGTCTAGCTGCACTGATTGTGTCTCCTGCGCGCGGAAGCCCTTTTCTTCTAAAATGACCTGCATCGCCTCATTCGCTTCTTTTCCATTTAGCGTCGCATGATAATCATTTCCCACTTCACGTACTGGCAGGAAATATTCCGGTGCCAGCATGAGCGCGGTCAGAGCCGGCAATAACAGAAGCTCTCCTTCAATTAATCGCAAGCCAAGAAAGACAGCGACAGTTGCAATCGACAGCATGGAAAAGAAATCAAGCGCAAATGATGAAAGAAATGCAACCTTCAGCGTACTCATGGTCGCCTTTCGATATCGCTTTGACACTTCCCCGATATTGCGGGAATGTTTTTTGCTAATGCCTAAGTAACGAAGCGTTTCAAGGCCGCGGAGAGAATCAGTAAAATGATTGGATAATTTCTCATACGATCTCCATTGTTTGGCCGCTTTACGCTGAGCGACAAGGCCTAGCAAAATCATAAAAATAATTAAAATCGGCAGCGTCACGATTAAAATGACAGCAGATGTTTCGTCTAACGTCCAAACATAGATGAGGACCATTGCCGGTATCACTGCCATGTTCACCATTTTCGGTAAAAATAGCTGTAAATACTGACGATATTGAGCAATCCCCTCCATCGCTAATGTGACAAGCTTTCCTGTACCTTTTTTCTTTGTGAAAGCTGGACCTAAACGAAAGAGTTGGTCTAACAGCTGTTTTCTGACGTCTGCTCCAATTCGGGAAGAGTAGGTAAACATGACCTTCTCCCGAATCAAGGTGAGACCGTGCCGCACCAGAAAGGCAGCAAGAAACAGCAGGACATAAGGCGTTGCCTGCGAAAGGCTTTTCCCGTCAAACAGCGTAGTAATGGCATGTGCCAGCCACTGTGCTTGGAAAATAATACTTGCTCCTTGGATGAGTGACACAATACCTAAGAGGGCGAGAAGCCCCCTAATTCCTTTTAATTGAAGCAAACGTTTATCCATTAGTAGGTCATTGGCTCCTTACCGCTTACACGTTTACGGAAGACGTAATAGCTCCAAATTTGATACCCAAGCACAAAGGGCAGCAAAGAAATGGCAACAATCGTCATCACCGTCAGTGAATATGATCCGGATGCAGCGTTTTGAATGGTAAGATCAAACGTATGGTTGATTGAGCTAATCATGACGCGCGGAAACAATGCAGTGAAAAGCATCGTCACTGTCACCATGATGCCTGCACCTGTGAATAAGAATGTCCAGCCATCACGTTCTTTTTTCATAAAGAATAGAGCCGCGACGTAACAAACCACAATTAGGACAGTTAACGGAATGGTGATGATCGGGCGTACCGTATAAATGTCTGTTTCCATGATAGATACACCGACAAATAGGACAAGAACTGGCAGCGCAATAAGCAGGACACGCTTGCCAAGCTTTCTTGCACGATCTCTTAAATCACCCTCTGTACGTAGTGTGACGAAAATCAATCCGTGCAGAAGGCAAAGAACCGTCACAGCTAACCCGCCAATCACTGAATAAAGGTTCACAAAATCCGTAAAACCAGCATACATATTCATGTCTTGATCAATTGGCATCCCGCGTAAAATACTCGTGAATAGCACACCGAGTAAAAACGGCGGCAGCAGACTGCCAAAGAAGATGACCCAGTCCCATGCTTTGATCCAAGAGGCTTTCTCCACCTTCCCTCGGAATTCAAAGGCGACTCCGCGCCCAATGAGCGCTAAGAGGAGAACCGCAAATGGTATATAGTATCCACTGAACATCGTGGCATACCAGTGAGGGAATGCAGCGAAAATAGCGCCCCCAGCTGTAATCAGCCAGACCTCATTCGCATCCCAGAAAGGACCAATCGTATTAATTAAAATGCGGCGTTCGTGCGCATCCTTTCCAAGCAGCTGCATGGACATCCCAACACCAAAATCAAATCCCTCTAAGAAGAAAAATCCAACAAACAATACTGCGACAAGAATAAACCAAATCTCGTTAAGATATGCCATGATATGCGCCTCCATCAAATGGATCTGTAGACAGGTCCGTTTCATCCTTTTGATCTGTATCCTCTTCCGAATGTGCACCTTTTTTAATTTCTCGAATGAATAGGTAGGCAAGCAAGATGGCAAGAATCAGATAAATCGTCGTAAAGCTAATGACTGAGAATAACAGCATGCCATACGATACGTTTGGCGAAATCGATTGAGCCGTCGTCATCATACCAAAGACAGTCCACGGCTGACGCCCAATTTCAGTCATGATCCAGCCAGCTGAGTTCGCAATAAACGGGAACGCAATCATCCCTACCATGAAGCGTAAAAACCATTTGTTCGTTTCGAGTTTCTTTCTAAAGCTCAAGTACAAGCCAATCATACTGGCAAAAATCATCAGCATTCCGGCACCAACCATGATTCTAAAGCTCCAGAAGGTTGTTTTCACTGGCGGAATGTAGTCTCCAGGGCCAAACTTTGCTTCATATTCTTTTTGAAGTGTCAGCATGCCTGGCACATCTCCACTGAACTTCTGATAAGCCAAGTAACTTAAAGCAAACGGAATATTGATCTCCGCAGAGTTTTCTTTTTTATCTGTGTCAATATTGGCAAATAGTGTCCAAGCCGCTGGATCTCCACTATCCTTCCAAAGGGCTTCACTTGCTGCCATCTTCATCGGCTGTGATTTCATTAAGTGCTTCGCTTGATCATGTCCAGAGAACGCCACACCTAAGCCAGAAATTAAAGCGAGGACCATGGCAATCTGGAATGATTTTTTGAAAAAGGCGATTTCTTGTTTTTTGATCATTTTAAAGGCACTAACTCCTGCAATAAAGAATGCACCTGTAGCCAGCGCACCAAACAGAACGTGCGGGAATTCAACCCAAAGCTGCGGGTTCGTTACAAGAGCGCCAAAATCATTCATTTCTGCGCGGCCATTTTTAATGACAAATCCAACTGGCTCTTGCATAAATGAGTTGGCGAGTAGAATCCAAAACGCCGAAAAGATCGTACCAAGAGAAACAAGCCAAATACACAATAAATGAATCTTCTTCGGCAGACGATCCCAGCCGAATATCCAAAGTCCAATAAATGTAGATTCAAGGAAAAAGGCGAGCAGTGCTTCAATGGCAAGCGGTGCACCAAACACATCACCGACAAATCTTGAATAATCTGACCAGTTCATCCCAAACTGGAATTCCTGCAAAATCCCTGTCACCACACCTACTGCAAAATTGAGTAAGAATAGATGACCCCAAAACTTCGCCATTTTTTTATAAATCTCTTTTTTCTTGACGACATAAAGGGTCTGCATCAAGGCGACGATAAACACCAAACCTATTGACATAGGAACAAAAATAAAATGAAATAATGTCGTTGAAGCAAATTGAAATCTTGCTAAAAACAGCTCACTCACAGCCTTACATCCTCCCTTACTTTCACATGCCGAATGATTCGAAACAACTATGCTCACCACTTCACAAAATATTCACTATTTGTTCAATGATTCACAAATAATAGCCTGTTTGAAATGGTTTACTCGGTGAAATTTTACTCTTGCTTTTCATTCGGTTAGTTATTTATACCTGTACTTTACACCCATGCGCTTCAAAAATAAAGTAAATTTTACCTAAAAATTGGATGGTATTGTGTCAGTTGTTTGAATACTTTGTCAAAGATATGTGACAGAAAGTAAAAAAACGCAAAAAAATAGCGCTGCACATGAACCGCAGCGCTATGTTTCTTTTTTAGGCTTTTTTCTGTAAAGCTGGTCTAGTGACTTGCACTTCGTAGTACGTAATTTTGTTTTTTAATAGTCCTTCAGGTTTCGCTTTCCCATGAGCGTGCGCATCACCAAATGCCTGAGATTTTGTCCAGTTCACAAAGTCTTCTTTTCGATTCCAGCGGGTATGAATGGTCACTTCATCGTAATCGGTTGTCTGCTGTGTGACCCATACTTCCATGCCTAAAAATCCTTCCATGAATTCTACTTGTCCCTGCTTGTTAAAACGCTTGACGAGGTGGTCAGCACTGCCTTTTTCTACTCTTACCTGGTTGTTGACAATGATCATTTTCTGTTCATCTCCCTTTGGTTGTTGGATTGAAGCGATTGGGATAATGAGCGGATGCTCACCGTCTAAGTGAACCTCAGCCTGAATCCCAAAGACTTCTTTGAAAAAGTTTTCTGTTAATACTTCGTTTGGTGTCCCTATTTGATAAACCTGACCACCCTTCATCGCAATGAGGCGGTCACAATATTTTGCTGCCTGCTGCAGGTCGTGAAGAACCATTAAAATGGTGATTCCATGCGTCTTATTCAGCTGTTTGAGCAGCTCTAGTAAATCAAGCTGATGTGCAATATCTAGGTAAGTCGTCGGCTCATCCAGAATCAAGGTCTCTGTCTTCTGAGCGAGCGCCATCGCAATATACGCCTTTTGTCTTTCTCCGCCTGACAATGTATGCAGCATTCTGTTTTCATTGATGCGGCTATTGGTCACATCAAGCGCCCACTCAATCGCTTCTTGATCTGTCTTCGAGCTCTTTTTCCAGATCGAACGATGCGGACTGCGTCCAAGTGCGACCAGCTCCCGCACGGTCATAGAAGGGATGGCTGTTCTCGTCTGCATGAGAACGGCGATTTCCTTTGCAATCTCCTGAGCTGTCATCTCTTTTTGCGGTATATCGTGAATGTATATCATGCCGCTTTCGATCGATGTAAGACGTGCGGCTGCTTTAATAAAAGTCGACTTCCCTGATCCATTTGGTCCAATAATTCCTGTCACACTTCCTTTAGGAACAGTTGCTGAAATAGACGACAGCCGAAAGCCTCCTTGACTGAGACTCACGTCATCCATAGCTATCACTTCCAACTTAACCCCTCCCTTTCTTTTTTAATAAATAGAGGAAGAAAGGTGCACCGATGCAGGCAAGCAGGATACCGACAGGCAGTTCAACCGGTGTAAACCATACCCGTGCCGCTGTATCTGCAAAAACCACAAGTACGCCTCCGCCCAGTATTGAGATCGGCAGCAGGTACCGGTAGTCATCTCCAATTAAAAGACGGATAAAATGAGGAACGACCAGGCCGACAAATCCAATTAAGCCGCTCACACTTACAGCTGCACCAGCTAAAAGCGCCGCCAGCGCAATTAAGAAAAACCGAGTGCGCTCTACTCTAAGGCCGAGTAACTGCGCCGATTCATCACCAAGCAAAAGAAGGTTTGCCGGCTTGATGGCAAAAAAACAAAGGCACAACCCAGCGAGCGCATATGGCGACACGAAGCTTAGATGATGCCAGCTCCGTCCATTTAATCCTCCGGATAAAAAAGGCAGAACAGCCTGTACACGCTCACTATAAAGCACCATAAACCCATTCATAACCGCCCCAAGGAGGGCATTGACTGCCACTCCCGCCAAAATCAATTTCAGCGGTGAAACACCTTGATCAAATGAGAGCATATACACCACAAGTGCCGCTAATAAAGCGCCAAGGAAAGCAGCAGCTGGCAGCAAATACGTAAATTGCGGAAACACAATCATGCTGAGCACAGCAGCCAATCCGCCGCCAGCAGTCACACCGATGATGCCAGGGTCAGCGAGTGGATTTCGGACGACTCCTTGTAAAATCGCCCCTGATGCTGCGAGACAGGCCCCAACGATGAAACCTATTAGAACTCGCGGCAGGCGTAAATCCATCACAATTTTCTCATGAACAGGCTGGCCTGATCCCATCAAAGCAGCGACCAAATCTGGCAGCGATAATTGAACAGAACCTAATGCAAGCCCTAGGCATGCGCCCACACCTAACGAGAGAAATAGTACGGGTATCAGCCATTTTCGTCTCGACTGTCTTTTTTGAAAATCTAATTCTGTATTCATTTTCATGATGACAATCGCTTCAATCTTTTCTCTAGCTCATCAATCGCTCTCATCACTTCCGCGCCTGGGTTCGTCCCAAATAGATCACTCGGCAGAATCTCGACGTGTCCATTTTTGACAGCTGACACATCGTGCCAAGCGGCATTCTGTTTCATTTCACTCATAAAGCCCGCTTTCACATCTTCAGGATTGCTGTGTGTCATAAGCAGAATAAGATCAGGATCGGCTTCGATGACCTTTTCTGCATTGATTTGAGCGTATTGAGGGAATTTCTCGAGTGCCGGTTCATTCTCAGCGATGTTCGTCCCTCCTGCGATGTGCAGTAAATCTCCGCTTAAGGATTGAGGAAGTGCCGCCATATATGTGCCAGGTGCCCCGTATACAACGAGTGTCTTCACTTTTTTCTGAGGCTGCTTGACCTGCTTTTTCCTCTGATCGATTTGCTCATTGAGGGCTTTGGCCTTTTGCTGCTTTCCGAGCAAATCCCCGAATAACGTTATTTGACGCTGAATATCCTTCACTGAATTGGCACTTGTCAAAAGAAGCTGTGAACCAATTCCTTCTATTGTAGAGATGTCCTTACTGTTTAATTGTTCATTCCCAAGCACAACATCGGGCTTTAAGCTTGTGATGAGCTCTACATCAAATTGATGCGTTGTGCCAATCGTTTGGACGGACTTTGCCTGTTGTAAGCTGTCTGGTAATTCGGCGGCCGGACGGCCAACTACCTCACCGCCTAAGGCATACAGGATGCTCATGTCTCCAGTCGATAATGCGACGATACGCTGAGGTGATTCTTCAAACGACAGCGTTCTGCCAGTAAAATCCTTTATCTTCAGCGCACCTTGCCCGCTTCCTTTCTCTACAGGTGCTGCCTGACTGCATCCGCCGAGGAGAAGCATCAAGACGAGTCCCGCAAAGATCACATGTGAAAATTTCAACCGTCTGTCTCTCCTTTTCTAGTAAACTTTCTTTAGCTTTGCCTGTACCACGAGACGCCCATTTTTAGGTGCAAGCACATGATCACAGGTCGATAGAGTGAGGATGAGGTCATCTGTGGACACGTCTGTCTTCGTTTGGTAGATTGATTTTTTTCGCACAGCTTGCAAGTAGTGCGCATATTCGCCTAGATCTTGAAAATCGGTTTGAATATAATCGAAATCAACCGTTGTTTCATACACGGCAAAAATCTCCGCCTCATAGCTTTGATACAGCGTATCGTACTGAAATGTCCGGTGCTCATGGAAGAAATCCTTTTTTAAATAGTTTGTGAGTCCAGCGAACATGGATCCATCCCTCATCCGATGCCCGTACACCACAGTATTCGGGCTTTCATGCAAGACGTCATTGCGATAATCCATAAAGATACTGCCTGCCCGGGTGTCATTTTTTAAGTAATTACGGGTTAAGTAGAATGCATTATCACGAGATTGAACGATTGGGTACTGAATCATCGTGTCCTTCATATTGATCCAGCCGACAATGTCGTTGTTCACCTTCCGCAGCTCATCAAATGACGTACGGATGGTCCCCGGCTCCCGGCTTTCAGTCATTCCTTGCTCTTGACCATACATCGTCTGAGCCTTTGCAAGTACCTGACGATTTTGATAATAGCCGAACAGTTCTAAGCCAATGGCTGTACCGCTATAAATGAATACTCCTAAACAGACGATCGTCACCAGACGCTGCCAGACCCGTTTTCCTCTTTTCACACTGTCTCACCTGCTTTTATATGCCAACAGGCACGATGTACATTCCTGTTTCTGCATCCTGTCTAATCGTGACGGACACATCATAAATGTGCCGCACATTCTCTTCTGTTAACACATCGTTTGGCTGTCCTTCACTGATAATTCGTCCATCCTTCATCGCAATGATGACGTCACTGTAGCGGACAGCCTGATTCATGTCGTGCAGCACCATGACAATCGTGAGTCCATGCACGACATTGAGCTCACGGATCAGCTCAAGAATGTCAAATTGATAGTAGATATCCAAATAGGTTGTCGGTTCATCTAAGAAAAGGATCGGTGTTTTTTGCGCAAGTGCCATCGCAATCCATACACGCTGACGCTCACCACCTGACAGTGAGGCGAGCGGCACCTTTCGTTTTTCCGTTAGCTTTGTACTGGACAGTGCCCACTCTATCGCTCTCTCATCCTCTTCCTTGTCACCCCCGCGCATCGTCTGGTACGGCGTTCTACCGAATGCCACGACCCGTTCGATCGTTAAATCAAGCGGCGCTTCATTTTGCTGATGGACGACAGCCAGCTTTTTTGCCAGCTCCTTTGGCTTAAATGCATTCAGCGCTTGTCCGTCTAAGTGAATTTGCCCTTTGTTTGGACAATGATTATTCGCCATCAAGGAAAGCAGTGTGGATTTCCCCGAGCCATTTGGACCGATAATGGTTGTGATTTTCCCCTTTTCAATCTGTGTTGTGACCGATTGAACGATGTCCTTCTGCTGGTCATATGAGAATGACACCTCACGAATGTCCATGGAGACGGTCCCCCCTTCTTAATAAAAAGATCAGAAACGGCCCGCCAATCACGGCCATGATCGTAGAAGCAGGAATCTCATTTGGCGCTACAAGCGTCCTGCCGAGCGTATCAGCCGTCAAAATCAGCAAAGCCCCGCTTAACGCAGAAAATGGAATGAGTACCCGATGATCCGAGCCAACAAGCCTTCTTGAAATGTGCGGAATGAGCAAACCGACAAAGGCAATCACGCCCGCTACCGCAGCTGTCACCGCCGCGAGTAATACCGCTGTGATGGAAATCAAAAGGCGCATTCTGGTCACACGCAACCCTAAATTTTTCGCTGTCTTGTCCTGAAGAGCCAAGAGGTTACACCATCTGCTGAAGAAAAGTGCTACGACAAGACCGGCGACGCCATAGACTCCGATTAAACGGACATCTCCCCACGTTTTCATCGTGAGATTTGACTGTCCTGACTGATTGATCGTGATATTGAAATAGCTGCAAATGGTCACAAATGCTTCAGCCATTCCAGTAAACATGGCATTGATGGCGATCCCAACCAAAATCATACGGATTGGGCTTAAACCGCCCTTCCAAGACAGAACGTACACGAGGAAACATGCAATGGCTCCGCCAAACACCGAAAATAAAGGAGAGTAGAAATAAAATTGAGGAAGCGCTGTAATCGCCATTAAAGAAAAGAAGCTGGCTCCTGATGAAATTCCAATGACGCCGGCATCAGCTAATGGATTTCTCATGACCGACTGCAGCAGTACACCGGAGACAGATAAGGCGGCCCCTGTAAACATTGCGATGAGCATGCGGGGAATTCTCAAATCTTTAATGATGTCTACCTGTGCATGTTGACCGGTGATGAGCCCTTCCAATAATTCAATCGGGGTGACATGAATACTCCCAGTAATGGCGGAATAAATAAACACGCACACCAGTAAGAGACTAACTATCAGAAATAAAATCCCTGTTTTTTTCATCTTGAACGTCCTTTTATCATTAAGATTCGCCGCTTATGACGGGTAGAGCATACGCGTTAGTTCATCTAATGCTTCTGCTGCCTTTAAATTGCCCGTTGTCCCGAATAAGCTTTCTTCGAGGTCATACACCCGGTCTTGATTGACCGCATGAAAATGCTTCCAGATGTCATTTGTTTTAAATTCTTGATCAAACATGCGGACAACTTCATCTGGCATCCCATGTGCGGCCCGGAGTATGATATCTGGATTGGCTTTTTGTAAATACTCCGTATTAGATGCCAAATACTCCATTTTCTCACCTTTGACAATGTTCTTTCCGCCTGCGATACGTACAAGATCACCAATATATGAATTCTCTGTTGCCACCAAATAACTGCCCGGTACACCAAGCAAAATCAGAACGGACGGCTTGCGCTTTCCCTTCGTCTTCTCTTGTATGTCTTTCTTTTTTTGTTCAAAGTCAGACACGATGCGCTCGGCTTGTTTCTTTCTGTCATACTGAGCTCCGAGCTTCGTGATCGCCTTCTCCATGCTGCCAAGGCTCTCGAGATTTAAGTATGTGGCAGGAACACCTGCTTGCTGAAAGGGTGTCTCTAAATCATATTGAAGGGTTGTGACAGACAGGACATCTGTCGGTTGAAGTGATTGGATGATTTCCATGTCCGGGCTCATTGGATTACCGACTTCCGGCAGTCCTTTATAACGAGCTGGCAAGGATTTTTGACTTGTTGGCACCCCGACAAGATCCATCTCTAAAGCATCCATAATCTCCACAGCAGCTACAGTCGTTGCCACAATGCGCGCACTTGATTCTGCGCTTTTTTTGCCTTTCGCTGAACTTTCGGCTGATTGTGAGCAGCCCGATAAGATCACGCACACACTAAGAGTAGCGATCAGGGTACATATCATTCGATGCTTCAAAAAAGAAGCCTCCTTTCGAAAAAAGAGAGTGGATGCGCCGAGAGAAATTGCGCATCTCACTTAAACTAAACCATCTATCTTGTTCTTGTTTGATACTTTCTGACGAGTACGAATAATGACCCGCCGAATAAAAGAATATACACCCAAAGAAGAGAGGTATCTCCTGTTTTCGGATTCAACTGTCCAGTCTCAGACTTGGTTTGGTCATCTGATGGAGTAAATGTCATCTGCTCTGCGCCTGTTTCCTCTGGCGCTAGATTTTCAAGCTGATTTGTTTGAGAATCGCGATCATTTGGATTTTTGACAAAGCCGATACTCTCATCGTCTCCGATTACCGTAGCAATGCCGCTTCCTTCACCAAGAGTGATTCCTTTTGTGTCATAGACAAGTTTGACATCGTACTGCTCATGATAATTCGCAGCCGGAATATCAATTTTTACGCGTGCTGCTTGAGCTGTGCTTAAACTTTTGGCTTCATATTGAATCACTCGTGTGTCTGCTTTTTGATCTGTTTTTGCGACAAGAGTCTCTTCATATTTCCCGCCTGTCCCTACTTGGAAGGATGTGATGGCTGAGCTGTTCTTCACTGTATATGAAACGAAATGGCGGCCATTTTTCACGACCAATGTCGCAGGGCTCACGACGTAATCGTTCATACGAGAAGGCTCATCCTTGTCTGCTTTCTTCATTGAGAAAGGCAGCTTGTATACACCATCTTTAAGCTTAGCCGTCTCTTGAGCAGTTCCGCCGTTATTTGTTTCTGGTGATGGTGTGTTTGGTTTTGGTGTTTCTGGTGCAGCCGGTGTTTCTTCCTCTACCTGCCCGTCCTTAAGTGGAGCGATACTCTTTGCATCGAATTGAAAACGAATATCGTAGGTTTGGTCATAGTGAGCAGCTGCTACCACGATGTGTACTTTTCCTTTGACCGCTTTTTTCAGATCAGCGACATCAAATGACACCACTCTTGTGTTCTTTGCTTTATCTGTGCTGACCGTCTTCACTTCTTGATAAGATCCGTTTTTCTCTGTTTTCAAGGAAGCGACAGACGTATGATCCTTCACCGTAAAGGAAATGGTTTGTTTTCCATTTTTGATGGTTAAGGATGCAGGATGTGAGAAGTATTGGTTCATACGAGATGCCTCGTCCTGATCCCCTTTCAGCACACTGTAATTGATGCGGTATTCGCCATCTTTTAATTGATTTTGCGCAGAATCATCTGGCTTTGTGCCATTGTTATTGCCAGGTGTTGCCTGATGATCGTCTGGCTTTGTCCCATTTTGATCATCCGGCTTTGTTTCATTATCGTCTGGCTTTGACCCGTTTTGGTCATCCGGTTTTGTTTCATTATCGTCTGGCTTTGACCCGTTTTGGTCATCCGGTTTTGTTTCGTTATCGTCTGGCTTTGACCCGTTTTGGTCATCCGGTTTTGTTTCGTTATCGTCTGGCTTTGCAGGTGTAACGAGTGTTAGGCTGCTTTGATCGAATGCAAGCTGTACGTCATACGCTTCGTCATAAATAAAGCCGCCTAAATCCCAGTAAATTTTCACCCAGCCGTTTAATTTGGCTGATAAGTCGGCTACATCAAATTTGATCACACGTGTATTGGCTGTTTCATCCTCACTGACGGTTTCAGTGGTGACAAGAGCACCATTTTGTTCAACTTTGAAATCTGTAATCTCTTTGCTTTGCTTCAGCGTGACATAGGCTGTTGTCTTGCCATTCTCCACAATCAGCTTAGCTGGCTTTTCTGTATACGTATCCATCATGGACGCTTCTGTGCTGCCATTCTTTAAAATGGTGAATCCGGCCGTGTATTCACCATCAACAAATGATGCCGCTTGAGCCGTTCCTTGAGGAATCTGAAACGCAGTCAATAAACTGAATAAAACGAGCAGAATAGCTGCCTTTAGATGAAAAAGACGTTTCAAATGGTGACACTTCCTTTCTTAATGCTTGATGATCCACTTTCTTGCTAAAAACCCGCCTGAGCATAGAGCAAGCACAAGGAGCCACCCTGTCTGGTTTGTATCACCAGTTTGAGGATTCTCTTCTTGTTTTGTCGTGGATGAATCAGATGTTTTCGTTGATTCTTTTGATGGCTGCTGATCTTCTGCTGCACCCGCTGATTTGTTTGTGCTGTTAGACGAAAGCGATTTCATGCTGCTCTCATCGAATTTCAGCTGAATGGTATAATCATGATCATAATCAGCAGATTTAACAGTGACATGAATTTTTGACTTGATTGGCTTAGACAAGCTCTGAGCTTGGAACTGAACAAGCCTTGTGTTGGCTTTTTTATTGGTTGAGAGAACCGTTGTATCGACATAGCTGCCATTTCCCGGCACTTTAAATTCCGTTACCCAGCTGCTATTTTTAATGGTCATTTGTACAGTCAGCTTCCCATTTTTTGCAATCACTTTTGCTGGCTTCAGCCAGTAATCATTTGCCATGGAGACCGCATTTCCTTCAGCCTTCAGCACAGTATAGTTGACGGAGTATGTACCATCCTTTAACGTGGCAGCCTGTGCGTTTGAAAAAGGCAGCATAAGTGCCAATAATAAAGCGGTCATGAAGACTGATAGCCTCATCATTTTTTTCATCAAGCGAATTTCCTCCCTTTCTATTGAACAGATGCTGCATCAAACTTGAGGCGGATGTCGTAATTGCCTGTATATCCGATGACCGGTACAGTCACGCTCACTTTTGCTGGTACGACTTCTGTCAGGCTGTTCACGTTGAATTCAACCGTTCTCTTATTTGCAGCTGTATTTGTACTGATCACCTTCGCATCTTTGTACACACCTTGATCAAGTGTTTTAAAGCTTGTGATCCAAGAGCTATTCGTTAACGTGACTTGTGCTTTGATTTTTCCATTCTTCACGACAAGCTTGGCTGGTTTTTCAAAATACGTATTCGCTGTTGAAGTCGAATCGCTATCTGCCTTCCATACCACATATTGTGCTGAATGTTGACCATCTGCTAAGCCTGCTGCTGAGGCTGAGCTAACTGGGGCTAGGGCAAATAATAGAACAAAACTAAAGAACAATAATACGTGTGATGTTGAACGAATGGCTTTCATGTGAACCCTCCTAAATGATATTGATAATTATTCTCAATAGATAATAAAAAAAATAACCTTCATAAGCGCTGGATCACACTTATAGATGATTATGATAATCATTATCAATTGAGTTGAAAAAATAAATCTTTGCTTCCTAAAAGCCAAAGATGTCTGTTTCTAAATGATGGTTTGAAACGTGTTTTAGGTAATCTGTCCCATTCATGATACCATGGCATAACCTCCATTCCATTACAGGGAAAAGAACCCTCTTCTCCTTGATATTATATGATGAATGAATTTATTGTCAACATCATTTTTCATACTATTGACTTAGATTTCTGGAAAATCGCACAAAAAAATTTCGATCAGACAGACTGATCGAAATCGTTTAGGAAGAGACTTGTTCCCCTTTTTTGCTGTTATTACGTTCTAAAGACCAAGCATACATTTCACGAATAATCGGCTCAATTTTCTTCCCTTGCGCTGTTAATTCGTATTCAATCCGTACTGGAATGTCAGGGTATACGTTTTTCTCAACGAGTCCTTCAGCCTCTAAATCCTTCAGCCTTTCTGATAATAATCGTCCGCTGATGTCCATTTCATTTTCAAGCTGACAGAAACGCTTAGGGCCTGTCAGAAGCTGATTGATGATGAGAATGACCCACTTCTTGCCTAGAATCTCCATGGCATCTGTGATTGGACAGCCATCTACTTGAGCCATACCTTACTCCCTCCCGCTTTTCTCTCTTTTTTTCATTATAGCACAATTAATTACTTGAAATAAGTCACTAACTATTATATAGTTTAGTTACTTTAAGTAACAAGGTATTCATTTTTATAGATTTTCAAAAACATTTGAACATGCCGATGCATATATCATGAAGGAGCTGACCGAGCTTGAAGACAATTGAGGAGCTAAGATTGGGTGTAACAGAGTTACATGTGTCCAGCTTTGAGCGTTCTTTACCTTTTTATACAGACATTTTAGGATTTACAATAGTAGAACAGACGGAATCCACCGTCACTCTTGGAAGCAATGCAAAGGAACCCATTCTTTTGTTAAAAGAGGATGCACAGCTCAAGGAGAAGCCTGATCATGAGCCAGGACTTTATCATTTTGCTGTTTTATTACCTACCAGAAAAAACCTGGGCACATGGCTGGCACATGTGATCAAAAAAGGCTATCCTTTAATTGGAGCAAGCGATCACTTTTTCAGTGAAGCCATTTATTTAAGTGACCCTGACGGCATTGGCGTAGAAATATATGCTGATCGCCCTGAGGACGTTTGGGTAGGTGAGCATGGAGAACTGAAAGGTGGCGGAAATGCACCTCTTGATGGAGATGGTCTCCTGCAAGAAGCCGCTGATACAACTTGGGAAGGACTTCCCGCTGGTACAGTGATGGGACACTTACATTTCCATCTTAACCCAGAAGAAGCTGATTCCTTTTATGTCAATACGCTCGGTTTTCACATCAGAATGGCTCCACCAGCAAGCCTGTTTATCGCCGCTGGTGTGTACCACCATCACCTTGCCTTTAATGCATGGGGACGGGGACGAAAAGGAGCCATTGATCCACGTTTTTCAGGAATTAGAAGCTATACACTGGTATTCCCACAAGAAGCAGACAGACAGTCCGTCGTCGAGTGTCTGACAAAAGCAGGCACTCAAGTGAAAACAACAGGGAAAAGTAACGAATTTGTTGATCCATTTGGCGTTCTCGTTCGTTTACAGATTGAAGAAACAGACAAAAAAGAAGGTGCAGAATATGGACAAACACACAGATCTTAAAACAGCCATTTTAAAAGATAAAATCAAACGAGTACAGCAAGAAGACGGGTATATATATATCACTGGACCCATTAAATTGCCAGTGAATTTAGACGGCAGAACCGTGATGTTCAACTGGTATTCATGGTTAAAAGACGATGGAAAAGAGCCATTGTCAGATGACGCTTTAATTGAAAGCCTCTCGTCCCGCCAGCTTGCCGATCAACAGCAGTCAAGCGTTCTAGTGTATGGGGAGTTCGAGCACGCTGACGAAGCCCTTATCCGCATGCATTCCATTTGCCACACTGGTGATATTTTCGGAAGCAAGCGCTGCGACTGCGGGTTCCAATTGAAGCAGTCCATGCGGATGATTGAAGACAATGGTGCAGGTGCACTGTTCTATTTAGCCAATCATGAAGGCCGCGGTATTGGACTTTTCAGTAAAGCCATGGCTTATATTCTTCAAGAAAACGGCTACGATACAGTAGAAGCGAACGAAGCACTCGGCTTTGAAGATGACACGCGTCAATATGAAGAAGCCATCGCGGTTCTTCAAACACTTCGTACAAAGCCAGTCAGACTCATTACCAATAATCCGAAAAAGACAGATGCCATCAGCCATGCAGGTCTATCTCTTTCTGGACGCATTCCGCTTTGGGGTGATGTCTCGGAGTTTAATGAAAAATACTTACAGACAAAAATCAACCGCTCAGGTCACATGAAGGCGGAGCAAGAGGTGCGTACGATTGCCACATCATGAGCGATATATGAATCTAGCCCTTGAAAATGCACAGGCAATGAAAGGTCAGACCTCTCCAAACCCGCTCGTCGGGGCTGTGATTGTGCGAGAGAATGAAATTGTTGGTGTCGGTGCTCACATGAAAGCCGGTGAACCGCATGCTGAAATTCATGCACTTAAAATGGCTGGAGACAAGGCAAAAGGAGCCACCATTTATGTGACCCTCGAGCCTTGTTCCCATCACGGCCGCACAGGCCCTTGCGCGGAAGCACTTGTGAAAGCAGGCGTCGAAACCGTTGTCGTGGCAGCGCTTGACCCGAACCCGCTTGTCGCAGGCCGCGGGATTGCCATCTTACAAGATGCTGGCATCCAAGTGATTACAGGCGTACTGGAACAGGAATCCATTCTCATGAATGAAGTATTTAATCATTTTATTACGAAAAAAACACCTTTCGTGACGCTCAAGGCAGGTATTACCTTAGACGGAAAAATTGCGTCTGCTACGTCTGACAGTAAATGGATTACATCTGAAACATCTCGTTATGATGCTCATCATATCCGCAGTATCAATGATGCGATTTTGGTCGGTGCTCAAACCGTTATTCATGACGATCCTTCACTAACTGCACGGATTCCAAATGGGCATCATCCGATTCGAATTGTCTTAGACTCTAAGCTGTCAACACCGCTGACAGCAAAGATCGTCACTGATCAGACGGCACCTACATGGATCTTTACGACAAAGCAAGCCAATGAGGGAAAACGAGCCGCTTTAGAAGCAGCTGGCGTCAGTGTCTTTATAACAGATAGCGACACGCGGGTGCCCCTGCAAGAAGTGCTTCAAGTGCTGGGAGAAAGAAATGTCTCCTCCCTCATGATTGAAGGCGGCGGCCAGGTCAATGCCTCATTTTTAGAACAGCAGCTTGTAGATAAATTGGTCATCTATATGGCACCTAAACTCATTGGCGGTCGGCTGTCCCCTTCCTTTTTTGGAGGCGAAGGCATACGCCTCATGAGTGATGCCATCGAATTGGATCAACTCTCAGTAGAACCACTAGGGAAAGATATCAAAATAACGGGCTATCCTGTTTATCAATAAACAAGCTTGTAGACCCCATCTACAGGCTTTTTTTCAAATATGTTTTGAGGTGAATGTGATGTCGATAAAAGGAATCAATCATTTGTTATTTTCTGTTTCTGATTTAGAAACCTCTATTGATTTTTACACAAACGTATTTGACGCCACTTTATTAGTAAAAGGAAAAAAGACAGCTTACTTTGATTTGAACGGGCTATGGCTTGCCCTGAATGTGGAAAAAGACATTCCTCGTCAAGACATTCAGCACGCTTACACGCACATCGCTTTTTCAATTGATGAAGAGGATGTAGATCACATGTACAACAAGCTAAAACATTTGAACGTCAACATCTTGCCAGGCCGTCCAAGAGATGAAAAAGATCATCAGTCGATCTACTTTACGGACCCTGATGGACATAAATTTGAGTTTCATACCGGGACCATGAAAGATCGAATCGATTATTACAAGCAAGAAAAAGCTCATATGGAATTTTTTGATGAATGATAAAAAAACAGAACTTCCATCTTCATGAAAGTTCTGTTTCGCCTTTGAACCACCCAAATGTCGATTCACCAATCATCACCGTGAAACTTGTCGTAAAATGTTTCATGTGAAACATTTGTGATTTGATCTCTATCGATTCCCCTCTACCAATCTGCCAAAGCTTTCGGGTGAAAGTCCCGGTGACACGCGAACACGGTGCAAGGACATCATGCCCTGTTCCTTCTTCGCATGTCCTGGTTCAGTGGTGACAGCCATTTGATAACCGGCTTCCTTCGCTAGCTTCAGCGTGTCTTCGTTATAGCGCCCAACAGGATAACTGACCATTCTCGTATGCTGAGAAAATCGTTGATCAAAGAATGCCTTTGATCCTTTTAATTCCTCTTTCTGCTGCTCCTTTGATAAACGATTGAG
This sequence comes from Bacillus sp. LNXM65, assembly GCF_002998575.1. Taxonomy (NCBI): domain Bacteria; kingdom Bacillati; phylum Bacillota; class Bacilli; order Caryophanales; family Bacillaceae; genus Bacillus; species Bacillus sp. LNXM65. The sequence goes on along the minus strand of NZ_PVRB01000002.1, from coordinate 211,789 downwards.
CTCTAAATGATGAATTGTATGACTCTCAATCGAAAGCCCATTTGCTATCATTTCATCCATTTGATCATCCGTTAAGTGGTTCGGGCGGCCAATGGATTGCGCAATCATGAAAATCGTTGCCTTCATTCCATACTGCTTTAAAATCGGGAATGCCTTAGTATAGTTATCGGTATATCCATCATCGAATGTAATGAGGACACACTTTTCACTTGGCCTCGTATTTGTTGTGAAGACGCGATACGCTTCTTCTGGCGACAGCGTGACATAGCCGTTGTCCTTCAGCCATTTCATATGAGCCGCAAACTCGCTCTTTGGTACACGCAGCGAGCTGCCGCTGGAGATGCTGTGATACATCAAAATTGGAAGCTCTATCGGCTCCTTTTGCTCAATCCATTTTTGTGTATCAATCACTTCCTCTTTTGTCTGCTGAATCTCTTCTGTTTCTTTTGCTAGTAATGGACCCTTTTCCTCTTTGACTACTTGCTGGTTTCCTTCCGTTTGCTCCTTCATTCCCGTACAGCCCGAAATGAGCAGCGCCAAAAGACCAACTGCAATCAACATACATGTTTTCTTCATCCACCAATCCTGCTTTCTCTTTATCTACCGAATGATTATAACAGAAATTGGTTAATAGCTGATATCTATTTTGACAGGGCGTTCATTTTTTTACACATTTCGATCATTTCGATGGCGAGCAGATGAATGGTCTCTGTTGTGAGCATTTGATCTTCTGCGTGTATCAGCAGTAAAGAAAAGGGAAGCTGCTCACCTGCCGCCTCTTTTTGGATCAGCGACAAGTGCAGGTTGTGGATGCTTCGAAACGCTTCCTCCCCTTTTTCAATCAACTGCTGTGCTTTTTCAAAATCATCTGCTCTTGCTAGACGAATCGCTTCGACATAATGACTTCTTGCCTCGCCTGCATGAGCAATGATTTGAAAGGCTGCTCCCTGCATTTCCTCTAATACCGTCATCTGCTTCTCCTCCAATTACTTAAGATTCATTTGCTAGTTTCAGAGCATGCTCTAGTATTTTTTCCCCGTTCGCTGTTCCGTATAATCTCACATTGATGACATCGACAGGTATTTGATAAGGTGCAGCGGTTTTTTCTGCTGCCTTTTTCATAAAGCTTACTTGCGGTCCAAGTAAAATCACCTGAACATCTCCTCCATGCTCTTCTAATTCATCTGCAATGGCCCCTTCAGGTATGGCGTAGATATCATAATCCAGCTCTTTAGCTTCTGCAGCAGCCTTCATTTTGGACACTACAATGGACGTCGACATTCCTGCGGCACAAGCGAGAATGATTCGTTTCATATTCCATCACTCCTATCGATAGATGACTTCTGTTTCACCCTTCAGTTCCCTTGTTTTGATTAATGTCTGGTACCAATACGCTGATGCTTTCAACTGGCGATTCCGTTCATTTTCCAGCTGGATTTCGACTAATCCGTAGCGGTTTTTAAAGGCATTCATCGGTGAGACATTATCCGTAAAAGCCCACAGCATATAGCCCGTGCAATTTGATCCTTCTGCTTTCGCTTGAAGTGCCCGCTTCAAATGCTGGCTGATAAATGAAATGCGATACTGATCATCAATGATACCGTCTTCACTTTTAAACCGTTCTTCCTTTTCTACACCCATCCCGTTTTCGGCTACAAACCACTCGATATTTCCGTATTCTTCTTTTATTCTCATCCCCATATCATAGACAATGTTTGGGTAGATTTCCCAGCCTCTGAATGGATTCATTTTTCTCCCTGGAAGCTCAAACATATCGTAATAATAAGACGGATGAAATGGCGTCCCTTCGTTCCACGCCTTACTCGGCGCCTTGACACGATGCGGATAGTATAAGTTGAGCCCGACGACATCGACCGTATGATTCTTGATGACCTGAAGCTCTTCCTCTGTCGCATCAAAAAGAATATCATGCTTTTTCAACACATCGAGCAATTCCTCTGGATACTCCCCTTTGATGGAGGGATCTAAGAACATTCGATTGAAAAACAAATCATACATCCGTGCCGCTTCTTGATCATGCGGGGCAGAGGATCTTGCATACGTCACTTCTGGATTGAGAATCACCCCGATTTTTGCACCTGTCGATTCCTTCAATCCCATCTCCCGAAACAGCTTCACCACTTTTGCTGTTGCCAGCGCTTTATGATAGTTCCACTGCATCCATTTTTTCGTATTTTGCTCAAAGGGATAACGGATGGCATCTAGATAAACACGTGTTTGGACAACAATTGGTTCATTAAAGCTAAACCAATGTTTGACCCTGTCCCCGTAGCGCTCAAACACTTTTTCCGCATAGAGAACAAACAGCTCGACGACATGCTTTGATGACCATCCGCCATACTTCTCAAGCAAAACGGCAGGAAGCTCATAATGCTCTAAGCAAAACATTGGCTCTACACCTGCTGCAATTAATCCATTGATCAAGTCATCAATGTAACGGGCATAGGTCTCATCCACAATCCCCTTCTCGTAATCTATGAGAAACCTCGACCAATTGATCGATGTCCTATAATGTGTCAGTCCAATCTCTCTCATTAAGGCCACATCTTCAGGATAGCGCTCGTAAAAGTTCGTCGCACCAGCCGGACCATATCCTTCGTGCCACACGTGATATCCTTCCTTATACCATGAATCAATGTACGAATCCTGATGCACCTGCTTTCCCTTCCATCCCTCTGTTTGCCAAGCAGAAGCCGCGGCACCTAGGATAAAATCACTTGGAATCTCGATTCTGTTCATATCGCTACCTTCCCTTTCCTCGTTTGAACGTGAAGCCCCTCCCAAATTCCTTGCAAATACACAGCCCCAAGTACTCGATCATATAAACCGTAGCCAGGTCTGCCTGTCTCGCCAAAGATCATACGTCCATGATCCGACCGGACATAGCCATTAGAGCCCTCTTCAAACAAAGCCTTCACAATTTCCCCCATATCAAGACTTCCTGCTGACGAAAGGTGCGCTGACTCTTCAAAATCACCATTTTCATGAACGATGACATTTCGTCAATGAGCAAAGTGGATGCGCCATTTTTCGCATATTTACGCGCAAGTGAAACGGGATCATCCTCTCCATACCACCTACATTGCATGTTCATTCATGCCCCTCCTTTTATTCTGAATCTGGTGCCGCTTCTGGTTTGCGGTTAGACAAGAGAACAAATGGCAAATAGATGAAGACTGCTACTACAATACAGATGAGCTGTGTGATGACAGCTCCCATGCTGCCAGCGGTTGACAGCCATGCATTCACAATCGGCGGTGTCGTCCACGGCACCATCACGACTGCTTTTCCAGCAAATCCTGTAGCTGTCGCAATGTAACCAATCGTCCCTGTCACAAGTGGTGTGACGATAAATGGGATTGCCATCACAGGGTTTAACATAACGGGTAATCCAAAAATAACGGGTTCATTGATGTTGAAGAGGCCCGGCCCAGATGAGAGCTTGGCAATGCTTCGCATCTCTTCCCTTCTTCCAGCAATAAAAATCGCAATCAAAAGCCCAATGGTCACACCTGAACCACCGATGCTCATATACACATCCCAAAATGGCATCGTGATGATATTCGGAATCTCTTTTCCCTCTTGAAATGCTGTCATATTCACTGCAATCGACCCTAATAAGAGCGGCTCCCGGATCGGTTTGATCATCTGGTTGCCATGGATGCCGATCACCCAGAAAAATTGCGCCACAAACATCAACGTTAAAATCCCCGGCAGACCCTGTACAACATTTTCTAGCGGGCGCTGCACCACGTTATACACTGCTTCATGCAAATAAATGCCTGTCAAACGGTGAAATGCAAAGCCGAATGAACTAATGATCGTAATCGTAATGATCGAAGGAAAAAGTGACGAAAAAGATGTCGCAACATTCGATGGAACAGAATCTGGCATCTTGATTTGAAGCCATTTCACCTCGGTCAGCTTACAAAAGATTTCCACAGATATGATCGCAATGATCATCCCTAAAAATAAGCTTTTTGGATCAGAAAATTGCCTTGCCAGTACATCTACAACCTCACGCATCGATCCATCCACTTCAAGAAGAAGTGTCGTTGGAATAACAGATATAAATGAAATCAATGCCATCAGCCCTGGGAACAGGGACTTGTGCCCGTTGATTTTCCCAAGCTCTATCCCGATGAGGAACACAGCCCCAATCGTTAAAAAGTTCAGCGTGGCATAATTGATTGCCTTCATAATTGGCTGAAGCTCCGCTAAAAATCTGAATATCTCAAAATGAGCAAGCCCTGTTTCCGGGCTCATGATCATATTTGCCACCAATACAGCAAAAGCCCCTGTAATGATGATTGGCATCAATGTGACAAATGCCTGTTTAATCGCCATAATATATTTCTGATTCGTGATGCGATAAGCCACATTCCCCATGACGTCTGCCGCTTTCTCCTTGAAGCTCATGATCCGTCTCCCCCTTTGCAAAAACTCGTGATCATCCTCCTTTTTGATGTTATTTTAAAAGCGCTTTCATTAACATCTAATCTTTTTCCTCACAGATGCGGAAATGGGTGTCCCGTTTTTTCATTCGGATGCTCCAATACTTGAAGCGCCGCCGTCAGTTCCTCAAATGAAGCGGCCTTGATGAGTTGTTCCACCACTTCCTTCCGCTCTGTCAGCCGCACAAGAAATTGATAAAGCGACTGTAATTCTTTTTGATACGTCTTCTGGATACTCAACAAACAAACGACTTGTACTCGATCTTCACCCCACAGCACCGGTTTTTTCAACGTGCAGATCGCACAAAACGTGTCATCTGTTGCCGGCTTCATCGGATGAGGAATCGCGACCAAATGACCGAACGATGTTGGGGACACTTGCTCTCTTTCCAGCAATAATTGTTCAAACTCGTCCGGGATGCGATGTTGTTCCTTTAGCACGTTCACAAAAAATTGAAGAACCTCTTCTCTTGATTGAAGGTCTTGCTGATAAAATGCCAGCGCCGGACTGACATACCGCAAAACCCCTGTATCCTGTGGATCCTGCACAAAACGTTTCAGCCGTACAATATCATCGTCACTTAAAATCGTATGTACATCAATCACTGGCACCGGCAATGTGTTCTGAAGCGGAATGGTACTAATAATAAAATCAATGCTTCTCAAATCATACGAAGGAAGATCCCCAACACTTGCAGTTCCAGCGATCTCCAGCCTTCCGCTAAAAGCCGCCGTCAGCTTATGAAGAAGGAGCTGACTGCTGGCGACACCCGTTGCACACACAATAAGGCATCTCTTTCTCACATGCTGTGATTTTGTCCGCTCGATTGCAGCACCGATATGGAGCGCCAAATACCCAATCTCATCCTCATGGATCTCGACCCCCTCTTTTTCCTTCAGCCATCTCCCCATATAGACACCCGCTTCAAATGCAATGGGATAATGCCTTTTAATGTCCGGTAAATAGGGGTTACGAATGTTCATATCGTACTTAAAACGATGAATGGCGGAACGCAAATGAAGACTTAATCCAACGATCAACTCCTTATCAAATTGAATATCAAGTGACATGTGCTCCTCTACATAAGCAAGTAATTGGTGAGTGAAGCGAAAGTGATCTTCGTCTAGAAGGTGAAATAGCGTATGGCCGTCATCTCCATATGCCATCATCTTGGCACCCATCAAGTGAATCGCAATGTACGCCATTTCAGATAACGGAAAATCAATAGCTAATACATGCCGAATATCTTCTGCCATTTGTTGAGCCACTTGAAAAACAGGCTGCACTTGAATGTCTTTCAATTCCGCTTCTGGCATCATGACTAGTTTTTTCTCTTCAATTCGTTTGCATGCAATGGCGATGTGGGTGACTAAATTACTTAAACCGATCTCTGACAGATGAAGTCCGCTTGCTTTTGTACGTGAACGCACAATGTCCTGAACCAATTGATACGTTTCTTCAGGTAACAGCGCAGAGTTCGCATGCTCTTGCTGAAACACATGCTCAGCCATACAATATCTTAATTTCATTTCATCCCCTGTCAGCCGCAATCCATATTTAGGGCGATGTGCTACAGAAAGTCCATGTAATGAAAACAAATGTCTGACCGCTTTCAAATCATTCTTCACTGTCGATTCACTCACAAATAGTTCCTCTGCCAACCCATCTAATTTGATATAGTCTTCAGACAGGAGCAGCCTTTTCAATAGATACGCCACACGGTCTTTAGGCTGATTGGGAATGACCTGTTCCTTTTTTTCGTTTCTTTCTCTCAGCGACTTTTTCAAAAATGTACGAAATGCCCCATAATCCTCGACGGTCAATGTATACCCTGCCCCGCGTTTGATATGTAGTGCGGCTCCTTGTTCATCTATTATAGATTTAAGCGCTTTCATATCTGTTCGGATGGTTCGTGATGTGACGCCAATCACGCGGGCAATTTCTTCACTTGTCAGTTCCTGCTCCGCTTGCATCAAGCGTTTCAGGAGCTCCTCCTGACGTAAAGATAGCATGGGCTCTCCTCCCTTGGCATTTACTTTTGCCTATCATCATAAACGAAAATAGAACTCTTTGCCCAGTTTTTCTTACAAATCGGGAACCTCAATATGGCTCAATCGTATGATGATGAAACAAGAGGAGGGATGCATTATGGGTTCTTTTATGTTTGTTGTTATGATCATATTGGCTTCTTTAGGAGCAATCATTGCCCACCTGTTCACATCAAAGGATAAACGTACATCTGCTAAGCGTTCTTCACATCACAGTTCAACGACAAGTACCTATACTGATTCATATACTCATCACGCTTCTGATGCCTCCTGCGGGGGAGATTCAGGCGATAGCGGTGGTGGATGTGACTAAACAAAAAAACAGCCGCTCGCTTATGAGACGGCTGTTTTATATTTTATTTTAAAGAGCTTTCCAGCCCCGTTCAATCAAATGTTTAACATCCTTTGCAAAATCCTCGCCCTTTTCCATCACGTCCTGGGCTCTTCCGGCAAAATTACTGGCAACAGCCAGCTCCATTTTTTTTAATTCAAAGTGCAAGATTTTTTGATCAATCTCGGTTATATATTTTTCATACTCATTGTTCACGATGTCGTGCATTACATGGTAGGCGTCTTTTCGGTGGCGATGAAAGTCGGTTCCTCTCTCACCTTTCCATGACGAATCTAGAGCAGGCTTCTTAATTTCCTTTATGTCTGACTGCGCAAGATCTTGTTCTGTTCGAATATTGCTTTTGGCTGTCTTTAACCGAGAGATCATTTCATCAAATTCTGCACGTCTGTTTTCAATTCCCATATGCAGATGGTGTAGCATCTCGGATAAACTCATGTCATCCACCTCTATCGGACCTCATACGAAAGCACAGCGTCAGAGCCTTGGAAGCTATCGACTCACTTGATTTTTCCAATCCTGACATTTCTATCGTTTCGCTTTCATTAAGTATAGTATAAGGTGAAAAGCCTCAGTCTTAAATAGGGAAAAGGTGTCCTTTTAGTGACGTGTTTGGAAGAAAAACGGAATAATACAAGGTCGTACATCCTGAATTTTATATGATTCCATTGAACTATATTTCTTATCATGCAAATGTAATCCATAAATAAAAGCGATTGTGCTGATTATTTTGCAGCAATCGCTTCGTCCTGTTCTTTTAAGGTTTTCACATTCGAGCGCGTGTCCTGGACATTTTTGATTAAGGCTTCTTTAAAGTTTGAGACCATTTCGTTCACCTCTGCCTCACGTGCCGTCCATTTGGTCACAAATTCAAGGCTGTTTTCACCCGCTTTATCTGCTGCTTTTTTCATCGTTAAAGCTTCGACTGCTTGGGAGACTTCATCTAGTTGATTCATAACTGTTTGGTAGTTTAACTTAATTTGTCCCATCGTGATATCCTCCAGAATTGTTCAGTGTGAAAGCAGCTTTAAAAACTGTTCCATGCTTTTGAGATCAAGCGTTTGGCGTCCTCTACTGCGTCTTCTCCTTTTTCAGCAAGACGTGCGGCGTCTCCAGCTAAGGAACTGGCAAAGGATAACGCAGTTTGTTCAGCTTCTAATGTACTGATTTTGAATTCGATGCGGCTCACGTAGCGTGGGTATTTGTCGTTCACAATCGTTTGCAGCGCATCATGTGCTTCATTCCGCTCTGATTTGAAATCCTTGCTTCGCTCACCTTTCCAAGAGGCCCCAAGCTTTGGCTGCTTAATTTGCTTCAGGTCTGTTTCTGCCGCATCTTGTTCACGTTCGACCTTACTTTTCGCCTTTTTAAGTCGAGCGATTTTCTCTTCAATTTCTGCTTTTTTACTTGTAATGCCACCGTTTAGGGCAGACAGCATATCCGACAAGCTCATTATAGCTTCCTCCTCCTGTCAAAAAATAAAAACGCTGCTTAGAGTTCCTCTAAACGAGCGTAAGGTGAATAGCACTTTTTCCAATATTGTTATTATAAGGTTCAAAGACTCATGTTTGAATAGGGATTTGTACCCTTTTTATGGGATAAATATGCTTTCATTCTGCTTCACATTACCCCTTTAGACCTCTTTTATAAAGGGTCTAAACTCCCGATCATCTTCTTTATATCATATGTAGTCTCTCGGTCCTAGGACAAGCAAAAGCCGCCTAATTGAGGCGGCTTTTGTAAACGGCTTATGAAGCCGATTCTTCTGAGTCTTGTTGATTTTTGACGTACCAAATGAATTTCCCTGTATATCCGTAGATAATGGCAAGAGCAATGGCAACAAAGCTCAACCACATAAATGGTAAATATGAGAATGTCGAGACGCCTAGAATTCCAGCCATGTAAATTCCGTTATCTGACCACGGAACCATACCAGACGTCATTGTTCCACCGACCTCAGCGTTTCTAGATAGAACGCGTCTGTCTATTTTCAATTTATCGTAGCTTTTTTCCATAATTTTCGGTGTAAGAATTAATGAAACGTACATTGCACAGCCAAAAATATTTGCGAAGAATGCAACAACAAGTGTAGATAAGGTTACATTTCCTGCATTATATAATTTCTTCTCGAAAGTAGCGACAATCACTTTTAAGACGCCGAGATATTCAAGTACGCCACCAAAACCAAGCCCGAGAATAATGACAACTAAAGATCCAAGCATATTCACAATACCGCCACGATTTAACAGCGTATTTAAGAAATCTACATCTGAATTAATAGAGAAGCCATTGTATGCTGAACCAATCGCATCTGCTGGATTCATTCCTTGGAAAGCCATCGCCCAAATAGATCCTAAAAGAGCACCAATGGCAATAACAGGCATTGAAGGTTTCTTAAATACGAGCAGTAATACAACCACTACTGCTGGGATGACCATCCAAATGTTAATGGTAAATGTATCATGCAGGGCATTTTTCAAAAATTCTACCTTATTTTGATCAATGTTGCGTCCACCATACATAAAGCCTGTAACCGTAAACATAATGGCCGTAATGACAAAGGCTGGTATGGATAAAACCATCATCGCTCGAACATGCGCCAGCACGTCCACTTTTGAAAGAGAGGAAGCGAGCACTGTACTATCTGATAATGGGGATAATTTATCTCCAAAATAAGCACCTGATAAGACGGCACCTGCCACGATCGGAAGTGGGATACCTAGCCCTTCACCAATTGCGATCATCGCAATCCCTGCCGTTCCAACCGTCCCCCAAGAGGTTCCTGTTGCAATGGACATGAGTGCACAGATGACAAGTGTAGCTAATAAGAAGATATTAGGATGAATAAACTCTAGACCGTAGTAAATTAACGTAGGTACAACTCCACCTGCAATCCATGTACCAACAAGTGCACCTACTGCAATTAAAATTAAAATGGCTTCTAGACCATTCGATATCCCTTTTGTGATCGCATTTTGAAGATCCTTATATGAATGCCCCAATCGAATACCTAATGCGATAACTATAAACCATGAGATAAACAATGCTAGTTGAATATCTAATTTGAAATAAAGAGTAAAAGATAAAACAATTGCTAAAAATAAGCCAAGTACAGACACGACTTCTAACATAGACGGCAGACGTGGTGATTTCATTGTGTTTCCTCCCTTTGTGAGTGCGTTAAGCGTTTTCAAAATATTGTGAAAAAAGTGTGTCAATTCGAAAGAAAGTGAATTGCCTGTTTTTCTCTATTTCACAGGCAATTCGACATATTAATAAAATAAAATTTTTGATATTATTCCCGTTCTAGCAGTTCTTGTCCTGCAATACCAGGCTTTGTCATCTCATATGGATTCAAAATAATATCAAGTTCTTCTTCTGTTAACACATCATTTTGCAAGCAAAGATCTCTAATGGATTCTCCACTTAAAATGGCTTCCCTTGCGATTCTAGCCGCGGCTTCATAGCCTAAGTGAGGGTTTACCGCAGTAATGACGCCTGCACTTTTTTCCACATATTCTTTCAAACGTTTTTCATTTGCTTCAATGTCCACTAAACAATGATCTGTGAATGAGCGGAATCCGTTATTCATTATACTAATAGATTGAAGCAAGTTAAAGACCAAAACAGGCTCCATCACATTTAACTCAAGCTGGCCTGCTTCAGAAGCAAGACAGATGGTATGGTCGTTCCCAATGACCTGGAATGCAATTTGGTTAATGAGCTCTGCCATGACTGGATTGACTTTCCCAGGCATAATGGATGATCCAGGCTGACGAGCTGGCAATGCAATTTCAGCAAGTCCTGCACGTGGACCAGATGCCATTAGGCGAAGGTCGTTGGCAATCTTAGACATGTTCATCATGCATACTTTTAATGCGGCGGACACTTCTGTGTAAGCATCTGTATTTTGCGTAGCATCCACGAGATGCTCTGCGCCTACAAGCGGAAGACCAGAAATATCTGCTAGCTTCTTCACCACGATTTCAATATAACGAGGATCTGCGTTTAGGCCTGTCCCAACAGCTGTTGCACCCATATTCACTTCATATAAATGCTGCTTTGATTGGTTGATCCGTTTAATGTCACGGCTGAGCACGCGGCTGTATGCCTCAAATTCCTGTCCTAAACGAATTGGAACAGCATCCTGCAGGTGTGTACGTCCCATTTTGATCACATGATCAAATTCTTTTGCTTTCTTTTTGAATACGTCCTGCATCGTTTGCATTGTTTCAAGCAGAATGTCTAACTGCTTCAATACAGCGATGTGGATCGCTGTTGGAAACGAGTCATTCGTCGATTGTGACATGTTTACATGTGTGTTTGGGCTTAAATGGATGTATTCACCCTTTTGATGTCCCATGATTTCTAGCGCTCTGTTTCCAATCACTTCATTGGCATTCATATTCATCGACGTTCCTGCGCCGCCTTGGATTGGGTCTACAATAAAGTACTCATGCAGCTTGCCTTCAATAACTTCATCAGAGGCTTGTACGATGGCATTTCCAATTCCTTCATATAAACGTCCAACTTCCATATTGGCTTGAGCTGCTGCTTTTTTCACGATGGCAAAGGCTCTGATCAGTTCCTCGTGCATGCGATATCCTGTAATCGGGAAATTTTCTTTTGCACGAAGGGTTTGAACCCCATAATACACGTCTGCCGGAATTTCTTTTTCACCCAGAAAATCCTTCTCATAGCGATAAGTTGCTTGAACCATCTGATATGACCTGCTTTCTATAGAATAGTTAAATCACTAAATCTTCTGCGATTGGCGTTTCCATAATCTTTTTCACTTCTCTTGGGTCTGTTGTTTTACCTAATGCCCACATAAGTTTCGGCACGATGGCTTCTGTGTTCATGTTTCGTGAACGTGCCACCAGTTCTTGATTGATTTTGCGTCCTACTTCATACACGCTCATGTCTTCTCCTTCTTCAAGACACTGAGTTGTGATGACAACAGAAATGCCTTCTTCGAGCAATTCGTTGATTTTCTCTAAAAGGTTTCTTCCTTCGAAAGGAATACCGCCGCTGCCGTAGCTTTCGATCACGACTCCTTTGTAGACGCCTTTGATTGCATCTAAGAACTCAGGCTTTAGACCTGGGTGCAATTTCAAGAGACAAACGTCGGTGTTTAAAGATGCGTCTAATTTAAGCGGTTTCATTGACGATCTTTTTACTTTGCTATTGTATTCAATTTGATGGTTTTCAATCGATGCAATATATGGGTAGTTAATACTTTCAAATGCATCATAGCTTTTCGTTCTTAGTTTGATTGCGCGTGTTCCTTGAATGACTCTGCCATCAAAGACAACATACACGCCGCCTACGCCGTCACATGCAAAGCGAATCGCATCGGTGATGTTTTTCTTCGCATCTGTTTTCTTAAACGTAATCGGGATTTGTGAGCCTGTAATGACAATTGGCTTATCCGGATTTTGCAGCATATAAGAAAGAGCTGCTGATGTATAGGCCATCGTGTCTGTACCATGCGTGACAACAAAACCGTCATATTGATCATAATTTTCATAAATGGCTGTTGCAATATCCACCCAGTATTCAGGCTGCATATTTGTACTATCTATACTCATTAGGGACTTTGTATCCATTGTATACTCTGCATTAATTTCGTTTAAATAGCTTAAAAGGTCCTCAGCTTTAACACCTGGAGCCAAACCGTTTTCACTCTCTACAGATGCAATCGTCCCACCAGTGGTTAAAAGCAATAATTTCTTCAACAGGTCCACCTCTTTCAATAAAATTACTTCGTTTGTCACACATATTATAAGCTAGCTTGTGCTATTCTATAATATACGCTTTACGCGTACCTTCATTGCCATTATAGTCACATAACGCGAATTAATCAAGAAATTATTACGCATAACGCGTACATTCCATGTCAAAATATGATATACTGTTGTTGTATATAAAGGAGCGTTCATGTAATGATACTCGATCGTTTAACCACCCTTAGAAAAAAGAAAAAATGGTCTCTCCAGCATACGGCAGATCGCCTAGGTATCGCCAAAAGCACCTATGCCGGTTACGAATCTGGGTACCGACGACCTTCGCTTGAAGCAGTGAAGCGGCTGGCTGATTTGTATGATACGTCCATTGATTTTTTACTTGGTAGAACGGACGAGCCAGAGATACAACGCAAAATCTCTGATATCAAAATTGAACTGACTGAAGCAAAAGAAGGAACCATCCTTGTCGACGGCGTTCCCCTAAATGATGAAGAAATCAAACAGCTTGTTGCCTTTATTCGGGCGAAAAACACTCTAAAAGTATAAACACAGAAAAGAGAGGTCCCTAATCAATCGGGTGCCTCTCTTTCCTTTTCCCTATCAGCTGCTTATGAATAAGGAGAAGACAGCTGACTTAATTCCTCTAACCGCCGCTTCGCTTCATCTTTATTAAACGAACTATAATAGCGATAATTCTCATCATCTAAGATGCGGTAATGCTGACTAAGCACATTTTGCTGAAGACGAAATGTGCCTTTTTTGATAGACGTCCGCCACCAAACCTTTCCGCCAATCGTACGTTCCACCGATAGATGCAATTCATCATGTGCCACGACTTCCAGAATCTCAAGCGGATCATCCCCAAGTGTCCCTTTTAAAATGTCACTATCCCTGAATAATGCACATACGGCCGCAGTTTGCGTCCAGTTGAGGCGCAGCCTATTTTTTTCAACCTGCTGCAAATGCCGTTTCGATAGACCAAGTACCTCAGCCATGCGGTCCTGCGTATAATTCTTTTCTTTTCGAATCCGTGCCATTTGTTCTGTGACGAGGTCGATTACCATCTCTTTATCCATCTCTCATCACCTCTCCGAGTGTTCAGTCTTTACTGACATCATACACGATTTCTTCGAAAAAGTGGCACCTCATCCTTCGGAATCATGGAAAATACATCCTAGTCGATCTGCTCTTCGACCTGACCATGCTGCTGTCTCCAGTTCTCTTGGGCTGACTGATTTAAATATGGGTAGATCTCTTGTTTGACGGCTTGCTCGAATACTTCTTCATCTAAAATACTGTACGCTGGAATCTTGATCAATTTCCCGTCTATTTTCCGAATCAACACATCCATGAAGAGAAAACCCCGTACACTGTACCGATGCCTGCGCATATCGATGGATTGAATGTCTTGAAAAGGGATCGCTTGCCCGCGATGTAAAACCGCGCCATTCTCCCCGCGCTGAATGCGAAAAATCACATTTCCTCTCTTCGTAAAAGCCGGCAGAATCATCAAAAAAGAGATCCAGCCATAAACAATGCCTAGTAGTCCGCCTAAAAATAAAAACAATGTATAATTCGATTCAAATGTAAGAGCTTCTGAAAACAACCAAATACCGATGATACCGAAGCCGCCTGTTGCTAAGAATGCCCATACCCTTAAAAAGGTCCTGCTCCTCACTTCTATTACTTCACTTGGATTCAAGCGTCATTCTCCTTTTCTCCATTAGAATATAGAACGTAATACGTCTCTATGAGCCGTCTCAATGCGAAATTCATTTTCTTTTATTCCCGACACAAGCCACGACTGTTCCTCACCTGGAATGACAAATAACATGGACTCCACATCAGGCGTATTGTTTTTGTCGTAGACGACCTTCATCAGGGAGTCCATCTTTCCTTTTCTCGCCTTTACATCAGAAACAAATGCCTGCACGAGTTCTTCGTTCTCTGCTCGATGAAGGAAGGAGGGCCACTCATTCTTCGCCTCACTTGCTTGCTCTAATAGCTTTTCAAATTCCTCTGCTTGCAGGGTGATGACAGGTGCAGGGTGATCACTCATCTGTATGTTGAAAAAGGCAGTCACTTGTTCCTCTGCCTGCTGATCGTCTTTCAGTTTTTGAATCTGATGGACTTGTTGATCATAAAGCGTGTGGTGCGCATATACGCCCATTTGTGTCGTGTGAAAGGAGGTACTGACTTCTTCATCTTTATCCCCAAATCGAGACGCCTTGACGGTGTGAGATGCATCATTCATCGCCTGAATGAAATGACGGTATTCCGCTTTATAACGATATTGTCTGTTTTGAAATTCAAGTACACCTTTTGCGAGCAAAGAGCGGCACGCAATTTCAAATAAAAACCCTAGGCGCTCGTCCTCTACATCAGGATAATACGCTTCCTTTAAGGACATGCCCTGTTCAAAATAGCCTTCACTGTAAAAACTAAAGATGAGTTCCTCAATACTTAGACTTAGCTGATCCAACTTGATCTCTCCTTATCCAAAAGAAAATGCACCCTTAAAGAAATCGCCTGCACCTTTAATGAGCGAATCTGCGGTTTCTTTTGTTTTTTCTATCCCTTTATGTATCACCTGATTTGCCTGATCAATGGTGTCATTGACTGCTTTCACACCTTGACCCGCCAGCTCGAATGCTTGTTTCCCTTTATCCACGACCGCATGAATTGGGTCCTTTAATTTCACTGCAACCTGCTCAGCAAAGCCTGATGTCAGCTTGGCGACTTTTTCTCCTATAAATCCACCGACTGCTGAACCAATGGCTCCTCCGACAACGGTTCCAATCGGTCCTGCAAAACTTCCTAGAGCTCCTCCGACAACGGCACCTGCGACAGATCCGCCAGCGATAAAGACCGTATTGTTCACTGCATTTCCAACAGCCTTCGCATTTTCACGCTTAAGGACTTCTGGCTGATCACCGAATTCTGCATAGTTCTCGGCAATTTTCAATCCACAGCCGACCGTTTCCGTTGCACCAGTGACAACCGTTGCAATGATGGCATTTCCTTTCGCGAATCTTGATCCATTTTTCAAAACAGACTTGATCGCAGCCGTGTCCTTCCAATTGATACTTCCTTTTGTAAAGTCACGGACACTATTCGTGAATGCAACTGTATCGTCAGGATAAAATTTTGTGAATTTCTTATGGACCAAATCAGCCATCGACCAGTTTGATCGCTTTAATAATTCTTTTTTACTCAGCCAAATCCTTGCTAACCGGTCAAATCTCGTTCCTTCTACCCGGCTGGTCAGATCAAGCAGCAGCTTTGAATGCTGCGCTGCATACCGGCCATTGTCTTTAATGAAGGTCGTCATCCCAAGCCCGTAGTATTTCGCCTGCATCATCACAATACCAGCTAAGCTCGTGAGTGTACCATATTGATCATAGATGCTGTACATTTTCCGTAAAATATCGTCTGCTTCGACCATTTTATCTTTTGCATGACGAATCGCAATATCATCACTGCTCAATTTACTGATCAATGCTTGTCCTGCTCCCCATGCATCCCCGACACCTGAAAAACAGCTTCTATACCGAGGATCACAGCCTAAAATGAGACCATCCAGTTCACTATGTAAATCGCGGTGCTTCGTTTCAATGACAGACAATTCGCCTACAACATCATTCGCCAGTCCTGTCAGCTGATCTGGATCAACCACAATGTCACGTGCCATCACATCATCTCCCTTCTCGATTTCTTTCTCTCCGTTCTTCTCTTCTCTTTCGCTCAAGCTCTTCCATTCTGGCAATTTCAGCTTTCCGTTCCTCGATTTTGACCGCTGCGTCGCGCAGTTCCTGACTTGTTTCAAGCAAGTCCTTTTCAAATTGATCATAGCGTGACGTTGTTTCCTCAAAGCTTTGATCAAATTTATTCCTTGCTTCTCCCTGCCAGCCTGATCCTACTGCCTTCAGCCGATTCTCCAGCAGCTGCTTTGACTGCCGAATCTCATCAGCTGCTTCCTGAAACTTTTGAGCGAGTGCCAGCGTTTGACTAGAATCCAACTTTCGCACCCCTTTCTCCCAATTCAACGTACAAATGGATGATTTTATATGTCCTCATTATAAATAAAAAGACACCCAAAAAAATCACCCTAAAGAACCATTCAACACACCACCTAATGAAAGTAGGTCTTTTTACTCTCTAATTGCCAGAGAAAACCTTTCTTGTTATGAAGCGCATTCAAGACGTGATAAAATGGACGTATTCTACAAAAGGAGTGACGTATAGATGAAAAAGGAAATGATTCAGCGTTTCACAAATTATGTGAAGGTAGATACGCAGTCAGATGCAGAAAAGGAAAGCTGCCCATCTACTGAAGGACAGTTGAACCTAGCGAGACAGCTAGTTGAAGAGATGAAGTCCATCGGGATTCAAGAAGTGACAATGGATGAAAACGGCTATGTCATGGGAACGATCCCGTCTAACACTGACAAAGACGTGCCGACCATTGGCTTCCTGGCTCATATCGACACAGCCACTGACTTCACCGGCAAGAATGTGAAACCGCAGCTTCATGAAAACTATCAAGGCGGCGACATCACCTTAAATGATGATCTACATATCGTTTTATCTCCAGCACAGTTTCCAAATTTACAAAAATATCAAGGACATACGCTGATCACAACAGATGGCACGACCCTGCTTGGTGCAGATAACAAAGCAGGTATCGCAGAAATTATGACCGCTATGCATTACTTGATTGAGCATCCAGAAATCAAGCATGGAAAAATTCGCGTCGCCTTTACACCAGATGAAGAAATTGGCAGAGGGCCGCACAAATTTGATGTTGATGCCTTTGGCGCTTCCTATGCTTATACAATTGACGGAGGACCGCTCGGGGAGCTGCAATATGAAAGCTTCAACGCAGCAGGTGCGAAAGTATCAATTAAAGGAAACAACGTCCACCCAGGGACAGCAAAAGACAAAATGGTCAGCGCTGCGAAGATTGGGATGCTCTTCCACAACAAGCTTCCTTCTGATGAATCTCCGGAATATACAGAAGGCTACGAAGGATTTTTCCATCTCACGAAGTTTGTAGGAGAAGTCGAAGAAGCAGAGCTGCAATATATTATTCGTGATTTTGATAAAGACAAATTTAACGATCGCAAAGCACTATTTGAAAAAATAGCAAATGACTTAAAAGCCATCTACGGAGAAAACAGCATAAATCTCAGCATTCAAGATCAATATTATAATATGAGAGAAAAAATTGAGCCGGTGAAACATATTGTGGATATTGCCCATGAAGCAATGGTAAACCGCTCAGTGACACCTGTGATCGAACCGATCCGCGGCGGTACAGATGGCTCCCAGCTTTCATATAAAGGTCTTCCAACGCCAAACATCTTTACTGGCGGGGAAAACTTCCACGGTAAATATGAATTTATTTCTGTCGAGAACATGGTGAAAGCAACAGAAGTCATCGTTGAAATCGCACGTTTATTTGAAGAAAAAGCATAGATATGTTTACAACCGTTCCTGTTCGGGAACGGTTTTTTAATAAAAGTTTACAATTTTCTGAAACTTTTATGACACTTTTTCGTACTAATAGAGACAACACCAGAAAAATTCTTCTTGACGAGTGCAATAACTGGAAATATAATAGTTAAAAACAACCAGTATTTTAGACCTAAATTAGCAGATCGACTAAACCTTAAGAACTAAACCGATTCTGCTGCTTATTTTCAGTTATAAACATCACTCACCCTGTCTACACTACAGAATAGGATGAATTGGAGGAATGTCATATGATGATTTTATTGATTATCGCTTCACTTTGCTGCTACTTACTATTCTCTTTCAAAAAAGATAACCGCACACCAAAACGAAAAAGCGCAGAGCTTTCGGAGTTTGAAATCTTTCGTATGCGCCGCCACTACAACGGAAAACGCCGTCATCCACTAAATGATGCACCTAAACAAGTATAAATCTAAAGAGAGAGCCTCATGAGGGGCTCTTTTTGTTTGAGTAAATAACAAAAAACGACCAGATTCATTGGCCGTTTTTCTTTTTATTTATATACCTTCGCAGGAACTTGAATCATAGG
Source organism: Bacillus sp. LNXM65 (assembly GCF_002998575.1). NCBI lineage: Bacteria > Bacillati > Bacillota > Bacilli > Caryophanales > Bacillaceae > Bacillus > Bacillus sp. LNXM65. Next base: position 193,105 of record NZ_PVRB01000002.1, on the reverse strand, counting down.
AATTCCTACATAATAAGGTGAAATTTCATATGGCTGGAAGACAACAGCAATTCCCTTTTTCGTGAAGTAATACTGCGTGTTGTAGTTGATTTCAATGTCACTTTTTTTCAGGTTCGCATAGAATTTGCTTTTATGTTTCTTTGTGTAGTTATAAATATAATCTCTTACTTTCGTACGTTTTTTCTTTGTTTTCACAACGTCTGTCAAGAACAGCTGCTTTGTCTTTTTCTTTGTTAACACATAGTTCATGCTGGAAACCATCGTATCCCCATGCATTCCACCATCATTCATGTAGTCATAGTTTAAGATACTGAGCTTCTTCCCATTGTTAAATTTCGTTTTAAACGATCTCTCGTACGTGATCTTCCCAAAGCCTTCCTTTTTCGCTTCGTCCTTTAAGAACAAGTACGTAGAATAAGAGAATGCGATATCTTCTTTTAAATCACGATTGATGGTTTTCATATGCGCCTTGCTTAGGTTTTTCACCTGTGCATATTTGAATGTTTTTTTCTTTTTATAATAGTGCGTGCTTACTTTTGCTTTTTTTGCTTGTTTGGCATCCGCAGATCCAACTGGCGCAAACAACGAAACAATCAGCGAAAAAATGAGCAGGCTGATCATTAGGCCTTTTTTCATTGTCATAGTAAAAACCCCCATTTTTGTCTATTACCAATTGAGTATACCATGACAAAAGAACCAAAAGAAGCGCTATTTCCATATTATTCTTCCTTTTTCCACATCGGGTTTGTTTACCATTATTTGTTTATGTAGAAAATTAAACAGTAAAAACCATTGACTTTCTCTCGAAAAAGTTGAATAATTATGTTTATTAAGAAAATTGAATCAAAAGGTAACCTTATTAAGAGTGGTGGAGGGACTGGCCCTGTGAAACCCGGCAACCGCTGTTCCTCGGAACAGAATGGTGCTAATTCCTTAAACAAGCAGATGCTTGTTTGAAGATAAGGCAGAGTTCTCTCAGTATATGATGCTCTTCCTTATCCAAGGAAGAGCTTTTTTATTTGATTTTTAACCTGTAGAAAGAAGGGATTCAGCATGACACAAGTACAAACCATTGGAAAGAAAACAACGAAACCGCCATTTCGCGCAGATCAAGTAGGCAGCTTACTTCGTTCAGAACGTATCAAGGAAGCACGCAAGCAAAAGGCAGACGGTACGCTGACAGCAGAGCAGCTCCGACAAATTGAAAATGAAGAAATTACACGCATTGTGGAGAAACAAAAAGAAATTGGATTAGAGGTTGTCACAGATGGAGAATTCAGACGTGCATGGTGGCATTTTGACTTTCTTGAGGGATTAGATGGGGTCGAAGGATTTGAAGCGGATCAAGGTATTCAATTCCACAATACGACAACAAAAGCGCGTGGCATCAAGGTAACGGACAAGATTGACTTTACAGATCATCCAATGCTAGAGGATTACCGTTTCCTTCAAAGCATCGCTGGTGATCATACGGCTAAAATGACGATTCCAAGTCCGAATATGCTCTTTTTCCGTGGAAAACTTGAAGAAGGAGTATACGACAGCCTAGAGGCATTCCACCATGATGTGGCACAGGCGTATAAGAAAGCCATCCGTGCTTTTTATGATGCAGGCTGCCGTTACCTACAGCTCGATGATACAGCATGGGCGGTGTTCTTTTCTGAAAAAGGTCATGAACAAATCGAAGCCTTTGGCCGAGAAGAAGATGAACTGCGTGAGTCATTTGCGAAAACAATCAATGAAGCGGTTGCCGATCGTCCAGAGGATTTGGTGATCACTATGCACATTTGTCGTGGTAACTTTAAATCGACGTGGGCAGCTGAAGGCGGTTATGAAGCAGCGGCAGAAACAATTTTCGCCGGCTTAGATCTGGATGGTCTCTTTTTAGAATTCGACGACGATCGTTCTGGCGGTTTTGAACCCCTACGCTATGTGAAGAACCCAAACCTCCAAATCGTACTAGGGCTTGTCACTTCAAAATATGGTGAGCTTGAGCCGGCTGAACAGATTAAAAAACGGATCGAGGAAGCGGCTCAATATGTCGACATTAACCAGATTTGCTTGAGTCCGCAATGCGGGTTCGCCTCAACGGAGGAAGGCAATCTGTTAACAGAAGAGCAGCAATGGGAAAAGCTGCGTCATGTGATTGAGATTGCAGATCAAGTGTGGACTTCATAGTCCCCTTGACGAAAAAAAGACAAACCGCAGTATGAACGGTTTGTCTTTTTCTTTTATGCATCTAAATGATCACCATTTGTCGCAATCACTTGTTTATACCAATCGAAGCTTTTCTTTTTCTTTCTATCTAATGTACCTTTTCCTTCGTTATCACGGTCAACATATATGAAGCCGTAGCGCTTTTTCATTTCAGCTGTTGATGCGCTGACAAGGTCAATTGGGCCCCAGCTTGTATAACCCATCAAGTCTACTCCATCTGCAATGGCTTCTCTCGCCTCTAGCAAATGACTTCTGAGGTAATCAATTCGGTAATCGTCTTGAATGGATCCGTCTTCTTCTACTTGATCGACAGCTCCCAATCCATTTTCTACAATAAACAATGGTTTTTGGTAGCGGTCATATAGCTGGTTTAGTGTTGTACGAAGTCCTTTTGGATCAATTTGCCAGCCCCAATCACTTGCTTCTAGATAAGGGTTTTTCACGCCTTCAAATAGGTTACCACCAGTAACTTGTCCAAGAACCTCTGGATCTGTACTTGTCACAAAACTCATATAATAGCTGAAGCCAATATAGTCCACTGTATGGTTTCTTAGGATGTCTTCATCACCATCTTGGAACTCAATATGAATTCCATTTTCGCGGAAGTATCGTTTCATGTAACCTGGGTAGTAGCCTCTTGCCTGTACATCTGAGAAGAACAATGTTTTACGATCCTGATCTATTGCAGCAAACATATCTTCTGGTCTTGAGCTGTACGGATAAGTTGTCATCGCTGCAATCATACAGCCGATTTTCGCATCAGGAATGATTTCGTGTCCTGCTTTGACAGCTAAAGCACTTGCAACAAATTGGTGATGCGCTGCTTGATATTGAATGCTTTTCTCGTCTTCACCCTCTTCAAATACAAGTCCGCCGCCAGTGAAAGGCGCATGTAACACGACGTTGATTTCATTAAAGGTCATCCAATATTTCACTTTGTCTTTATAGCGAGTAAACAACGTTTTCGCGTATGTTTCATACAGATCGACAAGCTTACGGTTTCTCCAACCGCCGTAGTTTTTCACAAGTGCAAGCGGCATTTCATAATGAGAAATCGTGACAACTGGTTCAATTCCATGCTTATGCAGTTCATCAAATACTCTGTCATAAAAAGCAAGGCCTGCTTCATTTGGTTCAGCATCGTCGCCATTTGGGAAAATACGCGGCCAAGAAATGGATAGTCTGAAGCATTTGAATCCCATTTCTGCAAAGAGTGCAATATCTTCTTTATAGCGATGGTAGAAGTCAATCGCATCATGATATAAGTTCAAATCTTTCATTGATTCATCGAATGGATGCATAATACCGTGCGGTGATACATCAGCTGTCGATAAGCCTTTTCCATCTTTATTATAAGCACCTTCAATTTGGTTGCCCGCAACAGCGCCGCCCCATAAGAAACCTTTAGGAAATGTTTTTTCTAACTTGTTCATGTTGAATGCCCTCCTCGTTTTCTTCTACACTGACTGTGAGCAGTGTCTCTTTTACAGAAATCGTGCCTTCTGTTTTCGCATCAACTTGTGCAAAATCGTTTGTGTTGGTCACAATAATTGGTGTGGTGACATCATAGCCTTCTTGCTGAATGCCCTCGATATCAAATTCAACGAGCACATCTCCTGCTTGAACAAGATCACCTGACTCTACATGACTTGTGAAATGTTTTCCGCCGAGCTTCACCGTATCAATTCCAACATGGATGAGAAGCTCTGTGCCTTGGTCACTCTTTAAGCCAATGGCATGTTTCGTTTGAAAAATGGTTTCAACCTTACCGTTGAACGGTGCTACAACACGTCCAACTGTTGGGACAATGGCTGCACCTTTACCCATGATTTCATTAGAGAATGTTGCATCATTGACTTGATTTAGCGGCTTTAGTTGACCTTCAAGCGGGCTTTGTACCACTTCATTTTGAAGCGTTGCTGTATCTTTCTTCTCTTCTGGTTTGTCTGCTTTTGTATCATCTTTCACTGGTACATCTTTGAATCCTAGGACAAGTGTCATGATGGTTGCTACAACAAAACCGATGACCAATCCAATGATAGAGTAGACAAATGTTGGGCCAATGAATGTTGGGAGACCTGGGAGACCTGCTGATCCAGATATCACATATGATTTTACTTTAAAGATCGACATGAACACGCCGCCTGCTGCTGCACCAATGAGGGCTGCAAAGAACGGTTTTTTCAATCGCATGTTCACACCATACATAGCAGGTTCAGTAATACCCATTAATGCAGTGATACTTGTAGACATCGCCAATGATTTGAATGTTTTGTTTTTTGATCTTAAGAAGACACCGAATGCTGCGCCTGCTTGTGCCATATTCGCTACAAACATCATTGGAAGAATGAAGTCAAAACCGTTTAACGTAATGTTGTTGATCATGATTGGAAGTAGTGCATAGTGCATACCCGTAATGATCAATGGTGACATGAAGCCGCCGATCAAGAATCCGGCCAAAATACCTGCATGTTTGAACAATAAATCAATTCCACCTGAAAGACCATTTCCGATAATCCCACCAAGCGGTCCTACCGCGATGAGCATAATTGGTACTACGACAAGAAGTGTGACCGTTGGAATAAGGATGATCTTTAATGATTTCGGACTATATTTTTCTGCGAATCTTTCAACATATGAGCCGAGCCAGATGGTGAGTAGAATCGGAATCACCGATGAAGAGTACACAACGGCAACCACTGGTAAGCCTAGAAATTCTGTATTTCCTGCGCCTAGTAAAGCCGTTAACTGCGGGTGCAGTGCGGCGGCTGCAATGGCAGCGGCGATATACTGATTTGTGCCAATTTTTTTGGCGACGCTTACAGCAAGCAGAATCGGTAAGAAGTAAAAGGCTCCGTCTCCGATGGCTGTTAAAATCGCATATGTGCTGGTTTTATCTGAGATCCACTGGAATGTAAGCATGAGTGCCAATATTCCTTTGATCATACCGGCTCCAGCGATGGCTGGAAGAATCGGCGTGAAGACACCAGAGATAAAATCGAAAAGCTTTGATATCACATTTTGTTTTGATGCTTCTTCTGTACCGCCTGACTTTACATCTGTTGACAGTCCTGAGTCAGCAATCATCGCTTGATAGACATTTGAAACATCATTGCCGATAATGACATGATATTGGCCTCCGCTTTGATTCACACCCATGACGCCGTCTGTTGATTGCAGCTTCTCTTTATCCGCTTTGCCTTCATCGTATAAGTTGAAGCGAAGTCTTGTCATACAATGCGTGACGTGCTTGACGTTCTTTTCACCGCCGACAAGCTCTAGAACTTCTTTTGCTGTTTGTTTGTGGTTCATTGTATTACCCTCCAATCGTTGATTAAATCATGATATAGAAAAAACCTAAACATCCATTAATGTCCGAGAAATAGCAATTCAGACATTAATCGATATTTAGGTTTTGCCTGCTTAACCAGTAACAATCCTTCATAGCGATTGATCGTTATTTAATTTTTATAAGTCTTTAGATATAAAAAAACCTAAATCACGCCTTATCAAAGATAGGGACAATGATTTAGGTTTTGCCTGCTTGACCAGTAACAATCCTAAAAGATTGTGGGTTATTTCGTTTATAGTTATAAATTATCATGTTAATTTTATGATGTCAACGCTTTCTTTTTGAATTTATTTTCTTTTTACCACTCTGTCGATATGCAAAGTTAAATATAGCATCTCATCTTCTATGAGACTTCGGTTGTATTCTTTTTGAACATAATCGTTAATTTTTTCAGCGCATTGAAAAGCTGCGGTGTTTTTTTCTTTTACTACTTCATACAGGAATTCATTTTGATTTTCCATTTGTGTTTCGTTAAACAGACGCTGTCCAAAAAACTTCAAATGCGTGACAAAACGGAAATAATTTAATGATTCCTCGTCTAAATCAATTTGAAAGTGATACTTGACGATATTTAAAATATCTTGAATGAGTTTGGTAATTTGAATCACGTTTGGCATTTCTTCATTGAGCTCTGCATTGACAATATGCATGGCAATAAAACCGGCTTCATCCTCAGGAAGATGAATGTTAAGCTTGTCCTGAATAATCCGGATCGCTTCTACACCACACATGAACTCTTCTTTGTACAACCGCTTGATTTCCCAGAGCAAAGCATTTTTGATGTCCATTCCTTTTTGATGACGTTCAATAGCAAAGGTGATATGATCCGTGAGCGTCACATAGATGCTGTCATTCAAATTTTTATTAAGGGTTGTTCTCGCATGATCAATAATCGCCTCACACACTTGCATATACTCGATTGGAATATCATAAAGCAGGGTTTTGAATTTTTCTGATATATCTTTATTTTGAATGGAAAATACTTTTTCAATACGTTCTTCGTCAATCGGATCTCCACTTTTCTTTTGAAAAGCGATCCCTCTGCCCATAATGACCAGCTCATGCTGCTCGTCATCATACGCACTGACCACATTATTATTGATTACTTTCGAAATGATCAATTGATACCCCCCAGTACATTCCACTTTTTCGAGCATCTCATTGTAGATTGATATGTCATTTTATTATTATCTTCAAAAAAGAGGACTTTAAGATGATTTTACATTTTTTTTTGATACGGTCAACTAGAAAGAATGACATATTACCTCTCAAAAATGACAAAATAGGGGCAAAAAAGTCTAAAAACATACACAAAAACACTCTAAAAAGAGTGCTTAAAGAGTGTTTTTTACAAAATTAGGAGCAATCCCAATTATAGACGACATTCTCGAAATTTTTTCGTTTGAGGTCTTCTGGTTTGATAAAAAAGTTGGCGATTCCGCAATCTCCCCACAACAGATCTACTTCATCATCTGAATCGATTTGTAATAACAGAACGGTATGTTCCTGGTCTTCATAGGTACGCGGGTCCTCTTGTGTAAAGCCTGGATATCCGCCCAATTTGTGACCAAAGCCACTCGCTGCATCATGAAATTCATCTAGCAAGGCATCCGCTTCATCTCCATCAATGCCTTTTACATCTTCGAATAGGTCCCAGCTGCGCTTACCTGTGATTTTCTCAAAGCGGAAATCTTCTACACTAATCGTTTCACTTGATCGTTCACCTGTAATGACGCCTTCCTTTGTCACAGGAAAATAAAAATCATCAGGAATTTTCACAAAAGAAAAATCAGTCAACAACTCTTCTTCTGCCAAGAAAGGTTCCTCAATAAATTTGATCCGAAAATTTTTTTGCTCTGTTTTATGGTCAATATTCATCCCATAAAGATCATCATGCACAGAAATAAAAATTTGCAGAAGCCCTGTTTCTGGATAATCCTTCAGCTTCGGCAGCTGTCCAAAATTTATTTGTGCCAAAAGCTTCATAGGGTGCCCTTCACCATCAACTGGATATTCGTCGTTTTTTGGGAAGTAAGGATCGCCTGCAATTTTGCTGTCGTATGGTCCTGTTTTTCCTTGTTTCATCTGTAATTGAATCATTGGTTGTTCAGTTTGATCTAACATTGTACGGTAAGGTGCTATTATTTCTTGCAGCTTCGCTGATTGTGTCACGATGGTCTTCCTCCTTATGAATAGGTCTACTGACCAGACTAGTATCTCTTTTTCTATCATACAGAAGTGTACCCTGCCTGTCAGCGATAAATCGGTCATTATCCGAACAACTTGCCCACCTTAAAACGTAAAAAAACCTCCGATTCATCTGGAGGTTTTGGTCGGTATTTTTTATTTCACTTGATAGTTCACTAAGTCTTCTGCCAGTGATTTCATCGTTTCATTTGTTTCATGAAGACCTTCAATAATTTTTGTGAACGTGCCTACAAGCTCTGCTTGATGCTCAGAGGAAGCGACAATTTGTGCTATTTCTTCTTCCATTCCTTTAATCGATCCCTGCACATCTTTTAGCGCTGTTTCAATATCCGTCGTCGCTTGTTTGGCGTGAGTTGACAGCTTTCTCACTTCCGTTGCGACCACTCCGAAGCCTGCTCCTGCTTCACCTACTCTTGCAGCTTCAATTGATGCGTTGAGTCCAAGTAAGTTCGTTTGATCAGAGATACCTTTTATAAGATTGGACACTTGATTGATTTTAGAGGAATTTTCTACAGTGGTTTTCGTGTTTTGTAGAATTTGTTCACTTGTCGCTTGTAGTTCCTCTGAATGTGCGGCAACTTGCTGAACCATTGCGACTAGTTTTTCGGAAGCTTGGTTGCTCTCCGTCATGATGTGATCTAATCGTTGTTGATTGGTCTGGTCATAGGCCACGCAGAAAGCAGCGACTACTTGACCCGTCTCATCTTTAATTGGAACGGCTACAATATCCATTGGAATCCCGTATACCTCTTTCGGAATTTGGATAAACGATGGCTCTCTCCCATTTTTCAACATAGAAAAGTTTTCGAACCCTGGAGCTACTATGTCCCCAGCTTTAAACCCTAAGTCAATGTTCCCATGTTGCTGATAATAAAGAACCTTCTCTTTCCCTAAAACAGAAAAGGTTAGTTGCTCTCTCATAGCTAGTCCAATGATTGGTAAAGCGTCTATTATGTTATCAATTCTCTGTGACATTCGCTCACGTTCATCCTCTCTTTTTCTCAGTACATCCTCTTTATCGGTTCGTTATAAGGTCTATTACAGCCTGTAATGTGCACTAATATCAATCAAATGACCTAAGACATATAAAAAGCCCACATTCTATCAATAGAATGTGGGTATTTTTAAAAAAAGGACATGCACATCAAGACACTGATACCGATGAGCAAAAGATACATATAGTCGATCCACGAAGTGCTGATGACATGATAATACGTCCGCTCCCTCGCCCCCGTGAAACCTCGTGCTTCCATCGCAATCGCTAAGCGCTCTGATTTTCGTACGCCCTGCGTAAAAAGAGGAAGTGCATAACGCATAAAGGCTTTCCAGCTGTTTTTTTGCTTATAGCCTCTGATTTTATGTGCTGCCTTCATTTGCTTTAATTCACTTTGAAATAACGGGATAAACCGGAAGCCGGCAAGCATCCCATATGCCCATTTTGGGGACATTCGGCATTGATGTATTAAGCTCATCATAAAGGCCGTCAAATCTGTTGTGGACGTAAAAAGGAGACCGAATGTCACAAAGCCAAGCATTCTGAAAGAAATGGTAAGGCCATTTTTCAAACTCTCCTCTGTAATATGAAACCATGCCCACTTCCAAACAGTATGATCCCCCTTGCCAAAGGCCGCCATCATCCAAAATACGAGAATAAAAAAGAGCAGATAAGGGACAAGTCTTGTGAAAAGATACTTCATATTCCATCCGCCTAAGACAAGTCCAATACCAAGTGCAAACAGCCAGATGATGAAGGTTGTTTTAGGGTCAGATATCGCCATGAGACAACACATCGCAAGCAGATGAGCGAGTAATTTGATGACTGGATTCACATTGGAAAGAAAGGAGTGATTACTTTGCAATCGTCAGCACGTCCTTTCTTTCAGCCACATAGCGATAATGCAAAGGGGCTCTCAGCTGATAAGCATCGACAAGTTCCTGATTTGAAAATAAATCATAAGGCGTGCCATCATACACATGCTTTCCTTGGTGAAAAAGAAGCACTTGATCGGCACACTTATCGACGAGGTCCATATCATGTGTGACCATCAAAATGGTGGTGCCTTGGCATTGACGCTCTTTCAAACGCCTCATTAATTCCTTCGCCGTTCTTTCATCCTGCCCGAAAGTCGGTTCGTCTAACAATAGTACATCCTGATCAAAAAGGAGCATTGTGGCCACACTCAATCTTCTTTTTTGACCTAAGCTTAAGGTGAAAGGATGCGCTTTTGCATGCTTCTCTAAACCGAACTCTTCCAATAGCTGAACTGTTTTTTCTTGCACAACGGATTCTGGCCAATTTCGTTGTCTTCCACCAAATGCGATTTCATCGTAGACTGTGTCTTGTATGAATTGAAGCTCCGGATTTTGAAACACAAAGCCTGTTTTTTCATATAGTCGTCGGTCAGACCACTTTTTGAGGGGTGTCTCTTTTAAGAAAATGCTGCCTTTTTTCATTGGCTCTAAACGGACTAAATGTTTGAGACATGTGCTTTTCCCACTTCCATTTTCCCCAATTATCGCCACCCAATCCCCTGCTTTGATATCCAGCTGAAGGTCACTCATAATCCTTTTTTTTCCATAGCTTAATTGAAGATCTTCTGTGCGAATGATGGTCTCTCGCTCAGTCGACGGCACTTTTTTACGCTGCTCTTTTCTTGCTTCAAAGGTTTGCATAAGCGTTTGACTCATTGGATGAAATGGGTCTTGAATAATTGTGGACCATTTCTCGGGAAATAATTTCGGCCGCCAAATCCCTGCCTCTTTCATTTCTTCTTCATATGTCGCGAACACATCTTTTGGAGGCCCCTCTGCTAAAATGCTGCCTTGATCGTCTAATAAAATCACCCGGTCCATCCATTCGATGACACCATCTAGCACATGCTCTACAAAAATCATGGTTTGTCGCTGATCACCTGCAAGCTGCTGTAGAAGCTGAAATATCTCCATTCTGCCTGCTGGATCAAGCTGTGCGGTCGGTTCATCAAAGAACAGCACATCTGGCTCTAACGCTAGTAAACAAGCAAGTGCCAATCGCTGCTTCATGCCGCCAGATAATGTATGAATGTCTGTATTCGGATCGACATCGAGTTGGACTTTTTGCATGAGCTGCTGAATGATGTCATCCATCTCTTCACGAGGGACGGAACGGTTCTCTAAGCTAAAGGCAATTTCTTCATTGACGCGGTGCATACAAAACTGGGAATCAGGATCTTGAAACATGACGCCTGTATGTCTTTGCAATATCACTTCGCCCTGCATGTCAGCTTCCATATGTTCTGGAATAATCCCAGCCAGAACTGAAATGAGTGTGGATTTACCGCTCCCGCTTGGTCCTAAAATAAGCACCTTTTCTCCTTTTTGAATGGAAAGAGAGATTTGATGCAAAACAGGCTGAGGCTGTTCATAAAAACGGACAGTGAGATTATTGCACGCGAGAAATGAATCCATGCTGTTCACCTTTGTTTCGTTTTTCTTTCATGATGGCATATTGATTCAGTACACCGGTTTTGGATAATGCGTCGACCACAACTTTCGCTAAGCATCCGCCCAGTATCATCCCGCTGATGATTTGAGTCATCAGTGTGATGAGTAAAACTTGAGGCGTGTAATAACCAAAGCCATTTGCAACGAGGCTATATGCCATTGCTCCAACAGCTGCAAAGGCACCTGACAGCATCAGTGTCCACATGCGATATCGTTTATAACCAAAAAGAGCAAAGGCGATTTCTGCCCCAAGCCCTTGGCATACACCAATCAGCAGGGCTGAAAGACCAAAGTGGCTGCCTGTCAGTAATTCCACAGCGGCAGCGGCTGTTTCTGCAATCAGGGCAGCTCCCGGCTTTTGGATGATATACGCGACGATTGGACTGGCAATCACCCAAATGCCAAACATGATGTTGCCTCCTGCTGGGCCAACTAGTGCTGTAATTGGTAAGTAAAGTGTGGACCATCCTAAATAGATGACACCGCACGCAACGGATAAAATGACAGCAAGGACGACTTCTTTCATCTTCCATGTCATGATGAATGCACCTGCAATGGAACTGGCCACTCTTCCACCGTAAACGCCATTTCCCAAAACTTGTACTCAAGCTGACAGCTTAAGATAAAGTGCTGTTTCATTTTTTCCTTTTCCTTCTCACTTGCTCCTTCCGCCAGCTGATCGAGCCGCTTGCAAAGCTCCACTGTAATAGAGTCGGTTAACCCTCCATAAAACGTGATCCACTCATAAAACGGATGTGACGGGTCAGGCTGCACGTCTGAGAGCATTCGTTTTCCAATTTCCCAATATGTCCAAGGACATGGAAGCAGGACAGCAATGATTTCCCCAAGCGTGCCTTCCTGGGCGACTTGCAGCATGTGATGAATATAGTGATGAGCACTCGGAGCCAATGAAGCACCTTGGAGCTCATCATATGATACACCTGCCACTCGGCAAAGATTTTGATGAGGGTGCGTCTCACTATCTAGTACAAACGCAATCTGCTGATGGAAAAAGGCAATATCTTCTTTGTCTGTACATCTGCTTAGAGCCGCTGCATAAATTTTAATAAATGCATGTAAGTATTCTGCATCTTGTTTGACGTAATGAATGATCTGTTCCTTTTCCAGCTTTCCTGCTGCCAGGCCTTTGACAAACGGATGCTGATAAATGGCTTCAAATAATGGTTCTGCTTCTTTTCTTAATTGCGCTGAAAACGTCATAAAAAAAGCCTCCTCTTCTTCAGTTGAATAAATGAAAAAGCCACCCCAAATGGAGCGGCCTTCTTATCGATTCAATCATGAATAAGACAAGGTCCAGCTCCACTTCCCTCCGCTAGTACGAACTAGATCAGGTTCAAAGGGTCCAAGATTTCTTCTTGTCTCAGTCATACATGACTCCCCTAGTGGACTTTTGTCATTTAATTATCTTTACTCTACACATGTGGTGATTTGATGTCAACCACCTTTCTTAATTCAATGTTTTGATCGTTGGCAGCTTCTCGATCCCTGCGGCATAGTAAAAATTAAGGACACTGAAGAAATCAATTGGCTTTCCTGTTTTCAAATCAACAGCTAAAATATGATCACCGTAATTTGTCATATCATCAATATCTAAATACCTTGGCGTTTTCTTGCCAAGTGTATCTACAAAGGTATCGTGGTAATATTGACCGCTTGCATATGAAGATTGATGGTACATAAACAATGTCTCAACATCTAAGTAGACGAGAATGGCCTCTGAGGAGCTTGCATAAGGCGCTGAGTACGACACTGGAGCGGAAATGCTTTTCACTTTTACACTTGAAATTGAGTGGGTTCTTTGTTCGTATTTACCATCATAAGAGAAATAAAATACACGCTCCCATTCATAATCTGCTGTCTTCGATTGCTTGTTGTATACTTTTGCGCCATTTGCAAATACATCCCCATTTGCATACTCAGCTACAAAGTATTGTAAGGTTGACGATAGGGACACAGCCCCTGTGAAATTGGGCGGGTTTTTTGCATTCACTTGTAACGTGTAAGAGTCTCCGAAATCTCCACCGCTTGTGATACCGAATGCGTAGTCACCCGCTGGTAAGTTGGTCAAACCAAGGAGACTGCCTGCGGGCTGAATCAGGTCTGTCGGGTACGCTTGTCCTGTTTCATAATCAACAACAAATAATTGAACGAAATAGTCGGGATTTGAAGAGGTAATCCGGCTGATGAGTGCCTGAGGTGAAGACGTGCTTAAAAACCATAAATCAACTGGGTCGTCCTCTGATAAGACAACCGATTGGTTGATTGCTAGTCCATCAATGGAGCGAACGGCAGATGTACGCATCTTGCCGTCTTTAGCGGCTTTTCTTTTGATACTGATTCCATTTTTCTTATCTACTTTAAAAGATTTTTTCAGTTGCTTCTGTTGGATAGCGGTTCCTTCATCCTGCTTCAAAAACGACTCTTGCACTTGCTGAATGGCTTTTTCCGTCAGTGGTGACAATTTCCCATCTGATTTCGGTGCTTCTTCTGCTTTTAATGCTGGTGAAAATAAACCTGTTGTGACGAGTAAAATAGACAATAAAGCTGCAGTGATTTTCACATAAAATGCTCTCACAGGAACATCCCCTTTTTCCTTAATTGGGTTTTTTGCCCTGTTAATATTTTACCATTATTCTATTCATTGTTTTGGTCTTTTTTAGGACATCTTTATGACAAAAAAACCAGCCGCATATATTACGACTGGTTTTTGATCATTTTATGAAATGGTTTTAACAAACAGGCGTGCTGTTTCTGCGCTGGAACCTGGGTTTTGTCCAGTAATGATTTGCCCGTCAACTACAGCGAATGGTGCAAAGGCATCTCCTTTTTCAAACGCTGCCCCTTGCTCACGAAGTTTTGTTTCCAATAAAAATGGAACCTTTGATGTCAGCTGAACAGCTTCCTCTTCTTCGTTTGTGAAGCCTGTGATTTTTTTGCCTTCGATAAATGATTTGCCATCTTGATCCTTCACATCAACGAATGCTGAAACACCGTGACAAACAGCTCCGACTGCACCACTTTTGTCTGAAATGGCTAAGATTGCATCGGCTACCAATTGATTAGATGCAAAGTCGATCATTGGGCCGTGTCCTCCCGCAAAGAAGATGCCATCATAATCAGCTGGGTTCACATCTGTAAGCGCCTTTGTGTCTTGAAGTAATTCATATACATCTTGATATTGCGCTGGAACACCTTCTGGAATGGAATTTTTATCAATAGGGACAGTGCCTCCTTGAATAGAGACAATTTGGACATCTAGTTCATTTTCTTTAAAAATATGAAATGGCTCTGCCAATTCTTCTAGCCATAAGCCTGTTGGATGTCCGTTCATTTCCGAACTGCTTGTCGATACTAATAACACTTTCTTACTCATCTTGATCATCCTTTCGATATATCATATGGTTATTTTATATTTTGCACAATTAAATATCAAGCAATTAAACTTCAATGCAGCTCTTTATGGTATACCCGATTTTCTAAAAAATATGGCATGACATCAAATCTAATCAATATGTCACATTCTATTGGTAGGGAATTTCATGTAAAATTGTCATTGAGTGATATCATATGAGGTAAGATGGATAGACCTCTCGGATGTGAGGGGACTTTAAAAGGAGTGGAAAAGAGATGAAAACCTATTCGATTGTGATGATCATCATCACGCTCTGTATCATATTGGCCGTCTTTTTGATGAACCTAACAGGGGTCATGTATGGAAAAATTATTTTGGCTGTTGCCGTTGCTCTTTGTCTGACATCCATTATTCGTCTGATGGGTCTTCGAAAAAGATAAAAGCCGCCCTCACTAGGGCGGCTTTATTTATGGTTAAATTGCCAGGATAAGCGCAATTAATGCAAGAAGCGCTGGTACTCCTTGCTTGATGATGATTGATTTATTAGAGGTCACACCGCCAAATACCGCAGCGATGATCACACAAAGAATGAAAAATAGCTGAATCATATATCCAACAGTATTCGATCCGAGAATGAGCCCCCAAATGAGTCCTGCAGCTAAAAACCCGTTATAAAGCCCCTGATTGGCAAACATCACTTTTACATTTGGATCCTTTTGCAAGCGTTCTGGCAGCTTAAAGGATCTCTTTGCCATCTTTGATTCCATAAAAAACATTTCTAATAACATAATGACAATGTGTTCTAATGCGACAATTCCTACTAATATCATTGCTAAAATATTCAATTTAGTTAATTCCTTTCTGATAGACGATCACGAATCTCTATTTTATCCGTGTATAAATCAAAGTCTTGTATTAATTCAAGCGCTTCAGTAAACCGGCTTTGTGGAATGTCTTTCATTTTTCTCACACCGAATTCCTTTTTAATAAAAGCCATGATGGTATTGATATGAAGCTTACCGTGACCATCATACTCCAAATGGCTGCAAAAAGTCTGCATCGTCCCTCTAATCACCTTCAATTGCTTAGCAGTGACACAACTCATTGGTAACGCTCATCCTTTCCTTTGTTTTAACAGCTAAAAAAGAACCATGTATGAAAGAAAAACCTTCCAGTCTCTATTATATAATGATTTCATTCGGATATCAAAATAAAAAAGAACAGACATTCGACCAAAAAGCCGCCCTTTTCATCAAAAACATTTTATTACCATATCAAAAAGCCGGATTCAATGGTAGAATCCGGCTTTCTGTTTAGTTACTTTTAGAAATTAATACCTTTCCAACAGAACGATCCTTACTTTGTCCAACGACTTTAAAGGATAGACCGTATGTTGGTACATCACGCCCTGCATCTGGATTATTTGGATTCACATAATTCTTTTTATCACTAAATGTACGAGTCGGACGAATATAGCGATCTACCAACGTTAAGCCCGTTGTCGCTGTATAATCAATATTGAGCTTCGTACTTGGATTCAAAGAAAATGCTGCATCATGTACTTGGAAGCCTGTGGCAGCAATGGAGCCGTCACTCCACTTCAATACTTGCTGATCAGCATCTACTACCCCAAGGAAACCGTTCCCTGGGTGATTTCCTACCCAGTTATCACTATAGGATTGATCGACATACCACACGACCAAACCGTTATTATAGCTCATGAGGCTTGCCCCACGTTTGATATGCTTTAAGCCTTTATCAACGTCAGCATAAGAGCGCCACTCTAACAAATAATATTGGGGTGCATATTGTTTTCCATTAGATTTTGAGAATCCGTTAAAGGTGAAAGTAGACGTGCCCTCGGCATCATCTGACCACACTTTCGTCCCATCTGCTGTGATGTTTAAATCATCTACAAATAACCCTGGCAGTGAATAGCCTGCATCGGTTGTATAGCGGAATTGCAGGTCGATTTTCTTCCCTGCATAAGCAGAAAGATCAAAGGCTGCATCTACCCATCCGTCCGATTTTCCGTCAATTCCATTGCCTTCGTTCGCACCTGCTTCATTTCGATCATTCGTGATGTTACCAGCAATGGTCTTCCACTGATCAGTTCCTGTTTCACGTACTTCTACATACGCATAATCATAATCTTCTTCGATATCGTACCATGCTTTAAATGTAAGCTTTGCTTTGCTCCCCTTCGACAAATCGATACCTGTTGTTGTCATGGTCGCATTCAAATTGTCACCCGTTCCGCTGAAGTACGAATATTGTCCTTGAGCAGGTTTTGTGACCACAATCTCTTTATCTGGTAAATCCACTCGAACCGCATCATGATTCGTTCCTTTTGTTGCTGCTTCATCAATCAGCACTGTTTTGCTTTTCTTTAATGTTTTACCATCAATGGTTTGTCCAGTAAGCCAGTTACCACCATGCAAGTTTTGAAGCATTTCTTTCGCATATGGACTAAAGCCTGTTGGTTCCGTTCCAGGGACTTTACCTGCCCAGCTTCCGCTTGACATGATCGACCAGTATGAAACAGGCTCGCCTCCGCCTGTGTACTGTGTATCGTACTCATCAGGAAGACCAAGATCATGTCCAAATTCATGTGTGAACACGCCTGCCGCGCCATCTTCAGGTTCGATAGTGTAATCTAACGCACCTAATTTTCCGCCTTGCCCGACTTCAGATTCAGTGTTTGGAATTTCAAATACATCACCAAGTGACCAGCGGTGCGACCAAATCGCATTAGAGCCAAGTTGTCCGCCGCCAGCTTCTTCACCTACGCCAGCATGAACGACCATCAGATGGTCAATGATGCCGTCTGGTTCGTTATAAACGCCGTCTCCATCCATATCATAGCGGTCCCATTGATCATATTCACTGAGATCAATGTTCGGGTCTTTTGCTGCTGCTTCGAGTACTTCTTTCACCAATTCACGCGGTTTGCCGTCACTGCCTGATTCGTCTGGTACGTTTCCACCGTAATAGGCTGCTTCATGCTTAGCTGTATACCATCCTGCAACTGTTCCACTGATTGTGTAACTACCGCCGGACTGCTTTTCATAATATTGCTTCATGGATACTTTGCGTTTACCATCTGGACCGATGTAGCCATTTTTTCCGAAAAGCATATCTTGATAGTGCTGTTGATTGTACTTGTCATAGTACATATCAGTCTCTTCTTTTTTAATACTATTATGCTTATAATCTTTAAAATCTACTAATAAAACCAATACCTTATCATTGCGAACATCGCCTTTATACTTTTCCTTTTTGACCGGTTTTACATGATTCCCTTCTTTTCCTTTATGCTTCTTTAACTTTTTCTTTTTGGCTAATTTGTTATGTACCTCTTGTTTGTATTCTTTCAGAAATTCAGGCTCTTCTGTTAAGGTGCTTGCACTTTGTTTCATGGCAGATTCTTCTTTTTTCTTTAGATATTTCTTTAATGCTTTTTGGGTTTCTGCCTCATTGGCATTTTTTTTGATCTTTCCTTGTTTTTTCAAGGCTTTGATGAGACGGTCTTCATTCACGACACTTGCGTCAAATGGAATACCTGAATAATGACCGCCATCTGAGGATGTTGATTTCTCTGTGGTGTGGGCAGATAGAGGGGTGCTGAAAGCTGCCAATGTGCCTAAACTGAGGACAGCTGTTAGTGCAATGCTCGTCCATTTCCCTTTTTTCATATTAGTTCCTCCCTAATTTGGTAATAAATAATATCTCATTCTAGCATATTCCAATATACTTAAGTCGAAAAACATTTTATTTTCAGAAACTTTGTGGAAAATGCACAATACGGGATTGAAATGGGTGGAACAAGGTGTCGAAAATAAAAGAACCCTAGACGATAACCGCCTAGGGTGTTTGTTGTTTTACTATGAAAGCTGCTGGCCTTGAAATGCAACAACGTCAAGTGGAGCGGCTAAGAATTCTTTTGCCTTCGCTACGAAAGCTTGGAAATGTGCACTTGCATTATGGCTCTGAACCGCAGCGTCATCTTTCCACACTTCTACCATTAAAAAGGTATTTTCCTTTTCTGTATCCTTGAACAGCTTGTAGGATACATTGCCTTCTTCAGCTTGTGAAGCTTTCATTAATGCATTGATTTCTTCTAGAAATACGTTTTCTTTTTCTGGATGAATGGTCATCCCTGCATGAATAATAATCATATGATCGTCTCCTTTTGAAAAGATATTATTTCCACTCTGTAATGCGTTCAATCGGTAAGCGGTAAGATGCATAACCTTCGTCAGCAGCTTTCCCAATTGATAACAGCATCACTGGTACATAACGTTCTTTATCCCAGCCAAATGTTTCAGCGATGACTTCTTTATCAAATCCGCCAATTGGATTTGTATCATAGCCGTGTGCACGTGCTGCAAGCATAAGCTGCATAGACACAATTCCACCGTCAATTAAGATTGTTTCGCGATTGTCTTGCTCTGGAAGAACCTCAAAGTGTGCAGTTAGTGCAGCAATTTGTCTTTCTTTCACTTCTTGCGGCATGTAGCCATGCTCTACTGCTTTTGAATAAATTTCATCTAAGTATTCATTGCTTTTCATATCTGCAAATACTGCAATGACAGCTGCTGATGTTGACACTTGAGTTTGGTTGAATTTTGCAAGTGGTGCAAGCTTTTCTTTTCCTTCTGGGCTGTCAATGACCATAAAGCGCCAAGGCTGTGCATTCACTGATGATGGTGCCGTTGTTGCTTCTTCTAAAATCTCTGCCATTTCTTCTTTGCTGATTTTCACAGCTGGGTCATAGTTACGAATAGAGCGGCGCCCTTTCATAATTTCCATAAAATCGTTTGTTTTTAATGTTGTAGCCATGTTGAAACACTCCTTTAGGTTGTTTGAATCTTTTCGATGTTTTGTTGTATTCGCATGAGCACATCAGTGAGAAGCTTTCGTTCTTCGTCACTTACGTTTTCAAGCATTTCTGAGATAAATCGTTCTTTTTCTTTTTTAGAAGCTTCGATTCTCTTTCTGCCTTCTTCTGTCAGACGAACAAGTGTGACTCGATTATCTTCTGGCTTTCTTCTGCGCGTAACCATTCCTTTTGTTTCTAACTGTTTTAAGTGACGCGTCACAGCCGCACTATCAATATTTACTTTTTTCTGCAAATCTGACTGGCTGATTTCGTCTGCTTGGAATAACAGTGATAGCAACTCTAGTCTTGATTGGCTGATGCCCGTGCATGCTTCGAACTTCACACCCATCATACGGTTCACGCACTGCAAACGGTATAATACCTCTGCTTCTTCAGAGCAAAATGCAGTCAATGCCATCCCCTCTTTTCTATTCAGATCAATTAGTTGATATATCAATCATTGACTCGTCAACTAATATACACCCATTATTTGATGATTGCAAGAGGTTTGTTTCATAAAGTGAAATTTTTTATCTCAATAGAAAAAGAAATGAACAAAAAAAGGACAAAAGCGACGAAGCTTTTGTCCTTTTTCCTTTATTCTGTGATCACAGTGTGAATGAGAGTTGGTGCATCAGCATGATCTGCGATGCGGATGTTGTCATAAATTTTTTCCATGACATTCGCAACATCTTCACGATTTGCATGAAGTGTCACGAGTGAATCTCCTTTTTCAACACGATCGCCGACTTTTTTGTTCAGCATGATGCCGACAGATAGGTCGATCTCGTCCTCTTTTGTTGCACGTCCTGCTCCAAGAATCATCGCTGCAACACCGATTTCGTCTGCGACGATTTCAGCAACCACACCTGATTCTTTTGCAGGAACTTCAATTTGGTAAGGTGCTTGCGGCAGTTTTTCCGGCTGATCCACAATCGAGCCGTCTCCACCTTGATTTTCTAAGAATTCCTTGAATTTCTCAAGTGCTTTGCCGTTTTTCATGACTTCAATTAGCTTTTCTCTTGCTTCATCAAGTGTCTCTGCTTTTTTCGCAAGAACAACCATTTGACTTCCTAATGTGAGCACAAGCTCGTTTAAGTCTTCAGGACCTTCGCCTCGGAGTGTATCAATCGCTTCTTTCACCTCAAGGGAATTTCCAATCGCTAATCCTAACGGCTGAGACATATCAGAGATGACAGCCATCGTTTGTCTGCCTACGTTGTTTCCAATGCGAACCATTGCTTTTGCAAGCTTCTCAGAGTCTTCAGGTGTTTTCATGAAAGCACCTGCGCCCGTTTTCACATCTAGTACGATCGCATCTGCGCCAGCAGCAATTTTCTTACTCATAATAGAGCTTGCAATGAGCGGGATCGAGTTAACGGTTCCTGTCACATCACGAAGGGCATAAAGCTTTTTATCCGCTGGTGTCAGGTTGCCTGATTGCCCAATGACCGCTACTTTATGACGGTTCACGAGCTCGATGAATTCGTCTTTTGTAATTTCTACGTGGAAGCCTTTTACCGCTTCAAGCTTGTCCACTGTACCGCCTGTATGTCCAAGGCCGCGGCCAGACATTTTCGCAACAGGTACATCAAGTGCAGCCACAAGAGGAGCAAGTACAAGCGTTGTTGTATCGCCTACACCGCCTGTTGAGTGCTTGTCTACTTTAATACCCTCAATGGCAGACAGGTCAATCGTGTCTCCTGAGTTCGCCATAGCGAGCGTTAAGTCTGCACGTTCTTGATCCGTCATATCTTGGAAGAAAATCGCCATAGCCAAGGCACTTGCTTGGTAGTCGGGAATTGTTCCGTCTGTATATTCTTTGACAAAGAAAGAAATTTCCTCTGAAGATAATTCTTTTCCGTCACGTTTTTTCGCAATGATATCTACCATTCTCATTGTTTTCACCATTCCTTTTTTTAAATTAGTAAATCAAACCGACAACGCCTGCTGTTAAGAAGCTGACAAGTGTTGCACCGAATAACAGCTTTAATCCAAAGCGTGCGACAACGTTCCCTTGTTTTTCGTTTAAGCCTTTGACTGCTCCAGCAATGATACCGATAGAAGAGAAGTTCGCAAATGACACAAGGAATACAGAAATGATCGCTTCTGTACGAGCACTGAAATGCACACTATCTCCATTTAGAGCAAGCATTGCCACAAATTCGTTAGATACCATTTTCGTTGCCATAATGCTTCCTGCTTGTACGGCTTCGCTCCAAGGTACACCGATAAGGAAAGCAAATGGAGCAAACACATATCCAAGTACATCTTGGAAAGAAACACCGATGACAGCTGTAAAGATTCCATTAATCATCGCAATTAATGCAACGAATCCAATCAACATCGCAGCGACAACAATCGCTACTTTGAAACCATCCATAATATATTCGCCAAGCATTTCAAAGAAGGATTGCTTTTCTTCTTCAACGACTTCGAGCATGTCTTCGTCCTTAGCTACTTCATATGGATTGATAATAGACGCGATAATAAATCCACCAAATAGGTTCAGCACAAGTGCTGTGACCACGTACTCTGGTTTAATCATTTGCATGTACGCACCGACAATAGACATCGATACTGTCGACATCGCAGATGCACATAATGTATAAAGACGCTGCTGAGGTAACAATCCAAGCTGCTTCTTAATAGAAATAAACACTTCTGATTGTCCTAAAATCGCAGACGCTACTGCGTTGTAAGATTCTAGTTTCCCCATACCGTTTACTTTGCTAAGCAAATAACCGATTCCGCGTACGATAAGCGGAAGGATACGCCAATGCTGCAAAATACCGATCAATGCCGAAATAAAGACGATCGGCAGTAAGACGTTGATGAAGAAAGTTGACGCATTATCATTCATTAACCCGCCAAATACGAAGTTGATTCCTTCGCCGGCATAGCCTAGAAGCATTTGGAATCCTTTTGCAAAGCCGCCGACTAGGAAGTTTCCAACACCTGTATTGAGCAGAATATAACCTAAAATAAATTGCAGTACAATCATGACAAATACTGGACGGAATTTTACTCGTTTTTTCCCGTTACTAGCCAGCCATGCAATGGCGAGAATCACCAGCAAACCGATGATACCAATCAAGTATTTCATGTTTTTCCTCCTCGAATGAATTCGTTTACATTAATGCGCTTGTATGGAACAAACCCTATTTAGCAAACAAAGTGCGGAAGAAATTCCCAGAAGTGAGATCCTTCCGCATATGACTTTTTCATCATTTATGAGTCACGAATGTTATCCTACCATAGGATCGTATGAATTAATAGTCTTTCGAAGGAGCTGATTGGTCCCCTTTGATAATAGAAACGCCTGCACTCGCACCAATGCGGGTAGCGCCTGCAGCTGTCATCGCTTCAACGTCCTCTTTTGTTCTCACGCCGCCTGATGCTTTCACACCAATGTCAGGTCCAACTGTTTTACGCATTAATGCGATATCCTCAGCTGTTGCACCGCCTGTACTAAATCCAGTCGATGTTTTCACAAAATCAGCGCCAGCTTTTACTGAAAGCTCACAAGCTTTGACTTTTTCTTCATCTGTTAATAAACAAGTTTCAATGATGACTTTCACTAAGGCTTTGCCTTTTGCTGCGTCTACAACTGCACGAATATCTTGTTCAACTGCATCATATTCGCCGTCTTTCAATGCCGCGATATTGATGACCATGTCCACTTCAGTTGCACCGTTTTCAATTGCATCATTTGTTTCGAATGCTTTCACTGCTGTTGTGTTTGCACCTAATGGGAAACCGATGACTGTACATACATCAACGCCTGTTCCTGCTAGTTCCTTCGCTGCAAGAGATACCCAAGTTGGATTCACACAAACGGATGCAAATTGATGAGTTTTTGCTTCTTCAAGTAACTGCATAATGGCAGCTCTAGATGTATCTGGTTTTAGTGCTGTATGATCAATGAGCTTTGCTATCGTCATGCTTACACTTCCTTTTAATTATGATACTTTCATCATATATGACCGATGAACATTTGTAAACATAGTTATGAAATTTTGTTCATCTATTTTGTGACATTTAAAAGAGCCTTTGCTGTATGCTGATCAATAATCAATACGTTCGCATATTTTCCTCTTAGTGCCCCGTGGATAGATGCAACCTTGCGATGTCCGCCAGCGACAAGAATGGAGCGTTCTTTTGTCCTTAAATCATCAAGCTCCACACCAATAGTGCGGTTGTTAATCGCTTCACTGCAAATGCGCCCTTCCTGATCATAAAAGCGCGAACAGATGTCTCCGACGCTGGATGCTTTGAGCAGCGCTTTTTCTTCTTCACGGAAATAACCAAGTCTAAACAAAAGTGCTTCATCTCTTACCGTTCCAACAGTAAACACAGCAATATTCGCCTGTTTCCCCATTTCAATGATGCGCTGAATATGTCTGTCCTGCTCAACCATCTCCTTGACGGCAGCACTGTCAAATACGACAGGAAGCGGCAAATAGCGCGGTGCTGTTTGAAAGGCCTCAGCAAACAGCTGGATGGTTTCCGCAGAATATGTATTCACATGGGAGTGGCTGATCCCACCCTTCAGCTGGACAACCTCCACACCTTTGACCTGTTTAGGTTGCATCTTTTGGGCAATTTGATACATGGTGGTTCCCCAGCTCACACCAACGATATCACCGTCTTTCACTGTGTCTTGCAAGTACTCGGCACCAAATTGGCTCAAGTATTCGGTAATCGTTGGATAATCATCTTTGGGCGAAAACACCACATGAGCTTCGAGCAGGTCATATTTTTCCTTGAGCAATGAAGATAGCTCATTTAAGTCTTCAAATGGGTCCATTACCGTTATCTGGACGTACCCCTTCTCCTTCGCATATTGAAGCAGCCGAGACACAGTTGGTCTCGACAGGTCGAGTTGTTTGGCAATTTCCTGCTGGCTGTAATCCGATAAATAATAAAGCCTTGCCGCTTCAATACTCAGTTGTTGTTTCTCCCGATCCATTCGTACGCCTCCTTTTTTCTTCTATCATAACAAAATGTTCATCTTATCATGCACAAATGTTCATTTGAAGAAAATCGTATAGGCGGCTTGGAAGGTTTCATTCTTCTCTAAAGTTTGAATACCGAACTTTTCCTTGTACTGCCCATTCGCCCCTTCAACATCGGCAATACCGTACCAAGGCTCAATACATACAAATGGAGCCATTGTGCCTTTTTCTTTATTATAAGGTGACCAAATACCAACAAACGGAAAACCAGTGAGATCAACCTCAACCCCGTGACCTGCCTGAGAAATCAATGACACTCGATTGATATGGCTATAGATCATCGCATCATGCTGAAAAAGCTCTGGTCGAAGCTGAATCGGTTCAAGTTGAATGCCTTTTTCTTTCTCCCTGACAAGTGAATTTTTTAGTTCATATTGGACAGGAAGATACTCAGTGGAAGGGGTCAATGTCAGGTAGTAATCTGCTGTGCGCTCACCTTCAACAAGCGGGACATGAAATGCGGGGTGCCCTCCAATGGAGAAATACATCGTGTCATCTCCGTCATGATCAATTTCCCAGGAAATCGTCAGACCATTTTCCGACAGCTCGTATCGAATACGGGCGGTAAATTCATAAGGATACTGCTCGATGTGGCGGCCTTTTGATTCATATTGAAAGGTCACCGTATGTTTCGTTTCTTCATATAAATCAAAATCAACATCCCGCAAGAATCCATGCTGCGCAAGCTCATAAGTTTGATCACCTATCTTGTATTGGTCATTCTTTAATCGTCCGACAATTGGAAATAAGACTGGCGACACCCTGCCCCAATAAGCAGGATCGCCAGACCACATATAGTGACGTCCACTTTCCTTGTGAAGCACCTCTCTGACCTCAGCACCTCTCTCATTGACCTGAATCAATAACTGATCATTTTCAATCGTTCTCATTCCACACATCCCCTTTCCTTCTTCTTTTATTATGACAGGGATTTTGGTTTTGAGTATAAAAATAAGGCAGCCTTCCAGGCCATCAATTCTTTCTTTATATAAAAATTTTAAAAAAAGACAGAAATTCGCCAACAAAATGTGATGCTGATTCGTCTAATCTTATATAAAATAAAAGAATCGTTGTTCTTTTGGAGTGACAACAAAAAAGAAGCGTTTTGACATAAATGGGGGATTCACTTTCATGAATAGCAAGGAAAATCGTTTACGTTATATATTAGGATTAGATGGGCTACGGGCTGTTGCTGTATTGGCAGTCATTGCTTATCACTTACATATCGGACCTGCGAGCGGTGGGTTTCTTGGCGTTGATTTGTTTTTTGTGATTTCTGGGTACTTGATTACGACGATCTTGTTACATAAGCAGGATCTGAGCTATCAAGAGCTTTTACCATTTTGGATGGGCCGGATCAGAAGGCTTCTTCCAGCTGCTTACGTGATAATTTTTTTAACCGTCAGCTGGTGTGCGATTGCGGGTTCGAATGCACTATTGTCCATTCGTGGCGATGCCTTATCGTCCTTTTTTTATGTCAGTAACTGGTGGTACATCTTCCATCAGCTGTCTTATTTTGATAGCTTCAACGCTGTATCTCCACTGAAAAATTTGTGGTCTTTGGCGATAGAAGAGCAATTTTATATCATTTGGCCGGTTCTATTGATTGCAGGACTAAAATGGGTGAAAAATAGATCCCATTTGCCAATGATCACCTTTGGCCTTGCACTTGTTTCCGCCTTATGGATGGCGATTCTTTATTCACCAGATACCGATCCAAGCAGAGTTTATTACGGAACAGATACTCGTGCATTTGCGCTCCTGATTGGGTGCAGCCTGGCATTTGTATGGCCCATGCAAAGACTGTCCAGCAAAAAGTTACTTCCTGTTGGCAGACGTATTTTACATATCGCTGGTTTTGGTTCGTTTGCGGTTTTTCTTTTGTGTGTTTATGCAGTGGACGAATTTGACGGCTTTCTCTATCAGGGCGGCATGCTTTTATTCTGTCTAAATGCAGCGATTTTAATTGCGTGCATCTGCCACCCTGCAAGTCTTTTGGGAAAATGGCTCTCCTATCAGCCGCTCGTCTGGCTCGGAAAGCGTTCTTATGGTATTTATCTATGGCATTATCCCATCATCGTGCTGACCACCCCTGTCATTGAAATTGGACAGCCTTCTATGGGGCGTGTCGCATTGCAGATCATGGCCATTTTACTCATTGCAGAGGCCTCTTACCGCTTCATCGAACAGCCGATTCGCCGGCTTGGCTTCAGACAATATTTTGCCTCTTGGTCTATTTGGAAAAAGGGATTCAAACAATGGTCTACGTCTCATAAAGTGTTCCTTGGAATCGCAGCAGCTCTTTTGATCTTATTTACCATTGGCATGTCCAGTTCGTCCCATACGTCCCCACATGCCAAGGAAGTGACACAAATTAAGACGGCACCGAAAAAAGCAGGAGACTCTGCGGAACTAAAAGCTAAGAAAAAGAAAGAAAAACACGAGAAGAAAGCAGCAGATCAGAAGCAGTTTCACCAAATTCTTGCTATTGGTGATTCCGTCATGCTGGACATTGCGCCGAATCTTGAAAAAGCATATGCACAAATCACCATCGATGCAAAGGTTGGCAGACAAATGAACGAAGCCGTCAGCATCGCTCCTCAATATGCTTCATTTAATCAATCTGATGCCGCTGTTATTATTGAGCTTGGCACGAATGGCTATTTTACTGAGGGCACATTGACAGCATTCATTCAACAATTTTCAAAGGCGCACATTTTCCTTGTGAACACGAGAGTCCCAAGGTCTTGGGAAAATGATGTGAATGCAGTCATTCAGCGAGTGGCCGATCAACATTCCAATGTGACCCTTGTCGATTGGCATTCAGCTGCTACCGGACAGCCCTCTTATTTTCAGCCTGATGGTGTTCACCTTTCAACAAAAGGCTCTGACACATTGACACAGCTCATTACAGCGAGCATCAAGAAAAAAGGAGATGTGTCATCTTCATCATAAAAAGACTAGCATCCTGCTAGTCTTCTTTTATTCCGTCAAAAGGATGGCTCTAACCGCTAACACCCGCTTTTCCTTCGTTGTTTGATCCACCAAAGCAAAATCACCGTTCTCATACGCTAGAGAAAATACTTCTTCGATATGAAAAACACCTGTCTGAAACCGCCTGCTCAATAAATGCAATGCCGCAGCAGAGGCGACTTGAGCTGTTGCTTGAGACTCGTCGCGCCCTTTTATTCCAAGCGCTGCTTGATGAATCTTGTTCCCATCCATTCCTGTAGCCTCCACTTTCACTGCATATTGATCTGTTCCCATTTGAGCAGATTGAATCATGGAAATGGCTCGTTTCTTGATTTTCGGCACAGTGAGAAGGGACGTCATTCCGAGACTCCTTGTGAAGGCAAATGCACGCGTTGCCGCGCGGGAATCAAAACAGAGCCTTGTCGTCACAGAAGGCACGCGGAGCGTCGAAGGCAATGTCTGCTGATCAGAGAAGGGGAACTGATAGGCATGCCGCTTTCCAAGACTTCCACCAAAGTCTATCCGTTTACCTCCAGTAAAGCTTTTGACTCTTTTACGCTGATGATGCTTAGTAAGCACATAGTCAGTATGGACATGATCAAGCGTCCATTCAATAGCGGCTTTTCCATGCTGATCACCCAACCCAAGCATAATCCCTATATCTATTTGATTCACTGATGAGAGCATAGATGCTGCTTTCGCTGCCAATAAATTCGTAAGGCCAGGCGCAAGCCCGACACTGAGCAAAGCCGTTGCACCGATGTGCCGCTGATCCAGCTTTGCCACCTGCTCTATGTACGCCCCTTTCGCGGAGATATCAATATAATCAATGCCTGACCGCAAACATGTTTCAGCAAATGACGGATCTTCTTGATCAAGACACATGATCACCAGCTTTGTTTTATCCATCCAGTCCGAATATAGCGGCTCACTGACATCTAGTTGATAAGGACGAACTTTCCCTTTTGACTGGCGTGAAAATTTCTCTGCCTTCTCATAGCTTCTGCCTGCCGCAACAATTTGCCCGGGATACACTTCGCTTAACTGTAGACATATTTGCTGTCCAACATGTCCATAGCCGCCAATCACCATCACCTGTGATCTCATTTCTCATCCGCCTCTCTTCGACCTCGCTTGCAAACAAGCCCTTTGATCATTCCTGCCTGAAAATAAGGTCTGATGTCTTCAAATCCCGCTTTGATTAAATGCTCTCTTATCTCTTCCTCAGGAACAGGGTGTGTCGCGTGTCCCAGCCTGTTTTTAAAGGATGTAAACACTTCTTTTTCTAGACCCTGCCGCTGCATGAAAAGAGAAAGCATGAAAAGCTCCTGTTGAAATGTATGGGACTTCATCTCTCCCTGTATAAAAGCCAACACAAGCGGTGCATCTGGTTGAAGCCTGCGGGCAATCTCCTCTAAAAAGGGCTGGCGCTTTTCTATAAAATGAATCACAAGCAAACTCATCGCTGCATCGTAAACAGGTTCAGCAGAAACCTTATCTAATACGGTCTCATGCCATGTAACACGCGCCTCCATCTGAAGCTGTCCAACTCGCTGTTTCGCCATATCCAGCATAGAAGGTGACGGATCGATTCCTGTGATGAGCCAGTCTTTCTTTTCTTTGAAGCATGTTGATGATCTCTTCGCCCCCGCCCGCTCCAACAGTCAAAATGCGAGAAGCCGCTCCCTTTACTTCAGTTTCTAATACGTCTATTGTCAACTCATGCAATAGCTGATAGCCGGGTACTTTATGAGCAATCGTGGCTGCGTATGATTCAGCTACGGGATCGTGCCAATGCTGGTTTCCTTTCATGTCCTTCTCCTCCAGTTCCTTTCCGCTTTACATCGTTTCCTGTACACTAACGGTATGACATCTTATTGTAAAAAGAGACATCAAAAAACACGATCCCTAAAAGTGGGGATTTTTGAGGAGGAGATCATGTGACCAATCCAGCCACTCATTTTCAGCAGCTGAGACAACACATTCGGGACGAGCTTGCTGCCGTCCTTGATTTTGATGCCGCCTGTATCACGACCATTGATCCAGCCACTCTCCTCTCGACAGGTTCCTTCACAGATGAACCGATTGAAGAAATTCATGATCAGCTGTTTCAAAATGAGTTCTTAAAAAAGGACGTGCATCAACATGAGTCTCTAGCCAAAGGCCCTATTCATGCTGCGAGCTTAGTCCAAAGCGGGGAATATCTCAACAGTGATCGCTACAGAGACATTTTGTTGCCTAAAGGATGGTCTGATGAATTGCGGGCAGCCCTTGTGATTCAAGGAGAATGCTGGGGTATTGCCAGCCTATATCGTCTAAAGGACAAGGAACCTTTTCAAGAACAAGATATCCGAGCGGTCATCGAACAAACGCCCAGACTCGCAGCCAAGCTAAGAGATGAACTTTTCAAGAAAAGAGATACTGAAGAGGATGACGCAACGGAGCAGCAAGGTTTCCTCATTCTCTCACACGATTACAATCTTCTTTATGGAAATGAGACAGGGCTTCATTGGCTTCATACATTTCAATCCTTTGAACAAATCCATGACAAGGCGACCATGCCGCGCCCGTTCAGAGCATTAGGGGCTAAACTTTTATACGGAGGTATCGACCAAACAGCGGCAAGCATGACGAGAATGCCTACGGGGCTGTTTCTCTCTCTTCAAGCATTTCGATTAGCGCAGGCAGCCGGGCAGGAAGAGGCTGTCATGATTCACATCAAGAGAGCCCAAACAAATGATATTCTTCCTTATGCGGCAAAAACGTACCGGCTGACAGAAAGAGAGATGAACGTCCTCGACTGCTTATTAAAGGGACAGTCTACAAAGGAAATCGCCAGTACTTTATTTATTTCAACCCATACCGTCCATGATCATGTGAAGGCGATGCTGCAAAAGACAAATTTGAGCAGCAGACGGATGCTTGTTTACTTTTTCTCTCACATATAAAAAAGCGGCTACATCACTGGTAGACCGCTTTTTTGTTTATTTTCCTAAAACTAACTCATGCAGGACATGTGCTACTCCTGCTTCATTATTGGATTTTGTCACAACATCCGCTACTGCTTTGACATCATCAATGGCATTTCCCATGGCAACGCCGCAGCCCGCAAATTCCAGCATCGATACGTCGTTCCCATTGTCACCAATGGCCATGACCTCTTCACGAGCAATTCCCAGCTCTTTCGCTAGAAGCTTCACGGCGTTTCCTTTGCTGACTTCAGGATGCAGGATTTCAAGGAAGAAATCTGTGCTTTTCACCATCATGTACTTGTCTTTTACTTCAGATGGAATGGCTTGTATCGTCTTTTCCAACCGTTCTGGCTGATCAATATACATCATCTTCGGAAGTCTCATTGAAGGATCTGCCTCTTCAACAGGTAAATATTTAAGCGGCAGCTTTGTTAAATAAGATTCAAGTACTGTGTATTCACTAATATCACGATTCGGTGTGTACAAATGAGCGGAATCGAAATAATGCATCGGTGTATCGAGCTCACGGCTCAGCTCATATAAAGAAGTCAAATCATCATAGGATAATGTCAGTTCTGACACCACTCCATTTGTATGGCTGTTTTGGACAAGCGCCCCATTGTAGGCAATCACATAGTCTCCTTCTTGATTGAGCTGAAGATCATCTAGATAGCGATTCACTCCACCAATAGGTCGTCCTGTACATAATACAATCTTAACTCCCTCTGCCTTCGCCTGTTGAATGGCCTCAAACACCTCAGCTGGCACCATATGTTGATCATTTAATAACGTACCATCCATATCAATTGCAACTAATTTATACATTCACTGGTCCCCTTTTCTCAGCAAAAAACGTGCTGTCACTATTTTGAGCCATCATCTATATGATGACAGGTTATATCATTACTATTTACCTATTTTAGCCTATCGTTTTTTCATCACGCTGTCTACTTGTTCTCACCTGTAACAAAATTGTCATCTGCCTACTCTATTATATCGTATTCTATTCATCCTGCTTTAAACAGAGTTTGTGCCCTTTTCCAATGAGAAAATGAAAACAAATGTTCACGACTGAACATTTTGAAACTAGCAAATCTAATTGTATGATGGATAGCAAAGAAAGGAGGTGCAGGGAATGATTACGTTTACTAGAGGTAAATTGTCAAAACTGTCTGGTGTGCATATTGAAACCATTCGTTTTTACGAAAATGAGGGTGTGCTCCCCGAACCAAAGAGAGCACATAACGGCTATCGTTTATATGATAAAAAATATGTACTCATGCTTTCCTTTATCACAGAAGCAAGAAAGCTAGATTTCTCACTCAAAGAAATTCGCGAAATTATCAAATCACTATTTGAAAAACAATCAAAAACAGAAGCTGAACAGCTGCTCGAACAAAAAGTTGAGGATATTCAACACTCCATTCAAGAGTTAAAAAAGAGGAAGGCTGCCATTCAATTGTTAACAAAACAAACATTAGCGAACATCAGCTAATTGTAAGGGCTGCCAAAGATGTGCCGGTGTTTGCCACTGGCGCCCCTCTCCGCCCAGGCCTCAAGTGCACGTGCAATTCAAATATCAGTTATACTAGAGACAGCTTTACTTGATATCAAACGAGTGGAAGGGGTTTTGAGTAGAATGAACATTGCAACCATTGGAACAGGTGTGATTGTGGAAAGCTTCTTGCAAGCGATTGAACAGCTTGAAGGCGCTTCTTGTCATGCCGTCTATTCAAGAAAGGAAGCAACGGCAAAGAAGCTCGCAGACCAATTTGGTGTGAAAACAACTTATACGGACTTAACGGCTATGCTAGAAGATCCGAACATTGAAGCCGTTTATATTGCATCACCGAATCGTTTACATAGCGAGCATGCCGCAGCTGCATTGGAACACGGAAAACATGTGATTTGCGAAAAGCCTTTCACCTCTAATGTCAAAGAGCTGGAAGCCTTAATCGCACTCGCAAAGGAAAAGCAGCTTCTCTTATTTGAAGCCATTACGACCGTTCATATGCCAAACTATCATTTGATTAAAAAGCACCTTCATCAATTAGGTAAAATCAAACTGGTTCAATGCAACTATAGTCAATATTCAAGCAAATATAATCAGCTGCTAGCCGGCGAAACGCCAAATGTCTTTAACCCTGAATTCTCCGGAGGAGCGTTGATGGATATTAATATCTATAATGTCCATTTCATCATGAACCTCTTCGGATCACCAGAACAGGTCCGCTACCAGGCAAACCGTCACCCAAATGGCATCGATACATCTGGTGTTTTGACTTTCACCTACAATGATTTCATTGCGACAAGTGTCGGCAGTAAGGATACAAGCAGCATGAATTTTGCATTGATTCAAGGAGAAAAAGGCTTCATTCATGTGAAAAATGGGGTGAATGGCTGCGAGGAAGTGTTACTTCATGTGAATGATCAGGTGACCTCACTCAATGCACAAACAAATTCAAACCGCCTGTTTTATGAAACAGAAGCTTTTCAGCACATCATTGAAACAAAAAATTATGAACAGTGCTATGCATGGCTTGATGAAAGTCTCTCCGTAATGAAAGTCCTTGAAGCTGCAAGAAAAGATGCAGGTATTGTTTTCCCAGCAGATCAATTTTAATCAAAAAAACCGCCTTCTATGCGAGAGGGCGGTTTTTGGCGATTAAATACTCTTTGAATAGGCCACAAGGCGCTGAGACATGTGGTTCACTTCATCGACTGAAGCATTTACTTGCTCTGTTAAAGCAGCCTGTGTTTGTGTAAGAGCTGTCATGTTCGAGATATTTTCAAGAATTTCATCAATTTGTGTTTTCATTTCTGTTAAACTAGATTCGATATTCTCCGTTGCATTGGCACTATGAAGCGCCAGCTTACGCACTTCATCTGCAACGACTGAGAATCCTCTTCCTTGCTCACCAGCTCTCGCTGCCTCGATCGCAGCATTTAAACCAAGCAGGTTCGTTTGGTTCGCTACTTCTTTGATCAAGTCAGAAATATTTTTCGTCTCATCTGCACTATTTTTTGCTAGATTGGCAGCAGATGTTGACTGCTCTTGTGCGACAGCAAGCTCTTGCGCTTGGTTTGTCACAGAGCTGATGCCGGATACCATCTCGCTGATCGAACTTGAAAGCTGTTCTACTTGTGAAGCCATTTCATTCGCTGTTTTCTCTTTGTTTTTCTCTAACGTGATGTCACGAATGGTTCCAGCCACACGAAGAGGAACACCTTTTTCATCACGAATGGTTTCACCACCTGCATGATACCAGCGATACTCGCCATTTTTGCTCTGCAATCTGTAATCAATGTCAAATGGTGTGCGTCCAGAGTGATCATTTAAATGATCTGCAAAAGCTTGGAGAGCCTTTTCTTGATCCTCAGGATGCAGGCGATCGCTCCAGCTGCTTAACACGTTCGGGAAATCCTTTTCATCCGTAAAACCAAGCGTTTTTCTGAACTGCGGGGACCACCAGAACTCGTTATTCGGATTGACTGGATCGCCGGCCTCTACGACCATGTCCCAAGGAGCTTCCACAAGCGCACGGTTGATCAAGTCATATCTCGTCACGAATGCTTGCAGCTCGGCTTCTTTCAATTTCTGATCATGAATATCAAAAAGAGCTCCCGCTACACGAAGAGGGACACCATTTCGATCACGAATGGTCGTGCCAGTTGCTTTGAACCAGCGATAATCTCCGTTTTTCAACTTCAAGCGATATTCGATATCATATGGTGTATGTCCCGAATGATCCAATAAATGCGAAGAGAATGCATTTAAGGTATATTCTTGTTCATCCGGATGGATTCGAGATGCCCAGCTGTCTAAAACATTTGGAAAATCGTGCTCATTTTGAAAGCCGATCATTTTGCGGAAATCATCCGTCCATGTGAACTCATTTTTTGGATTGACCGGATCTCCAGCGACAACGATCATATCCCATAAACCAACTTGAATGGCTTTTGTCACTAAATTCATCCGCATTTGAATATCTTCATTTACTTCCTGCATCTTTTGCAAAGCTTCATTTATTTGGGCTACTGCTTCAATCGTTTGACTTGAAGAGAATGCAGCAGTATCTATTCTTGCTGAAAGGTCTCCCTTCTCAATTCGTTCTACTAATCGACTGCTTTCATTTAAAAGGGTTCCCGCTGACGAATCATTTGCTTTTCTCATAAACATCTTTCATAACTCCTTTCACTTCTTCATACATTTTTGAAATATTTTACAGTTATAAACAATTCTTTATTAGGACTTTAGTATTACAAAAGATATATCGACAAAAACTGAAAATTGTTTATGTCAGAATGAAGGCAAATGTTCATTTTTTCTCGAAGTTTCAGATTTTGGTGATGGGTCGTGGAAAGAATTTATGGAAAAAAACGGCTCATTTGAAAGAAACAACCGCCTTTTTTGTCTGAAAAATCTCTTTTTTTATATTGACACTGACGTCCCGAAAAAAGAAAATGGAACATAAGCATTTTTAAAAAAGGAGAACGTCATGAGCGCGAATCAGGAACAACAAGAATTAAAAAAGCTTTTATCACCGCGTCACATTCGCATGATTGCATTGGGCGGGGTCATTGGTACAGGAATTTTTAAAGGAAGTGCCGATACAATCGGTTTAGCAGGTCCTGGGGTCATCTTTTCCTATGTATTTGCCGGATTATTATTGCTCATCGTGATGGCAGCCTTAGCTGAAATGGCGATTGTCTATCCGGGAAATAACCTTCGCGACCTGATACAGATTGCGCTTGGTCAACGTTTTTCATTTGTCGTCGGCTGGGTTTACTGTTTCATGTGGCTCACTGTGTGTGTCATTGAGATTATCGCGGCAGGCAGCTTGCTTCAATACTGGATGCCGAACGTGCCGCTATGGTCACTATGTTTACTCTGCTCACTCTTAGTCATCGGAATTAACTTAAATAATGTAAAATACTTTGGTGAAATTGAGTTTTGGTTCGCTGGAATGAAGATTTTCGTTATTATTGTGTTTATTATTCTTGGTGCAGCCCTATTATTTGGGATCATTCCGAACGAACAAAGCACACCTGCACTCACCAACTATCAAAACTTCGTCCCGAACGGATGGGGTGCGATCTTTGCATCTTTATTAGTCGTTATCTTCTCTTACGGGGGCTCTGAATTGATCGGGCTGACCATTACAGAAACAAAGGATGCAGAGAAGGTCTTGCCTGGTGTTGTTAAAAGTATGATGTGGCGTATTATCTTATTTTACACTTTGCCGATTTTGATCATCTGCGGACTCATTCCTTGGAATCAAATTGATCCAAATAACAGCCCATTTGTTCAAGTCTTTTCAGCAGCCGGTATGCAAGGCGCCTCTCACTTCATTAATTTTGTATTGATTACAGCCGTTTTATCTGCGGCCAATTCTGGCATTTATGGAACGACGAGAATGATGCATTCTCTCTCTAAATCAGATGGCGGTCCGAAAAGGCTGGCACAGGTCAATAAAAGAGGCGTACCCATTTTGAGTTTATGGGTGACCGTTCTATTTCTTCTCATCGGAGCATTCTTTGCTTACTTATATCCTGAGCAAATTTTCAGTTATATGCTGGCTATTCCTGGTTTTGCTGTTTCACTCATTTGGATTAGCATTTGCATGGCACATCTGAAACTTCGCCCGAAATATCCACAGGAGCCGTATTTTAAGGTGTGGCTGTTTCCGTATTTGACTTTATTTGCAGGTCTTGTACTAAGTGTGAGTTTTGTGATGTTTCTATTCAGACAAGAAAACTTGCCTAGCTCGATTATCAGCATCGGTTTCTTAGTTGCAGCCATCATTGCTTCATTCTTAATGAAAAAGAAGGCTTAAACGCTAAAACCCGCCATTGAGGCGGGTTTTTTCATGAGCTGCTGGCTTCTGTCACTTCAAAATCAATCGACGCTTTTGAGATACCGTTGATGATAATCGATAAAGTATGGGTTCCCTCATAATGTTTTCTCGTCGTCATATTTTGAAAAGACTGTGACCTGACGAATTCTCTATGTAACGCTGAGCCTGTTTCAAACTCTGTAATTTTAAATACCTTCTGATTGCGGGTCCCCCGAGCTTTGACGTAGTCTATGGCATACTCTACACGCAGCTTTAGCGGCTTATCGGCCTGAAGTGTAAAATGAAAAGTCATTTTCTCACCGATCCGAATAGGGTCTTGTACTATCTTCAAATCCGTTACCTGAACGGATGGATCGTCTCCATAGCCAAACAAAGCCATGATATCTGGGTCTCCTTTTTTGAGTAAAGTACGGGATGCATGTTTGACAATCCAGTTCGTATGTTTGTTAGTTCCATACCAGTTTTGAACTGTCTGCTTCATCAGATCAGGCTGAATTGCTGAGATATCATTTAGATGGTTCGCTACACTTTTTTGCACATACCGCGCCGAGTCAGACTTCAAATTTTCTAAAATCGGCAGTGTGACCGAAGGATTTTTTTTAAGCGAAGGAACAGATAAGCCCCATGGCAGACGCGGTCTGCAGCCTTCACTAGCAAGCCTCCGTATATGCTCATTTTGATCCTGAGACCATACGAGCATTTGCGCCAGCATTTTGTCTTGATCTTGAATCAGAAATGGCCGAACGGCAAATTCAGAAGTGGAAAAAGGCGTGAAGAATTCGAGCGCCTTGATCGAGAGATCCCAATGTGCAAGGCCATATGTCTCGACATAGTCTGGAAATACGAGCGCACTAAGCCCTGAAAAATGCGGCGCTGCCTGACGCAGTACCTCAATTGCCTGCTTATAATCCTCAGGCAGACAGGCATGCATCGATTCAGTGACTCTTCTCATCCGTCCTTTTAACTCAAGCTGCTGCCAATCCTCTTGAAGCACGAGCCGCTGGAATTGCTCAGCATCAAATACAGTCGAAGCCTGTACAAGTTTCTCCGCTAATTCTTGAATAAATAATTCATGGTACACATGTTTTAATGGTTCGATCGTGTCCGCCTCCCACATCTCAATATCATTATTTTACCCCAATCTGAAGAAAGTGGTATCACAACAAGCAAAAACAGCCCAATTCCAAAGAACCAGGCTGTTGTTCGCTATATAAACATATTAATGATCATAATAAATGCAATAGCACTAACGGAAATGATCGTCTCCATAGCCGTCCATGTCAAAAACGTCTCTTTAATGGTCATACCAAAATACTCCTTGATCAGCCAGAAACCAGAGTCATTGACGTGAGATAAAATTAACGAACCCGCTCCTGTGGCTAACACAAGCAGCTCTCTGCTCACATCCGGCATAGTTGCAGCAATTGGGGCTACAATACCTGCTGCCGTCATCATAGAGACCGTCGCAGATCCTGTTGCTACACGAATCACCGCAGCAATTAGCCAGCTTAGCAAAATCGGTGAAATCGGCGAGTGTTTGGCTAAATCCGCAATATAATCACCAACGCCCGAATCAATGAGCACATTATTGAAAGCCCCGCCTGCTCCAATGACAAGCAAAATGGAAGCGATTGGTCCTAAGCACTCGTTGCTAAATGAAAGCACTCGGTCACGGCTCATTCCTTGCATAAAGCCAAGACTGAAGAAAGAATACACCGTTGCAATCAGCAGTGCTGTAATTGGATCCCCGATGTACTTGAATACCTGAAACCACATATTGTCCTCTGGTAAGATAATGTCCGCCAATGTGGCAAGAAGCATCAGAATCACCGGCACCAATATGGTAAACATCGTATTCGCAAAGCCGGGGAGCCTTCGATCTTCATTTCGTTCAGTGAATTGCTTTCTCAGCATCTCCGGAACTGGTTTATGTATCCGTTTTCCAATCCACTTACCATACAGCGGTCCAGCAATAATCGCTGTCGGCAATCCGACAATTATAGAAAAGAAAATGGTTTTCCCCACGTTGGCATGATAGATGCCAACGGCTGCCATTGCCGCTGGATGAGGCGGCACTAGTCCATGCACGACAGACAAGCCAGCAATTAACGAGAGCCCAATTGTCACGAGCGAGATGCCTGTTTCAATAGCAATTGTAAAAAGTAAAGGAATGAGAAGAACGAAACCGACCTGGAAAAAGACAGGTATCCCCACGATAAAGGCAACAAACATCATTGCCCAATGCACATTTTTCGTCCCAAACCGGCCGATTAAAGTTTGAGCTATCCGCTCTGCTCCCCCTGATTCAGCCATCATTTTCCCAAGCATTGTACCAAGCGCTAGAACAATTGCCAGCAATGATAACGTATTGCCTAATCCCGTTTTAATCGATTGAATGATTTCCTGCAAATCCATTCCAGTAGCAAAGCCCACTAGCATCGAAGTAATAATTAAACTCACAAATGGATTCAACTTAGCGATTGTAATGAGAATGAGTAAAAGGACAATCGCCGCAATCACGATGAATAAAAGCATGTTCTCCCACCTTTTCCCTGATGTTTAACGATTTTGTTTTAATTGCAGCGCACTAATGACATCAAATTCATCCTTCAGTTTATCGTAGAGACGCTCATATAAATAAAATAGCTCTATGTAAGTTTCATTGTTCTTCATATTAGGTTCATGACGGGCAGAAATTCGAATCCACTCTTGAACCTCTTCTATCTCTTCCATATGACCTAAACTATGAAGTGCGAGGACAGCCGCCCCAAGTGCTGACGCTTCATAACTTTCTGGAACAAGTACTTCTCTGCCCATCGTATCCGCTAAAATTTGCCGCCACAACGGAGATCGTGCAAATCCGCCCGAAGCTCTGACATCCTTTGCAGAACCGGTTAAATCTCTTAAGGCAACACCAATCGAGAAAACACTCATAATGACGCCTTCTAACACAGCTCTAATAAAATGCTCCCGCTTATGCTGAAGACCGATCCCAAAGAAGGTGCCTCTCGCATTTGGATTCCAATAAGGTGCACGCTCACCCGATAAAAATGGCAGAAACAGCAGTCCCTCTGAGCCTGCTGGAATCTTTTCCGCAATATCCATCATTAAATCGTAAGGGTCCACACCAAGGCGCTTTGCTACCTCCACCTCTGAAGATCCAAATTCATCCTTCAGCCATCTCAGCATGATCCCTCCATTATTGGTCGGTCCTCCCACAACCCAATGTTTATCTGTCAGCGCATAGCAGAACGTTCTTGATTGCTCATCTGTGATTGGTTTGTCTACAACCGTACGGACCGCACCGCTTGTCCCAATCGTAACAGCCACCTCTCCTTTTCCAATCGCGCCAACACCTAAATTCGCTAGAACGCCATCATTCGCACCAATCACAAATGGTGTATCTTCTTTAATGCCCATGCGCAGTGCAATCTCAGGCTGAAGTCCTCTCAGCTGATACGTCGTTGGGACAAGTTCAGACAGTTGACTGGCTTCAATTCCAGCAATACGAAGCGCCTGTTCATCCCATTGAAGCGTTTCCAAATGGAACAGACCTGTTGCTGAAGCGATTGAATAATCGACGACATACTGACCGAAGAAATGATAAAGAATATATTCTTTGATAGAAATAAATTTCGCTGCCTTCTTGAAGAGATCAGGTGCCATTTCCTTGATCCAACGTATTTTTGAAAGCGGTGACATTGGATGGATCGGTGTACCTGTCCTTTTATAAATGTGGAAGCCATCCATATCTGATAAGATTCGTTTCGCTTGTTCTGCACTTCTGTTATCTGCCCAAATGATACTGTTCGTTAACGCCTTGCCATCCTCATCCATCACAATTAAGGAATGCATCGCAGTACTAATCCCGATGCCGATGAGATTTGCTACATCAAATGCTGCTGTCGTCAATGCACCTCTTACACTCGCAATGACGGCTTCTAATATCTTTTCAGGGTCCTGCTCAACCCATGCTGGCTGGGGCTGAATGAGATCATAAGGTACTGAATGCTTCGTTATTACTTTCCCCTGTGGTCCAAACAGAACCGCCTTTGTACTTGTTGTTCCAATATCCAAACCAATTACCGCCTGGTTTCCCTTCATCTGTATCACGCCCAATCATTGATTTGAAATCAGATATGAAGTTTTTGATATACCTGTTAAATCCCATTATAAAAATAATTTTTTCGACATTCAACGACCGAAAAGAAAATTATTTTCATCCAAAAGCTCACAATCGTTACCATAGCAGCATTTTTCATCATCAGAAAAATTTATTTTTGGAATCATTACACCCTTTTTTGTGATATGGTTTCTCGCATTTGCTTTAAATTTGTTATTGTTTCCTGCTGCCTTAAGTGAGCAAGTGCAAAATATAGAACGTCAATGACAGTCAGCTGAGCAAGTCTTGCAGACATCGCTTCTGTTCGAAAAGCCGTTTCTTGCGTCGCTGTATACAACGTGACATCTGCAAGCTGACTCAATGGAGAGCGCTGATAGCTTGTAATGCCGATGGTTTTGGCTCCTTTTCCCTTTGCTGTTTTCATCGCATCGAGTAAATCTTTATTACGTCCAGAATGAGATATACCGATCACTGTACTGTGCTGGTCAAGGAGACCAGCAGACATCGCTTGAAAGTGAGAATCTGTGTGAACAATACAGTTGATACCTGTCCTCATAAATTTATGAAAAGCGTCTGTTGCAATGAGTCCAGACCCACCACTCCCATAAAACTCTAAGCGTTTCGCTTCATGTATGATTTGTATGGCCTTTTCTACATCCTCTGGATTCAACAATTGAAAGCTATCCTTTAAAGCGGATATATTCGCCTGAAAAACCTTTTGCATAAAAATCGCTGTATCATCATCAAGACTCATTTCTTCATCTACATAATTAGGCTTTGTTTGGTCTATTTCCTGGGCAATAGCAATCTTCAAATCTTGAAAGCCCTCAAATCCAAGCCTTTTACAAAGACGAAAAATCGTTGCCTCTGAGCTCGCTGTCTTTTTCGCAAGCTCGACAATAGACAAATGGATGATGTCGCGGGGCTCACTCGTAATATGTTCTGCAATTCCTTTCAGCTTTGGCGGCAATCCCCTGCTTGCTGCTCGTATTTTTTCAATACTACTTAAATTAACAGAAGCCAATTGACTTCACTCCTCCCCTATTCTTGTTAGCGCATACATTTCCTCATGTTCCCATCTTATAAAAAAGAAGCCTGTTTGCACAGACTTCTCTTTTTATGAATTCATCGTTTTAATCAATTAATCAAAAAAGATTTACTCAAAACTTTATAATATACACTTTTAGCTCAACAATCTACCACATTATTTTCAACTTCATTTTCTATATTTCTTTCCAAAAATCTTAAGCATTTTACCCTTATTTCTTCTAAACTATCACTTAATTCATGTGGTATTAAACTTTCTACATCTTCAAGTTCTGTTCCCAAATGAAGTATATTTATCAGTTCTTCATTTATCCCTTTCTTTTTTAAAACATCGATTGTTCGTGGACTGAACATGAGCTTTTCCGCTTCTTCTATAGTGATTAAACCTTCTTTTAGCGATATGATTATACCAATGATATTTATAACAATAATCCTATCTAAATCTTCATGTGAAGAATATCTTAGTTCTATTTTATTCATAAATCATTTCACACTCCAACCTTTTTTAACTTTCACATCATACACCAAACCAGATTTACTTTGAAAATAATGCACAGAAACCTTTTTTCCGTCTTTATAGCCATCTTTATATACTTTTTTCCAAGTCCCTCCTTCAATCTGTTTTAACTCCGATAACAATTTTTTATTATTTACTGTAACTTTTTTAGTCTACAAAAATAGTACGGATGACAAGACCCCATACAGCATCGGCTCCTTTATAACCAATTTGTACACTTTTGTCATTTGAAGAAGCCTCTCGATTAATATGGAATGTTACAGACGGTGAGAATAACGATACAATTAAAGTAAAAATAATTAGAAAAGGAAAATGATATATTTGAATGACATAACAAAATATTCACTATAATCTAATCATATAGCGCAAGGAAAACTTCACCTAACCTTCCGATATATAAGTGTCTTTTAAACTCATTTTTTTATAAACCTTATCTGTATGATTCTTATGAATCTTTTCCCCGTCTCACTCGTATATACTAAAAGAGTGATTGATTTGAAAGGAGATCTGTTTGTGGGATATATTTTGTTATTTTCGGTTGTGATCGGTCTGATTTTGACCCTTTTGCTCACACCGCTCAGATTGTTCGTTAGAAAGAAAGGAACAGAACAGCAGGTTCCGCTTATGTGGATTGCAGGCCTTGCTTTGCTGTTCATGGTCGGTATTTTTGTTTTCTATTACATCACCAATTTAGATCG
Organism: Bacillus sp. LNXM65; assembly: GCF_002998575.1. Classification (NCBI taxonomy): domain Bacteria; kingdom Bacillati; phylum Bacillota; class Bacilli; order Caryophanales; family Bacillaceae; genus Bacillus; species Bacillus sp. LNXM65. Next base: position 150,384 of record NZ_PVRB01000002.1, on the reverse strand, counting down.
CAACCCTTCATCCCTATGGTTGATTGGACTTGTTGTGACAGCAGCAGGTGCCTTTTTGTCAGTTGGATTGGAGCGTAAGATCAAAGGCGTGCTGTTTCTTATTCTATTACTGCTCGGTGTTTATATGGCGACAGCTTTTCTATTCAATGCGAATGAAAAATTCGATGTCTCCAAAATGGAACAAAAAGTGGAAATCAAAGCGTTTGATGAGACGGAAACACCTGCAAGTGTACCGCCTCAATTCGCTCGGAACAAAATGAAGAAATCGTTTGGACAGGTTCCAAACACAAGCTACTATGAGCTTGGCAGCCTGCAAATCCAGAAGGTCAACGGTGAGTATGTGTACATCGCCCCAGTGGAATTCTCGGACTTCTTTAAATGGATTCGTTCGGGCAGTACGCCGGGTTACTTTACATTAAGTGCGACCGACTCATCTGCTAATCCAAAGTTTGTAAAAACAGAGATGGTTTATACGCCTTCCTCTTATTTCAACAAAGAAATTGAGCGGCATATCCGGCTTCAGTACCCTGATTTGATTTTCTACGGCGACACCCAGCTGGAAATCAATGATGATGGTAAGCCTTATTACATTCGCACGTATGGCGATTTTATCTCTGCCCGAAACGGCTTTAAAGCTTCAGGCGTAGTCGTTGTTGATGCCAAAACAGGCGCAACGAAGAAATATGCTCTAGATCAAGTACCTGCTTTTATTGATGGTGCTGTTTCACCAGAATCGGTCAGTCTGCAAAACAGTTATTTCGGAAACTATATTCACGGGTTCTGGAACAGTATGTTTGGAAAATCAGATGTGAAGCTGCCTTCAGATGAAGGAACAGAAGCCAATGTAAGTCCAGTGTTTGATTCAAAAGGAGATATGTATTACTTCACAGATTTCACAAGTCCGAAAGAGGGCGTTGATTCGATGCTTGGGTATGCCCTGACAAATGCCCGGACAGGAAAAGCCACTTATTATACCGGTAATCTTGAAGAGTCCTACATGGATTCTCAAGGTGCTCTGCAAATTATTGAAAAACGATTCATCGAGAAGAAATGGAAAGGGCGCATGCCCATTCTCTATAATTTCTATGGAGAAGCCAGCTGGCTCACACCGGTTCTCGATTCAAATGGATTCCTGCAAAACTACTTTATCGTTTCTGCAGCCAATCCTGAAATCGCTGCGTACGCTTCAACACCAAACGAAGCATTGAGAGCCTATAAGACAGCTCTTCAAAAAGGCGGCGGCACCGTCAACAGTTCATCTAAGCAGGAAAAGAAAGAAGCTACAGGAAAAGTCAAACGAGTCTATAAAGAAAAGACCGGTGATTATACAACCGTCACCTTCCTGCTAGACGATGGGAAAAGCTACACCATGTCATCTGAAAAAGAACCTCTTGTCATTTATTTAAAAGAAGGCGATCAGGTCACCATGAAATACACAGATACAGGTGAAATCTTCCTTCCAGTTGATGAAATCAAAATCAAAGGGTTATAAAAAAAGACAAGACGTTTCTCCTACTGAGGAGAAGCGTCTTTTCTCTCTTTCCTTAACAATTCAACGAGCAATTCTTTATTTTTATTTCCCCCTGTCATTGGTGACTCGACATAGGAGAATTTTCGTTTGAAATCCATTCCTCTCACAGAAATGACAGCCAATTCACCGCCAATGCTGCCTCGCTGGAGGACATATTTAGATAAAACGGAAAGCCCCATTCCGTGGATCACAGCTTCTTTAATCGCTTGATTGCTGCTAAATGTCACAAAGGTCCGTGCTTTCAGTCCATTTGATTTCAGGACGTGCTGTAAGTATTCTCCGGTACCTGATCCCTCTTCTCTCGTGATCCATGTTTCGTTCTGCAGTTGATCAATCGTGACATCCTTTTTCTTAGCAAAGGGGTGATCTAATGGCGCCACGATATAGAGCTCGTCTTCTAGAAAAGTTTCGACAGTTAGTTCTTTGTCATTGGTCTGTCCTTCGATTAAACCGATGTCGACATGGAATAAGCGGACATGTCTGGCGATCGCCTCTGTGTTATCAATGACCACCTCAATATCAACATGCGGATAGAGCTGATGAAACTCTGCCAATATTTGCGGCAGCACGTACTCTCCAATGGTGAAACTCGCCCCGATTGTCAGCTTCCCTCTTGCCAGATGATGATGCTCATAAATATCCTGCTTCGCCTGTTCATATAAACGAATGATTTGTTTTGATCGATGGTACAGCATATCCCCAGTTGGTGTAACCGTTAATTGCTTTGGCGAACGATTCAGCAGAACGGTCTGGAATTCCTGCTCCAAGTTCTTAATATGAAGACTGACACTCGGCTGAGAAATCCGCAGCTTTTGGGCTGCTTTTGTAAAGTTTTTCTCTTCCACAACTGTCACAAATGTCTTCAGTGCATCGTAATACATCGGTCCCTCTCCTATCAGAAATATTAATCCAAAACCTTTCATATATATATCTTACTAATTCCTTCCCAGTGCGTAAAGAAGCGCTTAACTGAAAACAATTTAATAAAAATATTTACTAATTTTTTTAAAGACTCTATACTAGGAGGAGATATTTTCTATAGGAGGTGCTGATTTGGCAGCTAAAATAAAGGACATTGCTGAAAAAGCTGGATTATCCATAGCGACTGTATCTCGCGTACTAAACCAAGACCCCAACCTATCTGTCACGGATCAAACACGCGAAAAAGTATACGCCGCCGCAGAAGCTTTGTCCTATCAAAAGAAAACATTCAAACATTCATTAAAAAAAATCGCCTTTCTCTATTGGATGACCGAAAAGGAAGAGCTTGAAGATATTTATTTCAAATCCATTCGTCTGGGCATTGAGGAACTGACCAATACTCGGAGTTTAAATGTCACCGCTTACAATCCATCTGATGGGCTTCATTCCATTGATCCTTCTACAGAAGGGATCATCGCCATCGGCCGATTTAAAACGTCAGAGCTTGATCAATTATATGCAATCACCCAGCATATCGTTTTTATTGATACGTCACCGGATGAAGACCGTTTTGATTCTGTAAAGCCAAATCTGAAACGAATTGTTGAAAAGATCATCGATTCTTTTATTGAAAAAAAACACACATCCATTGGATTCATTGGCGGCACAGACCTTGACCTGAATACGAATGTGCATATTCCTGATATTCGCGAAACGACTTTCCGTGAATATATGATGGCTCACAATGTCCTTGATGAGCGATTGGTCTATGTCGGTCATCATTTCTCAGTAGATGAAGGGTATTCGCTGATGATGAAGGCAATTGATGAGCTTGGTGATGATCTGCCCACCGCTTTTTGTGTCGCTAGTGATCCTCTTGCCATCGGCTGCTTACAAGCATTAAACGAGCGCGGATTTTCTCTGCCGAACCGCGTGAGCGTCTTTAGTATCAACGATATTCATGTGTCTCAATATGTGTCACCACCGCTCACCACGTATCATATCCACACGTCTTTACTTTGTGAAACAGCTGTCGATTTACTGTTAGAAAGACTTGTGGACGGCAGAACATTACCTAAAACTGTTCTGATTGCTTCAGAACCTGTCTTTCGAAAAAGTACGATATAAACAACTAGAAGCCCCGTCCAATGTGGAGGGCTTCTTTTCTCTCTATATGAGTAAAAAATTTTACTTAATAAATTTAATAAAATATGTTTACTTTTTTTACTTAAGTTGATATTCTCACATTAAGAAAGCGTTTTCTTATCATCTGTGAAAATAGAACGAGAGGGGGATTACCAATGGAAAAGGGAAAATGGGCGACATTATTAGCAGTCGTTGGTACTGCTGTGCTTCTGCTTTCAGCTTGCGGACCGGGAGATGACAATTCAAGCGGTACACAGCCGGCATCTACAGGTACAAAGACCTTGCTAGTGTGGGAGGATGTCAAAAAGTCTGATGGGCTTCAAGACGCTGTAAAAGAATTCGAAAAACAACATGATGTGAAAATCAAAGTGGTCGAAAAAGCTTATGCCGACCAAGTTGAAGCTCTCCGTCTAGATGGTGCAGCCGGGACAGGTCCAGACGTCATCACGATGCCTCACGATCAAATTGGATCAGCTGTCACTGAGGGGCTATTACAGGAAATCAAACCAGATCAAAAAGTGATTGACTCCTTCACAGACGAATCGATTCAATCACAAACGGTAAACGGCAAGCTGTATGGCCTTCCTAAATCCGTTGAAACGACGGTGCTTTTCTATAACAAAGATCTTGTCAAAAAGGCACCAACGACACTTGATGGCTGGTATGATCTTTCGAAAAAACTGACAAAAGACGGGAAATACGGTTTTGTTGCAAAATGGGATGAAATTTACTATGCACAAAGTGTGTTAGGCGGATCAGGGGGCTATATTTTCAAGCAGAAAAGCGACGGCTCTTATGATGTCAATGATATTGGTCTGAACAACGATGGCGCCATCCAAGGCGGAGAATACATTCAAAAATTCTTTAGCGAAGGGCTTTTCCCGAAAGGCATCATTGGTGAACAAGGAATCAATGTCCTCAACTCCTTATTCACAGAGAAAAAGGCGGCAGCTGTCATTTCTGGTCCATGGTCATTTGGTCCATATAAAGAGGCGGGTATTGACTATGGCGTGGCCGAGCTGCCAACACTCCCTAACGGAAAACATATGAGCTCCTTCTTAGGTGTAAAGAGCTACAACGTCTCCTCTTATTCTAAAAATAAAGAACTTGCTGAGAAATTTGTTGAGTTTATCACGAACGAAAAAAATTCGAAGAAGCGCTTTGAATTGACAGAGGAAATTCCACCAGTGAAAAAACTGATGAAAGATCCAATCATTACGGAAAACGCTAATGCGGATGCTGTTTCAAAACAAACGAAATATGCCACGCTGACACCGAACAATCCTGAAATGGCAGAAGTGTGGAAGCCGATTGATAGTGCATTAGGTCTCATTGCAACTGGTCGTACAGATGTGAAAAAGGCATTTGATGATGCGGTCAATCAAATCGACTCTCAAATTAAAGCAAATCACTCCAAATAACCATCAAATGCGGGTAGTCTATCAAGCTGCCCGTAGTTGATCTAATTTCATATGAAGTAGGTGTTAGACGTGACGGGTAACCTTGAACTAGACCGCACACACACAGTGGAATCAAAGACACACCGGAGACGGGCGCTAATGTTCTCCTTTATACCCGGGATGGGGCAGATATACAACAAACAATACGGCAAAGGGGCACTCTTTTTCCTGTTTGGCGTCTCTTTTTTGATTGTATTTTATGATTTATTCAATATTGGCTTTTGGGGACTGTTCACACTGGGGACGATGCTGCCTCGTGACAACTCTGTTTTTCTTTTAGCAAAGGGGATTATTGCGCTGTTAACAGCTGGTTTTGGTATCGGCTTTTATGTACTCATGATGCGTGATGCTTTTATGAATGGAAAGAAACGGGATCAAGGGGTACCACTTCATTCCATCCGTGCTCAATATCATCAGCTCATCGATCAAGGCTTCCCTTACTTAATGAGCACTCCTGCTTTCTTTTTACTTCTATTTTCTGTTGTCTTTCCTATTATGTTCAGCTTTGCGCTTGCCTTTACGAACTATGATTTATACCACTCGCCTCCTGCCAATCTGATCGACTGGGTAGGAATCAAGAACTTTCAAAATATCTTTTCCATTGATATTTGGAGAGACACCTTCATTGATGTACTTGGCTGGACCGTCGTATGGACTTTGGCTGCGTCGACCCTTCAATGTGCCCTCGGCATCTTTTTAGCGGTTCTGCTCAATCAGAAGGATTTAAAGGGAAAACGGTTTTTTAGAACCATTTTGATTCTCCCTTGGGCTGTTCCGGGCTTTGTGACCATTTTGGTGTTTGCTGGACTGTTCAATGATACCTTTGGTGCCATTAACAATACACTTTTTGCATCGATAGGGATTGATCCAAAACCATGGCTGACAGATCCATTTTGGAGCAAAATTGCCCTTATTGCGATGCAGACTTGGCTTGGATTTCCTTTTGTTTTCATTATGACAACAGGCGTTTTGCAGGCGATTCCCGAGGATTTATATGAGGCTGCGACCATCGATGGAGCCAATTTTTTTCAGAAATTCCGGTCCATCACGTTACCGCTTGTTCTCTATTCCATTGCACCCATCCTTATCACACAATATACGTTTAACTTTAACAACTTTAATATTATCTACTTATTTAATGGCGGGGGACCGCCTGTTGCGGGGTCAACCGCTGGAGGAACGGACATCTTGGTTTCTTGGATTTATAAACTTACGATGCAGTCCTCTCAATATGCACTCGCTGCGGCTGTCACGATTTTACTTTCAATCTTTGTCATCGCCATTGCACTCTGGCAGTTTAAGAGAACGAATTCATTCAAAGAGGAGGACATGATGTGATATGGGATCAAAACAAAACAAGCTCATTCGCCTGAGCATTACTTATTTTATCCTTTTCATTGCCTCCATTTGTATTCTATATCCACTGCTTTGGACAATCGGTGCTTCCTTTAATCCTGGAAACAGCCTCATGAGTACAAGTATGTTTCCGAAGAATCCAACGTTCAGCCACTTTACCGAGCTCTTTTTCGGTCAGGGGGCACTTTATGCAAAATGGTATTGGAATTCCATGAAGATCAGTATTGCGACTATGCTCTTAACGTTAATTCTTGTCAGTTTTACAGGCTATGCCTTTTCCAGATTCCGTTTCAAAGGACGGAAAAATGGGCTGATGCTCTTTTTGCTGCTGCAAATGATTCCGCAATTTTCAGCGCTGATTGCGATTTTTGTTTTGGCTCAAATGCTTGGACTGATTAACAGCCACCTTGCACTGATTTTGATTTATGCAGGCGGGCAAATTCCGATGAATACGTATTTAATGAAAGGCTATCTTGATGCGATTCCGAAGGATCTCGATGAATCAGCCAGAATGGACGGCGCAGGGCATTTCCGGATTTTCATCCAAATTATTATGCCGCTTGCTAAGCCGATTTTGGCGGTTGTTGCCATCAACTCTTTTACAGGACCACTGGGTGATTTCATCATCTCCAGTGTCATTGTCCGCTCACCCGAAATGTATACGCTCCCGATCGGTCTGTACAATCTTGTGTCAGACAAAATGGGGGCCAGCTACACGACCTTTGCAGCCGGGGCTTTACTCATTGCGATTCCAGTCGCTTTATTGTTTCTTGTTTTACAAAAACAATTTGTATCCGGCCTCACACAAGGCGGGACAAAAGGATAAGGGGAGATTTGATGAAAAAGTGGATGCTCGTCACGGTTGTCGTTTTCTTTTTTATGGGGTTAGGTATTTTGCCTGAAGCAAAAGCCGATACGATTTCTGTTCAGCCGATCAATGGACTGCAAGGTGATTTCATCAAAGGAGCCGATATCTCTATGCTTGCAGAAGTAGAGAGAAGCGGCGGCAGATACTTCGACCAGAACGGAAAACAGGTGGACCCGCTCAAGCTATTAAAGGAAAAAGGCGTCAACTATGTGCGCATTAGACTGTGGAACAATCCATACGACAACCAAGGCCGTGCCTATAACGGCGGGACAAATGATTTAAACACAGCCATCGCTCTATCGAAACGTGCAAAAGCACAAAATATGAAAGTGCTGCTTGATTTTCACTACAGTGATTTCTGGACTGATCCTGGTAAACAGTTCAAACCGAAAGTGTGGGCATCTCTTTCACAAAACGATTTAGTAAAAGCGGTCGGCACTTACACAGGGGATGTACTCAAAGCGATGAGAGCACAAAATGCCCTTCCGAACATGGTTCAGGTTGGGAATGAACTGAACTCAGGCATGCTGTGGCCAAATGGAAAGAGCTGGGGTGAAGGCGGCGGGGAATTTGACCGGCTCGCCGCTTTGCTAAAGGCTGGCACAAATGCTGTCCGCTCTGTCGATTCTAACATCAAAATCATGCTTCACCTTGCACACGGAGGGGACAATGGTGCGTCCCGCTGGTGGTTTGATGAAATCACAAAACGAGCCGTCTCATTCGATACGATCGGTCTATCTTATTACCCGTATTGGGACGGTGGATTTAATGGTCTGACGTCTAATATGAATGATATTAGTGCCCGCTATCACAAAGACGTGATTGTTGTGGAAACCGCCTATGGGTTTACGACAGCAAATGGCGACAACCTAGAGAATTCATTTAATCAAGACTCTGTCAAAACAGCCGGCTACCCGGCTTCACCTCAAGGTCAGGCATCTTTTATACGAGATCTATCAGAGAAAATTTCACAAGTAAAAAACAATCGCGGAAAAGGGTTCTTTTATTGGGAGCCGCTTTGGATTCCAGCGAAAGGCGCTCCGTGGTCTAGTCAATACGGGCTGGCTTATATCCAAACAACCGGTACAGTCGGAAATGCTTGGGAAAATCAAGCGATGTTTGATTTCAACGGAAAAGCACTGCCTTCTCTTGATGTATTTAAACAAATGACACCGTAATTAAAAGGATAGGACGTGACAAAATGGGAAAGCGTTACCCACTCCTTCACCCAAATGTGAAAGGCTTTTTGCATGGTGGCGATTATAATCCAGATCAATGGCTCCATATGCCGGAGATCATTGACAAAGATTTTCGATTAATGAAGCTTGCACACTGTCAAACATTCTCCATCAACATTTTCGCATGGAGTAAGCTAGAGCCAAAAGAAGGGCAGTATGATTTTGCATGGCTGGATGACATCATGGACCGCTTGGCAGCTCAGGGGGCTCACGCCATTCTCGCAACGCCAAGCGGGGCAAGACCTGCTTGGCTGTCACAAGCATATCCAGAGGTATTGCGCGTCGAAGCGAACCGTCAGCGTAATTTACATGGACTGCGCCATAATCATTGCTTCACCTCACCGGTTTATCGAGAAAAAACGAATACACTCAACCGGCTGCTGGCTGAACGCTACAAGGATCATCCAGCACTGATTATGTGGCACATTTCGAATGAGTACGGCGGCGAATGTCATTGTGATCTTTGCCAGGAAGCATTTCGGGACTATTTGAAAGACAAATACAATCATGACCTTGAAGTTTTGAATCAAGCATGGTGGACGGGTTTTTGGAGCCACACGTATAGTGACTGGTCACAAATCGAATCACCTGCACCGCACGGGGAGCACATGATTCACGGGATGAACCTAGACTGGAAGCGCTTTGTCACAGCGCAAACGATCAATTTTTATCAAAATGAAATTGAACCGCTGCGGGAATTAACGCCTCATATCCCAGTGACCACCAACTTTATGGGCGACTACCCGCATATGCGCCCATTCCTTGGGCTGGATTATCATCAATTTGCAAAAGAGGTCGACGTGATTTCATGGGATAGCTATCCAGCATGGCATAGCGGCAGGGAAACAACCTCCGAATTAGCGTCAAACGTCGCCTTCGTTCACGATTTATATCGTTCATTAAAGGACGGTCAGCCATTTCTCGTTATGGAGAGTACACCGAGCCTTGTGAACTGGCATGAAGTGAATAAGGTCAAACACAAAGGAATGGCACACCTTTCTGCCATACAGGCGATTGCCCACGGATCAGACTCCGTGCTTTACTTCCAGTGGCGCCAAGGCCGAGGTGCCTCCGAGAAATTCCATGGCGCCGTAGTCGATCATTCTGGACATGAACATACGCGCGTGTTTCAAGAAGTCGCTGATCTAGGAAAACAATTGGAGCAGCTGCAACCCATTGCGGGCACGTCCGTACAACCAGAAGTCGCCATCATATACGATTGGGAAAACCACTGGGCCATTGATGATGCGCAAGGCTTAAATAATACAAACAAACGCTATGTAGAGGCTTGTCAAACTCACTATCGAAGCTTTTGGAAAAAAGGCATCCCTGTTGACATTGTCGGCATGGAGAAGGATTTCTCATCCTATCGTGTGCTGGTTGCTCCAATGCTCTACATGATCAAACCAGGCGTCGCAGAAAAAATCGAAGCCTTTGTCAAAAAGGGCGGTATTTTTATCGCGACATATTGGAGCGGCATGGTCGACGAAAATGACCTATGTTTCCTCGGTGGTTTCCCCGGCCCTCTCCGTCATGTACTTGGCATATGGGCTGAGGAAATCAACACATTGATGCCAGATGAACATGTGTTAATAACCACAGGGAATGGACGCACCTACCATGTCGGGCAATATTGCGAATCCATTCATCCTGAAACGGCTTCTGTGTTAGGGCATTTTGAGAATGGCTGCTATGAAGGACAGCCAGCCCTGACTGTCCATCCTTTTGGAGATGGAAAAGCATACTATATGGCTTCCGAAAATGAGCAGATTTTTTATGATGAGTTTTACGAGGATCTCATCGCAGGAATGGGTATACAGCCCGTCCTATCATCTGTGATTCCAGAGGGAGTTAGTGTACAAAAACGAACAGATGGGTCGCAGGACTATGTATTTATGATGAATTTTACAGAAGAGCTGCAGAACATATCACTAGATTCAGCGGAAAGCTATGAAAATATGCTGACTGAAGAGCAGGTGCCAGACCAGCTTCAGCTTGACCCTTACGAGTACGTCATCTTGAAAAAATAATTTGAAAGAAGCGTTCATTCATTGAACGCTTCTTTTATTTTAATGATTCTAAATACCTATATAAATATACTCGCTTGTAGAAATCCCCTTGAATCGTTATATTTTATCTAAATTTTTTGACATGTTTGATACCGCGCCGTGAATGGATTAACCATCCTTTTTTACCATTGTATAGGTATGAAAGCGGTTGCCTAATACTCATATTTTTGATACCCTTTTTTTCAATGCAGATATGGGACTGCATTGTCATAAAAAGAGCAAGAAAATGTAAATGGTTTATTGTAGGGGGAGGGACTTATGTTAACGTTTGTTGGATTATTGATTATTTTAACGATTGTTGTATTGCTGATTTGGGGGAAAGCAAGTCCAATTGTTGCCATGGTCATGGTGCCTTTAATCGGGGCATTCATCGCAGGATTTGGAATCAATGACATTCAATCTTTCTTTGAAGAGGGGATTATCAAAGTACTGCCAGTGGCGACCATGTTCATCTTCGCCATTTTATTTTTTGGTATTTTACAAGATACAGGGTTCTTTGAACCTGTAATAAAAACACTGATTAAACTGACAAAGGGAAATGTTGTCACGGTTGCGATGGGAACAGCTCTAATAGGAGTCATCGCTCATTTAGACGGAGCAGGAGCGACTACATTTTTATTAACTGTACCTGCACTGCTTCCACTTTATAAAAAATTACATATGAGTCCGTACTTATTGCTGTTATTGATCGGAACAAGTGCCGGCTTAACGAATATGGTGCCGTGGGCTGGCCCCACAGGACGGGCAGCGAGTGTCCTTAATATGGACCCATCTGAACTTTGGGTGCCGCTCATTCCCATTCAGCTCATTGGGGTCGTTCTCGTATTAGGAATGGCATTTATTTTAGGAAAAAGAGAAGAAAAACGCATTCGGGTCAAAATCGCCGCAAATGAAATCGCTGCTGTTCAATTAGAAGGCGCAGATTGGGACCGGGCTATTCAATCCATTAGCGAGACAGGTGACGCCGCTTTAAAACGTTATCACTTGATGTGGGTGAATTTCATTCTGTTTATAGCCGTAGTTGTCCTTCTTGTGCTCAACGTGATTCCGGCTAGTTATATGTTTATGATTGGTCTTTCTCTCGCACTATTAATTAACTATCCGAAAGTGGATGTACAAATGGAGAGAATCAAGGCGCATGCACCTAGTGCACTCATGATGGCTGCCGTTATTTTCTCCGCAGGTTCATTTTTAGGAATTCTCGAAGGAACGGGCATGCTAAAAGCCATTGCTGTGGACAGCATTCAGATTCTACCTGCTTTCCTGCTTCCATTTTTACATATCATTGTTGGGATGTTTGGGGTACCGCTGGATATGCTGACAAGCACAGACGCCTATTATTATGCTCTACTTCCAATTGTCGAATCGATTACATCTGAGGTTGGCGTGTCGGGCACTTCCGCTGCGTATGCCATGATGATTGGAAACATCATCGGAACCTTTGTCAGTCCACTCGCTCCAGCCGTTTGGCTTGCGATAGGTCTTGCGGGAGTCGATATGGGGAAACATATCCGCTACTCCTTCTTTTGGATGTGGGGATTCAGTATTATCCTTCTGTTCGTGGCGTTGCTGATCGGTATCATTTAAAAAAAGAAAGACATGCGTACAACGACGCATGTCTTTTTCTTTGTATTTATGAAGGATATTCACTCGTGTGAATGTCTGTTTTCGGCTTTCTAATAAGAGACATCAATCCAATGATAAACAATAGAACCATTGGAGCAAATGCAAGACCGACTGTTCCAATTAAAAGAGTCACAGCAGACACCAAGAAAAGAATACCTGAAAGCACGGCACGGCGGTCTGTTTTCAAGAAAATCACACCGACAATCGATAGCACAGCCGCAATTGCGGAAACGACCATGAACTGCGTACCAAATGCATTGACAGAAGCTTGAAGCGTTTCAATCGGCAATGTTTCTCCTTCCTCTTGTAACACTTCATTGATTTCATCATAAAATGATGGACCTAAGGAGAGAATTAATGCTCCAAATCCAACACCAATGGCATTGAGGACAATACTAATAATCCCCATAATTTTTTCACCTTTACGTCTAATCATGTGTAAACCTCCTAAAAAGTTAAATTAACATTAACTGCCTGTTTTCACTTCTCGCTTTTGGAAGACAATCAGGGCAATGGCCAAGAAAATAGCCCAATAGATGACTAGGACTGTTAATGAGAATCCTAGAGACATACCTTCGATAAGAGTAACCTCTTCCATAAAATATTGAGATGGATCATTTGCAAATAACAAATATTTTGCCCAATCAAAGAAGAGCATTAAAATACCTGTAATTGATCCACCCACAATATAAGCTAACACACTAATAGCGATGGAGATAGCTTCACTTCTAAATACTGTAGAAATGGCGAACGAAAGTGTTCCCAGTACGACAAACATTGCACAATGAGCAAGATAATAAAAGACCATATTTGCAAACTGCGAACGTTCAATCACTTCACCATTTTGATAGACCAAATTCACATAATCAGTGTTGAGGCCGAAGAAAATGGCACCCAATATAAATGACAAGATAAACAGTACCACAACAAGTAAAAGAGCATATAGCTGCACCGTAATATATTTAGATATTAGGATCTTTAGCCTTGATGGTGGGCGAATCAATAATAATTTAATTGTACCATGCTTGTATTCAGCCGAGACAATGGTGGAAGCAATAATGATCACAAACACACCTACAAGCTGAAGTAAATTGGCGTTTGTTTTCACATAATCCCATACACTGTCACTAAACTGATTAGCTGGCGGTAAGTTATGCTTGATTCGATAATCATTAATAGCGATCTCTTTTTCAAGGCTTCTTTTAAAGAAACCATTTTCTGTTTCTTTGAGTTCCTTCTTGTTCTCAGTATTCATCATTTCTAGTTGGTCTTTCCAAGCTCCGGATGATTGATCTTCGTCATTTGTTTTAAGTGCAAAGATCAGTGTGGCAATCATACCTAAAACAAGAAGTCCAACCATAATCCAAGTTCCAACACGATAACTGATCTTCATCCACTCGTTTTGAATGAGGCGAATCATACGTCTGCCTCCTTTTTACCTGTTAAGCTTAAGAACTTATCTTCTAAGGTTTGTTTTTCTATTTTGATTTCGTACAAATGAATGGACGCGTCACTCAAATGACGAATCAATTCCGGCATTTTCTCTTCTGGCAAGGAGAAGAATAAATACTGCTCCTCTTCTTTTACAGTCGTACCTTCCTCAAATACACCAATGAGCTTCTGCGCTTCTTCCAGCTCACCGGATGCGACCTTCATTCGATAATTGACCAATTCGTCTTGATTCGTCTCTGTACGCTGATCCTCAATCGCAATCAGCTTTCCTTTTTGGATAATCGCAAAACGATCACACATCAATTCCATTTCTGACATGAGGTGACTTGAAACAATGACAGCTAGCCCTTCTTCCTTTGCAAGCCTTCTCAAGTAATCTCGTATCATGCGAATTCCCTCTGGATCAAGTCCATTGGTCGGCTCATCTAATATAAGCAGTTTCGGTCTATGTATGAGTGCTTGCGCAATGCCTAAACGCTGCTTCATTCCTAATGAAAACGTACGGACACGCTTATGTTTCACGTGCTGTAAGCTGACCAGCTCTAGCAGCTCATCAATTCGCCCTTCATCCACTTTCCCATTCATTCTGGCAAAGTGAACAAGATTTTGTCTGGCTGTTAAGTGATTATACATTTCTGGGTTTTCAATAATGGCACCAACATCTTGGATGGCATGCTGATATGAGGATTGAATACTATGACCATTAATCAGAATGTCGCCAGATGTAATAGGAGAAAGACCGACCATCATACGAATGGTTGTTGTTTTCCCTGCACCGTTTGGTCCTAAGAAGCCAAAGACTTCGCCTGCTTGGACAGAAAAGCTCAAGTCTTGAACGATCTTTTTCCCGTGAATATGCCTAGATACATTATGCAGTTCTAAAACGTTCGTCACGTTACCTCTCCTTCTTTGTCTAAGTATTATCTATCATCTATTTCCTGATAAACACCATGATCCGTTAAAAATAGAAGAACACTTCCATATGGTACAGCAATGCCCAAAAGTTGTGAAGGGGATTAGGCAAAATTTAGCGAATCATCTGCCTTTTTTAAGGTAGGGTTAAGAAAACAGCAATTTTTTATGTGAAAAGAGGCTTGATTTTTTTAAAAAATGAACCTTTTTCAACAGGTATATATGTATGGAATTCTGTTTAAGATTATTCCTTTCACCTATAAATAAAGAAATAAAAAGAGGCCTCTTACTGACAGCCTCCTTTCGTTATTATACCTTTTTCACAAACTCTGATTTTAACTTCATTGCGCCAAAGCTAGGAATTTTACAATCAATGTTATGATCGCCTTCAACTAAACGAATGCCTTTGACCTTCGTCCCTATTTTTAAAACGGAAGAAGAACCTTTTACTTTTAAATCTTTGATGACAGAGACCGTATCCCCGTCTCTTAACAGATTTCCATTCGCATCTTTGACAACAAGCTGGTCCTCTGCCGCTTGTTCTTGTTCAAGTGACCATTCATGCGCACATTCAGGACAAACCAGCAGACTGCCATCCTCGTAAGTATAAGGTGAACTGCATGAAGGACAATTCGGTAGATTAGACATTTGTGTTTCCTCCAACTTTCTATTTTATTTCATACAATTTTACCACATTTCTATAGAAAGGAATGTGATAGAAAAGGAAACATTTTTCAACGTTTACTTATTTCTTCCAATTGATATAGCAGCCGCAATATTCCGAGCGGTTCTCTCTACATGAAGAGCCCCATCTCTCATCGCCTCAGAAAGAGAAGTTACACCTGGAACGATACTAAAAAGTGCATCAATTCCATGCTCATGTACAACTGCACTGTCTTTTGAGAGGGAGCCCGCAATACCAATCACAGGCAGGTGATACTGCTTTGCTGCTTTGGCTACACCAATTGGCGTTTTTCCATAAATGGTCTGCTGGTCAATCCGGCCTTCCCCAGTAATGACAAGGTCTGCCTCCTTGATGACATCATCAAAATGAACTGCCTTCAGCACAATATCAATTCCTCTTTGCAAATCGGCGTGTAAAAAGCCTAATAAACTCGCACCAAGTCCTCCTGCCGCTCCTGCCCCTGCTACACCTTCAAAAAATACATTGAACTGTTTTTCTGCTACTTGTGCAAAATGAGCTAAGTTTTTATCTAACACTTGAACCGTTTCTTTATCAGCACCCTTTTGAGGACCAAATACAGCAGATGCTCCTCTTTCACCCGTTAAAGGATTGTCCACATCACAAGCTGCCTCCAGCCGAACGGATTGCAGTCTTGGGTCAAGTCCAGATAGATCAATAGAAGCTAATTGATGAAGGGCTCCACCGCCTGGCGACAGATCCTGTCCTGCATTATCAAGAAAAGCCGCACCTAATCCTTGCATCATCCCAACGCCGCCATCATTTGTTGCACTTCCGCCAAGCCCAATGATGACATGCTTCGCTCCTTGATCCAGTGCCGCAAGCATTAATTCCCCTGTTCCTCTCGATGTCGTGAATAAGGGATTGCGTTTTTCTTGCGGAACAAGGTGTAACCCAGAGGCTGCGGCCATCTCTATGACGGCAGTCTGACCGTCCCCTAACATGCCAAAAAAGGCATCAACAGGCTCCCCAAGCGGGCCTGTGACCACTTGATTGACAATGTGCCCGCCCGTCGCATCAACTAGCGATTGAACAGTTCCCTCTCCTCCATCTGCCATTGGAAGTTTGATATATTCAGCGTTTGGCAAAATCGCATGAAATCCTCGTTCAATGGCACATGCTGTCTCATATGCAGATAAACTTTCTTTAAATGAATCTGGTGCAATCACAATTTTCATCCTAAAGCCCCTCGTTTCTTATCAAATGTCATCAGCCAAACAACTGGAAAACGCCGAATATAATGGTCGATACGACGGTTAATGTCAAACCAATTAACGATTCAAAAGGCATGAGTTTCAACCGCTCTTTGATGTCCATTTGAACACTTCCTGCTGTGGCATGGAAAAAGCTCCCGTGCGGCATATGATCTAGCACTGTTGCCCCAGCATGAATCATGGCTGCTCCTGAAAGAGCAGATACGCCAAGGCCAATTAATGTACCGCTAAATACGCCACTCGCTACCGCCGTTCCTGCTGTTGTCGAAGCGGTGGCGGCTGACATAAATATCCCCGAAGCTGGTGCAAGTAAATACGGAGGTAATCCCGATGCATCGAGTGCTTGAATAAACACATCTTTTAAGGAAGAATTCGATACAATTCCTGCTAGTGTGCCTGTCCCTAATAACATAATTGCTACACCCGACATTTTATGAAGCCCCGATATCGCATAATCATTGAGAAACTTCCCTTTTTTCATGAAAAGAGCGCCTACAATGCCTCCGATCGGTAAGGCGATCATTGGGTCTATATTGATTTGAAAAAGCGGTCTTAAAGCCAACAATAAAATGGTGACAAGCGGACCCGCAAGTGCTTGAAAAAAAGCTGGCACTTGAACTTTGCTTTGCGCAGTTTCCTCTTCAAGAACAGGTGTCCCTTTTTTTGCAAGCTTTTTGGCTAACACATATGTAACAGCCAATCCAAACACAGCCGGGATGACACCCGCAGCCATCATTGAAGTAAGCGGTACACCAAAAGCATCAGAAGCGGCAATGGCATTCGGATTCGGTGACATGATATTCCCTGCCTTCCCGCCTCCAATCATGGCAAGTAGAATCCCCGTTTTCGACAGCTTTGCCCGTTTGGCAATGGCAAGTGCAATGGGCGCTACCGTGATAACAGCTACATCTACAAAAACGCCCACTGTTGTTAAAATCATGGTTGCCAGTGCGAGTGCTAATAACGCCCTCGCCTCTCCAAGCTTTTTCACGATAGCCTCGGCGATAGTTAAAGCTGCACCCGACTCAATCAAAACGCCAGCTAGTACACCTGCCGCCATAATTCTGAGGACAGCCGGAATCATATCCTTAGCGCCTTCCATCATGACGTTGACGGTCTGAACAATATCTACACCGCCTACCAAGCCGCCTATGAAGGCACCTGCCAGCATGCCATATGCAGGTGATACTTTTTTTAGAATAAGAACAATCGCTATCACAAGCGCCGTCACGGCTCCCAGTGTACTTACTGTCACATCTCCACTCATCCTCGATCTCCCCCAAAATGTCTTTCTCCAATTGTAAGCGTTTACTAGTGGGGATCGGGTTGTGAATCTAGATGAATTTTTTTAATTTATCCCTTCATTCCATTGTGCATATGCACAATCAAGATAGTTGACTCATCAACTGCGCCATATAAAGCTCCATCAACTGTTTCACATGACGGGGATTTTTTCCGGTCAATGCTTGAATTTTATCTAAACGATATCGCAAAGTATTCCGGTGAATAAATAAACGATCAACAATTCTTTGTAAATCACCGCCCTCTTCAATGTAAATCCTTAAAGTTTGGGCGAGCTCCGCTTCCTGTGTTAATGGCTTGTAAAAGTCAGTCCATCTAATCTCCTCTTCAACAGCTCCTGCAGTGAGGAATAGCCTTTCCAACTGATAAGATTTAAAAAAATAAATACTCTCCTCGGGATCAAGAGTTTTCCCCAACCTCAAGGCATCTCTTGCGTGCTCAAAAGACAATGGCAGTCGGCTTATGTCGTCGGCGACAGTCCCTATCCCCACTAGCACCTGACCTCCTACTGCTTTTTCCATTGTTCTTTGCAGCTGCCCTGCCACATGCTTTAAACGATGATCAGGGATCGGCTGCCTTAAAAGAACCAATTCATGACGAAAGGTCATGCCAAGCAAATCATCCGCATTCTTATCGTATTGAATCGCATGTATCATTTTATGCACAGCGTCTTCCGAGGATGGAACTGGCTGAAAAACGATGACCATTCGGCGCTTATCTAAATCCATTCCCAGCCATGCAGCTCGGTTCTTTAGCTGATGATCACCAACGTCCGAATCAGAAATTAACTGATTGACAATTTCACTCTCTATTCTTTGCCGCCACTGAATTCGTTCAAGCAGAAAAGACTGCTCTAACACAAGCTCAGCTGCCATTTTCACCAGCTCGGCATGATGCCGAATGTCCTCTGGCTCACCAGTAATTCCAATCACACCAACTACTTGTTCACGAAAGCAAATAGGCAAATTGATTCCAGGTCTCACTCCTTCTAAGCGTAAGGACGCCTCATGGTCAATTTCCATACTGTTCCCGCTTGTCAGCACAAGTCGTGCACCATCATGTTTCTGACCAATCCTGTTTCGTTCACCAGAACCAATTATGACACCATCTGCATTCATCACATTAATGTTTTTATCTAAAATACGCATCGTACGTTCAACCATTTCTTGCGCCAATTCAGCAGTTAAAAATTGCATGAGGCATCTCTCCTGAGGCTGTTTTCATTCAATGTATCATAGTGTCATTGCACAATAAATGCAAAGTGTTCAAAAATGAGGCATTGACAAAGGGACATTGAAAAGTGTTTAATCAAATCAAAGGATCGACCGACAGTCTAGTCAAAAGAAAGGATGGCTTTATGAGAACCGTTAAACATCCTGAAGAACGTAAAAATGACATCTTAAACGCAGCCGAAGAGCTTTTTTCTACCAAAGGCTATCAGCAAACAACGATTATCGACATTCTGAAAGCTGTTGGCATTGCAAAAGGCACTTTTTATTATTACTTTTCATCCAAAGAAGAAGTGATGGATGCCATTATTGACAGGATCATCAAAGCAGATATCATCGTGGCAAAGCGTATTGCGGCTGAGCCAGACCTTCCAGTCGTCGACAAACTATTTCGTATCATCATGGCACAATCGCCTCAGCAAGGAAGCAATAAACAGGGGATGATTGAACAATTCCATCAGCCTTCTAATGCAGAGATGCACCAAAAAAGCTTAATCAAAGCGATTAAAGAACTATCACCCGTATTGGCAGACGTCATTCAGCATGGGGTGGAAGAAGGAACATTCAAAACAAAGTTCCCGCAAGAAACGGTTGAATTCCTTCTTGCTTCTGCACAGGTCATATTTGATGAGGGCCTTTTTCAATGGACAGCCGAAGAAAGTATACGACGCGCTTTAGCTTTTATCGATATCCTCGAATCCTCATTACATGCAGAAAAGGGAAGCTTCTGCTTTCTTCTAAAGCGATTAACTGGAGAGCTGGATGAAAAGAATCAGTGATTGGTCACTTCAATACCAATCCTGCATACGTTATAGACTGACGGTCGGTCTAAAAGGAGAGTGATACTCATGTCTTTGTTATCCAAAAGAGGTTCATCCCACTTTATGTACCTCGTTCTCGGACAAATTATTTCCGTTTTTGGTTCTTCCTTAATTCGGTTTGTTCTATCTTTACACGTACTGGATATGACGCAGCGTGTTGACTTATATGCCTTACTATTCGCTTTATCCAATGTCCCACTCCTTCTTTCTCCCTTAGCAGGAGCAATCGCTGACCGGTTTAACAGAAGGAACTTGATGATTTTATTTGATGTTCTCACCGGCATCATGATTCTGGCTTTTTATTTTTGGTTATTCTCAGGAAATGATTCACTCTATATGATCGGAGCGGTCATGGTGCTTCTTGGTGTGATGAGTACGTTCTATGCTCCTGCTGTGATGTCCTGCATTCCACAGTTAGTAAAACAGGAACAATTAGAACAAGCAAACGGAATCGTCAATGGCGTGCAGGCACTTTCAGGTGTTCTCGCTCCTATTATCGGCGGGGTTCTGTACGGACTGATTGGAAGTCAATCCATCATAGGTGCCAGTGCTATCGTGTTTTTTCTATCAGCATGCATGCTTTTACGGTTAAACATATCCTTCTCACCTAGCCCGCTAACGGAAACTATGGGCAAAGTGCTCATAATAGATATGAAACAGGGATTTTCCTATATTGGCAGTCAGCCATTTTTAAAAAGAGCCATGCTGCTTGCTGCAATGTTAAATTTCATCCTCACGCCATTTTTTATCGTGGGTGGTCCAATCATTTTAAGGGTCACAATGAAAAGCAGTGACATCATGTATGGAATAGGCATGGGCTTGATTGAGTTCGCTGTGATCGCAGGGGCTCTGCTAGTTGGACTTGTAGCAAAGCATTGGCAGATACCTACTTTATATCGCTGGCTGATCGTCATCGCGATCATCTTGCTACCTGTCGCATTCTCAACATCCAACACAGCTCTTCAATTTGGCACTTATCCAGCTTATTTTCTCTTTCTAGCAGGATGTCTTCCAATTGCTATGCTGCTTACAATGATCTCAATCGTTGTAATTTCACATGTTCAAAAGAAAACGCCAAATAGTCAATTAGGAAAAGTGATGGCAAACCTGACAATGGTTTCTCAATGTGCTGCCCCGCTTGGTCAAATGATGTATGGATTCTTGTTCAATACGTTTTCAGCCAACATGTATGTGACGGTGCTAATAGTCAGCACTTTCATGTTTGCCCTTGCCTACTTAACAAAAAATATGCTTCAACATGAAGGAGAATCAGCCTCATGAGACTGACGTTTATAAAGAAAGACTTAACCCGCCACCGTCTCATTTCCATCGGTTTAACCATTTGTATTATGTTGACATCATTTCTCGCAACAAACGCCGCTCAAATGACAGTACAGCTGAATGGTTCCATTTCTAATCTGCTCCATTCAGCCAAGGCACCAGATTTTGTCCAAATGCATGACGGCAGCCTAAATGAAAAAGACATTGAAGCATTTTCAAACAAGCAGTCCATGGTAAAAGCACATCAAATCGTCCCAATGATTCCAATTGAACATGCAAACATCAAGTTCGGACATGAACCCGCCAAAGCAGGTGTGATGGATCATTTATTTGTGAAACAAAATCGTCATTTTGATTTTCTTTTAAATGAACAAAATGAAAAGCTCACTGTCAATAAAGGTGAAGTGGCTGTCCCTATCTATTTTCAACAAAAGTATCATCTCAAGATAGGAGAAACGTTACTGATTGGGAAAGGGTCTAATCAATTCTCTTTCCGCATCAAAGCGTTCTTGCGAGATGCACAAATGAACCCCAGTCTTGTTAGTTCGAAAAGATTCCTTCTTCATCACAAGGATTGGGACGCAATGAATCAAGTGTTTCATAAAAAGGAATATTTAATTGAATTTTTACTGCATGATGCCGCTCAGGCAGATGCCTTTCAAGCAATCTACCAGTCATCACAGCTTCCACAGCAAGGTCCAGCTGTCACATTACCTTTGCTCCGTATGCTGAATGCATTGACAGATGGAATGGTGATTGCCATTCTCCTGCTTGTTTGCATGCTACTTATCGGTATAGCCCTTCTCTCTCTCCATCTTGCTATGACAGCTTCTATAGAAGAGGACGAACGTGAAATTGGAATACTGAAGGTGCTTGGGATTCCTTTAACAAGAATCAAGCAATTATACGTTGGAAAGTATGCCGTGCTTGCTTGTGTAGGGTGTATAGCAGGATATGGGTTAACGCTTTTATTTGGTGATTTGTTTACGACCAATATTCAGCGCTACATGGGGAATCAGCCTTCTTTTACTTCTTGGTTCATCCCGCTTTGTGTTTCTATTGTAATGGCAATGATCGTCATTTCTTGCAGCTATACTGTCCTAAGAAAGTTTGGTCAAGTATCAGCTGCTCAAGCACTTCAAGGCGCCGCCATTTCAACGAATGATATAAAACTAATACCCCTACATCTCAAGAAAAACAGGTTCATACCGGTCAATATTTGGCTTGGTTTAAAAGATCTGTTATCACGAAAGAAGTTGTACACAACGATTACTTGTATTATCGCGCTTTGTACATTTTTGATGCTGCTGCCTATTCAGCTATGGCACACCTTACAATCACCGGATTTCATCACATATCTTGGCTCTGGTCAAAGTGACCTTCGAATTGATATACGACAAGGAAATCATCTAGAGGAAAATACAAATGAAATAGAATCAATGATTCGTGAAGATCGGGATATTCATACATCAGCCATATATGAAACAACTTCTCTTCAGGCAAAATCAAAGGAGAATACATTAGAAACACTCTATTTAGAAACAGGTGATCTCTCAGCATTTCCTCTCACCTATTTACAAGGGCGACAGCCTTTAAAGAATAAAGAAATTGCCTTATCAGTACTAAGTTCAGATTCACTCCAGAAAAAGGTAGGAGAAAAAATCACTCTCGTAACAAACGGGCATGAAATTCAAAAAACAGTGACTGGCATTTATCAGGATGTCACCAACGGCGGCAAAACAGCCAAAGCAATATCACAGCCATTTTCCCAATCAGCCCTTTGGAAAACCATTCAAATCCAACTAAAACAAGGAGTAGAAATTGCGGAGAAAAAGACAGTATTTGAAAAAGGGATATCTCCTGCAAAAGTGACAGATATGAAAGAATACGTTCATCAAACAATCGGCAGCACAGCCTCTTTAGTAAAAATCGTTGCATTTTTGTCTACATTAGCTGCTTTTGGAACCGCCAGTTTGATGCTATTCATGTTTCTGCACATGTTAAAAACGAAAGATTCAAGTCGAAACCACATGTTAAGAATGATTGGATTTTCTAAAAAAGATGTAACAGCACAATATATCACAAGTTTTATCGTCGTTATCTCTTTGGGCGCCTTTATTGGTACGATCGCTGTCCATACGATTGGACCAGCTTTGATGAGTGTAGGTGGAGCCTCCCTAGGGGCATCAAGCCTGCAGTGGCTGGCACCACAATGGGTGTCAGTTGTGTACCCAATCACACTGTTGATTGTCAGCTTAGCTTTAACCTCTTCGTTATTGAAGACGTTTTTTACTAATCAAACTACACGTCATACACTTTCATAAGGAGATGTTTCACATGGAACACTTGATTGAAACAAAGCGATTGTCTTTGCAAATCGATTCTTTAAAAGGACAGAAACAAATCATTCTTAAAGATATCCATTTATCGATAAAGCCTGGGGAATTTGTGACCATTATGGGACCTTCCGGATGCGGGAAAACTTCCTTGCTTTATCAACTTAGCGGGATAGAAACAGCCTCAACAGGTGAGATCAAATATAAAGGCCGATTACTATCAGAAATGACAGACAAACAGTTAACTGCTCTGCGCTTAACAGATATGGGATTTGTCTTTCAACACAGCCACTTACTAAAAAATCTTAATCTATTTGACAACATCATTGCTGCCGCTTACTTAACAAAGAAAAAGCCGAGAAAAGAAATGAATGAACGAGCTAAATATTTAATGGAAAAACTTGATATTGATCATTTAGCAGATCGATATTTGTCAGAAGTATCAGGAGGTCAGCTTCAGAGAGCCTCTATCTGTCGAGCGCTTATGAATGAACCAGACATTCTTTTCGCTGATGAACCAACAGGTGCTCTTAACTCTAATGCAACGAAGGAAGTGATGAATATATTTTCGAAAATCCATTCTGAAGGAGCAACACTACTGCTTGTCACACATGACCCAAAGGTTGCTCTTCGTTCTGAAAGAATCATGTTTATGAATGACGGAGAAATAACAGCCAGCTTACATTTAGGGAGATATGATGACTCAACTGCCGAGAATCGAGAATTTAGATTAAATCAATGGCTGCAAAATTTAGGTTTGTAATTGGAGTAAAAACAGGCAGAAAGCTGCCTGTTCTACTTTTTCTGGCACTCAAACGAATAATCCATCGAAAAACGATTTGTTTCTAATATGATTTTGCCGCCTACTTGTTGACAAGATTCTGTCAGTAACTCTATTTCTTTGCTATAAAAGTATCTCTTTGACATATACAGAGTCACTAAAACGAGTAACAGCGTCGTCATGATCACTGTGATTTGCCAGTTTAAGATTTGAAATCTTTTTTTCATATCAACGTCCTTTCTAATAGACTAGTGTTTGTGATTGGCATTTACTTTTGTCTGCTTCTATCAGTTTCTATTCCAAATTTGATCTAGCATCATCATAACTGATTTTCTTTAACAGATCGACCTTCCAACTCACCAATCTATTACATAAAATAACTTTATTTGTAATATACCAGTGATATTTTCGAACATAATCATAAAACCCAATGTATATACCCCTTTTTTAGACGACTAAAAAAAGATTTTAATCATTTGTAAAAACATTCAATCACCATTACAATTTCGTACATCACATGACCTTAGGTCCTTTTTATTACCTCTTGGCAATCACCTCGCAGAAATGATTATATTCTTCCAAAAATTGTGATATCGTTTTTTAGTGAAACAGGTGAAAGGATCTTAAAGAGGTGAAATTTGATGGCTATCATTTCTGCTGAACAGGTGGGGAACCGTTTAAATGATTGGCGAATTGCGATTCGCAAGCATGATATACACAGTGCTAACGCAATGTACACAGAATTAAAGCAATTACTTCAAGAAATGGAAGAGAATCAGGAGGTCTTGACTTATTATTCATTGCTAGAAGGCAAGTATAAACTCATGTTATATGAACGGAGAGGTAAAAAACTGAATGAACAGACAGAGCTAGATTGCCCCTCTAAAACAAACGATTTAATTGAATACTATTTTTACCTATACAAAGCCCTTTACGCTTCATATAACAGGGACTATGCATCAGCCATTGGACTGTTTAAAATTGCCGAGAAAAAACTGCAAAACATTCCGGATGAAATAGAAGTAGCAGAATTTCATACGAAAATCGCAAACTTATATATGCTACTTCGTCAAAGCCTAATTTCTCTTCACTATATTCAGAATGCTATAGATATTTTCAAAAGTCATGAAGGATATGAAAGAAGACTAGCGACAGCCTTTGTCATCGCCGCTGCTAATTATATGGACATTGGCGACTTCATAAGAGCAGAAAACTACTACAAAAAAGCAATACACATCGCTGACAGTCTAAATGATCATTTTCTAACTTCACAGCTTTTTCATAATATCAGTATTCTGTATGCCGAAGCTGGAGAATCGAAAAAATGTATCGATGCCCTAGAAAAGGCTCTAAGTGATGAAAACTACCTCTCATCGTGCTATTTCCATCACTCCATGTTTATGTTAATCAAAGAGCTGCTCTCTATTGATGAAAGAACACAAGCTCTCTATTACTTCGAATTGGTCAACCAAAAACATGAATCAGAGAAATGCCCCATCTATACAGCAAAAATGAATTTGCTTTACCATCTATATTTTACTGAAGATATGGCTCAAAAAGCTCAAGCCTGTTTCGATGAAATCAGCATTCTAAAAGAATTAAAGGATGCTGAAGGTGCCTGTGAATTAAGTGCTCTAGCTGCAAAACACTTTGAGGAATTGGGTGACATTCATCAAGCCTATCTCTTTTTAAAGGAAGCCTATCACGGGAACCATCCTATACTTGACTGGAGGAATTCTAATGAAAAAAATGAGTTTATTGATCATCGCTTTAACCATCGTTGTTTTCGGACAAACAGCGTCTTTCAATTCGTTAAATGAGACGAATGCTGGTACAACAGAACGACCTATCGGAACTTAATATAAAAATTGGTCATAGCAAAGAACCACTTGCCTGATCACAAGGCAAGTGGTTCCACCATTATTTTAATTGCTGATAAGATATGAGGCGGTGTATATGTACCGCAAGATAAGTAAGTTCATCATTAGGAATGACGATACTATGCACCTGTTTAATATAATCTTTGATTTTAAAAGCAACATCCATCGCTTGAGGATACAAGTGTGCAATTTGTTCAAACAACTCATTTTCTTGATCTGAGAGTAATTTATTTGCATAAAATCTTTCTACAAAGAACTTCACATGTGTAATGAACCGACTGTAATGAATATTCTCTTGGTCCATCTTCATATTCAATGTATAGCGCACAAGATTGACAATACTCCCGATCATTTTGGCATATTTCATGCCATCTTTCGAATCAGATTCTTCACCTAATGCATTAATTAAGTGAAAGGCGATATTGGCGGCTTCTTCTTTTGGTAATTGTATGCCCAATGTATCATTGACTAACTCAAGTGCGTACTTCCCTACTTCAAATTCTTCAGTATAGTAATTTTTGATTTCCCAGTACACGCGATTCGTCATATTAATATTCTTTTTATGTCGTTCGACAGCAAAATTCAAATGATCCATTAAGGTAAAATAAACACCTGAATTTAGATTTGAATTTAACCGTTTTTCTGCATATTGGACGATGTGCTGAGTTAAATCGATAAACTCTTGAGGCATTGAATCTAACAGTTGAAGAAATTCTTTTGCTCTCATGTTATCGACTGACATAAAGACTTGGTCCGCTTTTTTCTCTTCTATCATTTGACCCGGTTTCTGTCCATAGCCAATCCCTCGGCCAAACAAAACCATCTCCTGTTGGTTCTGATCTTCAGCCAGGACCACACTCGAGTTTAAAACTTTTTTGATTTTAAACATCGTCATCACCTGTTTTCATGATTGTGGTGTTCAATCAAGCGATTCACCATTTGTCTCAATGACTTTTTGGTACCAATAAAATGAATCTTTTCGAGATCGTTTTAAGGTTCCGTTGCCATCATCATCTTGATCTACGTGAATGAAGCCATAGCGTTTTGACATTTGTGATGTACCTGCACTAATAATATCAATTGAGCCCCAGCTCGTATATCCAAAGAGATCGACGCCTTCTTCAATCGCTTCTCTCATCTGACGGAAATGCTCTTTAAAATAGTTAATACGATAGTCGTCATGGATAGAGCCATCACTTTCAACTACATCCTTTGCACCCATTCCGTTCTCGACAATGATAAGAGGTTTTTGATAGCGATCATACAATTCGATTAAAGAAATTTTCAGACCAACCGGATCAATTTGCCAGCCCCAGTCAGTTGAAGGAAGATAAGGGTTTTTGACTCCACGAATCGTATTCCCTTCTGTCTGTTCTAATCCTTCTTGGGCTGATTCAGTTAAAGACATATAGTAGCTAAATGAGATAAAATCTACTGTGTTTTCTTTTAGAATGGTTAGATCATCTGCTTCCATATGAATATGAATATTTTTTCTCTCAAGCATACGTGTAATCAGTGGCGGATATTCGCCAAACACCTGAACATCTGCATAGAAGTAGTTTTCTAAGTTTTGTTTCAAGGCTTGTTCCACATCATTCGGATGACATGTATGCGGATATGTTGTCAATTTTGTCAGCATACACCCAACCTCGCTGCCTGGGATAATACGATGGCAATCTGCTGTTACAAGAGCAGATGCGACAAATTGATGATGAAGCGCTTGATACACCGTCTCTTCTACTTTTCCTTCTGGGCAACGATCAGGAATAATTCCTGCAGTAATGAATGAGTGGCGGTGTATACTATCAATTTCATTAAAAGTGAGCCAATATTTCACATCATGTTGATAACGTTCGAAACAAACATTGGCGAACTTCACAAAGAGATCGACCACTTTTCTTTCAACCCAGCCGTTATATTTCACACTAAGGGCTAAAGGCATTTCATAATGAGAGAGTGTCACAATCGGTTCTATGTTGAGTTTTTTCATTTCGGCAAATACACGATCATAAAATTGCAGCCCTTTTTCATTCGGTTCAGCTTCTTCTCCAGTAGGGAAGATCCGGCTCCATGCAATAGAAATGCGAAGTGTTTTAAAGCCCATTTCAGCAAATAGAGCCAAATCCTCTTTATAGTGATGATAGAAATCAACACCTCTGCGTTTTGGGTACTTTTTATCGTCTGGATCCTTTATTGCACGATCTATATTTTCAGAAGTAACAGCAAGATGTCCTTCATAATCTTCTACACTTAAATTGGAACGATACATTGCAATATCTGCAACTGATGGTCCCTTTCCATCTATATTCCAGGCGCCTTCTGCCTGGTTGGCGGCAATGGCGCCGCCCCATAAAAATCCTTTTGGAAAACCTTTAATTGTTGTCATATGATTAGCCTCCTAATTGTGTGACAACCATCAATGTATCTTGACGATTGACCTCTTGTAATGGCCGTACCTTTATATCATATTGATCTGTATTTGTGATTACAGCAAGTGTAACTGGATCATATCCTGCTGCTATGATTTTTTCTACATCAAATTCAATCAGTAAATCTCCTGCTTGAACACGTTCTCCTGCCTGCACTTTTGGATGAAAATACTGTCCTTCCAGCTGAACGGTATCGATGCCAATGTGGAATAATACTTCAACCCCTTGGTCCGTTTTCATACCAAGTGCGTGATTTGTTTCGAACAGCAAGGTCACCTCGCCATCTACTGGTGCATAAAGCGCTCCTTTTGAAGGTACTATGGCAATTCCTTCACCCATGACCTTTGAAGAGAAAATATCATCTTTTACTTCAGATAGAGAGATCATTTGACCAATCACAGGGCTTTTGAATGTTTCACCTGCCCCAATTTGTTCAGCAAATGCAGCTTGATCATTTGTCTTTTCTTCTCCTGTTTTATCCTTACCTAATACAAAAGCAGCGATAAAGGCGACAATAAACGAAATGACTGCTCCAATGACAGCAAACATCA
This sequence comes from Bacillus sp. LNXM65, assembly GCF_002998575.1. Taxonomy (NCBI): domain Bacteria; kingdom Bacillati; phylum Bacillota; class Bacilli; order Caryophanales; family Bacillaceae; genus Bacillus; species Bacillus sp. LNXM65. The sequence continues at coordinate 121,278 of NZ_PVRB01000002.1, read as the reverse complement.
GATTTCGCGGGAGCTCATCTGAGATAAACATCGACATACTTGCTAATCCAGGGCCAACAAGTACAAAGGCTTGTATACCAACTAATCCAATGAAGATTCCGCCAACAAACGAACCAATCATGACACTTCCAAGGACCCGCTTATTTTGAAGTGTCACACCATACAAAGCAGGCTCTGTGATGCCAAAAAATGCTGAAATCCCTGCCGAAATAGCTGTTGATCTGAGTACCTTGTCTTTTGTGCGTAGTGCCACAGCGAAACACGCTCCACTTTCAGCAATATTATGCGCAAGTGATGCTGGTAAATAAAGTGCTTCTTTCCCAAGGGTTCCCATCGTTGTGACTGCATAAGGGACCATTGCTTTGTGCATACCTGATGCGACCATGAATGGGAGGACTGCTGCTAAAATTGCGACAGCTACCCAGCCTACTGTATTAAACATTGCAAGAATGATGGATGAAAAACCTTGTCCTGCTGTAAAACCAATCGGTCCTAATAGAAGTAACGTAACTGGTACAGTAATGACCAATGACATCATTGGGACAAAGAAAATCCGAATTGGTTTTGGTGAAAATCGTGTAAAGAATTTTTCCATTTGAGCGTAAAGCAATACAGAAAGGATTGCTGGGAACACTTGATACGCATAAGCTATATTTTTTACGTCGAATGTCATCAATTGCGCACCTTCAGTAAGCATAGCCGTCATGTTCGGAAGAAGGAGCGCACCGACTGCTGATAATGCGACCAGTGGGTTTACTTTTAGTTTATTGGCAGTCGTTACAGCGACTAGTAAAGGGAGGAAGTAAAGAGGTGCGTCCCCTACCATGTTCAATATTTGATAGGTTTGGCCCTTTGCATCCATCCAGCCTAATAAAGAGAAAAGGAGAAGAAATGATTTTAAAATCCCTCCGCCTGCGATAGCTGGAACAAGCGGCTGGAAGACACCTACAATGAAATCTAACAGAACTGTGCCTGCTTTTCTTTTTTCTTTTGGCTGATTGGAAGGCGCGTCTTTCCCTGATGAGCTGCTACCTATTAAACTTGTTAACTTTTGATACACTTCGATGACGTCATTCCCAATGACCACTTGGCATTGACCTGACATTCTGACAGCTATGACACCTGGCGTTTTTTCTAGAGCCGGTACATCTGCCTTCTTCTGATCAATCAGTGTGAAGCGAAGTCTTGTTGAACAGTGCTCAAGGTGCGCAATGTTTTCTTTGCCACCTACATGCTGTAAAACGTCTTTGGCAACCTGTGTGTAATCCATTTTTTCTCCCCCTTTTCTCATACATGAGACCTATATTTCGGCAATAAAAAAAGGACCTAAAACGACAAATTAAAGAAATTCATCGTTTTTAGATCCTGCCTGCATGACCAGTCACATGTCTAATTTATCAATATTGGATTTGATTTTAGTATATATTGAGTTAATGTAAGCGTCAACATATATTTTTGAATTTAAAAAATATTTTTTTACAAGTCTAATGTCATCAAAACGACCTCATTTTACTTTAGAGGAAATTTAAATCGAAAAAGTCAGATAGTCTCAAATGTCCTATCTGACTTAATTATTATCATTATTTTTTCTTTGCTTTTTTCTTTGCGGCATTTTTAAATGCTTCTTCTTGCTTTTGATATTGTTTCTTATTCACAGCTTTCAGTTTCATTTTTTCATTCTTTTTCCAAATCGGTAACTCAATATAGGAAGCCTCTACATCAGATGACCCTATCATCTTAGACAAGCCACACTTTATTTTTGGTGTGGGATATACCCAAAAGTTTTTAAAACCTGTGGTTCCAACTGCTTGATATTTTTCTTTTTTCAATGGCTTACTTTTCTTCCCTGTGGCTTTGGAGATTGTAATAGCCCCTGAAAAATCCCCTTCAAAAACGGCTTCTTCGATATCAAGGAAAATTTGATATGAATTGTTTTTTGCTGTATACAGATAGCCGTAGGCTTTATTTAAATTATCTGTGTATTTCCCTATGATCTCATAGTAACGGTCTTCTGCTGTATCGACGTACTCATCATAGCGCTTATCTATGGCTTTTTTGTATTCTTTTAATTTCTTCTCATCAACAGCTTGATAGCGTTTACTTTTCTTTGCTCCTTGCTTTTTGACCATGAGATCTTTTCCAGAAAAATAGATGTCATATACGATTGTTTTCTTCTTTTGTTGGACTTTAAGTTTGTATCCTTTTTTGGTGGTTTTCCCCGTTAGCTTGTATTTTGTTTTCACCATAAAAGGTTCAATTGGATCAATCTTAACACCCTTACCGTTTAGGTAACCCGTGACCTTGCCTTTCTTTTCAGTCACCTTCAGCCAACTGACATTGTCCTTTGTTTTATAAGCATATGCATAAGATTGATTCAGTGATTCTTTTTTAGCAGATGCTTTGTTTCCTCCAAAACTTCCAACACCAATCAATAGTGCAACAATCATGAACAATATTCCTATGTTCCTCAACTTCATTTGTACACCCTCCATTCTTTTATGAATAGATGCGCAAGCACTTTACACATCAAGTATATATTACCATATTTATGATTTATCTCCTGTATTTCAAAAATATAAATCTATCAATTATTATTTTCTTGCTTTTTATTCATTTCAAATTTATTATATATCTAATTGATATATCTTTTAGATAGGTGGGCTGATATGAAAAAATACAATGATACGACGTATGCAATTTTAGGTATTTTAACGACAGATTGTAAGTCAGGGTACGAAGTGAAGCAATTAATTGATAAGAGCTTGCATCATTTTTGGAAAATTAGTTATGGACAAATTTATCCAGCTTTAAAGTTTATAGTCGAGGAAGGTCTTGCTGAGGTTTCACCCGCTTCTACGTCTGGTCGCTCAGACAAGCGGGAATATCATTTGACTGAAAAAGGGCTGAAGACGTTAAGGCAGTGGTTAGCGCAGCCGCTCGATCAGTTACCAACAGAACGAAATGAAGTGTTATTAAAGTTATTCTTCGGTCAATATCTTTCGTTTGAGAAAAAGCTGGTGCTTCTACAGGATTATGAAAGGCAGCTTCGTATCCGTTATGAGACCTATGTTTCGATTGAAAAAAACATTCAAGAGCTTTATCCAGATGAAGCGGATGCGAAGTATTGGCTGTTTACTTTAGATTACGGAAAAAGAGTGGCTCAAGCGGGAATTGATTGGTGCGTGGAAACATCCCATTTGATGAAGAAGGAAGGGTAAATGAATGAAAAAAGACATACGTGCTGGCAGGTTTACAACAGAGAATTCTGACTCGATTGTTGTGTTCATTATCGGCATGCGGATCAACAAACGCTGGGCAGTTCATCAATGGCTGCCTGTGTTCACGGCGATGCCTGGCATGATCAAAGAGCTGTATACCCATCAAGATGAGCTTGGTTTCCTCGGGACAGAGAATTACTTTGGCTTACGCACGACAGCGATGATCCAATATTGGAAATCAACAGATGACCTCCTTGCCTATGCGAAGATGGAAAAACATTTGGTGGCTTGGAAGAACTTCCATCAGAAGGCTCAGAACAATGACGCAGTGGGCATTTATCATGAAACCTATCAAATTCAAGCCGGCTCGTATGAATCCGTCTATATGAACATGCCTTCCTACGGACTGAGCCAAGCGAGAGCTCCTATTCCAATTGGTAAAGGAAAACAAACAGCGAAAGAACGGCTGAAAACAACAAATTCCTAGAGAGCGAATCTCTAGGAATTTCTTTTTGCAACGGTCACAAAATGCTTTAATATGCGGGCTGTTAATCCCCAAATGGTGTAGTTTTCATAATCATAAAACCATTCCTCTATCGATCGGCTCCCCCAGCGGTACTTCTCACCATTCATGATTTTTTCATAAGGGAAATCCTCACCTGGTGTTGGCTGAACGGGTACATGATGTAAGTACGGCTCATATTGGCTGAGCCATGATAGAGGCACGGTAAAGGTCTCTTCTACTTCTTCTTGATTGAAGGAGTGTTTCACTTTTTGTTCATCAATGATCCCGACATATGGGTAGACCACGAAGGATGGAGAAGCAATGTAAGGACTGAGCTGTCCAAGAATCTCCACCGATTCTGGTGGAATACCCAGCTCTTCATGTGTTTCTCGCAGTGCAGCTTCCTGTGCTGTTTCGCTGCCGTCGAGTTTGCCACCAGGGAAGCTAATATCACCCGGCTGTTTTCTCATGGTCAGCGATCGCACCTCAAATAATATATGCCATTCCCCGTTTACTTGCACCAAAGGGACAAGGACCGCAGCTTTGAACGCTGTCTCTTCTCCAATAAATAACGGTTGTGATTGATGTAAGTCATTTTTAAATTGGTCAATGAACACGGACATCACCTGTTTTCTGTTTCTCTTTCCTTTAGCGTATCATGGTTCACCTTTTGATTAAAGATGATCTTTCTGACAATTATTTTTATCAATTTGACAACTAAACTTGTCAAATTGAATACAATGCTTTACAATCAAAGAAAGATTTCGATCAAAGTTGAGGTGACAGAATGAAAAATCGGCTAAAAGAGCTTCGTGCGCGTGATGGGTTGAACCAAACTGAGCTTGCAAAGCGTGCAAAGGTTTCTCGTCAGACCATCAGCTTAATGGAACGAGATGAATTAATGCCGTCTCTCTTGCTCGCTGTTAAGCTTTCACGAATTTTTCAGGAACCCATTGAACGTATTTTTCTATTCGAGGAGGATGAACTCACATGAAAATTGTATACAAAATGCTCTTAGGTGCTCTCCTTGGCTTTCTCGGCGCTTACTGTCTGCTGGCAGCCGAATTTGAGATGACACTTCTTGATGTTGCATTCGAAGCGACTCTTGTCATCAGCGGATTGACGATTCTATTGATTATTTATTGTTTTTCAGGGATTTCACGTATGAAAAAAAGAGTATCACTTTCGGTATCTGGTGATGAGGAGGATGAACTGGAAGCAAAACAGTATCGAACCTTTACTGATTTGACGTTAGCCAATACGGTGAGTACCATTTTGTCCATTATTGCCATCGGTATGGCCATCGTAACCGAGCAGCCTATTTGGCTGATTCTGGTCAATGTTACTTTATTTATCGTCACCATTATCAGTTCTTATGTAGCGATATCCGTTCTAAAGCTTGTCTACCCTAATCGCAACCTACCAAGCCCATCTGACAAAGATTATAGTAAAAAGCTGCTCGCTATTTCTGACGAAGGTGAAAAGCATGTGATGCTTGGCGGACTGTTTCACACATATCAATTGATGAATATCCTGTTGATCGGTGCCATGTTTATTTTGATTGTGTATTCCCTTGGGGCCAATCACTCTCAGCTCTTCTCAATCATGGTGATTGGACTTGTTTTAATCATTTTGAATGCAAATTATATGTTCAGGATTAGAAATCGTTAAATGAACAAAAGCACAGCCTAATGCAAAGGCTGTGCTTTTTTCCGTCCATTATGACGCACGGCGTTTCTTTCGTGCATAAATCAATAATAAGAAACCAAACCAAACCGGTGTTAATAAGAGCGCCGGACGTGTTGCATCCGCAAACAGCATGATCACAAGAATGGCAGCAAAGAGCACAAGAACACAAATGTTCACAAAAGGTGTGAACGGTGCTTTAAAAGTAGATGCCGCATGCAGTTCAGGCCGTGTTTTTTTATATTTCAAATGGCAAATTAAAATAATACTCCATACCCAAATGAAACAAATGGCGCTGATGGTTGTGACAATACCAAAGGCTTGTTCGGGAATCAGCTTGCTTAAAAGAGCACCGACCGATACCACAATCGTTGAAACGAATAGTGCATTACTTGGAACAGCGTGCTTGTTCAGACGTCCAAAGGAAGCTGGTCCCTGTTTTTGATGACTGAGATTATATAAAATACGGCTTGTTGAGAACATACCGCTATTACAAGCTGAAGCCGCAGACGTTAAGACAACAAAATTAATAAGTCCCGCTGCTACTGGTATCCCAATCAGCCCAAATGTTTTTACAAAAGGACTTTCTGATGCACTGAGCTCAGTCCATGGGTTGATACATAGTAAAACAAAGATGGCACCCACATAGAAAAATAGAATTCTTAAAGGAATTTTATTAATCGCAGACGGGATGTTTTTTTGCGGATTGGCTGTTTCTGCTGCGGACACACCGACCAGTTCCACTCCCACATACGCAAAGATTACCATCTGGAATGACAGTAAGAAGCCTGTGACACCATGCGGGAATAATCCGCCGTGTGACCAAAGATTCGTTACCGTCACCGGACCTGCATCTGTTTGAAAACCCATGATTAAAAGGACAATTCCAACGCCGATCAGTAATAGAATCGTAATGACCTTAATCAACGCAAACCAAAATTCCATTTCTCCGAAAAGCTTCACCGTTAATAAATTAAACCCTAGTAAAATCAACAAACAAATGATGGCAGGAATCCATTGCGGGATGTCAAACCAGTACTGCACATACACTCCGACAGCAATGACATCCGCCATCGCTGTCATAATCCAGCAAAACCAATATGTCCACCCTGTCACAAAGGAAGCCCAAGGACCGAGATAGTCCTCTGCAATATCGGTTAATGACTGATAGCCCGCCTTCGATAAGAGTAATTCACCAAGTGCCCTCATGACAAAAAAGATCGCCATTCCGACAATTAAATAAGCAAAAATGATCGATGGACCTGCCAATTGAATGGCCTTTCCAGAGCCTAAAAACAGCCCAGTTCCAATGGTTCCGCCAATTGCAATCAACTGAACATGGCGGTTTGATAAATCTCGTTTTAATTCTTGTTGTGCCAATGCTAACGCCCTCCTACGACACGATCTTATACTGAAATAATGAACCCTCAAAAAGTCCATAAAAAAAGAGATTGGATGCGCTCCAATCTCACGGTCATAAAAGAATAGCAAAATAGAGAAAAGCAATACACGGCGTCATCCATGCATTACAAATACAATATTTCGTACTCTTCTGTCCTTTTGCCTGAGATTGTGAACCCTTCGGCGCCGCACATACATGCGGTCTCTCCAGAAGCTGCTCCTGCCATAGTGTGACCCACAGCAATCATAGCCTTCGTTATTTACTTAAAATGTTGCTATTTCTGAATAATTTCATATTTTACGCCTCTAGAAGAAAGCTGTCAATGGAAATCTTTTATGATTTCTGTCACTCTAGCTGACTTCACTTCATCAATACCCCTCATTAAGGTATAATAAATCAAAAGATGTTCGGCTCGTTTGATGTAGAAATCCATCCTGACCATGAACCAAGTTAGGCAATCCATTGAAGTTGGTGAAGATAAATGAAAAAAATGAACAAACAGCGTGTCACATTACAGGAAGTCGCCCGTCATGCCGGTGTATCGACTTCAACGGCCTCACTCGTTGTTCGAAACAACCCAAGAATCTCTGAAGCCACTCGAAAAAAAGTCCTGCAATCTATGGAGGAATTAGGATACGTGTATGACCGCGTCGCTGCTAACATGCGGTCAAAAAGTTCAAATATTGTAGGTGTGATTGTCACGGATATTTCAAACACGTTTATTTCTGAGTTTTTAATCGGCGTGCAAACCACACTTGAATCACTGGGCTATACCGTTTTACTTGGGACAACCTTTGACAGTGTCGATAAGCAGGAACGGCTCATTTCTACCATGGTAGAGCACCGAGTTGGCGGGATCATTTTAAACCCAGCTTCGAAAAGCTCTGCTCGGACGGTCAAACAATTAAATCAAATTCGCACCCCAAAAGTACTGGCAAATCGTGAATTAGCGGATGTGCATTGTGACTATGTCGGTGCTGATTATGAACAAGGCGCTTGGATGGCGGTCCATCATCTTCTTCAAAAGGGACATCGGCGCATTGCCTTTTTAGGCGGCATCAAGACCTCCTCGACTTGGATCGACCGAATGAAAGGGTTCAAAAGAGCCCACGACGAGGCAAACCTAACAATTGATGAATCTCTTATTATTGATATGGAACCGACTCGTGAAGGCGGGAAAGAAGCACTCGCCCAAGTCATCGATCAGCCCGATCCTCCTACTGCTATTTTTTGTTTTAGTGACTTAGTTGCGTTTGGGGTCATTCAAGGACTGTCATCACGTGACATCAAGCCTGGTGAAGATATCGATGTAGTTGGATTCGATAACATCCCTGAAGCGGAAATGTATCACCCGCCGCTCACCACTGTCTCTTCATTCCCACGGTCCATCGGGGTAAAAGCAGCGAACCTTTTATATCATAAAATGAACGAGCAGGATGAAGAGCTGCAGCGATTGATCTTAAAGCCTCAACTTCATATCAGAGAAACCTCTACCTCATCGTGAAAAGGAGAATTGTGTACAGGAATTCTCTTTTTTTATTGAGCAAGTCAATCATTTCTTTGTTTCATTTTTCTTTTTTTAAATCACAAAGTCATAAACTTGACACATTTTAAACACAGGAGTATATTTATCTCGTTGCTTCTTTTAGTATATCGTTATACCTTTTTCTGTGTATCGTTGTTTTTATTCAACATCAGTTAAAAGTGGACTTTTCTGATTCTGATCAAATTATGAAGATTCACTTTCTTATCAAAGCTGTTTTTATTTTTACATTTTAGTAGAACGATGTACTTAATTGAAGAACAGATGAATATTCATTATTTTACATCAATCACATAAGGGGTGTTGTGATGGGCTTTATGTACATTCATAGAAAGAACAACCGACATACAAAGAATTTAACCCTAAAAGGGTTGCAAATATAGGAGTGGGAACATGAAAAATCCTTATATTAAATCATCACTCGGCATGTATTTAAATTACTTCATGCTCGGCATGATCAATATCATTGTAGCGTCCAATATGAATAGCTTATCTGAACGCTACCATGTGGATATTACGAAAATCAGCTTGCTTGTATCGGCGATCGGAATTGGTAAACTGATTGCTCTCTTTTTCTCTGGCCGGTTAGCAGACCGCTGGGGACGTAAGCCTGTCATTATTACAGGGAACTTTCTTTACTTATTATTCTTAATCGGTATTCCAACGACAACGAATTATACATTGGCATTTATCTTTGCGATTTCAGCCGGGATTGCAAACTCATTACTTGATTCGGGAACATATCCTGCTTTGACAGAATCGTTTCCTAAAAAGGCAAGTTCAGCTTCTGTTTTAGTGAAGGCGTCCGTTTCAATTGGAGCGACTGTTCTTCCATTTATCTTGGCGTTCCTTATTGCACATGACATCTTCTGGGGCTGGGCGTTCTTTGGACTAGGACTTCTTTATTTACTTGTAGGGATTTACTTGATCTTTATGCCGTTCCCGAACCATAAGCAAGTCTCTTCACAAGATGACCTTCCAGTGCAGGAACAAATGAAGGAAGAACCTAAAATGTTGGGTGAAGGCTTAGCCGTCGTGCTCATGGGATTCACGTCTACTGCATTGTTTGTCGTATGGCAAACGTGGCTTCCACAGCTCGGATTGAAATTGATTGGGCTTGGTGCAGGACAAGCGACACAGCTTCTTTCTTATTTTAGTATTGGTGCCCTTGTGTCAGTTCTACTGCTCTCAATTGTATTAGATAAATTCATTTCGCCGATTATGGTCGCAATCATTTATCCAGTTGGAGCATTTCTTGCCATGCTTTCACTATTTCAAATTGAAACGTATAGCATTGTCATTGTCAGCACCTTTTTCTTAGGATTATTTACAGCAGGGATCTTCCAGCTGGCGATGAGTATTATGATGAAATTATTCCCTACAAACAAAGCAACGGCTTCATCATACGTCAACATTGCAGCAAGCTCAGCGTTTATTCTTGTGCCGCTCATTACAAGCGGGTTGGTCAGCACGTACGATATTAAAATGACGTTATTTTTCGATATGATCATTGCGGTTATTAGCGTATTGTTAGCGGTCTTTGTTCTTGGACGCATGAAAAAATTGTTTAGATAATTAAAGGAGATGTCAATCATGACAAACATACATGAACGTAATATTGATGGAAAAACCAAATTAGTAGGCCTTCTTGCTACACCAATCGGACACAGCCTGTCACCACGTATGCATAACCTTGGCTATACACTAACAGGGATCAACTACGCTTACCTCGCATTTGAAGTAGGGAATGAGGAACTAGAAGCAGCTGTCAACGGTATGAAAGCAATGGGTGCAGCTGGGTTTAATGTTTCTATGCCGAACAAAATGAAAGTGCTAGACTACTTAGATGAACTAGATGATTCTGCAAAATACACACGTGCAAGTAACACCGTCGTAAACAAAGATGGCAAACTGATTGGCTACAACACAGATGGTCTTGGTTACGTGAGAAACTTGATTGAACATGGCGTTGAATTAGCTGGTCAAAAGGTCACACTAGTCGGATCTGGCGGAGCTGCAACACCGATTGCCATTCAGCTTGCACAATCAGGTATTCGTGAAATTAGTATTTTTGCTCGTAATGATCAATACTTTGTTCAAGCAGAAGAAAATGTAAATTACATCAACAACGAAATGACATCATTTGGTGTCAAAGCGAACATTTTCCCACTTGAAGACAAAGACGCTTTCCGCCGTGAAGTAGCTGAAAGTGCAATCTTAGCAAATGGGACAAGCCTTGGCATGAAACCACTAGATCAGCTCAGCATCATCGATGATACACTTGATGTCCTGCGTGAAGATTTAATCGTGACAGACGTCGTATATAACCCGCAAAAAACAAAGCTCCTTGCGCAAGCACAGGAAGCTGGTGCCAAAACCATTAACGGTCTTGGCATGATGCTATGGCAAGGTGCACTTGCTTACAAACTCTTTACTGGTGAAGATATGCCAGTTGATCAAGTGAAACAAATTCTTTTTGAAAATGACCGTTTCTAAACAAAAGAAAGACGACTTCCTGAGCGGAGGTCGTCTTTTTTATTCATGGACCATGATTTGGCGGTATCGATACAGAATATACAGTGCACCGATAATAGCGACAACTGCCACCACCGCATCGAACAGAAAGATTTGTAAAATGGTCGAGTGACTTTCAATTAAACCTGTTACGACCGGAATGACAATAGCCGACACCCCGCCGGCTGTGGAGATAATCCCTGTCATCGTTCCTTTGTTCTTCCAGAAGAATTCAGCCATCACCGTTAACGTCAGCTGAAAAACACCGGCTGTTGAGAATCCCAATACAAAGGCATTGACAGTTCCGATGACTGGGGATTTCACGACCAATAGGACACAGATGGAGACAAGTGTAATGATTGGATAGATCAGCAGCACAGTGACTGGACGGACAAAACGTCGCAAAAGAAATGCGAGCAATAAGACAGACAGCAGCCCGCCCATGCTATAGTAACTAAGCAGCTTCACAGCACTCCCTGAAGCCATCCCCAATATGGTCTCACCGTAAGTAGGCAGCCAAATTTGCGGCAACGCATACAGCCCATTTGATGTAAAGCTGATCACAATGAGTGCAATCCCTTCTCTCCAAAACGTAGGCTCTATCGAGAAGCGCGGAAGTCCGTCATGCTCCGTTACCTGGACTTGCTCCACCTTGCGATGATTCGGAAATGGCAAGCTCCACAGCATCAAGACATTCACAAGATAGATCAGAGCAGGAACAAAAAATGCCATCCCATAAAACAAATTATGCTCTGCTAAAAAGAAAATCGCCAGTGGTAGGATGGTTGCCCCAATCGAGATAAAGGCCTTCACCATCACATTCGCAGATCCCGAGTTTTGAGGAAAAGCCTCCATTAACGCTGGATACGTTCCTGCATCCATCGCCGAATTCGCCACCCCTGCCAAAATCGCAAACGCAAACGCAATTTGATAATTCGGAGACAATGGGATTCCGATGAGAAACGCCGCCATCAGCACACCCGAAACCAAAATGACCGGCTTTCGCCCAAAACGATCTGACAGCACGCCCGATAGACCATACGTGAGCACCCTGCCAATGCCGAGCGCCGAAATCATATAACTAATTCCCGCACTATTGGTATCTAACTGTTTGATTAAAAATGGCATATTTGAAGCCAAAATAATATTGACCATACCTAATAAAAAATAATTGATATAAAGACTAGAAGCCGTTCTCACATACGGATTCCTCATCCTGACACACCCCTCAACACCATCGCAATGAAGTGACAAATAATGGTTACGCTTACAAGATCTCATATGTGAGGAAGAACAGCTTTGCAGCCTTCACGTTCATACATCTCATCATGTCATGCAGCTCACAGCTTACATGCCCTTCATGTATCAAGCATTTCTTCAATTTTTCACTGCTCTTATTTTATATGAATGTGAAAGGTAATGATAGTGAATTGCTTAAATTTGAGGGGAATGCTGTAGCGAATATTCCCTGGGAAATGCAGAGGGATTATTAATAATGGATATAGTTTTTAATCATTGTCGTTTTGGAGGCATCATAAATAAATTCATGATATTAGCCCCCACGTACTAAACTCGTAATAATATTCCGTTCTCTCTATGCATAAACCAAAACGAAAATCCTCTGCGACTAAAATAAAATCTCCGTATCCACTTAAAAATTTCGTTTGCTCAAGAAGCTGGTTTAAATGGCTAAAAACTTCATTCAAGTTCAATAAAACCGCTTCAATTTCATGCTCTCGAAAAAATATTAATCTACCTTGTGTAGGAGTTACTTTCACCTGGCTGACCATTTCCTTTAACATGTGTGTAGACTTCTCAATATGCTCTCGATAGTGGTTTCCGTGTATTTGAATTTTATCTTCTCTCGATTGAAGGAAAGTAAATACCTTCTGACAATATAATTGATTTTCTTCTATACTAAAAATGGATTTTCTGGCAGTGTCATATAGCTTAATTCGTTCATTAAGTGTTTTCTTCTGCTTTTTCTTTTTAAGGTTTCAATTTTTGGTTTTTGGTTATTATTCATAAATTTACCTTTCTTCTTAATGTATACAATTAAGAATTTTACCAAAACTCTGGTCAAAGCAGCACTTACCACTGTAACCAAGCTAATTTTGCTTATCTAAATAAAAAACTTGAAAGGATTCTACCAATCAAGTTTTTTTATAACTTCTAAGATTCAAAAGCTGTTCTTTCAGGAAATATGCCACCTTCTCTTACTAAGCATACTGCCAATCTTTGAGCCGCTCGATCAAAATAAAATTCATTGGGGAGATTTAAATCTGGTAAGCTTTCTAACTCTCTAAACTTCCTTGTAATTTTACTTAACTCAATTTTCCCCATTGTCTCTTCATTAGGCCCAAATTTGTAAACTACAGTTTTTTCATCTTCATATTCCTTCAATAATAAAACATACGCAGCCAATTTTATTCCTCCTTTGGTGGGTACCAAGGACGCCCAGATTCAACTGTTTTATCATGTGCAGTCCTGTAATCAGTCTTGAATATCCCTTCAAACTTTGATTCAAAAAGTTCATGATTTAATAAATCAATATCATTCTTTTTATAAGTACCTTTTTGCAACCTATCCCACGCTTGTGCAATTTGATAATCTGAGTCAAAACGCCCGACCCCATGTTCTTTTATATGTTCTTTTATAAATAAATGATCCTTTATTCTTTGTATCCTGTGTTCGGGCATTCCAGTATTTTTAGCTATAGGCTTAATATCAGCTTTTGTCTTTCTAAAAGATTCATACATTTCTTCTGCCTTATCAAGTTGTTTTAGATATGCATCTATTGAAAGTTCCCTACCACCAGTTTGAATTCTATCAGCACTCTTAAAACCTATTTTACCATGAAACCCTTTCGTCCCAAACGGCAAAAACATCCCCAGCGCCGCGTTCATGCTCGCTTCCTGCTGTTCTTTCGAGACCTTATTTCCAAACATATCTCGACCCGTAATCGCTTCGCTGAAACCGTTAGTGGCGGTGAGGCCATATAAACCTTTTTGTGATGTTTTTAAGGCGTCAAAGGACTTTTGTGACGTCTTGTAGACGTCGACTGCCCTGACTGCGGCTGATGTGGCTTGAGTCGTTTTATAAACGGCTTTGCCACCTTTGAAAATGCGGCCTGCCCAGCCGACGATTGGGATATAACCCGCGGCTGCCATGCCGCCTGCGGCGACCCGCTGTCCTGCGGTGAGTTCTTCCCCTGTGATTGGATCAACGCCTGTTGCGGCGCGTTTTGCATCGTTCACGCCAGTCAGTTCATTCACGATATTTCCGCCATAGTCGAGTGCTTTTTCATACCAAGGACGGTTGGCGAGGGCTTCTTGTTCCTTTGCGATCTCGCGGGCTTCTTCTTGTTCTTTTTTGATTTTGAGATATTCAGAAGTTTGCTTCTCAATATCGCTTTTTGCCTTGTAGATTTCGCTATTTTGATACGCTTTCTTGTCAAAATTCATAGGCGAAATCGCTTTTCCGTCATTTGTGGCATTCATCATTTCTGCGTACAATGCCAATGTAGCCTGCTGCTCCGTCTCTGACAAAGCATATTCATCTTTTAAATTTTGATCAAGCTCTATTAGGTCTTTTACTGTCTTTTTTCGTTCATCTTCTGCATTTGCAATTTTTTCATCAAAGGTTTTGCTGTCAAATACCTCTAGAGAAATGAGGTCATCAATGTCCTGAAAAATGGTTTTAAGTGCCTTTTTTTGATCCTTTACAATGCTTTTGGCGTTTTTGATGCCCATATGTACTGCGTTGTCTAAAAAATGTTCTTCTACAAAGGTATCGCCGCCAAAGTTTGTATCATCGAGTGTCCCAGAAACACCTTCATGAAAGGCTTTTTGCTTATCAATGAAGCTGATAAACATGTCTACATTTCCAGCCAGCTCTTTATAAAAGCTTTTAATGTTGTCGGCGCCTTTTCCAGTGAAATCATCACCGAGATTTGCCACACCTTGTAGTGCCTTTTTTAAATCTACCATTTGTTCACGGAGTTCCTGATAGTGTTTTGCCCTTGTGTCCGTGGCACTTGTTAGTGCTTTTGTATCAAGTATCTTGCCCAGAAGAAGTCACTCCCACCATTATTGATCATAAAGTCTATTTTACCGTGTCCACCAAAACGGAAAAATAGGCTAATTGACATAAAAAATGGAATAGACTCACTATTTAACGGGCTAAAAAATAAGCTAGACAATGTCTAGCCATACATTCGTTTTATTTATAATCATTGACAGGTCCTTTATCCATCAATACCTCAATTTCATTAGAAGACTTCATTTTTAATTTCGGCCTACGCTCAGAGTTTGGTTTGCTGTAAAGCTCAAGTGGGCGGATAACTACACCATCATTTGTATTTTGAAGCATACCTGGCACACAAGAATAAATACGATCGTTGTCATTGGCATGTTTGGAATGAATCGTCACAGATGTTCCTTGATGATTATCGATACTCATAGATACTCTATATCTATAAAAAGAACCTGTCCCGTTTGATTGAGCAGAATAAACAACTGGAACGACAGCAAGGATATCGTCATTTAACCGTAGTTTAATAACTTCTGTTTTCATTGATTCATGGTCTCTGCCGACATCTCCCATATGCTCAACAGCTCCGCTGCCGTAACTTTTGAGAGCAGGAATTCCTTTCGCACCAAACATAGCCACATCTACCTGCTTTCCTGACTTTGTGTAGACCAATGCATAAATATCATAATCGGTGCCGGACTCCCAGGATACTGCAGCTGTGATCTCAGGCGTTTTCTCGATTATGATCGGTTTATGACCTTTGTCTAGACTAATTTTACCCTGAACCTTCTCTAAACTGATAGGTGCAGCGACTTTCTCTTTAGCAGTTATCTTCGTTTGAGCAGGGTCTTTAATTGGTTGTTTTTCAGGAGCCATTTGATGTATAGAAATATCCTGTTCATCAGGTTCAACCTCCACACCATAAAGCTTGCATAGACCTTCCAGTCCAGAATCGAAACCACGCCAAATTGAGCGTGCTTTCGTGTCACCATTTCTTATATATAGCTCTACTACGACAATGCCCTTTTCATTTGTAAAGCTTACTGGTGTTAGATAAAACACCTCGTCACCTGTTCGAATTTCTGCTTGCAAATTCTTCACTTGAGAAAAGCCCGTTCCTTGATCTTCTGTTAATGTAATAGCCATCTTTGTGATTCCAGCAGGCACTTTGCTCATATCAAAATTCAATTGATGCCTTTTCAACTGACCTGATACCTCTGCTGGTAAAAGTGACGCTGCACCCGAAGCACTCTCTGGTTGATTGTAAAAAATAATGCCATGATCTCCTTCAACCTGATCTGAATCTGTTAAAAGAAACGCCGTTAAAGAAATATCAATTGCAGATGACACTTCATAGCTGATGGATACATGCCCCTTTGGAGAACTTAGTACGGTATTGGCTCCCATTTGCAGTGTTTGATTCATTTCAACAACTCCTATACTTTATCTACCATTTATCGTTTTTATAGATCAATTATACCAAATCATGTAATAGAACCTATTAATATCTTTATCTCTTTTCAACCTCTGCAATGATATGAGACAATGCTAACTAAAAACAAACCACTCCCGAAAGGAAAATCAATGTGTATAAAAGAATCATTCCTGCAGTTATGGTGATATTCGGCCTTTGGATTCTTCTTCAAATATCCTTGAACATCAAGATCTTTCACAATCCAATGAACTATTTTGTCGCCATTACTCTCTTTTTTCTTTGTATTCAGGCATTAATAAAATTTAGACAATAAAAATTCACTCAGGCACATACACTTTTTTCAAAGGTAATAAAGATCTTGTCTCAGTTGGCATATCCGCATACCAATGTACAATAAGATTGACGAGTTCTTCTAAGTCCAATAGATGAACTTCATTATGCTTCGCAACAGCTTTTGCATGAGAGGTAAATCCACCAGTAGAAACAAATAAACTATTTGCATTCATGGGGTTTGCTCCTAATAATTGCTGCACTTCTGGCGCACTGGCTGAATTTTTCCGATGCTTGACTTGTACTTTAATAATAGGCTTTTCAAATCCAAATGCATCTTTATAAGCTAATATATCTACACCGCCGTCAGGACCTTTTGGACTCACACGAACATTGTATGACATAGCTTGCAGTAAGCCCCCGACTAAGTCTTGCATCTGCCACGGATCCAGTTTATCCACCTTATCTGCAATCATCACAGTTGCTTTGCTGACTAAATCTTCAATAATTTCATCTTCTTCTGTTTCATCTTCGAATGCTGGTATAGAAGTAGGGTTTTTAAGTAGGTGTTCAATTTCTTTCCCCCAATCATCTACACGAAAAACAGTTGATATAGAACCGAGGCTGTTCTTAGCTGATTGGCTGAGAGAATCTCGTTTCACTGCGATTGGTTCCCAATTGACTTGAATATGATTTGGATACATTTTATCCCCTGCTGCTTCATCAAAAAAATGTGGAGCAGTCACCGTACCAACTCAATATTCACGGCTTTCTTTTATGTATGTAATAATTCGATCTCCCTTTTGAATTTCTCTACTAAACCTCCATACCTGACTAACCCAGCTTCTTCTCGTAAAAGGTTTGTTCTCGGCGTATATGACATCAGCTCGAGCATTCATCTCTTGCTTTGTTTGATATTGTTTTGGATTACCTAATTTAGGCCACCCGATTGATGCTAATCCTTTCTCTTCCCAAATCGGAATTAAATCATTCTGGTCTCCTGCACGCACCATCCACCATTTCGTCATTTACGATCTCTCCCATTCCAATCTTCTTCTTTCTTACTAAATTATAAGACTTATATCTAGTGAACAAAAGGATATACAAACCAATTTTCCCGAAAGAACGTAAAAACCCGAACAAGCACATACTTCGCTCATCCGGGCTTCTCTTTTCCTTTGTTACACTTCTTCACCGTTCGTGGCAATGACGTTTTGGTACCAAGTAAAAGAATCTTTTTTGAGTCTCTTCATCGAGCCGTTGCCTTCGTTGTCGCGGTCAACGTAGATCATGCCGTAGCGTTTTTTCATTTCACCTGTTGTGAATGACACGATATCAATGATGCCCCAAGGTGTGTAGCCAATAAGGTCAACACCGTCGTATTCAATGGCTTTTTTCAGTGCTTCGATATGAGAAGCGAGATATTGAATACGTTCTGGATCGTGAATAGAACCGTCTTCTTCCACTTGATCTATGGCACCAAATCCATTTTCTACAATGAATAGCGGGATTTGATAGCGATCATAAAAACGATTCAAAGTATATCTTAGGCCTGTCGGGTCAATGGACCAGCCCCAGTCGCTTGATTTGATATAAGGATTGTCTACACCATGCGGCAGGGCTCCGTTGACAATATCTCCGTTGTTATCAGACACTGCATCACTTTTAACCGTTGTCGACATGTAGTAGCTAAAGCCAAGATAATCTACTTTCCCTTTTCTTAAGCTTTCTTCATCGCCTTCTTCAAACGGAATATGATAGCCTTCGCGTTCGAATTCTTTAAGTGCATAGCTCGGATAGTAGCCTCGAACTTGTACATCTGGGAAGAAATAGCGTTGTCTCATATATTCTTCAGCAAGCATGACATCCTCTGGATTTGAGGAATATGGATAGATTGGTACGTGAGAAACCATTGCTCCAATTTGAAAAGCAGGATTGATTTCTTTGCCTTTTGCTACTGCCCACGCACTTGCAAGTAATTCATGATGTCCTGCTTGATACATGATTTCTTTGGCATTTTCGCCTTCTTTGACTGATACCCCTGAATTTGTCCAAAGGAACAGTGGGTTGTTGACATCCATTTTGTTATTGATTTCATTAAATGTCATCCAGTATGTGACTTTGTCCTTGTATCGATTGAAGCACACTTCTGCGAATTTCGCGAAATACTCAGCGACTTTTCGGCTTCGGAACCCGCCGTATTCTCTTGCCAAATGAAGCGGCATCTCAAAGTGAGACAGTGTAATCACAGGCTCGATGCCATGCTTGAGCAGTTCATCAAATACATCATCATAGAATTGTAAACCAGCTTCATTCGGTTCAGCTTCATCTCCCTTTGGGAAAATTCGGCTCCAGCCGATGGATGTACGCAGGCATTTCAAACCCATTTCGGCAAACATCGCGATATCTTCCTTGTAACGATGGTAGAAATCGATCGCTTCATGGTTCGGATAAAATTTGTTGTCTTCTATCGTCTCAGTAATTTGTCTCGGTACTCCGTGAGCACCAGCTGTCATTACATCCACAACACTTGGGCCTTTTCCTCCTTCATTCCATCCACCTTCGAATTGATGTGCAGCTAATGCTCCGCCCCATAGAAAATCTTTTGGTAATGTCATTATTTATTCCTCCTATTTTACAATTGTAATCATGACGTCCGTTGGCTGACATGTCGATTGTTCTTCTACGATCACATCTTCGTACGCTTGTGTATTGGTGATGATGACCGGTGTGACTGTTTTTAATCCTTTGCTTTCAATGGCTTCTTGATCAAATGTCATCAACAAGTCACCCTTTTTCACCTTGTCGCCTTCTTGAATTTTGAGTGTAAATGCTGAGCCATCTAGAGAAACCGTATCAATTCCTACGTGAACAAGTAACTCCACACCAAATTCTGAACGAAGTCCAACGGCATGCTTTGTTGGTGCAAGCATGACGACACTGCCGTCAAACGGTGCATACAGCTTATTGTCTGTCGGTTCAATGGCAAAGCCTTTGCCCATCGCCCCGGAGCTAAATACGGCATCCGGTACTTCAGATAATGTGAGCACTTTTCCTTCAAGTGGTGCAGTGATTGTTTCTTCATTGTTCATCGAAGCATTCTTTTTTTCTTTATCTTGATCTTTGACAGTTGTTGTTCCGGCTGTCTGCTCCACTGCATCTTCCCCATAACCAAACATTTGAATGAGCACAACTGGTAAGATCAGCGCAATTGCGACACCAATTAAGATACCGATGATCGATGTTGGATAATCTGCACTAATTCCGTTCACAATTGTCAGCGGACCAGGCAAACCTGCATACGCAAAGTAATAAGGCGTGAAGAAGCTGGCAACGATGGCACCGGCTGCTCCAGAAATACATCCGAAAATAAACGGCTTTTTAAAACGTAAGGTAACACCGTAAATCGCAGGCTCCGTAATTCCGAAGAGTCCCGTGATTCCGGCTGAGACTCCGACTTTCCGAGTTTCGCGGTTTCTTGCTTTTAAAATAACTCCTAACACTGCGCCGACCTGAGCGATAACAGCGATGGTTTGATATGCCTGGAAGGAGTCACGTCCATATTGTTCAAAGTTGGCGAGCACCATTGGCGTAATGCCCCAGTGAACGCCGAATATGACAAGTACTTGCCAGAATCCACCGATAATGGCGCCTGCTAAAGCCGGTACATTTTCTGCTAAGATATTGTATCCGTTTGCAATCCCATTTGCACCTGCTGTTGAAAGAGGACCAATTAATAGAATGGTTAACGGAACCATGACGACCATACAGATAAATGGGACAAATAACGGTTTTACTACCTCGTGAATCCGTTTATTTAAAAATCTCTCTACATATGAAAGAATCCATACCAAGAACAGCGGAGGCAAAACAGATGACGTATAAACAGTTTCAGATAACGCAATGCCTAAAAAGGTAACGCCTTCACCTGAAGCCACACGCCCAGCAATTTCTGTCCAAGCTGGACTGACAAGCGCTGCTGTACACGCTACTGCGATATACATATTTGTTTTAAAATGCTTAGCTGCTGTGATGGCAATAAAGATTGGCAAAAACGTAAACGGTGCCCATGAAATGAAACTAAAGACTTCATATGTTCCCGTTTTCGAAAAGCTTGGAAATAACAAATTAATGAGGATAAGTGCACCTTGTAAAATACCAGCTGCAGCCAAAATATACACAAAAGGCGCAAACACAGCGGACATGGTCGCAATGACACGGTTCAGTACCGTTCCCTTGTTTTCATTAGGCTGGTCATCATCCGACGATTTGAGCTGAACAAGGTTGGAAAAATGCTCGTATACTTCACCAACATGCTGGCCGATGACGACCTGAAATTGACCGCCGTTTTCCACCACGGTAATAACACCAGGCATGGCGTTGACTGCTTCCTTGGCCTTTGGATTCGAACGTTTCAGTACCAAACGCAGACGCGTGGCGCATCTTGCGGCACTCACCACATTTTCTTCTCCGCCAACTGCCTCTAAGATGTCTTCTGCAAGCTTTTGATAATCCCTCACTTTTGACATATAACCCCCCCCTTTATCACTACTAGTATATGTATATTATAATTATACCGGTACAATATATCAATACATATATAATTTTGATTAGCATATCAAAGGAAAATCGGTATGTGCTATAATACAAAGACAATAAATCGTGAAAACAAAGAGGAATGGCTATGTTAAAGTATCAACAAATTGCGAGCGATATTGAAAAATATATTGTCACCCATGAGCTGCAGCAAGGGGACAAGCTTCCTGTACTCGAAACCCTCATGAGCCAATTTGCTGTGAGCAAAAGCACCATTATCAAATCATTAGACTTACTCGAAAGAAAAGGAATTATCTATCAAGTGAGGGGCAGCGGCATCTTTGTTCGAAGACACAGGCGCAAGGGCTATATCAGCCTTTTATCCAACCAAGGGTTTAAAAAAGATTTAGAGGAATTTCAACTGACTTCAGAGGTTTTAATGCTAGACACCATCAAACCGCCCGAAGAAGCAGCGCTTAATTTGAATATTGAAGAAGATGAGGATGTTTTTTACCTCAAACGCATCCGTTACATCAATGGACAAACCTTATGTCTAGAAGAATCCTATTACCGAAAAACCATCATTCCCTATCTCAACACAGAAATTGCTGCCGATTCTGTTTTTAAATTTATCAGTGAAGGCCTTGGACTCAAGGTCGGCTTTTCCGATATGTACTTACAAGTAGGAAAACTGAATGAAACCGAAGCAAAGCACCTCGGCCTTAAACAAGATGATCCCGCTCTCCGCGTCGAGACCGTCTTTCATCTCACAAACGGCCAGCCCTTCGACTTCTCGAAAATCACTTATAACTACATGCAGTCCCAATTTTTTATTCAAGCGAATAATTATTATGGGTGATGGATGGAAAAAGCTTCCTGAGACAATCAGGAAGCTTTTTTGTCGTATGAAGAAATGTCGCATGATGAATGTTTTGCCGAATATGAGGCATCACCCGCTCACCTCATCAGTTAATGAAAGACCGTTTCGATTCCGCCGCAGCAATACAATCCCTAATTCGGATACGAGCTTCACAATGTTATGACTCACGCCAGACTGTGTCAGCCCAAGTTTCTCCTCGGCTTTTGTAAAACTGCCGGATTCGACGACTGTTGGAAATATTTTGTATTGAAATGTGATCAGTGTGCTTATCTCATATGTTAATCTCACATTAAATCTTGGCAAAATCTACTGCTCGATGTATCTTTGATCTTTCGATTTAAATAGCTTTCTACCAACTGAAAACATTTTTCCTGAATCAATGACCGTTTATGCGTGTCTAGTTGTTCTTTTTCATTACCATGCAAATCTTCATCTTCCTCTAACTGAAAATCAGTTAAGTCCATTTTGTCATGAACATGAGCTTTAATAAAAACATGAGCATTGTGAAAATCGTGCATATGCTCTACTAAAGAAGAGATCGTGGTGATAAAATCATCGAATGTTTCTTCTTCAAACGTTTTTTTGAGATCGAGATTACTATGCACATCAATTGAAATGTAATTATCTCTTTCATCCAGTTCTTCTTGGGTAGCTAGGGGATTATCGTGAGTCGTTGCTTTTCGATTTAAATCTGTAATGGAGAAATAAATGGTGATTTCTTTTTTATCGAGAAATTCATACTCCCATATTTCTGCGTCTCTTAATCTTAATATGCGGGTTAGGTTGTCCAACTTTTTAAACCCTCCATTGTTATTCATCTATTTCTAAAAAATGATGATCTTAATTCGTCGTTGCCGACGACGAAGACCTAGACGCTGCTTCATCAGCCTTCACACAATCAATCGCAACAACCAACGCAATCATTACAGGCTCCATCTCTTCTTTCAAAATATCAACCTTGTAGCTATCCCCCCAAGTAAACCATTCCTTCTTCACCTGACCGATCACTTCGCCATTCTGCAGCACTTGGAAATTCATATCCCACCAGTTGCCTTGTACTTCTACACCAGCAGCATCAATTGAATATTTTGCTTTAAAGAACGTAAACTCTTTTTTGATGGTCAACACCTCTTTACCATCAACTTCTACTAAAAACTTCGGTAAAAAGCTAAACATTTTCTTCGTAATGACCGCGATTTCATCTCGCTCTGAATTCAGAATGGTGAACGTCTTCGGCATCTTCATAAAGCTGCCCTCAACCACATACACATCGTTCTCCTGCTGATCCTTTACCGTAAACCTGCCGCTCAGACTAAATACTTTCTGCTTCATGTAAAGCTGTTTCATATGTACCTCCCTCTACTAAATGACAACTTCATTAAAGTTTATCATACAGAAAAAGGCCCAGATAACCCAGCTGTAAATTTCTTCACCAAAAACTGTATCAAACTAAGCGTTTTCCCCATTCATTTTCTTTTTAAAAGCAAAAATGGCGATAGCTACAATAACACCTGTATATCCAATTACCCACCAAAGATGCAGTAAAATTGATGCATAGTCTCCAGAAAGTGCGGCTCTGCTAGCGTCTACTGCGTGAGCAAATGGAAGTGCGTACGCAATATCTTTGAACCAGCCTCCAACTAAATTCAAATCGAACCATGTACCACTTAACCATGCGCTCATATTCGTTAGTAGCGCTCCACAAATACCACCAACCTGCTTGTCGTTAAATATACTCCCCACTAAGAGCCCTATGCCGATAAATAGTAAAGATGTTGGCAAAAGGACAAGAATGGATAACAAAACATTGGAATTAAAAGGTAATCTTAAGAAAAGTGCTGCGATAAAGCTAATGATAACTTGAACAATTGCTATCGGTATGAGTGGGACAATATACCCTACAATGTAATCTGAGGCAGAAAGAGGTGTAGTAAACAATCGCATCAAAAATGATGTACTTCGATCTTTAGCTATTAACATTCCAGAGAATAGTGAGATAAAAGAAAGCCCGAAGACGGCTATGCCAGGAATTAGTTTATCAATGACAAATAAATCAGTTGGAACATTCGCTTGAATAGCATGAAGCAAAAATAAGATAACTAACGGGAAGCCTATACCAAATGCTAAGTTTAAAGGATCTCTCAAAATCTCTTTACGATTACGTGCAGCAAAGGCTAGTGACTTCATCTGGTGACCTCCTCATTGGTAGCTAACGAAATAAAGGCATCCTCAAGTGATTTGGTGTTGGTACTTTCCATCAATTCAGCTGCTGTTCCAACTGCCTTTAATTTTCCTTTCGCCATCGTCCCTATTCGATCCGAAAGGGCTGCTGCTTCCTCCATATAATGTGTCGTGAGAATGATGGTCATGCTCCCCTTTAATTTCTCAATAGTACTCCATAGCTCACGCCTTGCGATGACATCGAGACCGAGAGTAGGTTCATCAAGAAAAAGGATTTTGGGGTCTGTAATGAGTGCCATTGCAATACTAAGTCTTCTTTGCATTCCTCCAGATAAGGTTTTAGCCTTCATTTTAGATACCTCAGTCAAACTAAACGTATGAAGCATTTCCTCCACTTTTATATCCACCGTTTTCTTGTGGAACCCGTATATTTGAGCGATTAATTCAAGATTCTCTTTTACGGATAAATTAGGAGCTACTGCCGTTTCCTGTGGTGAAACATTAATCTGTTCTTTTACTGCGTAGGGATTAGAAACAATACTGTTACCAAGGATCGTTGCATCACCGGTAGTAGGGATGCTAAGACAGGTCAACATCTTGATCGTTGTCGTTTTACCTGCACCATTCACTCCAAGTAAAGTAAAAAGCTCGCCTTGTTCAATTGAAAGATTAAGAGAATCGACTGCAATCTTTTCTTCGAATTTCTTAGTTAGATTCTTTGTTTGAATAGCAATCATTCCTCATCCTCCTGATCTTCCTGTGCCTTATATATATCGTCAGCAAACTGCAGGAAGGCCTCATTTTTTACAATGGCGATTCCTTGAGCTTCATCACCCAAAATCAACAGGCTGTCTCCAGGACTGATGCTGAATATCTCCCTCGCTTTTTTAGGAATGACAATTTGCCCGCGTTCACCAACCTTTACAAGTCCAAATATGTGTTTTCCTTTTGGTTTCACCCCTGCCTCTTCTGTACCATCCACATTATTCACGAGATCATCCAAAGCAACGCCGTATATTTCAGCCAAAGCCTTACAATTGTTGATATCCGGCACAGTTTCTCCCGATTCCCATTTCGCAACAGCTTGCCTTGAAACACCAATTTTCTCAGCCACTTCTTCTTGTGTAAACCTGTGTATTTTTCGCATTTTTTTCAAATTCATATTGATCATGTTTTTCACACCCTTCAATATCATTATATAAGACTTATTCCGATCATCTACCAACTGAACATGACATCAGAAGTTATCTTCAATTTACATTTGGTTAAATGCCTAAGTTTAACCCAAAAAAGCCACCTCGAAATTAAGTGGAGGGGACTTTTTTGGTGTGTAATCGAATAAAGGAACTGAGATTCATATGTTTAATCACATATACTAATTTTTTCTTCTGCTACAACACCTTTTGCTAAAGCTAATAAGGGAAGTAAGAATGGCTTGGAAAATAGGTATTCCCTCACGCAAAGCATCACTAGATAAGTATAGTAATGTTTTCAGTGAATAAAAGGAGGAACTATGAAAAAAATAAAGATTTTTGACTGGACAATCAATTTACAACATGATTTAACCGCAATTACAGATCATAACGAAAAGAAAATGGTCATTTTAGAACCATCAATTGAACTAAACAGTGTGATCTGGATGGATGAAAACAATGAACTACAAATCAAACCTACTTGGGATTGTATCATTACAATCGATTCAACTAACAGATCACTGACAATTCAGCAAACAGAAGAAGTTTTTGGAAATGTGTACGAGTGAAAATAGGAGGAATGATGAAGGAAACCACTTTTTTTGACTGGACGGTTCACTATCCAGAACATTTAACAGCAGTCAAAGATGATACAGAAAAGAAGATGGTTTTTCTAGAACAAACTGTTGAATTCAAAGGGATTATCCGTATTGATGAGAATGATGAACTGCAAATTAAGCCAACTTGGGATTGTGTCATTATTATTAATGCTAAAAAATGTCTGTCACAGTTTGTGATGCAGAATATGTTGTAGGTTTACCATAGAAAATAAAAAAGTCTCGTTTGAGGGAAATCACTCAAATGAGACTTTTTTGTTTAGTTACAGCAATCATTTAATAACCATTTACAAAGTAAGCAATGGTTTCTAATTCATCTTCTTTCAGTTCTCTGTTCACGTAATTTTGATATTCTATCGTGATTTTCTGCTGATCTCCACCATAAAGATCAGTGTATTTCGCAATCATCCTAAGCTTATCTGTTTCCTGACGAAACTCCTCTTTTGTCCACGGTCTTTGGTGTGAAGGAATATACGTTTCGGCATCAAAAGCTTCTAACTCATCTAAAAGACGCAATATTTCTTTCAACGTATAATGTACTTTTTCGGCATACATCTTCGGATAAATACAATCACCCAGAAAAAGGATTTTCTCTTCTTTCACATACACAATGACTGAATCTGCGGCATGATCGCCTCCAACGTGTTGCACAACACAAGTGACCCCGCCAAGATCAATTTCCACCCGATGATCAAACGTCACATCCGGTAAAACCACCTGAATATCTCGATGATCCTGATATTCTTCCTTAATGGCCTTCGCGCAGAACTCAATCTCCGTGCCTTCCCTCACCCGCTCATCAATCGCCTCATCTGACCACGAAAACGGAAGAAGCTTCTTCATTTCCTTTCTTGTCTTTGCAGAAGCAATCGAAATCGTATCAGGCAGCGCTGGCAGACCAAAAATATGATCCCAATGCCAATGCGTGAGGACAACGAGATCGGACGAGGCGTTCTCGTGCTTTAAAGTTTTTTGGATAAAATAGTTCGCATGATCTTCTGAATTGCCAGCATCGATCATTAATGTTTTGTTACTGCCTACGACCATGCCTAGGATGGGGCGGTCGGTTCGTGATACTGGTGTGATGTAGGAGAAGGTTTGGCCTAATTTTTTGATTGTGTGCATGGTGTGCTTCCTACCTTATGATTTCTCTTTGGGATTTTTATCCGAACTTAATTCAAGAGAGTTATTTTTAATTCTAATTATGCTTTTACTTTTAAAATTTATAAGTTATGTAATGGGAGTATATAAAAAGTTAAAGGCAAAAGTCTATATCAGACCTTTACCCACGAGCTTTTCATTTCAGAAAATACACAATTTTCAACAACATGTTTAGGCAAAAGTATTTCTCTAATATTTTCCTCAACTTCTTCACCTAAAGAATGCAAAATTCCCTCTGCAACAGCCCTAGCAAGCAATGGGGGAACCGCATTCCCAATTTGTTGATACTGCGAGTCTTTTGACCCACAGAATTTATATGAATCCTGGAATGATTGTAGCCTAGCTGCTTCTCTAATACTGATAGCTCTGTCTATAACTGGATGAACCCACATCGATTTTCTGGCATTAAGTACAGTATCTGAAGGCTCATTATATGCAAGTCTTCTGTAAATCGTATTTTGTGTTCTGCTATGATCTGTGTAGGTTGTTTTCAAAGATTCATCCAAATTATGAAAGTTCTGGCCTTCTTTTAGGGCCTTAAACCTTTTTAGAGCTACTTCACCAGATTCAGTTCTAACATGGTTGTATATCTTATCTATATTATTAAGATAATCATTAAGAGGACTATTAAGTAGCCGTTGATGCGAAGTCTTATCAAGTTCATCATCTTTTACATTTACACCGGGTGATATGTTTTCTAAATCACCTATTGCATCATAGATTTTGTTATACTCTTTCCTGTTATGAAATAATGGCTCAGGCGTTTTAACTGCTTCCGTTTTTAAACAAGTGCCTTTGATTCCCATTAAAACTAATCTGCTTCTTTCCTGCGCCACTCCATAATGAGCAGCATTAAAAATATACTTATCTTCATTTAATGCATAGCCTAATTTGATAAACTTTCTTTTAATATAATTAAACACATTAAAGGATTTAATGATAATCTCAATATCGTCATGATTTTCTTCTATATCGAATAACAAAACTTTATTTTCAATTACTTCTGAAATCTTGCGTATTACCTTCTGCGCCTCAAGGATGTTTTCAAGGCTATCTGTATATGAAGCGAGATCTTCAGTTGTTTTGTCTAAAAGGTTCTTCAGCTTTTCTCCCAAGTCAGTCCAATCTAATTGATATAGGCTATTCCAGTATTCACAATGCTGACTATGCCATTGCTTGTTTATTACCTTCATAAAAAATTTATAGTTTGCATCTTTTTCTATAAAGTTCAATAAATCCACAGGCGATTTCTTTTTAGCATGTTTTAAAAGTGTATTTAATTTAGAAAAGAGTTCATTACTTATCATAAAAGGTGTTAAATCTGTCCGCTGTTTGTACGCATCCATAAGAAAATTTCTTAAGTTAACAGAATAAAATGTACTTCTGCCGATCTTAATATGTTCTTCCACAGGCTCTATTTCCAGCTTAACAAGTTCAATTTCGTCCCCTTCACTCAAAAAAAACTTATGCTTTTCTGACTCCATGCTTTTCACGTTTTCCATCACAAAAGCTAAAGGGCGAATTTCTTCAATCGCTCGCAAATACTCCTTGACAAGATTATTATTCGAAGAAATTAAGGTGTTCTGCTGCCGATTCGCATTGGAAAATCCTTGACATGGCGGTCCCCCGATTACAACATCTATGTCACAGAATTCGCCAATCTTTTCTCCATTTTCGTCTACATATTGAAGTTTTGTAATATCCTCATGTAAAATGACGTCATTATGGTGGTTTATTTTGAAGGTTTTACGTGCGCTCTCATTAATTTCGACAGCGACTTTCACTTCGAACCTGCCTGTCTGTTCAAAGCCGTTGCTGAGACCGCCTGCCCCTGCAAAAAGATCCATTACTTTAAATTTTTTCATTATAAAACCTCACTTCATTAAGAAGTAGTCTTTCATATTATATTTTAATATAGGAACTTACGTTCGAATATTTGTTTTTTAATTAACTTTTCAATTATATCATAATTATATTTATATCAAATGGTTTAATGTTGGGTTCCCAAGGGAGATTTCAGAGTTTGCAAAAGAAAATTTGTTTATATGCCATAAAGAATAACAAACCCACAGCGTTCCAATCCATGTCGAATAATGCTCTCACTAAGACTCTCTAACAATGTCTGCAAAGATCAGGGAGTGAATCAAACAGACTAGTATGTAATGAAGTTAATTTTCGTTTGGGAACATGAATTCATGCAGGGCTTTTGACACTCAGTTAATCATATTCACAAACTTATAAAACACTATAAGCCCTTAAATGAAAAACACCCTAAATCTCTGTCAAAGGATTAGGGTGATAAGATTAAATTAAGTTTTTTAATTCTTGTGAGCAGGTTTCTTTGTACTGAATCCAACATGCTTCTTGCTTCGCCCATTGTGTAACGTTTCGTTCTCCCGCGGATTCCCTAAGATAGGACAATGTCTTTTCTGCGATTATCCGAATGATATTATCCCATTTTTCGGAAAGGGATTGTTCTTTCCATACTTCAACTAAATCTATTTGTTCATTATATATTTGATGAATCATTGCAGTTGTATAATAAAGGACGTTTGCTTTGTAACCTCTTACCTTCATTTCATCAACAATTTTTTTTACCCTAAGATTAATTATAGCTCGGGCAATTAGTTTTTGATAGACAGATAATGTTATCTTATCTAGGGTATTTCCGCTCCAGAAGCTCTTATTCAGCTCCATGAATTTTTTAAAAGCTTCCTCCCCGCCTTTACTAGAAACGTGAGGATAGCCTTCCCATGACATGAAATATTTAGCCATATCAACTTTTGTAAGGACTTTATTTTTCGGATATTGCTTCTTAAAGCCGGTCTGTTCTTTGCCTCTATTGCGCCTGTTTATATCAACCATATACTGCCCTCTGGCACGTTCAAAGTACCATTTGCTTTCGGATCTTCTTCCATCTATTCCAGGAATCCAGATATTTCTTGAAAATTTTTCAAGGTCAGACATGAAACGTGTATTGGCTAATAAATCTGATTTATTAATCTTGTTCTGTGTATTGGCATACTGTGAAATGCGTGAAATCATCTCATCTTCGATCTGGTGCTGATCTTTTTCAACAAATTCATTAACCTGTAGGATTGTAAGTTTTGCCTGAACATAGACATCCTTCAGGCTGATCCCATCCTTGTAAGCTTTATGAATGGAAGCTGTCGTTTGACCTCCGTTGACAATCTGCCAGCCGCTTAATCCCTTAATCTTAAATTGGTTTACCCCGTCTTTTACTTGTTCAAAGTCACCAGTACGAGCTACTGTTGATATACCATTGTTATAGGCAACAAACATTTTACGCTGAAAAGGGTCTTTTAATGTATCGCGAATGCCTTTGTTGGTTCCGCCCCTTGCTTGAAGGAACGAACGGACATTTCGCTCAACAAGCTTTTGCCCCCATTCATCATAAGCTTTAGCTAGTAACTCAGCAGATATATAACCTATATAACATTCAAAATCCTTCACACCACTTGAAGGGTCAGGGACAAACATCATTTCAAATGTTTCACCGTAGTCCTGTTCAAAATCAATGTAGTCTGTTTCAATAGCTTGCTCAGAAGTGATTAGTTGCTGAACTCGATCGATATCCCATACTTGAACATTAACCGTTTCAATTCCAGGGATGGTTATTTCTACTGGCTTATTGGAAGTATAATACATGTTCGTGATAACAAAAATATTAATCTCATTTAAACTATTCATTACTTCATCAATGATTTTAGCAAGATCATAGGCTTCCAATGAATGATCAATCGTCTGAAGAAGATTCTTTGAATTTGTAATAAATCGTTTTGCCCTATTGGCTATTTCAGTAACAGCAGTCATGTTGATGGAAAGCAAATCTTCTTCATTCTGCTCAAAGTTATAATCAACAACGTAAACATCTAATACTTGACTCTCATCATCATAAGAATAGGCATTTACGGCAATGTTTTTTCCAGAATCCTTAAAAGGAGGCAACAGAATTTCAGGTTCATCTGGTCTATCCATAAAGGAAATCATTTTTTCCAGGAAAGGAACCTGATAACTACCAGATTTTATCGCTTTTTCCTCCAACTCTTCTGTAAAATCGAGCAGGAATTCTTTTCTTTGTCTTGTTTCTATCATCTCTTATCCTTCCACTCTAAACATTTGATATATGGTTTCCAGTTGCTTCTCATATGCTGAACAGTGAGTCAGATCAATATTATAGCTTACATGTGAAATTCCTTTTGGCAGATTTCCCTTTATCAAGCGGGGAAAATTTTCACCAGCCTCATACACCTCTGTCTTTTCCATAAAATATAGCACATCTTCATATTCTTCTTCTCTAAACCCCAGATCAGTCAATAAATCGCTATAAATGAGTGCAATTCTTTCAGATCTTTCTGCAAGCTTGACACGAACCTGTCCTGCCAGCTCTTGAAGAGAAAGCCCATGTGTACGGCTTTGCTCAAGAAAACATACATAGAGATAAATTGAAGATACGGCTTCATTCAGCTTTAGCTGGTTTTCATTTGATATTTTAATCGTTTTTGATAATTTTTCAATAATTGTTTTGATTTCAATTCCGCATCTGGTTCCTTTAAAATCAATGCGACCTTTCGTCGGTCCTTCCCAATGCTCGATTATAAGAGGCGGCTGGCCAGGATGCTTTTCCAGCCATTCATTAATAAACCATAATTCCCCAAACAACCCACGCTGTTGCTCTTCTGAAAGCCGCTTAAATCCTCCGCGCTGAAAGAAAGTCCTCCATCGATCAAGTACTTTATAGACTGTTGAAAAGAGGGATCCTTCTTCTTCAACTACTGCCAGATGATCAGCGAGATTCTGCAGAACAAGTTCAAAGATTTCTGGGCTTTTTTCATCCTCTTGTCGGATAACAAGAAAATAATGTTCCTTTAAGAGGGATAGTTTTTCAAAGTATTCCACCTTAACGGACATTCCCCTCCATTTAGGCAATGCTTTTTCCTGATCTTCGTCCCATCCTCCTGGCCCCAAATCAATGTACAGCTGCCTATGATGATTAGCAGGATCAATTCCTGCAAACATAATTGGATTCTCATAAGTCAAGACATTCAATTTATATACTTCACTTTCAGCCTGGCTTCTCAGTTCTTGTATCATTTCATCAAACTCTATTTTTAGGTTCAACACAGATATTCTCCTTAAATAAAGTTATTTATATATCGTTTTATTTGTCTGGTAGATGCCTTTCTCTTCGATTTCCGTCCCAGGGAAAGAAAACGCAATTCCAATTGGCACTAGTTTTGAGGAGAATTTCACATCTAAACTCTTAAAGATAGGAACTTCTGGATGCAAAGGATATATTAACATTAAGCCATTTTCCTTTGAACGGACTCCTCGTTTATCTTTACGTTCTTTGAGTTCTTTAATTTTATCGCAGTCTAAATCCATGTCCTCATGGTTCGGAGACACAATAGCCCCAATATCTCTAATTTGATACTTGCTATGAGGCGCTTTGACCTTATTCCCAAGTGCAGAAGCAGATTTCAAACTGATTTTCCCTAATTCAACCGGGTATTCTGATAGGCCAATAGCTGATTTAGGCTGACCTTCTACAATTGAAACTGTCCAATTTGTTAATTCGCCCTCCTTGTTCACTCTGGCAATATAGTCAGCAATTAGTGCAGAATTTACAATATTACTGTCAGCCGTTCGATATTCTGACAGAAATCCCTTGATGTGTTCTGCGTTCACATCAGATGCCGAGTAGAAGTTGGTCTTTTTGTATGTTTTCTTTGTTAAAGGAAGTTTATTAACGAGCTTAACAGCCGCATCCATGTTTCCTTTCATTACATCTTCACTAGGATCAAATAGTCTTGTCTGTTGCAGGGTACCAGCATAAATGACATTTGAAGAAACTGCATTTCTCATTTTCAGAGGACTTGTAAGCTTCATTGTTGGATGGCTGAGCATTTTGACTGCATATTCAGAAGGAGTCTTTTTCATTGCAGCCAGACGATCGAATTCCTGCCGAAGTTGAATCATCGCAATAGACAGATGCTCAAAATTTGAAGCAATCTCATTAGAAGTATAAATGCGGCAAATATCCATATAACCCTTTCTATAGCCAAACCAGCGCCCCATCTGCATGAGAGTATCGTACATAAGCGTATTCCGGAAGTAATAGGTGATGCTTAAGCCTTCTAGCGTTAATCCTCTAGACAATTTGTCTCCGCCAACAGCAATGACATTTAACCCTTCTTCTTTATATCGGTGGTAATCTAATGCATCCCGGCTATTTCCATTTATCTCGAAAACTTGGATGCTTTCACAGCAATTCATCAATTCTTTATATACTTCTTTCCAGCTGAATTCTGGATGAATTTCATTCGGCCAATCTCTGCTTGTTGGGAGAATATCATTTTCATAAAGATCTTGTAG
This sequence comes from Bacillus sp. LNXM65, assembly GCF_002998575.1. NCBI lineage: Bacteria > Bacillati > Bacillota > Bacilli > Caryophanales > Bacillaceae > Bacillus > Bacillus sp. LNXM65. The sequence goes on along the minus strand of NZ_PVRB01000002.1, from coordinate 87,709 downwards.
CTCTGCAATCACAGTGCTTTCCGGATTATACTGTAGTTGCTTTGATATAGCATCAAACGCCCGCTCCACTTCATCTTTTACACTTGACTGGACATCTTTAAAACGAGAAGTATGTATGAGCATTGAATTATGCTTATTTCTTTGGCCTCTCAGATTGCGGATAGCAATCACTAGCAAGAATTCAAGTATTGCTTCACGCATTTGCGGAGGAACTTCTTCGAATTTATCTGCGTCAGATTTCTTTTTAATTTTTGTAAATACATCAAGGTCTTCCTGACGCAAATGTCGGATCAGACTTGGGCGAGTATCTTCGGCGTCCTCTTCAACATTAAAGTATTCCTCGGGTCCACAATATTCCTTTGGTTTTGGTAGACCGACGAGAAAATCTTTTGGATACAGGTCATCTCCTTCTTCACCTGTACTTCCTTCATTGTTGATTAGAAGATTGGCAAAGGGTGTTGCAGTATATCCGACAAAAGCTTTCCGATTAAAAATTTCAAGGATTTGTCTAATCAAGCGATTGATCGTTTTCGGATCTTCGTTTTTATCAGGGTTGGAAGTGTCAACAGATGCCTGATCTGCTTCGTCGTCAACAATTAAGACGGGAATATCCAGATTATATATAATATCCCGGTGATAAATTAACTGGTCTCGAAGCGACTCTAGTACTGTTTTATTTTTCTTAACAACCATTAATGTCGGCGAGTTTAGGTTACTGTTACCTCTTTGGCTTGATTTGATATCATGATCTTCTGTTGTCCAGGAAGAAATGATATGATCAGCCGTATTTGCGCTTATTTGGGCCACTCCTATTGGATTTCCATCTTTATCTGTTCGGTTCCCAATTACCTCTTCATTCAGACGGATCTGTGTCTGAGCTCTTAAATCATTATGAATACCTGATAGAACAATAATTAGCTTATAGCCGACATCATAAGCTTTATTAATTAAGCCAGTGAAATTAGCTGTTTTACCTGACTGAACGTAACCTAATACCAGTCCACGCTTGTCAAATGGATCCATGGACCTTGGATTTCCTATAGAAGCCATTATTTGATTCGTTGTTTCATCTATGGCAGTTACTGCCTCAATAGGCCAGTTTTTCGAACCGGAGAGATATCTGCGATACCTCGTCCAGAAAAATCCGCTTGCAACCATTTTAGGCTCAAACCAGCTTTTTTCTTTGGACTCTCTCATTACATAATCTTTTGGAACTTCCAAGCCGATTTTGTACTTCACATACATTTCGAGTGACCATTTTTGAAATATTGCATCGTCAATATTTCCATAGTCTGATGCTAATAGCCTGGCTAATTCAAGTGACTTTTCCGCAGCTTTCTCTTGAGTTTCAGAAATTGTTTTTAGCATATAAAAATTATTTAAAAATGTCTCCTCAAACAGAATCTTACTATCCATTGCTGACATTCAAATTCGCCTCCAATAAAATTACTTTTAAAGTTGCACGGTTTAATTCATCAAATGCAGGCTGAGTTAACAAAATATTCAAAAGCTGTTCTTCGTTTTCAGCCACATTCAACTGCATCATAGAAGAAGCAAATTGGACTACCAATTCTTTTTTGCTGTCTGGAACCTTTTGCACTTCTTCTTCCGGAACCTTAGGAGCATCTATAATATTGCTTGGTGAGCCAAGCTGTACAAATTTCAAATATAAGTTTAATAGTTTTACATGTTCATCATCCAAACTTTTAAGCAACTCAGAAAGAATCGGATGATTCCGATTTAAAATAAATTGCGGACCATCCTCGTTGCCTGACTGCTCCCATGTATTTAAACTCCCCTTAACAGAAGGATTTCTAGGACCAGACTGTGTCCGGAAATAAAACATATCCCTTGAAACTTTTCGTGCAATGGATGAAATGGCTTCTAGTCTACTTTTAGCGTCTTCAGGCAAATTAATACCAGATTTTTTTATATCAACCTGCCAGTCTGAGTCGGCTGCATTCGGAAGATCAACGCGCACTCTGGCCAGCTGTGAAGCTGCATCCTTTGGAAACAGCCCCATCCAATTACCGAAATATAGCAGACGATTTTCTCGATATATATATAATCCCTGATGATCACGCCAGCCTTTGTAACCGCCCGCCTTCCTATATTCAGACTCTGTTAAATGGGAAGCATGAGGCAAAATAAAATACTGTACTTTAATTCTATTATCATTAATTTTAAGAATCTGCATTTCGCCTTCCAGTGTATTCGGATGACTCCTCATAAAGGGATCCCATGGATCTATCTCTTTACCGTTGATAAACAGACTTACTTCTTTTTTTTCCAGTATAGAGTGAAAGACAAATTCCAGATGTCTATTAATACGGGAAACTTTATTATAGAAGCTGGTTTCTTTTAATTTGCGCTTTCGTCCAACTCCCATAAAGCGGTCAAGCTTATCAATACAGACGATTGTGCCGCTTACTCCCTTTATATCGTCCATTTGCAATTTTATTTCTTCAGGAATTCTGGTGAAGAGTTGCCATTCATTGCATTCTGATACATGATCAAGATCCCAACATCTCTCATAATATACTCCATCTTTTTTTGTCAAAACACTCAATCGCTTTCCAAGTGAAAAAGAAGCCGTTTTTAATCCCATACCAAAACGACCGAGCTCGTTTGCTCTTCTATGCTCTCTTGGGTCTTTAGAACCAATACTCATGGCAATTTGAAGCGTATCTTCAGTCATACCGAAACCATTATCATTTATGGTAATCATTCCATCTGTATCATTATAAGTAAAATTAATTTTAATAGTTGATGCCTTAGCATCAAGACTGTTATCTACAAGATCGGCAATAGCTGTGCTAGCGTTATATCCAATAGAACGAAGCGCCTGAATCACAGGCGCTGCTGATGGTCTTGTCAAAACTATATTCATCTTTTAAACCCCGTTTCGCCGCAATATTCATCCTAATTATAGCAAATAATTTAGCAGAATAAAGTGTAGATAATAGTTTTTACTTAAGTTTACAAATAGATTAAAACAAAGTTTTTTTAATAGATTTTATTAAATGGTAAAAATCCCCATCTACTTATGATAAGGCTCCCCCCGCACAATCCGAAACGCCCGATAAATCTGCTCCACCAACACCAACCTCATCAACTGATGCGGGAACGTCATCCTCGAAAACGATAACTTCTCATTCGCACGCTGCATGACAGCATCACTTAGTCCGAGGGATCCGCCTATGACGAAACATACTTTGCTTTTTCCGTATGTTGCCAGCTTATCTATTGTATCGGCTAATTCTTCGGAACTTTTCATTTTTCCTTCGATGGCGAGGGCGATGACGTGGGCGTCTGGGTTGATTTTGCTTAGGATGCGTTCGCCTTCTTTGTCTTTGATGATTTTCATGTCTTGATCGCTGAGGTGTTCGGGTGCTTTTTCGTCTGCGAGCTCAATGATGTCGATTTTCGCATAGGCTTGTAATCGCTTTGTGTATTCGGCTATGCCTTGTTTTAAATATTTCTCTTTTAATTTTCCTACTGTGATAATTGATATATTCACAGGTCATCCCCACCTTAAGAACAAGTTATTCATATAAGTTATCAACAATTGTGGATAAAATTTGTGTATTTTGTGTCCGATCATTCGTTCCCCACTATATATATTGCAGGTTCATCGCACAATTCACAGGTTGTGGATAAACTGTGTGTATGTTCGATTTTTCTGAATTCTGGTGGCTGTTCGTGATCATCTATGTACATGTCTAATACGGTTTCTATGTGTTCTGCACAAGCATATAATGTTTTGTTCATAAGTTTCTGATTCCTCCAATATGTTGTCTGGTTATTCACAAGTGTTTCGCTCATTGTTCAATATAACCGATTTATTCACATGTTAATAGTCTTTTGCCATTTCCCACACCTTTTATCCACAAACCAAACAAAGAAGCCTCCACTTCTGTGAAGGCTTCTTTCTATAAAAATGGATTATAAAATCTTGTTCCTCTAACAAATGTAATCACTAGCGACACGATGAGTACCACACCAACAAACAATAACGCAGCATAATCTGCTTTTTGAAAGTCTTTCGCCGTGAACCATGTGCGCTTTTTATGCTTTCCAAATCCGCGCAGCTCCATCGCATTGCTGATCGTTTCAATCCGCTCCAAGCTGGAGAAAATCAGCGGCATCACAATCGACAGCGCATTTTTAATCCGTTTCCCCAGTTTTTCATTCTTCGATAAATCAATTCCTCTTGCTTGCTGAGAAATCGCTATCGTTCGAAAATCCCGCTGAATATCTGGAATATAGCGTAAGGCAATCGCGACAGCATAGGAAATCCGGTAGCTGAACCCGATTCGGCTGATCGATGAGGCAAATTCACTTGGATTCGTTGTGACGATAAACAAAAGCGCTGCTGGCATGACGGTCACATATTTCAGCGTAATATTCAATTGATAGAAAAGCTGTTCCAGTGTGACGTTGTACCAGCCTGCAATATGAAACAGCTCATGCTTTGCTCCGTAGATGGCGACTCCTTGCTGGGGCGCAAAAATGTAAATGGCGATGTTGTTGATGACTAGGAAAATCGCCAGGACAATCACCACGAAGGAAATATCACGAAATCGCACGTTCGATAGCTGAAAGAATACGATACTGGCGGCTAGCATAAAGACTAAAATGCCTGTATCATACGTGAGCATCGCTGCGGATGACCAGAGGATAAAGCAAATGAGTTTGGTTGCCCCTGTCAGCCTATGAATCGGCGACGGGCGATCGATATAGGACAGCATGTCTACAGCCATGTCATTCGTTCCTTTCTGTCAACCTCAATGAAGCGATCCACGAGTTCATTTGGATTCGGCCAGTCTGCTTTCAGCGCCAGTTCATACAGCGACGTTTCCTTTAAGCTCGCCTTTTGGACAAGCAGCTGATCTGTCAGCACTTTGGCGGGGGTATCATCTGCGATTTTTTCTCCATCTGAAATGACAATGGTTCTTGTCGTGTATTCGAGCATCAAATGCATATCATGGGTGATCATGAAGATCGTGACACCCTGCTGATTTAATTGCTCTAAAAACGTCATCATTTCTGTGTAATGTTTAAAATCCTGTCCTGCGGTTGGCTCATCTAAAATGATGATTTCTGGCTCTAATACAAGAATTGATGCAATGGTGACGCGTTTTTTCTGTCCGAAGCTGAGGGCTGAAATCGGCCAGTTCCGAAATGGATATAAACCGCATACTTTTAGAACCCGCTCCACCCGTTCTTTGATGTCGTCTTCCTTTACGCCTCTTAAAACGAGACCGAGTGCGACTTCATCAAAGATCATTTGTTTTGAAATCATTTGATTTGGGTTTTGCATGACAACGCCGATTCGTTCAGAACGCTGTTTGATTGTGTCTTCTGTGATGTCATCGCCATTCAGATGAATTGTCCCTTTTGTTGGCTTTTCAAATGCGCAGAGCACCTTGGATAGTGTCGTCTTGCCTGCACCATTGGCTCCTGCGATGCTGATCATTTCTCCTTTTTTGACGGTAAAGGAGATGTTGCTCAGCGTGTTTGGTCTTGTCGGATAGTCAAAGCTCAGCTCACGCACCTCTAGTAAATCCTGCGCTGTAATCTGCTCTACTGACGGCTCAGACGCTTCCATCCACTGCTCGATTTTCCCTTTTTCCTCGTCATTTAAGGTGAGATGCTGTAAATTAGCTATCTGATCTCCCGGTGTAACTGGAATGCCTGCATATTTCATGGCCTTTACATATAAAGGCTCGCGCAAATATGCCGCTTCTAATACATTTGAGGCGAGCAATTCATCTGGTGTCATATCCGCTGCAATCGTGCCGTCATTGACGACGATGATGCGGTCGACATGACGGAAGAGGACGTCCTCTAACCGGTGCTCGACCATCACGACCGTTTTTTTCGTTTCTTTTTGCAGTCGATCAATAAGATCGATCACTTCTTTGCCTGTAGACGGATCAAGGCTTGCAAGTGGTTCATCAAACAGCAAAATGTCGACATCGTTGACAAGTACGCCCGCAATGGCGACACGTTGTTTTTGACCGCCTGACAGCTCATGCACGGACGATGCCAGCTTGCCGTCTACCTCTGTTAATCTTGCCGCTTCTTCGACACGTGTTTTCATTTCTTCGCGTGTGACTTGATCATTTTCAAGAGCAAACGCGATGTCTTCTCCAACGGTCAGCCCGATAAATTGTCCATCAGGGTCCTGCAGCACCGTTCCGACGAGCTGTGAAAGGGAGAAAATGTTCTCTTTCTCTGCATTTTTCCCGCCGATGTGAAGACTTCCTTCCATAGAACCTTTATAAGACGCAGGAACTAGCCCATTGATACAATGGGCTAGCGTGCTTTTTCCCGATCCAGACGGGCCTGCGATGAGGACTTTTTCCCCTTCATAGATGGTCAGGTTGATATCTTTCAATGTCGGTTCTGCCTGACTGCGATACTTGAATCCGAAATGTTCGAATTGAATCATCGGTTTCTTCATTTATGTGTTCCACCTTGCTTCATGATGTTTCTTTCGATAGACTGCCGCTTTTGCTTCTCGTTTTCGCATAAGCCGCAATGATGATGGTTCCTAGTACACCGACTGTGATGATGTTCGAGATCCCTGCCACGATGCCTTGAACAAATACTTTGTTCGCAGGTTCTGCATAGATCACAATGTCGAGTACAGGAGCAATGACAAACCAGCCTAATGCCTGCGCACCTGCTTGTACGGCGTTGAAAAGCGTGATCTTCTTCCAGCCAAAGTCGCCCTCTTCTACTTTTAAACGGTTAGAAATGAAGCCAATCAATAACCCAACAACACCTGAAACGATAATCCAGCTCCACCAAGGGCCGAATGTGGTGGCATCTTTAATGAGATGACCAATAAACCCAATCAGTGCGCCTGCAACAGGACCAAAAAGCACAGCCATTAATGCAAGGAATGCGTACGATGTCTCAATTTGTGTATTCGGAATCCCAGTTGGAATGGAGACGAAGCGTCCTAAAATGACAAAGACGGCTGCGCCAATTCCGATGGCAACGACAGTTTTCGTTGAAAGTTGTTTACCTGCCATGATGTTTCCTCCTCTTATTCGTATATAATGCGCGGAGCTTTGCGAATCGAAAGGCGCCAGCCTGTGCCTGTACCGATGTTATAAGCCTTTGCAAATGACCCTTGATTGATCGCCACGCCTAAATGATCGAGTGAATTGACATATACGAGTGGTTCGCCTACCTTTAAATCGGCAAAAGATCGTCCATAGGTCATGATATTTTTATACACATTTTTCGGCCCGTTGGCAATGGTAACTTCTATTGCATCGCCGTAATTAATTGAAAGCTGTTCAAATAACGTGTGATGAATGTTTGTCCATAGGTTTCCGAACCTCACGTCTAAAATATCAATCGTTCCTGTAATGACTTCTTCTTTCGCATACGCCTGTACGACTGGAAGGTGAATAATATCATCAATATTCGCCTTTGGCCCAACCTCTTCAAAAGAAATCACACCTGAAGCGATTCTCGCCCCTGTATATGCGTAAATGTCTCTCCCGTGGAATGTATGTGATTTTCCCGACTTCGGCAGCCGGTTAATGGTTTCATCTAAATAACGGGCTTCCACAATGCCAATATCCTGCGCGACGTGCGTGAGTGTCCCGTTATCTGGGGTAATGATATAGTGCGAGCTGGTGGTTTTGACGACAAGACTCTTTCTTTCTGACCCAACGCCTGGGTCAACAACGGAAACGAATACCGTCTCTTCCGGCCAGTATGTGACGGTTTGGAGCAGGCGGTAAGATGCCTCCCAAATGTCATACTGCGGTATATTGTGTGTTAAATCAAAAAGGCGGATCCTGCTGCTCACCGTATTTGCCACTCCGTACATTGCGCTGACTGCTCCATCATCAATGCCGAAATCTGATTGTAAAACCAATGCATGTTCACTCATGTCAATCTCCCTTTCATTTGAAAAAATGGATGTGGTGTTTCACGTGGAACATTTGAACATTTGTATGAAAAAAGTGGACAATAAAAAATACCCCATCCTTATCTTTGAATCATAAGGACGAGGTATTTGTCTCGTGGTACCACCTTTATTTACTGTTTGCTCGCGCTAAACAGCCTCTACAAGTACAAAGCTCCAATCTGGCTCATATACTGTGGTTTTGATAACGAGTACCAACTCTCGTCGTGTCCTACTAATATCATAGATATGTTCAGCACGAGGCTCAGAGACCATTTTTCGAATCATTATTTTTGCTTCTTTTCAGCTGCCGAAGCTCTCTGTGGAAAAATTGATGATTGTACTTTCTCTCGTCATTGCCTGTTTAACTATCTTGAATTAAAGCTATCATACATGATGTTTTTTGATAAATCAAGATATTTTTCTGAACATTTTCAAAAGTGAGTCAACTGATGCTGGAAGAGTCTTCTTTTTATAAAATTTAAACAAATGTTAAAGAGCGAGATATGGTGTCTTTCCTTTCTAGCGGTATAATAAAGATGAAGGGAGGTACAGCGTGTGTGGACCATCTGTATGAATGAGTTTAAGCAGCTCTTCAAAAGCACAAAATCCATTTTAACAATTGTTATTATTTTCATTTTATCTACTTTTGTTTCAACTCTTCCGTTTATTGCTGCTCATCAGGACAAATGGGAGCAGGCAAAGGATCCTTATTCTATTGGGAATGAACTGGTGATGTCGTTATTTGGTTTCTTCCTTATTTTTTTATTGTCTCACGATATTTTGAGCCGAGAAATTCATTTGAAAACCATCCGTTTTCTCGTCAGTAAAACAACCCGTTTGAACATTATTATCGGAAAATATCTTGGGCTGATGCTGTTTTGGCTTAGCTGCATTATGACGACTTACGTACTGAATATGGTGATTTCACATCGTTTTCTGTTCTCTGATGCGTTAAAAATCTTAACCTTTATCAGTGTCGGTATCTCATGTACTTTATTTTTGTCCATGCTCTTTCCAACACCGCAGAAATCAATGTTTGTTGGGATGTTGTTTTCCTTTCTTTTCCCGATCGTCAGTATGATATCTGTTCTTTCTTCAGAACGATTGATTCATTGGTTCCAATATATGACGCCTTATTATTATGCACGCTTGAGTGAACCGCTGACCTATGTACTCATGAATACAGCATTAACCGTTGTATTACTCATTGGAACAGCACTCCTATTTCAAAGGAGGGATGTCTAAATGCTGCATACAAAAGAGCTCACAAAAAAATATCGGACAAAAGTCGCGATAGATCACATTACCCTTGATGTCAATCAAGGCGATATCTTCGGACTCATTGGACCTAAGGGTTCTGGTAAGACGACGTTTTTCAATATCATTACGGGAATTTCCCGGCCAACCTCTGGTACGTTTACGATGATGGATATGCCTTCATTAAAAAAGGTGAGGCAGCATATCGGTGTTCTGCCTGAATATACGGATTTATATGAAGGGCTCACGGCACTTGAACATATTGCCTACTTATCCAAAATCACCGGGACACGCCAGAAAACGAGTGATTATGAAGAACTGCTCGAATTTGTCGGTTTAGATCACTATCATCAGGAAAAGGTCGGTACCTTCACACCTGGTATGAAGAAGCGGCTCGGAATGGCGCAGGCCATCGCCCATCGGCCCGAATTTATTTTACTAGACGAGCCTTTTGCCGATATTGATGCTGATTCGATCTTGCACATCCAGCAGGTCATTGAAACGTTAAAACATGAAGGGAAAACCGTCTTTTTAACGGCTGACCGCCCAAGGTTCACAAATAGTATTTGTACCAAAACGGCATTCATTTCTGAAGGAAAATTAGTGTCCCCCCATACTCATCCTCAAGAAAAAACCATCACATCCTCAAACATACGTGCAACCTTCAAGCATGCGTGGATTGATGATGAGGTGAAACCTGTTCTCACGCAGTACTTACAAACTGTTGGAACAGATCTTGTGATCAGTGATGACGAGACCTCATTGTTGATTCGTTCAGAAGCCCAAGTCCCATCGATCATCCGCGCTTTCGTGAAATGCAAAGTCGATTTATACAGAGTCACGGCTCAGGATGCCATGAGCACTTCATAAAAAAGTACCGTACGCGATCCGCACGGTACTTCTTCTTTTTTATAAAGGTTTACTCATATAGATTCCGGTTTCTGCAAATCCGGTCTTCTCGTACAGTGAACGGGCGATTTGATTATGAGCAAAAACATGCAGCGAGAGTTTTTGCACACCTAATGACTTTGCCTGCTCCTCTAATGCAGCAATGGCCTGCTTTGCAAAGCCTTTACCTCGATAAGCTTCGAATAAAATAAAGTTATAAATGAATCCTTCCTGCTGAGGGTGATTCGGGTTATAACAAAGCCAAACCCAGCCAATCGCTTCTTCCCCGTTCAAGAAATTCCATAGCTCATGATGCTCTGTCCGCAGACCTTCGGGAAGCAGCCGATCAAATTGTTCTTCTGCGTTCGCAAGTGATTCTTCCTTTTCCCATGTCCCTGCGAGTACCTTTTCTTCTGCGTACCGCTGAATGGCCTTCTCCATCAATACATCGTAATCCGTTTGTGACATTGGTTGTAGTGTAACCAATTCGTACCGCCCCCTTTCCTCCATCATATGATGAGCATGCGAAAAAAACCAGTCCCATCAAGGAACTGGTCATCCGCCGAATCGGTCGGTTTGAGAAAGTTTGACCTCTACTGATTTTTTCTTTCCGCTTCGGTAAAACTCCATCTTTACCTTGTCGCCGACTTTCTTTTGATATAAATACTTACGAAGATCTACGATATTCTGTACACTCTTGCCATCAAAGGAGGTGACGACATCCAGCTCTTTTAGTCCCGCTTTTCCCGCTGGAGACAAAGACTCGACACTCATCACGACAACCCCTGATGTGACTTTAGATGGCAGCTTCAACGTTTCCTGCCAGTGATAGCTCGCAATATCTGCTAATGATTTCATGCCAACGCCTAGATACGGACGCTTCACCTCTCCGTAGTGCTCTAAATCTTCTATGACAGGGATGACTAGATTCGCCGGGATAGACAGCCCGATGCCTTCTACCTCTGATTCAGCAATCTTCATTGAGTTGATGCCGATCACTTTTCCGTCCATATTGATCAAGGCACCACCGCTGTTGCCTGGATTGATGGCGGCATCTGTTTGCAGTACCTCCGCATTCCAATCCGCCTGTCCGTCCCCATTCGAGTCTACAGGAATCGCACGTTCCGTTCCAGAAATGACACCTTGTGTGACAGAGCCCGCGAATTCAAGCCCTAACGGATTTCCAATGGCGATGACTGGCTCACCTGGCTTCACATGATCTGAATTGCCAAAGGCGGCGGTCTTCTTGATCTTATCACTTTTGACGGTGAGAACCGCTAAATCCATCAGCTGATCGCTTCCAACAAGATTGGCACCAATTCTTGTCCCATCCTGAAGGCTCACTTCAAGCTGGTTGGCTCCTTTGATGACATGGTGGTTGGTCACGATATAAAAGGTATCACCCTTTTTCTTATAAATCACACCTGACCCGCTGCCTGCCTCCCCGCCTTCTTCCCAAAAGCTCGACTTTTGGATATTAATGACGCCGACAACCGTATCCGACATATTAGATACGACTTTCGTGACCGCATCATTGACGTTCACATTGACGGTCTTTAAAGGGCCCTGTGCTGATTGCCCATCTCCATTCTGCTGCCACCCAAAGGGACTGCCGCTCTGTCCTGACACATAGGGGAAAAAGAATCCCATTAAAAAAGCTCCTACCAATACACCGATCAGACCAGATAGGAAATATCCTTTTCTGCTTCGTCTCGGCTTCCACTCTACATCGCGATAATCCACTATGTTTCCTTCCTTTCAGTGAATAGATGATGTATATAGTGTTGGTAAGAAGCTCTTATCTTAATCATACGATTGTAAAAATCATACGGCGCAAAGCGGGGTTGCTTTTTTCGGGTCCGTATCATATAAATCAAAGCCATCCCCGACAACAAAGCCCTTCATCTCAAGCGTCTGCTGGACCGCCATACGGGCTAAATCCTTCATGTTGTTGTCTTGACTCAAGTGAGCCAAATAAATGCGTGAGGTGGCATCTCCAATCACATCTGTCATCGCAAGAGCGGCATCTTCATTTGATACATGTCCGACATCGCTCAGAATTCTGCGCTTAATGCTCCACGGGTATCGGCCCATTTGCAGCATACCGACATCATGATTGCTCTCAAATACAAACGTATTGGCTGACTGAATGATGCCTTTCATACGATCACTCACATAGCCTGTATCCGTCATCAGGGCAAGTTTGCGCCCGCCATAATGGAACACGTAAAACATGGGCTCAGCCGCATCATGTGAGACGCCAAAGGACTCAACATCGAGACCACCAAAGGATTGGACGGTTTCCATATCAAAGTGGAATTTTTGCTCTGTGTCAATCTTCCCGATATGAGACTCCATCGCCTTCCATGTTTTCGCATTTGCATAGACAGGGAGCTTGTACTTTCTTGCCATGACACCGAGCCCTTTAATATGATCTGAGTGCTCGTGTGTCACAAAAATGCCGTCCAAGTCTTCAGGCTTGCGGTCGATTTGACCAAGCAGCTCGACCATCTGTTTGCCGCTTAATCCAGCATCCACTAAAAAGGCATGCTCGTCTGTTTCTAAATAAAAAGCGTTCCCCGTACTTCCGCTCGCTAGTACACTGAACTGCAAGCTCATGTTCTCTCACTCCATTGAAGATTTGTCATCTTTCTCTATATGATCAAGTGTTGAGCCATCAATGGCATTGATCAAATATTCTTCTTCTGTCTTTTTCTTTGAACTAACTGATACGCCTTCAAGCTCGACTCGCCATACAGGCACCATGACCTGCGTGCTTGCACCCGGGTATTGCGTATAGTAGCCAAGTTCTACCTTTTTCACGGTCGTGTTTTGGCTCAGCATGTTTTGTGTATATAAGTCCTTCACGGTTTCAAGGGCTGGGACAAGGGTTTCTTTTCTCACTTCATTAATCGACGTCACCATCGACTGCTGATACGACACGACCTCGTTTTGATCGTTTACATCTAAGGTGATTTTCCCGATGGTTTCGGTGTCATCAAGGCCTTCTTGGAAGATGTATTTCCCTTTATACGTTTGGAAAAAGACGATCTTCCCTGTCTCTTCATTAATACTCCACAGCTTATAATTCTTACCATCCAGCAAACGCTGGTTTACGAGGTTTGTCGCCGCTGTTTTTATATCCTTTTTTGGCAATGCAACGGGTTTATTGAAGGTCATCTCAAGCAGTGTGACAGGATCATCTTTGTCCGTTTTCGGGAATGTGCTTTTCGCCTTTTGATCAGCTAATCCGTCGACATCCTTTTTCGTATATTGCTTCTTTTCAGCTGTAATGCGGTATCCAATCTTCGCTTCATCTGATAGATTGCCATATTTGATCCCATCTGCCTTCATTTCTTCCAGCGTATCCGTTTTTTCGATAATCGCAAAATGATCGGTTGATCGTTTTTCAAAGTATTGAAAACCTAGAAAGATATCGAGAACGAGAAAGGCTAGGATAAAGATCGTTTTGGTCTTATTCCACTCCATTATTCTCGCTCCCCTCTGTCAACAAATCATGCGATAGTATCACGGTTTTGCCGTTATATTTCATGCACCATACTGGCTCCAGCCAGACAAACATCGCTTGATCTTGATCTGATGCGGTTGAAGTAGCTTGATAGGCCGGGAAAATTTGTTCAATTTTCTCCAGGTCATCATATTTCGTCTGCTTGACGATTAAGTCCTTCAGCTCTGTCCCGTTCATCAGCTTGACCTGTTCACTCTGACTCGCTTTGTTGCCTAGAATATAGTTTGGACGCTTGTAATTCAAGATGTCATCATTCGCCCACTGTACTTCAAGAGAGGTCATCCCAAATGGATGCTTTGTACTGTTGACGATCGGCAGACCATCCATAAACATATTAAAGGAAAGCTGCTGGTTGCTGTTGATGCCAAAGTATTGATAGTCATCGGTAAAGCTCCCCGTATCATTGAAATACTTCACACTTCGCTTGATCAAATCCCCCGTTTGGAAAACGGTACTGGAATTGATATTGCGGTGCTGATATTGGATGCGGTGGTCTTTTTGATTGGCTTCAAGACGGCTTGTGCCATCTGTGTACACTGTCCGATTTAAATTAGACTCCTCGCCCACAAGACTCGGGTCCGTAAACAGAGCGTCCTTGAATTTGCTTGTCTTAATCGTTTCGATAAAGAACATTTTCGCTTCAAGCTGCTTTTGCTTTCTCGGAAGGAGGAAATCTCGTTTAGAATTCGCTGAGAATGTATAGAGATCGTAGCGCGGCATCTCGTTTTGAGCGGCTGAGATACTGTCCATTAGATTCCGATAGTTAGCGGATTCTATTGTCAGCTCAAGCACCGTTTCCTTGCTGTATGAAACCAAATAGACTTTCTTATTGGCCTTGTCCTGCTGGGAGAACGGCACAATCATCCGATCAAACGAGTTGTATTCAATGGACTTATTCGGCCATTTAAACAGCGCTTGGAAAATATCAATCGGAATCGAGTCATTGAACACAAGATCCAATGTCTTCCCCTGTCCTCCGCTTCCATAGAAGAAATTCTTAAATCTCTGCTCAGAATATTGATCCGACACATCCGAAATCTCTTTGACATCCCAAAGGCTCACATCATTCCAGAAGTTTTGAAAGAGTTCCTTTTGATCGACTTTAAAGTGCTCCCCATTTGAATGGATGAACATCTCGCGCGGCTTCACGACATCAATGAGACTTCTAGGCTCATCGCTTGAAATCTTCTTCGTTTCCACGACCTGTGTGCCGGCATCTGCCTGGTCCTGCATGACGGGCTGGAACATCCAAATATTCCACGTAAACACAAGACTGATTGCAATTAGGATTGTCAATATTATGGTTTTAAAGGTCTCACGCTTCATCCCAATCATCCTCTTGTTCTTCATTGTACGGAAGGGTAAAGGTCACCGTTGTTCCTTTTCCTTCAATGCTGTCAGCCCAAATATCTCCGCCATGAGCCTGAACCATTTCTTTTGCAATCGCAAGTCCTAGGCCGGTTCCGCCAAGCTTTCTTGTTCTCGCCTTATCCACTCGATAAAAACGTTCAAAGATTTTATCCATATCCTTCTTCGGAATACCGATCCCTTCATCTTTGACGCTGAATAACACAAGGCCATTCTCCTCATCCAGATCAACGGTAAACGTGATATGTCCACCCTCTGGGGAGTATTTCATGGCATTGGAAATGATATTATCGAGCACCTGTGTGATTTTATCTTGATCAATTTCCACGTATATTTCACGCTGCGGCAGATTGCGGATAAACTCGACATGCTGCTCTTTCGTCATTTCAAAACGATCAATGACCAATGAGATAAACCTGATAAAATTCGTCCACTCACGGTTGAATTGATAATCCTTGCTGTCGAACTTAGACAGCTGCAGCAGGTCATTAACAAGCCGGATCATGCGTTCTGTTTCATTTTGCGTGACACTGAGGAACCTTGGCGCAAGCTCTTTATCACCAATTGCCCCTTCAGCCAGTGCCTCAAGATAGCTTCGCATCGTCGTCAGCGGTGTGCGTAGCTCATGTGATACGTTTGCGACGAATTCACGGCGTTCTGCATCAATTTTCTCCTGCTCTGTGACGTCATAAATGACCGCAATTAAACCATCAATCTTCCCATGCTCTTTCTGAATGACTGAGAAATTCACACGCAAAACAGACAGCTGATCTTCGCGTTCAATTTCTATCAGCATGGAATCTTGATTTTCGACTAAATCTTCAAATGTATGCGTGTCCTCGAGGCCCAGTAAGGACGTAATCGGCATCTCTAGAGCTGTTTCACGTGAAACATTTAACAGCTCTAATGCGGGGCTGTTTAATAGAATAATCGCACCGTTTTGATTCGTGGCGATGACGCCATCCGTCATATAGGCAATGACAGAAGAAAGCTTTTTCCGCTCACCCTCCGTCATCAGCTGCGCTTCCTCCAGTTCTCTCGTCAGATGGTTAAAGGTTGTCGCAAGCTGGCCAATCTCGTCATGTCCATACTTTCGGACTTTCCTGGAAAAATTCCCTTTGGCAAGCTCGATCGCTTGCTTTCTCATATCCGAAATAGGATGAGTGATTGTTCTAAAGATGAAGATACCAAGCAGTGCGGTCGTCCCAAGTGCGATCAGTGTGCCAGTCGCCAAAATGGTGTTAATGGTTCGCATTTGGTTAAACACACTTTCCATCGAAGACACAACATAAATCACACCGACGGTTTCTTGGTTCTCATTTTTCACGGCTGTCGCAGAAATACGCACCCGTTTATTGGATTCTGGGTCATAGAATTTCTTTTCATAGTCTTTGCCAACCGCGAAAATACGGCTAATGATTTGATCAGTGATTTTCTTCCCGGCAATCTCCTGACTGCCATTATTCACAGAGGCAATGACCTCTCTGCTTTCGTCAATATAGCTGACTTCAGAAATTTCATTAGACTCATCTTTGTTGTTAAAGTCGTTTAATATCTTTTGAGCATCCTCTTTTAATTCTGCCTTGCTTTTCGATGAATCTTGTTCTAGGTAATACGATAACGAGTAGATTCGCTGATTCAAGGAATTATCATAGGAATTAATTAAGGACTGCTCTAGCTGCTTCACAAAGTACACGCCAATGATCTGCATGGCGACAATGATCAGCAGCACGTAAATTAAGGTCAATTTGAAGTGAATCGAGCGAAAAAAACCTACTTTACTCATAAGAATCTTAGTCCTGCTCTGGGTTTCTTAAATAGTAGCCAACGCCTCGTCGTGTCACGATCCAGCTCGGGTGGCTAGGATTGTCTTCAATTTTCTCACGAAGACGGCGGACTGTGACGTCCACTGTACGCACATCCCCGAAATAATCGTAGCCCCATACGGTTTGCAGCAAGTGCTCACGTGTCATAACTTGTCCGATATGTTTCGCTAAGTAATGAAGCAATTCGAACTCACGGTGCGTCAATTCAATTGTTTCCTCACGCTTAGACACCACATATGCATCTGGATAAATGACAAGTGATCCAATCTCAATATCATTTGATTCAGATTCTTCCTCTGTCTGCGGCGCAGCAATTTGTCTTCTCAAATTCGCTTTCACACGGGCAAGCAGCTCGCGCGTGCTAAATGGCTTCGTCACATAATCATCTGCGCCAAGCTCAAGACCGATGACTTTATCAATTTCAGAGTCTTTTGCTGTCAGCATGATAATCGGCATGTCATATTTTTTTCTCACTTCACGGCATACCTCAACGCCATCTTTGTTCGGCAGCATAATGTCGAGCAGAATGATGTCCGGTTTGATTTCTTCTACCATTTCAAGGGCTTCATTTCCGTCATATGCACAATGAACCTCATAGCCCTCTTTTCTTAAATTAAACTCCAATATATCAGCAATCGGTTTTTCATCATCTACGACAAGAATCTTTTTTTCCATTGTGATTTCCTCCTGCATTTTTAGCATCTATGTCATTCCATTTTGCATCTCTCATCAGGCCTTTTCGTTTGAGCAAAAAAGGCTCACTGTCTATTATAACGTTTTACGTGGCAAAGATAAAAATAATAACGGCTTTCTTTTCTAGTAAACGTTGGATAGGAAGTCACCTCTCAAAAAAATTGATGGCTTTTTTCCTTTTTTATCGAAACTTTTCCAGTCACCAATCGTCTATATAGATGTAACGTCTTCTTCTTATGGAGCCGGGCCCTACCTAGGTCCGGCTTCTCCCTTTTTATGCCTTCTTTTCATAAAATAAAAACGCACCTGCGATTGCAGATGCGTTTGGAAGTGGCTCGGGACGGAATCGAACCGCCGACACACGGATTTTCAGTCCGTTGCTCTACCAACTGAGCTACCGAGCCATCATCAAAAGATGAATATGTATAAATGGCGGTCCGGACGGGACTCGAACCCGCGACCTCCTGCGTGACAGGCAGGCATTCTAACCAACTGAACTACCGGACCTCAGTAACTTGCCCGAAAAAGCAATCGTGGTGCTCCTTCAAGCAAGTGAGGAAAAATTAGCTTAACGCTAAAGTAAATCAATGACCCGTACGGGATTCGAACCCGTGTTACCGCCGTGAAAGGGCGGTGTCTTAACCGCTTGACCAACGGGCCAATACATGGTGAGCCATGAAGGACTCGAACCTTCGACCCTCTGATTAAAAGTCAGATGCTCTACCAACTGAGCTAATGGCTCTCGGTTTGTGAAAAGTGAATCTGAAGAAGCCGTATTGCGTCAAACCAATCGCTTTAAAAAAGCTGGAACATCGCATCCTAACAAGTTTCAGAGACTTTTGCAACAACGAGATTTATAATATCATAGAGTAATTACATATGGCAATACGTTTTTCGACATTTTTTTAAAAAAAGTGTCGGATTTGAAATCTCCTGCCAAAGCCCTTCTATTTGCAACCGCCTTCATTTCTGATTCACCTTTTCATGACCACTGCCTATTCAAGCACATAGAAACGTTTTAGACCGCTCAAAAATGGTTATACATGAAACAAGTGACATTGTGATTGAAAAAGGAGGAAGCAGTATGAGTTCATTTAAATTAGGAGATAAAATGCCCAACTTTTCACTTCCAACAGTACAGGGTGAACATATTGATTTTCACAAACATTTAGAGGAACATCAAAGCTGGCACCTCATCGTCTTCTTTAGAGGCTCATGGTGCCCAGTATGTGTAGAAGAATTAAAAGAGCTCGAACAGCAGCAATCATACTTTCAAGACAAGGATATCCACTTAATGGCGATTTCAACGGATCATCCTGATGACTTGAAGGAATTTGCGGATAAAGAAGGACTATCTTTCCCGATCATGTCTGACCAGGACCTTACTTCATTAAAAGCATATGAAGTCCACTATCACGGAGAAGATGCTCCTTATGAAGATCACGGAGTGCACGGGGAACCTGCCTATTTCTTATTAAATGAAAAGGGCCAAGTCCTCTATCAGCAAAGACAAACAAGTCCGTTTGGCAGACCGCATGCCAACGAACTGCGCAAAATCATCCAGTACATCCGCAAAAACTTAAAAGGCCAATATAAAAGCGTGAAATAAGAAAGAACCCTCGTACTGAGGGCTCTTTTTTTATGATTGTCTTTTGTTAAATAGCCAGTCTGCGGCGAAAAACACAAGAAGTCCCGCCATGAGAATGACAAAAGTGACGGGTGGTCTGTCACCTTCAACATACGAGTACAGCGCATGTCCTCCTAATGCGAGAAGATAAAAGACAAACGCTGGTACAGCTGCTTTATGTGAATTCGCTTGTTCTCTTTTCGTCATTTTTTTAAAAAACATTGTAGCTATTCCCCTTTATGCTGCCTTCTTCATCGTCACCCGGCGAAGTGCCCGCAAACGAATATATTCCATTGGACCCATTCTCCAAACCTTTAGACAACATGCTGATATGGCAATTTGCAGAAGTGAAATGAGCAGCCATGCCAATACGATAAGAGGGGCGTTGATTTGTCCGCCAAGACCCAATCCCCAGCTATAAAAAAGAACCGAGCAGATGATATTTTGCAGGATGTAACAGCTGAGTGCCATTTTCCCTACATATTCAAACCAATTCCACATGAACCATGATTCCGTGTGAACCAGGAGCTTCGCAATGACAGCGATATAGAAAAGAGAAAGGAATGGCGAAAACGCATAGCGCACAACGAATTCCACTAGTTCGTTCGGAACGAAGACAAGTGCATTCAGCGGCAGACCCACCCACAGACCGACTCGGAATAGTATTTTCCGTAGAGATTGCCCGCGTTCGTTTGCATAAAAAACACCGGCTCTCATCATCCGCACACCTAATAAAAACAGAAATGTGTTCATTGGAATGATAAAGATCGCTTCTTCACGGTACATGAAAAAGTGTTGTAATCGTTCTTGAACCTGCGAGATCCATGTCTCTGGCAGCTGCTCTTCCAGCGCCGGTTCACTGCTTTGATCATACGATTCTGTCTCCATTTCAGAGAGGGAGAACACCATCAGACAGGACAGAACAAGCAAATGAATGACTCCAGAGAACATCATGCCTCTTTTGATGCGCTTGCTCCCTCCTCGTACAATAAATGCCACAAGCAAACCGGTCACAGCGTAACTCATGAGCACATCATATTCCATCACAAGTGCAAAATGGACAAAGCCTTCGATAAATAAAAATAAAAGAATCCATAAATATGTACCAGGCCAAGGCATGTTTTTTCTTTTGGCCTGCTGATATTTCAGCTCTAGCCCTACACCGAACATGATTGTGAGCAGTGAGAGCATTTTCCCATAGACGAACATGGAAACAAGGCTTTCTAGAAAACTGCCATGTTCATATTCATCTGCAATCTGATCTGTCGCAAAGGTATCCCCTGCATACGCAAAAAACCAGACGTTCGTTCCCAATGTGCCTAATATGGCAAAACCTCGTAAAATATCTAATAATCTTATTCTTTCTTTCACTAGAACGCTCCTTCCCCCTATACAGTTATCATATTTTGGTAATGATCGGAAGCCTGTTCTACTGAAATTAAGAAATATTTAAACAAAAAGACACCAGTAAAATGTGCAATTTTACTGGTGTCTGATCAGTCTATTATTATGGACGGTACACGCTGCGGACAACGTTCGTTTGGGAACGATCTGGTCCGACTGAGAAAATGGAAAGTGGAATACCTGTTAATTGTGAAATGCGCTCTAAATAATGACGGGCATTTTCAGGCAGTTCGCTTAAATTCTTCACGCCTGTAATATCCTCTGTCCATCCTGGCATTTCCTCGTAGACAGGCTCACATTTCGCTAGTTCATTTAGACTTGCTGGAAATTCTTCTGTGATTTCTCCGTTCAATTTATAAGCGACACAGATTTTCAATGTTTCAATCCCTGTCAGTACATCAATTGAGTTAAGAGATAGATCTGTAATCCCGCTCACACGGCGAGCATGACGGACAACGACACTGTCAAACCAGCCAACACGGCGCGGACGTCCAGTTGTTGTACCGTATTCACGGCCAACCTCACGGATTTGATCGCCAATTTCATCATGGAGTTCTGTCGGGAATGGGCCATCTCCAACACGTGTTGTGTACGCTTTTGACACGCCGACCACATGTTGAATTTTCGTTGGTCCTACACCAGAACCAATCGTCACTCCTCCAGCCACTGGGTTAGATGACGTGACAAATGGATATGTCCCTTGATCGATATCAAGCATAACGCCTTGTGCTCCTTCAAATAGTACACGGCGGCCTTCATCTAGTGCGTCATTCAAGACAACAGATGTGTCCACGACATATTTTTTCACTTGCTGGCCATATTCATAATACTCGTCTAAAATATCTTCAATCTTGAAGCCTTCTGTGTCGTACATTTTCTCTAAAAGACGATTTTTCTCTTCTAGATTACGTGCAAGCTTCTCTTCAAATACTTCACGATCTAATAGATCTGCGACACGGATACCGATACGAGCTGCTTTGTCCATATAAGCTGGTCCGATTCCTTTTTTCGTCGTACCGATCTTGTTAGCCCCTTTCCGCTCTTCTTCCACCTCGTCCAATTTTAAATGGTAAGGCAGAATCACATGGGCTCTATTGCTGATTCTGAGGTTATCTGTACTCACATTCCGTTCGTGAAGATACGCAAGCTCAGTGACCAACGCTTTAGGATCAACCACCATTCCATTACCGATGACACAAGTTTTCTCTTGATAAAAAATACCGGACGGAATGAGGTGTAGCTTGTAAGTCACTCCATCAAATTTGATCGTGTGACCTGCATTGTTCCCCCCTTGATAACGGGCAATCACCTCTGCATTTTCTGAAAGGAAATCGGTAATTTTCCCTTTCCCTTCGTCACCCCACTGCGTACCTACTACGACTACTGAAGACATATCGTGCACCTCCGTTAACCTTTCAAAACGTTATCTCTTTCAAACACATTTATTTTATCAATGCAAAACGAAAAAGTCAACGTGAAATCCGAACATTAATATCTCGAAATCAAATTTTGTTCGTTTTAATTATGAGAAAAAGCGCTTTAATCACTTCTTCAGCGCTTAAAAAGGGAGATTTTGAGTAAAAACAACTATTTTGATGGTTCCTAATTTCTATTGATTTTCAATTAAATGAATCATCGAGCTTGCCATAAAATCAGGTGAGTACGGTCTCCCTGTCCTCAACCACCATTCTGCTGTTCCAACATAAGCAGAAATGACGAATTGCTGCTGCATGTCGATTGGAACGAGATGTGGATGAGGCTTTGAGCCTGCGATTTCCTCTAACCCCATAGAAAAGCTTTCTTCAAAAAAAGCACGAACCGTTTCATGAATATTGAGCTCTCGTCCTCGTTTCAAAAGAATTTGATACTCCTCTTCATGTTCCTGCAAATGCTGATAAAATCGAAAAATATACACATATGCCGCATGCTCTTTTTTCACATCATCTTCTTGTACAGGAGCAAAAATGGCACATTTCATCACATCAAACATCTCATCCATCACCTGCTGGGCAAGATCAAATTTATCCTCATAATGCTGATAAAAGGTGGTGCGGTGGATGCCCGCCACTTTCGTCAAATCCTGTACAGAAATCTTCTCCCACTCTTTTTCTCTTAATAACTGAAATAACGCTTTTCTTAATTGCTGCTTCGATTCCGTTGCACGCTTATCCCCTCTGTAGCAGTCCGCCACAAGCCATTCTCCCCTTCCTATGAACTTCAACAGATTCCGCTTTTCTGTTGGTTGAATCCTCAAGGCTGATGAATTAACTTTAATCTAACACAATGAAAAAAAGGAAGCATCTGACAACCTATAAGGAGTGATGATCATGGAAACAACAACACCAACTGCCGTGCAAAAAGCGTTATTAAGAGGAAAAAACAAGCAAGATCCGTATAACCCATTTGATTGGTATGCCAACATGCGTCAGACATCACCTGTTCATTTTGACGAAGCCAGCCGAACATGGAGTGTATTCACCTATGAGGAAGCAAAACGTGTGACAATCGATAAAAATACCTTTTCTAGTCAGCCTCCTAAAGACCAGCGGAAGCATTCATTGATGAAAACAATGGTGATGATGGACCCTCCCAAACACACTCGAATCCGCTCCATTGTGAGCAAAGCCTTTACACCTCGAGTCATGAAATTGTGGGAGCCGCGTATTCAAGAATTGATGGAGGAACTCATGGCACAAATAGAAGGAAAAAACGAGATTGACCTAGTGCAAGCCATCTCTTATCCGCTTCCTGTCATTGTCATTGCAGAGCTTTTAGGTGTGCCCTCAGAGCATAAACAATCCTTTAAAGAATGGTCTGATATTCTCGTCAGTATGCCTAAAAGTGAAGATGAGGAGGATGTCGCTGAATGGCAGAAAATTCGGGACCAAGGAGAGGCTGATATGATGGCGTTTTTTGCAGACATCATTGAAAGGAAACGTCACAACCTCGGTGATGATTTGATTTCCCTCCTCATTCAAGCTGAGGAGAATGGAGACAGGCTGTCAGCGGATGAATTAATACCATTCTGTAATCTTCTTCTTTTAGCCGGCAACGAAACAACCACCAATTTGATCTCCAATCTGATCTTCAGCTTGTTAGAACAGCCGGGTGCGTATGAAGCGCTCGTTCAATCACCTGAGCTCATCCCGCGTGCTGTAGAGGAGGCCGTCCGTTTTCGTGCACCCGCTCCTACGATCGTCCGCTATGTCACAGAAGACACAGAGCTTGGGGGAAAAGTGCTGAAAAAGGGAGACAATGTGATTGTGTTTCTTGCTTCTGCCAACCGGGATGAGCGTCAATTTTCAAATGCACATGAATTCGATATACACCGCCACCCTAATCCTCATATTGGTTTCGGGCACGGTATTCATTTCTGTCTTGGCGCACCACTTGCCCGCTTGGAAGCATGTACTGCCATCAAGGCCTTATTGGACCGATATGAGTCACTAGAGCTCCTCTCCTATATGCCGATGACAAACAGCGGCATGTATGGGCTGAAAGAGCTGAAGCTGCGCGTCACACTTCGTTCATAACAGAAAAGACTCCCACCAAGCATGGGAGTCTTTTTTAAACGGGGGTAATTCCTTCTGTGTTCATGAGCACAACTCGATATCCATCTGGATCTTCAATGGTTGCCCCTCCTCGATCCCAGTATGGGTTCGTAGAGGTGACTTGCCGTCCGCCAAATGAGATCAGTCTCTCTTTCATCTGCTGAAACTCCTGTTCATCAGGAATATAAAAAACAAGCAGCTGTTCTGGATGCGGAACGGGCAGGCTCTCTTCTTCTTCATGTTTGGTGATTTCTAAATGAACATGCTGATGAGGAAGCCCCAG
Source organism: Bacillus sp. LNXM65 (assembly GCF_002998575.1). Lineage (NCBI taxonomy): Bacteria > Bacillati > Bacillota > Bacilli > Caryophanales > Bacillaceae > Bacillus > Bacillus sp. LNXM65. The sequence continues at coordinate 63,344 of NZ_PVRB01000002.1, read as the reverse complement.
CATCACACCATCGTATCCTTCATGCTGATCAAATGAACCTATTCGTTTGAGCCCTAAGCCTTTTTCATAAAAAGAAACAACCTCTTCCATGTTGACGGTTGGACGTGCGATGCGTAATTGAGCGGCTTCGAACTGTTGAAATTTCATCAGTCATCACTCCTTTTCTCCTTTTAGTATACGATTTCTCTCTCTCCCTCTCCTCCTCATTTCGACCGTTTTTCAATCATTCTTTCGATGTAGATCCATCAAAAAAAAGCCCAGCTTCTTGAGCTGGGCTTTAAGCACCGGGCGGAACACCCGCATCGTCAAACCTTCTTTCCAGATTGACGAATTTGTTATATTCTTTGACGAACGCCAGTGATACTGTACCAACTGGACCGTTACGCTGTTTGGCAATGATGATTTCAATAATGTTCTTATTCTCTGATTCTTTGTCGTAGTAATCATCACGATAAAGGAATGCCACGATATCGGCATCCTGCTCGATACTTCCTGATTCACGAATATCAGACATCATTGGACGTTTGTCCTGACGCTGCTCTACTCCGCGTGAAAGCTGAGACAAAGCAATAACCGGAACTTCAAGTTCCCTTGCCAGCGATTTTAACGCCCTAGAGATTTCAGAAACCTCTTGCTGACGGTTATCGCTTGATCGTCCGCTCCCTTGAATGAGCTGCAAGTAGTCAATCAGGATCATGCCAAGACCGTTTTCTTGCTTCAAACGGCGGCATTTCGAGCGAATTTCACTTACCCTGATTCCAGGTGTATCATCAATGAAAATCCCACTATTTGATAGCGAGCCCATCGCCATTGTCAGCTTGCCCCAGTCCTCTTCTGTCAGATTACCGGTTCTTAGGTTCTGTGCATTGATATTTCCCTCTGCACAAAGCATACGCATGACAAGCTGCTCAGCCCCCATCTCTAAACTAAAGATGGCGACACTTTCGTCTGTCTTCGTCGCGACATTTTGTGCAATGTTCAATGCGAAGGCTGTTTTCCCTACCGATGGACGAGCCGCTACAATAATCAAGTCATTTCGCTGGAATCCAGCAGTCATCCGGTCAAGCTCAGAGAATCCCGTTGGAATCCCTGTGATATCGCCTTTTCGGTTATGAAGCTGTTCAATATTATCATATGTCTGAACAAGAACGTCCTTAATGTTTTGGAAGGCTCCTGAGTTTTTACGCTGCGCCACTTCCATAATGGTCTTTTCAGCATCACTCAACAGATCCTCTACTTCATCCTCACGCGTGTACCCATCCTGTGCAATGGTTGTCGCCGTACGGATCAGACGTCTTAAGATTGATTTCTCTTCTACAATTTTTGCATAGTATTCTATGTTTGCGGCAGTTGGGACAGAATTCGCAATATCGGTTAAATACGAAATCCCGCCTACCTCTTCTAGTAAATCTGTATTGGCAAGTTCAGAAGTCACCGTGACAAGATCGACCGGTTCCCCTCTATCGCCAAGTACAAGCATCGCATTGTAAATCTTTTGATGCGACATTCTATAGAAATCCTCTGGAATTAATACCTCAGAAGCGAGCGTGAGCGCAGATGGTTCTAAAAAAACAGCACCTAATACGGCCTGCTCGGCTTCTATATTTTGCGGCGGCAGCCGGTCATCGAGAAGTTCCGTCATGCCAAGCACCGTCCTTTCATATAAAAATACGCTACTCATCATTTTAACATTTTCATCAATAAAAAAGTGAAAAACATCGACTATAGTCAAAATTACCATGAGGATGTTTCGTTGAACAGCCAACCAACGCATTTCAATAGAAAAGACTCTGTAACATAAATTGTTATAGAGTCCTTCTGTATCGGATTTTTATCTGTTGTAGTTCACACATGTGATCGACGCTCCAACATGGCATGTTCGAATGCGTTTTTTTAATCTATCGTTTTCTTAACTCCATAATTTTCTTTTTGCCCAATGTCTTGTAAAGACCCGTTTTGATAACCAATAGATAACACCAAATCGGGAATTGAATCAATCCCGTTTTTGGCTAGATCAAATAGCTGTGCACCATAATGTGAAGCGGCAATGCGTGCATTTTCTGCTGTGTATGGATTTTTCAGGAGTTCTTCTTTGTATATATCAAAAATATTCTTCCCGTTATCCGTTACAAATTGACCGTTTACAATGCTTAAATCTTTTAAATTGTAGCCTGTGACCGTTTTGATTTGATTAACAAGGTGGAATTTGGCAAGAGAATCAGGCGTGAATTGAGTAGAATCGTCAGATCTGCTTTTCATGATGTGGAAAAATAATTCTCTTGTATTGTTGGTTGTATTTAATAGGTCTTCTATTTGTTTGGTCAGCGATTCGTCTGTTGAACCACTCACCAATAATTTGAAATGATTTGGGTCAATGGTAAAAGTTAAATTTGTGTTTTTAGGAATGGTTATACCGTTTTTAGAGAATAAATCTTGCAATTGTTCGTTGACCTTTTGCCGATTGAATATTTTTTTCTCTACGCTTTCTTGGGTAGGATCGTACCGTTTTTCATTACGGAAGATGGCGTCATTAAAGTCATATTGACCTCCTTTTCCAGAATTAGCCCAGCCAATCTCCATCGTATAAGCAGCTTCTCTCTCTACTTTAGTTAGATCATTCCTGAAATAAGGAGAGTAAGAATTTCTATACTTATCGTGTATATGACCATGGGGATTTTTGAAACGTTTATTTTGTTCATTTATTTTTTCATATTTTTCATCTAATATTTTCATTCGTCTATCCGCTTCGGTCATCACCTCATTTGTACTTTTAATAGCTGATTGACCTTTATAGTCTATTCGGTTCTGATTGTTTGAAGCACCTGCCGTGTATGACGTATTAATATTCATTTTGATTCTCCTTTTTAAAAAATTAGTGATTATTAAATATATCGGCAATTCAGTTAAAATTTGTTAGTTATGATCCGATATAGTAATTATTACAAGGAGGGTTAAAATATGACAAATACTATCTTCAAACGTTTTTTATTACCTGCATTGGTATTAGTGCTTGTTACTAGTTTTTTTGCACCTAATTCAGCGGAAGCAGCTATTACAGGGAATAACAGCCCTAACACAGCAAGCTCAATGGGATATTGGAAAAATAGTCGTCCAGATACAACAATCTTACCTGAAGGTGAAAATGAAGCGTATTATCAGTTCACGATCAATAAGGGTGAAAGGGTTTATGTGCGAAGTTCATATGATAAGCAATATACGGGGATGAAAATCGAGGTGTATAATTCGAAGAGTTCTAAGCCAGGGTCAAGAGTGATTAATCCTGATTCAGTAACGCCCTTTATATTTGCAAATACTGGTGACGTTACTTCAACTTCAGAAACTTATTTTGTGAAAGTGACCCGTGGTACATATACAGGGAATATGTATTTTACTGTCTCCATTCAAGATCGTATCAAATCTGGAAATGGGACATTCAATTTTACGGGAGCCGCTACCAACTCGGGGAATACTTCTTTGAATTTTTTGGGAGTTGATTCTTCTATCATTACAATGGATTTAACGAACAATTCTTCTATCCCTAACAATGCAATCGTTAAATCGATTTCAACAACTAGTACCCAATCGCCTAACCAAGGAAATGTCACACACAAACTGATGGCTGATGAAAACAAGATTTGGAACGAATCCGTTTTTTCCTCTGCAACAAGCGGTTCTTACCGTATTTCTCTTGAAGATGAATTAAAAGTCGCTCAAAAATGGAACTTTAAGTACAACGCAAAAGCTACAGCGAGATCTACTATGAGCAATGTCAAAGCCGATATCCGTTACGAATATGATGTCACAGATGGATTCTAATTTAATGGTGTTTACAGACATGTACACCAATTGATCAAAAAGTAAGGGTACACACCTTACTTTTTTAATTGTTGAATTTTGGATGCTATACTTCGCCACTTTTAAAACAGCTACGCATGATATTGAATAAGTTGTGAGATATGATCACCAGCTTTTTGCAAAATCCTCCTCTTTTTGCCTAAAAATATAAGAGGGTCTATAGACTCATTTTTCCTCAAAATTATTTCGAGAAGAAAAACCTATATTTATTCCTGAATCAAACAGAAGAAAATGGTAAATATTCCGAGGCAGTCAAGGTCTTTTGACATTTCTCCTCTTTTTAAATGACAAGGTCCGGTATTCCCTATTTCAAATCATTTGTTAGTGAGTTAGTCCGTTATTTTCTGAATATTAAGATTAAAATATCAAATACACAACTTAATGAACATTTGACTTCATAATTGATAACCATTATCATTTGATTTGCTTGCGTGATAGTTGAGAATCATTTTCATTTGGAGGAACCATTCTTCAATTACTACACTCATCCAATATCCGCAAGCCTGCTTTTATCATCGTATGATGGTCGAATTTGAGGAAGGAGATTTTTTACATATGTCCAAACGCCCTGAAGGAATGGGTACTGAGGATTCACTTTTCGGAGAAAGCCGTCCTTTTTTTATACCTGGGACGGAGCAACTGGATATCACAGCACACCCATACAGACTTTTTATATTTAAACCGAATACTACTCCTCCAGCGGCTGGTTTTCCAGTCATGTACGTGCTTGATGGGAATTCACTTTTTGGCACAATGGTCGAAGCCATTCGTTTACAGTCAAGAAGACCTGAAAAAACAGGTGTCGTACCTGCCATCATTGTTGGAATTGGCTATCAGACAGAAGCGCCCTATCATCCGCTCAGGCATTATGATCTCACTCTTACCAGCCCTGATGCTTCCATTGGGGGCAAAAGAAAGGACTTCTCCATCCATACATATGGCGGGGCCTCTGCTTTCTTTTCTTTTTTAGAAAAGACTGTAAAGCCTTATATCGAGCAACGCTTTCCGATCAACCTGAGTCGTCAAACACTGTTTGGGCATTCTCTTGGCGGTCTTTTTGTATTACACACACTATTTGAGCACCCTGATGCTTATCAGACATATATTGCGGGCAGTCCTTCTATCCACTGGAATAAAAAATTATTTCTAGAAAAAGAATACCAATTCACCAACCGTATACGTCAGGTGCCTATGGATGTAAGGCTGTTTGTAGGTGTAGGTGAGCTAGAAAAACATCATCCATGTCAAATGAATGATCATGCAAAGTCACTAGCAAATCGTATGTTGCCTTTATCCTCATATGGCTTACATACGGCCTATCATGAGTTCCCTGAAGAAGGACATACGTCCGTTTTACCGGTGCTGATGAATTACGCTTTCCGTTTTGCACTCTATCATGATGATCCTTTAACAACCACAGACATGAAAGAAAGGTAGTGAACACATGAAACATAGTGGTCTATCTCAAAAGATTGCCCTTATCACAGGTGCAGGACAAGGTATTGGGCAAGCAGTCGCAAAAAGACTATCCGAAGAAGGTGCGATCATTGCAGCAGTTGACGCAAATGAAGATCAGCTGCAAAGCACCATCCAACAAATGAATGATGAAGGCATACGCGCCTTTGCCTATCCAGGTGACATTACCAATCAAGCTTCTGTTCAGCACATTGTCGATCAAATTGAAAAGCAGCTCGGACCCATTTATTTACTAGTCAATGTAGCAGGCATTCTTCGAATCGGTTCTATTGACCAGCTTTGTGCAGATGACTGGCAACAAACCTTCGCAGTCAACACACATGGTGTCTTTTACGTATCTCAAGCTGTCTCCAAATACATGATGAAAAGATCAGAAGGGGTCATTGTGACCGTCAGCTCTAACGCAGGTGCCATCCCTAGAATGAATATGGCTGCCTATGCCGCATCAAAAGCCGCAGCTACTTCCTTTACAAAAACGCTTGGATTAGAGCTAGCAGCCTATGGAATCAGATGCAATGTCGTCTCTCCTGGCTCTACCGCAACACCTATGCAATGGGCTTTATGGTCTGATGAACAAGGAGCAGATCAGGTGATTAAAGGTTCATTAGAGACGTATAAAACCGGTATTCCTTTACAAAAAATCGCTGATCCTCAAAACATCGCTGATGCAGTAATCTTCTTTGCATCTGAGCAATCCAGTCATATTACGATGCAGAATCTCACGATTGATGGTGGCGCAACACTCGGAATCTAGCATTTCATCAAAAAGGAGGCCTTTTCATGAAACATTCAATATTGTCGTCAGAAGAAAAAGTACAGTTGATTCAAGACTATCAGCCAGGCGCTTTTTTCCTTGCTTCCCCTAAACGTACGATACTGGCAGAAGGGATTTTCCAGCATATTGAAACCAATCAGCTAAATGAACTATCCACAAGGGTAGCTCACGTATTTGACGCTGCCAAACAAGCTGGTATTCGAACACCGATTGTTGCTGGTGCTGTTCCGTTTGATCCGGCGCAACCCGTTCGTTTAAGTGTTCCAATCCATGTACAGTTTAGTGATCCACTCGAATTTCATCAAGGTGATGAGGAGTCGGAAATGGCAGCTCCATCCTATGAGGTGACACCTGTCCCCTCTCCAGATGTCTACATGAATGGTGTGAACGAAGGGTTAGCTAAAATTGAGAAAGGAGAGCTTAGCAAAATCGTACTCTCTAGATCTCTCCATCTCAAATCAAATCGAGAAATTAATACGAAAGCAATACTTGAACGACTTGCTCGTCATAATACGACTGGCTATACGTTTGCTACAAATGTAGCTGACCCGGAATCTTCCCAAAAGCGCACACTGCTTGGGGCAAGCCCTGAGCTGCTTCTTTCAAAAACTGGTTCAACTGTTATTTCCAATCCACTTGCTGGTTCTCGGCCACGCAGTTCAGATCCAGTAGAAGACCAGCGTCGTCACGATGAACTCCTTACTTCAGCGAAGGATTTACACGAGCATGCAGTGGTTGTCGATGCTGTCACTAAAGCGCTTGCTCCTTACTGTCATACACTAGATGTGCCTGCATCACCATCCGTCATACAAACAGAAACGATGTGGCATTTATCTACTGTCGTTAAAGGTGAATTAGCAGATTCAGGTGTATCCTCAATTGATTTAGCGCTTAGCCTTCATCCAACACCCGCAGTATGCGGAACACCTACAGCAGATGCTCGTGAAGCAATCCAAGCGATTGAACCCTTCGATCGAGGATTTTTCACAGGAATGATCGGTTGGTCAGATGCAAATGGTGATGGTGATTGGATTGTCACCATTCGTTGTGCAGAAGCTGAGGGGCACTCCCTTCGCCTCTTTGCTGGTGCAGGAGTGGTCAAAGGATCAAAGGCAGAAGAAGAGCTAGCCGAAACATCTGCAAAATTCAACACGATGCTTCATGCGATGGGCATCCATCAGTTATAAAAATACATAGGAGATGACAAAACATGTTTGTTCAACCACCTACATGGCCAGAAGAATTTGCAAAACGCTACCGTGAAAACGGCTGTTGGCGTGGGGAAACCTTTAGCGGCATGCTTCGTGAACGCGCCGCATCGTTAGGGAATAAAACAGCAATTACATATGCTGATACGCACATGAGCTACCAAGAACTTGATGAGCGCGTCAGCAGTCTTGCCGCCGGTTTTCATCAGCTTGGAATTCAAAAGGGAAGTCGAGTTGTCGTTCAGCTTCCTAACATTCCTGCTTTTTTTGAAGTCATTTTCGCTTTATTTCGAATCGGTGCTTTACCCGTCTTCTCGCTACCATCTCATAGAAGCAGTGAAATCACTTATTTCATTGAGTTTGCCGAAGCAGACGCATATGTCATACCAGATATCGATGGCGGCTTTGATTATCGATCACTCGCACGTCAAGTGAAAGAAAAGCTTTCCTCATTACCTCATGTCATTGTCGCAGGGGAAGCTGAGGAATTCCTTTCCTTGGATGATCTGCGCAAAGACCCATCACTCGATCCTCAAATTCATGTAGAGGCAAGCGATATTGCGTTTCTTCAGTTATCTGGAGGCAGCACAGGCCTTTCAAAGCTCATTCCTCGCACACATGATGACTATATGTATAGTCTTTGGAAAAGCAATGAGGTGTGCGAGCTTACACAAGATAGTGTGTATCTAGCTACACTTCCAGTTGCACACAACTATCCATTAAGCTCGCCTGGAGTCCTTGGGACGTTATACGCAGGTGGAAGAGTCGTTCTTGCACCTGGATCAAGCCCTGATGTAGTCTTTCCACTCATTGAAAAAGAACGAGCAACCATTACCGCTGTCGTTCCACCTATCGCATTGATTTGGCTAGAGGCTGCTCCTCATCGATCAGATGACTTATCCAGCCTTGAGGTCTTGCAAGTAGGTGGTGCTAAATTCAGTGCTGAGGCAGCAAAACGAGTGATGCCTGCCCTTGGGTGTAAATTACAGCAAGTTTTTGGCATGGCAGAAGGTCTGGTCAACTATACCAGATTAAATGATCCTGAACATGTCATTATTCATACACAAGGACGCCCGATGTCTGAATATGATGAGGTACTAGTGGTAGATGATGAGGACAAGCCCGTCCCGAATGAAGTGGCTGGACATCTTTTAACAAGAGGACCTTATACGATTCGTGGCTACTATAAAGCTGATGAACAAAACAAAAAAGCATTTACACCCGATGGCTTTTACAGAACAGGTGACATCGTGCGATTAACCAAAGAAGGAAATGTTGTTGTAGAAGGCAGAGACAAGGATCAAATCAATCGTGGTGGCGAAAAGGTTGCCGCTGAAGAAGTTGAGAACCATTTACTTGCGCACCCTGACATTCATGATGCCGCCATGGTGTCCATGCCAGATCCATTTCTTGGCGAACGCTCATGTGCCTTTGTTATTGCAAAAGGAAACAACAAGCCAGCACCACATGCATTAAAGTCATTTCTAAGAGAACGCGGGCTCGCTGCCTATAAAATTCCCGACCGCATTGAATGGATCGATGCGTTCCCACAAACAGGTGTAGGCAAAGTCAGTAAAAAAGCATTAAGAGAATTAGCTGCAATCCATACTGCCAACGTATAAAAAAAGAGGAGTGAAAACCATGGCAATCCCTACTATTCCTGCGTATCCAATGCCGAGCACACAAGATTTACCCGAAAATAAAGTGAACTGGATACCGGATCCGAAACGTGCTGTTCTGCTGATACATGACATGCAACAATATTTTTTAAATGCATTTCAACAAGATACATCACCGATCACAGAGTTAGTTCAACATATTGAACAATTACGTAATACATGCAATGAACTTGGAATTCCAGTCGTCTATACAGCTCAACCTGGTGACCAAGACCCGAAGGATCGTGCCTTATTAACAGATTTTTGGGGACCTGGACTTGGTGATGATGAAGCATTGACAAAAATCATTGATCAGCTTGCTCCATCTGAAGCAGATACAATGCTGACAAAATGGCGTTATAGCGCATTCAAAAAATCCAATTTTTTAGATATTCTTCAAGAAGGCGGGCGTGATCAACTGATCATTACTGGCGTATATGCACATATTGGCTGTATGCTGACAGCCGCAGAAGCATTCATGCTCGATATTGAAACCTTTTTTGTCGCCGATGCCGTTGCTGACTTTTCACTTAAGCATCACAAAATGGCAATGACCTATGCAGCTGAACGCTGTGCGGTCACCACAACGACAAACCAAATCATTAGTCGTTTAACAGGACAGGAAGCAGAAGATGACCTATCTTTTGAGGCCATCCTTCACCAAGTAGCTGAGTATCTCGAAATCAAGCCGAATGAAATACCGCTTGACGAGAATCTCGTCTACCTTGGGCTTGATTCTATTAGAATGATGAGCCTAGCGGAAAAGTGGAGACAGCAAGGAATGACAGTCAATTTCGTTGAGCTTGCAGCAAATCCAACGCTCACTCATTGGCGAACTCTTCTTTTCCCAGAAAAACAGCCATCTATCCCAAATATCGATTACATGTAAAGGAGGTATAGACCCTTGTCGATCCAGTCAGTCGATTCATTCCCACTAACCGGTGCCCAATCAGGCATATGGTATGCGCAGCAGCTTGATCCATCTAATCCCATTTTCAATACAGCTGAGTATATAGATATTAAAGGTTATATTGACCCCATACACTTTGAAGCAGCCATTAGAAAGACTGTCTTAGAAGCAGATTCCTTGTATATGCGCTTCGTTGAGGATACTGACGGTCCAAAGCAATGGTTTACATCTAAGAAAGAGATTCCATTTCAATATATCAATTTACAATATGAAAAACAGCCGCTTGATGCGGCTAAAGCATGGATGAATGCAGATCTTTCAACATCAGTCTCTTTAGAGAAAGATGTATTATTCCGTGAAGTACTTTTTCAACTTGCTGACGACCGATTTATCTGGTATCAGCGCATTCATCACATTGCCATTGATGGATTCGCCTTTTCGCTCATTGCACGCCGTGTTGCTGAGGTCTATTCAGCCCTATCGAAAGGGACACCTGTGCCTCCTCAAACATTTGGAGCCTTACATGACGTAGTCCAAGAGGAGATCACCTATCAACAGTCCAATCGGTATGAAGAGGATCGAGCGTTTTGGAAAAATCGCTTTGCTGATCAACCTGAAATTGTGAGCCTTGCTGAGCTTGCCCCAAGAACTTCAGATGATTTTATCCGAAAAACCGCTAGCTATGATGCTGAAAAGGTAAGCAAAATGAAAAAAATTGCTCAAGCTTTCGGTTGTACCTGGCATGAAATGATTCTTGCCGCATCCGCTCTATATATGCATCGTATGACTGGTGCACACGATATTGTTTTAGGATTGCCTGTTATGATGCGCCTTGGATCTTGCGCCTTGCAAACACCCGGAATGGTCATGAACCTAGTACCGCTTCGTTTAACATGCAAACCAGAAATGACGCTCTCAGCACTTGTTCGCCAGGTATCTGATGAACTGAAAGCCATTCGGCCTCATCAAAGATATCGTCACGAAGACATGCGGAGAGACTTTAAACTCATCGGAAGAAATCAACGATTATTCGGCCCACAGATCAATATCATGCCATTTGATTATGATCTCATGTTCGATCAGAGCATTGGTCAAGCACATAATCTTTCAGCAGGACCCGTAGATGATTTATCGATCAACATATACGACCGCGCGGACGGGAACGGATTTCAAATCGACTTTGATGCAAACCCTGCCGTTTACAAAGAGCAAGCAGTTGACGCTCATCAGCATCGTTTTCTTCAATTGCTCGAGGAAATAACTGGACTAGAACAAGATCAGACAATCAGTCAATTCAACCTTCTTTTGTCTAAAGAAAAAGAGAACATCCTCAAGCACTGGAATGATACAAAACGAGAATTACCAAAAGAATCTTTACGGGAACTATTTGAAAAACAAGTCAGCAAAACACCACAAGCAAAAGCAATACAGTTTGAAGGAACCACTTTGACCTACGAAGAGTTAAATCAACGGGTAAATCAATTAGCTCATTATTTGAAAAGGCATGGCATCGGACCAGAACAATTTGTCGCAATTGCTCTGCCTCGATCCATCGATATGGTCGTAAGTCTGTTGGCCGTCGTCAAAACAGGAGCCGCATATCTGCCATTAGACCCTGATTACCCTAGCGATCGTGTCGCCTATATGCTAAATGATGCCAAACCAGCGTGCTTGCTCACAGTCAAAGAGACTGCAGACCGTTTGGACCATCCACACATCGTTCAACTCGATGATTCAACTGTTTATCAGGAGATCGTAGGGAGTCCGCATCTCAATCCGACCTGGAACGAAGGCTCTCCACATCACCCGGCTTACATCCTCTACACGTCAGGATCGACAGGCAAACCAAAGGGTGTTGTTGTAACAAAACGAAATGTGATCAACTTTATATTGTCCATGCAAGATTCATTTTTATTAGATCAAGGAGACCAGCTTTTAGCGGTAACGACCATTGCCTTTGATATTTCCGGGCTAGAAATGTTCCTCCCACTCTTACATGGGGCTGCTCTTTTATTGGCAAAAAAAGAAATCATACAAGAGCCAGCAAAGCTTTCAGACATGATTCGTTCTCATCATGTCACAATCATGCAGGCAACACCAACGTTGTGGCATGTATTGGCAGATGAATACCCTGACGTGATAACAGGTATGCGTGTTCTTGTTGGAGGAGAAGCACTCCCTGCCTCCCTTTTGCACACATTGCAATCTCTTCAATGCGACATTACCAATTTGTACGGACCTACAGAAACGACGATCTGGTCTACGATGGAAAATGTCACAGCACATCAAGAGAATAGCGGGCCGCCAATTGGCAAACCCATTTGGAATACGAGTATTTACATTTTAGATGAAGGGCTAAACCCTGTCCCAGCAGGATCAATCGGTGAACTTTATATTGCAGGTGAAGGAGTATCCAGAGGATATCTTGGACGATATGATTTAACGGCTGAACGTTTTGTGGCTGATCCATTCGGTACAAAAGGCACGAGAATGTATCGTACTGGTGATTTAGCCAGATGGCGTGAGGATGGTTCAATTGATTATATCAGCCGTGCCGATCATCAAATTAAAATCCGCGGCTTCCGTATTGAACTAGGTGAAATCGAAACCGTGATTATGCAACACCAATCCATAAAGCATACATCTGTTATCGTTCGTGAGGATCAACCTGGACAACAGCTGCTTTGTGCGTATGTTGTGCTGACAGATGGCACTTCTCTGCACCCTTCAGAGCTCAGGCAGTTTGTGGCTGCATCACTTCCTGATTACATGGTGCCTTCTGCTGTTGTCGTTTTGCCAGACCTTCCACTTACACCAAACGGCAAAATCGATCGCAAAGCATTACCAGCACCAAATATGTCTTTAGTTAGTTCTGACCGTACACCTAGAACGCCCCAAGAAGACATGTTATGTAGTTTATTTGCAGAAACCCTTGGCCTATCTCAAATTGGCATAGATGATAGTTTCTTTGACTTAGGCGGACATTCCTTACTCGCCGCTCGTCTGCTTAGACGTATACGCGATACACTTGGTGCAGACCTAAGCATGAGTACCATTTTTGAATCACCTCGAGTTGCTGAGCTTGCGCAGCACATTGACAAAGCGAAGGACATTCGGCCGCCGCTTCAGGTAGAAAACAAGCCAGATGAGATTCCGTTATCCTTTGCCCAAAAACGGCTCTGGTTCCTTCATTGCCTTGAAGGGCCAAGTCCAACTTACAATATCCCACTTGTCATTCAGCTGACAGGTACACTAGATCAAAAAGCTTTAATTGGTGCATTGGCAGATATCACTGAAAAACATGAAACCCTTAGAACCATTTTTCCAAATAAGAACGGCATGCCAAGACAGGTCATTTTACATCCAAAAAGTGTTCAGCCTGAACTCCATGTCACAGCTTCAAGCGATCAACAAATTGAGAATCAGTTAAACGAAGCCATTCGCTATAGCTTTAAGATTGAAGAAGAACCCGCACTGCGAGCAGATTTATTCAAGCTTGATGCAAATCGATCCGTACTGCTTCTATTGCTACATCACATCGCTGGTGACGGCTGGTCACTTGCACCATTGACACGAGACTTAGCTGCTGCTTACGAAGCACGTATACAAGGGAAATCACTCTCCTTGCCAGCCGAACCTGTTCAATATGCTGACTATGCTATTTGGCAACAGAAGCTGTTGGGCAGTGAAGAAGAGACGGATAGTCTATTTGCCAAGCAACTAAGCTATTGGACAGGTGCCTTACAGGACCTGCCAGAAGAACTGGAGCTTCCCTATGACTTCCCGCGTCCACAGGAAGGAAGCTTCAACGGTGCTACGATAGACTTTACGATTGAGCCCGCTTTACACCAGCTGCTCCTTGAGCTTGCAAAGCAGCATCAAGTGAGTTTGTTCATGGTGCTTCAAGCATCACTTGCAGCATTACTGACACGCCTTGGGGCGGGGACAGATATCCCAATTGGCAGTCCAATTGCTGGACGGAATGACGATGCACTTGACGACATTGTGGGATTGTTTGTGAACACACTAGTATTACGTACAAATACAGCTGGTAATCCAACCTTTAGTGAGCTATTGAAGCGAGTTCGAGACGTTGACTTAGCAGCCTATGAGCATCAGGATCTGCCATTTGAACGGCTAGTCGAAATCCTAAATCCAACCCGATCCAGATCACGCAATCCATTGTTCCAGGTCATGCTTGCCTTCCAAAATACACCGAAGGCGGAAATGAAGCTGACACAACTTGACTCAGATCTCTACGTGAAACCAGTAGGGTCAGCTAAATTTGATCTGACCATCGAATTGACAGAACAAAGAACTGAAACTGGATCAGCAGCAGGATTAACAGGTTTGTTTGAATTCAGTACAGATGTATTTAAACAAAGCACCATTCGAGCAATCGCTGACAGAATGAAGCGCTTTTTAACAGAAGTAGCTGAGCGCCCACACCTGCCGATTGGTCAAGTGAACATTTTGTCGGATAAAGAACGACAAACATTTTTCCCTGACAAAAAGACATTCGCTCAGTTAGACCAAGCACCTAGTCTCCCAGCCTTATTTGAAAAAACGGCGCAGCAATACCCTGATCGAGTGGCTGTAACGGATGGCAATCAACAGCTTACCTATGAAGAGTTAAACAACAAAGCCAATCGACTTGCTCATTTATTAATAGAAAGAGGCGTTGGACCAGAACAGTTCGTTGCACTTGCCCTGCCTAGATCAATCGATATGCTCGTAAGCTTATTAGCCGTTCATAAAGCAGGCGCAGCCTATGTTCCGCTTGATCCTGACTATCCAGCAGACAGGCTGGCTTACATGATACAAGATGCCAAACCCGTTTGCAGCATCACAACAAAAGCAGATGCAGTGCATCTCCCTGCTGATTGCGATTTGATTTTGTTAGACGAAAAAGAAACGAGCGATCAATTGCTGACTACGCCAAATCACAATCCGGCTGATATAGACAGAATTGAGCCACTATCTTCTCTGCATCCGGCCTATATTATTTATACATCCGGTTCTACAGGGAAACCAAAAGGAGTGGTCATCCCACACCAAAATGTCATCCGTCTTCTGACATCTACTGCACATTGGTTCCATTTTGATGAAGAAGATGTTTGGACAATGTTTCATTCGTATGCCTTTGATTTTTCAGTATGGGAAATATGGGGACCACTTTTATATGGAGGTCGACTTGTCATTGTACCTCATACCATCTCTCGCTCTCCAGAAGAGATGCTGCAGCTTCTAGTCGAGGAAGGTGTGACTGTGCTTAATCAAACACCTTCTGCCTTCTATCAGCTCATGCAGATAGACAAGGAACAACAGACACTTGGTCAAGCATTATCACTCCGCTATGTCATCTTTGGCGGTGAAGCATTAGAGCTTAGCAGATTAGAAGATTGGTACAGCCGTCACCCAGACTGTAAGCCAAAGCTAATTAACATGTACGGCATTACAGAAACCACCGTACACGTTACGTACAATATACTCAATCGAGACATGATCGCAAAGAAATCCAGTAGCTTAATAGGCGAACCGATTCCTGATCTACACGTTTACGTACTAGATGAATACCTACAACCTGTTCCCCCTGGGACGACAGGTGAAATGTATGTAGCTGGAGCTGGCTTGGCAAGAGGTTATCTAAGCAGGCCTGACCTGACCTCAGATCGATTCCCTGCCGACCCTTATGGAGCACCTGGCACAAGGATGTATCGTACAGGTGACCTCGCACGCTGGACAGAAGAAGGGGCCCTTGATTACATTGGCAGAGCTGATCACCAAATTAAAATACGCGGGTTTAGGATTGAACTTGGAGAAATCGAAGCCGTTCTGGCACGCCACGATGCAGTTGCACAAGTTGCCGTCATTATGCGAGAGGATCAGCCTGGTGACAAACGCTTAGTCGCATATATCGTAACAACTGAAGAAGACTGTTTCGATACAGAGACCCTTCGTCATTTTGCCGCAGCCAGTCTTCCTGATTACATGGTGCCTGCGGCATATGTACAGATTGATACCATGCCACTTACAGCAAACGGGAAGCTTGATCAAAAATCACTGCCGGCACCTCAATTGCATATAAAGCAAACGGATGGCCGCGGCCCAAGAAATCCGAAGGAGGAAATCCTATGTCATCTCTTTGAAGAGGTGCTTGATTTGCCAAAAATCAGCATTGACGATCGCTTTTTTGACATTGGCGGGCATTCCTTACTTGCGGTTCGTTTAATCAGCCGCATTCGTGATGCACTTGGTGTCAAACTAAGCATCGGAACGTTGTTTGAAGCACCAAATGTTGCAAGTTTGGCAGAGAAACTAGAAACAGGAAGCGATGAAAACGCACTAGAAATCTTGCTGCCACTACGAACAAATGGAGAAAGATATCCTCTCTTCTGTGTTCACCCAGCAGGTGGTCTTAGCTGGTGCTATGCAGGTCTCTTGAATACATTAGAGAAAGACATCCCTATTTATGGATTACAGGCACGAGGAATCGCAAGAAAAGATGACTACCCGCGCACACTAGATGATATGGCTGCGGATTATATCAAGCACATCCAAACGATTCAGCCAAAAGGCCCTTATCATCTTCTTGGCTGGTCACTAGGCGGAAACGTTGTACAGGCAATGGCTACACAGCTCCAGCAGCAAGGTGAAGAAATCTCACTCGTTGCGATGCTGGATGCCTATCCGAACCATTTCTTACCGATTAAAGAAGCACCTGATGAAGAAGAAGCACTAATCGCTCTTCTTGCGCTCGGCGGTTATGATCCAGATACCTTAACAGATGAACCGCTCACAATGAAAAGTGCCGTCGACATCTTGAAAAAAGATGGCAGTGCACTAGCAAGCTTAAGTGAAGATGCCATTAGAAATCTAAAAGAAACCTATGTCAATTCAGTTCGATTGCTCGGAGAATATCAGCCAAAAACTTATCATGGAGACATATTATTCTTTAGATCTACCATTATCCCAGATTGGTTTACACCAATTGATCCCGAAGCATGGGCACCTTATATCAACGGAAAAATTGAACAGCACGACATTCATTGCCGGCACAAAGACATGTGCCAGCCTAAACCCCTAGCAGAAATTGGTGTCATCTTAGACAACACACTGCATCGGGTCAAACAAAAGCACTAAGAATAAAGGAGAGATGACAAATGACAAATCCCTTTGATCGTGAAGACGGTGTCTTTCTTGTGCTTGTCAATGAACAAGGACAGCATTCACTTTGGCCATCATTTGCACCAGTGCCAGATGGATGGGAAAAGGTCTTTGGTGAAGACACTAGAAATGCCTGCATCGATTATATCCAGACACACTGGCAGGACTTACGGCCTTTAAGCTTAACAAAAGAACCTGCCCTAGCACATGGAAAAACGGAATAAATCATCGCACCCTGATCTCACTCAGGGTGCTTTTTTGACAGAATAAACATCACCATCTTTCCAGCCCTTTCTGCTACAATTTAATTGAGAATGTTTATCAATCATTAAGAGATCAGGTGGTTTTATGGGAAATAACAATCAATTACGTACAATGGCAAATGCCGAACAATTCATCTATCGATTAACATATACTGAAAAAATAAATAATGCAGAGCTTCCGCATACGGAGCAACAGCTATCAGATACATTCTGCCTCCTCTTCAGCATAAGCGGCAGCGGTTTACTCACATTGAACGATCAAAAATGGCGATTGAAAAATCTGACACTCTATACGATCATGCCTGGGGAAACATTTATGTTGAAAACAGAGCCTTATCAAAAACACGAGCTCTATCTGTTTCGCTTTCAGCTCTACACGCTGCAAGATCAAAACATAGGAGAAGTATCAACTGAACATGCCCGTTCTTTACTGAATGTATGGCAATTTGTCGATATTAGCTCGATTGAACAAATTCATTCTTTACTGCCTGAAATGACAGAGGAATGGAAAAGACCTGAATCCATTAGCTTTTTTAGAAGCCAAACTCTTTTTCAACAGCTCATTATGCAGCTTTTCACACTGCATCAAGAAGATATTTGTGACACGGCACATGCCCTTTTCAAAACAAAACAATATATTGATCAACATTCCGAAGAACCCCTCAGCCTTACAAGTCTATCTCATATGGCTGGCATCAGCGCCAATCATTACAGTGAGCTATTTAAAAAGCATTTTGATGTGAGTGTCACTGATTATATCACCAAGAAAAGGATGGCTAGAGCCAAACAGTTAATGGCAAAAAGCAATGCAAAGCTCAAAGACATTGCACTGGAAATCGGCTATCAAGATCCCTATTACTTTAGCCGCATCTTTAAGAAAAAAACTGGCATGACCCCTTCTGCTTATATGAAAAGCCGTCAGCGGAAAATTGCAGCCTATGGTCATTCCATACTCGGTCAGCTCACACCAATTCATATCATCCCATATGCTGCCCCTCTTCATCCTAAATGGACAGCACATGATTTTGAGCATCATGCAGAAGAAATTCCGATTCACCTGAGTGCACATCGTATCAACGAGCACGCTGAAGCCAATTTACAGCAATTAAAGGAAACAAAACCTGAGCTGATCATTGCCAATGATCATGTGACAGAGGAAGAAAAACAAGTGTTGAAAACCATCTGTCCTGTTCACTTTGTTCCATTCACACAATTGAATTGGCGCGCTCAATTCAGACAAACAGCTATGTTCCTGAACGAAGCGAAGGAAGCAGAAGAATGGTTGCTTCATTACGAGGAAATCGTCATTCAAGCGAAAAAGGCATGCCTTGTTGATCATCCACCAAAAACCGTCCTGCCTCTTCGTATCTTTCAAGATCAGCTCTACTTGTCTGTAAATCGCACCATGTCAGAAGTGATTTTTCATGACATTGGTCTTCTGCCAGCTTTTCAGAATGATGGTCAGCTAATAGAAAAAAAAATCAGCATTCGCTCCATACAACAGCTAGACCCAGACGCCATCTTCCTCTTCTTGCATAAGGAGCCAAAAACCATTGCATTTTATCAAAAGTTAAAGCAACAGGAGGCTTGGCAAAATCTCAAGGCTGTGAGTCAACAAGCAGTCTATCCACTCGCTTCTGACCCTTGGCGTGAATACACAGCAGCCAGTCATCAACGAGTCATTCAGGACCTTTTATCTTTTTTTCCGTAAAAAGTCCATCATTTGATAGAGAATTGTCTATGGCTAAAAGGACGAAAGCCTATTACAATCTTTAATTGAGAACAATTATCAGTTAAAGGAGAAAACAAATGAAAAAATGGTTAGCATTGCTTACCCTTTGTATCATGACGATCACCACAGCAGCCTGTGGTGCTACAGAAAATAAACCTGCTTCAAACACAGCCAAAAGCAAGTCAGCTGAAGCAACAGAAACAAAAATCAATTACTTAGATCAAACGTACAAGCTCAAAACACCAGTGAAACGAATCGTCATTGCTGGAAGCCTAGAATCAATGGAAGATGCAAAATTACTTGGTATCCAACCTATTGGTGCTTCTACCGTAGGCGGCACATTCCCTGAATTATTTAAAGACATCACAGCGAAAACAGAAGGCATCGGTGAAAAAACAGAACCAAACCTAGAGAAAATCTTAAAACTAAAACCAGACGTGATACTCGGATCAACAAAGTTCCCACCTGCAACAATTAAAAAACTGGATAAAGTCCAAACGACGATTCCGGTATCCCATGTCTCTTCTGACTGGGAAAGTAATCTTTTATTGCTCGGTACACTGACTGGAAAAAGTGAAGAAGCCAAAACCCTCATTTCTGATTATCAGAAAGATCTCAAACAGGCGAAAGAAACCCTGAAAGACAAAAGCAACAACAAAACAGCTGTCATTTTACGCATTAGACAGGGAGACCTGTACGTGTATCCTGAAGATGTATACTTCAACTCTACCTTATATGGGGACTTAGGATTTACAGCACCAAGTGATATCAAAAAAGCCAAAGCACAAGCGATGATTTCAATGGAGCGACTTGGCGAACTAAATCCTGACTATATTTTTGTTCAGTTCTCTAAAGAGGAAAACTCATCGAATCCAAACGCATTGAAGGACTTAGAGCAAAATAAAATTTGGACAAGCCTAAAAGCTGTGAAAAATGGGCACATCAATGCAAATGTCGTTGATCCTATGCTTCAAGGAGGAACAGCACTAAGCAAAACAACCTTCCTTGATAAAGCTGTCAAATGGTTAGAGAAAAACAACTAAAAAAGAAGCGCCAATTTGCGCGATCAGATGGTTGACAAAGAGCTAAAATGATCTTTATTTTTAGCTCTTTGTCTTCTTTTCAGCGTAGTTGAAAACCTTGAGGAGAGAATACACATGAACGGAACGTTTCTATATGACGAGTTTAATGGGCGTCAGCTTGATATTTACCTTCCACAGGACACCTCTATTGATGTTCCAGCTGTCTTTGTACAAGATGGCTCTTCTTTGTTTAGAACACATCTGCTAGAGATCGAAAGAATGATCGAAGCCAATACCATCTCGCCAATCATCATTGTCGGCATACACCCCTTCAATCGACTTGATGAATATACACCATGGAAGGCGTCATCACTGCGTTCTGAGTTTCCTGACTTTAATGGCGAGGCACAGACGTATATGTCATTTTTAGCAAATGACTTGCTCCCATATATCAAAAGAGAATATCCAGTCAAGCAGACCTGTCATCAACATAGTCACGTAGGTGCTTCATTAGGTGGACTATTTGCTATTTATACCCTATTGATGCACCCTGCCCTTTTTAAAAACATCGCATCTATCTCTGGGTCATTTTGGTATCAAGATTTTCTACCGTTTGCTAAACAACAAAGCATTCAGTGTGTGGATCACCTTGTCTATTTATCTGTAGGCAGTGAAGAAGGTAAAGGCAAAACATCTGCTCAACAGCACATGCCTTTATTCAACAAACAACTACATGACCTTTTATTACAGAAAGGGATGCAGGATTGGCAGCTGCAATATCACATCGAACAAGGGGAGGGCCATCATCTGAAACAATTTCAAAAAAATTTCTTATCGGCCATAAAGTGGTTTTATAAAAGAGAACTCTAATTTTTTATCAGCATGGTACAAAGCTGATATGTTATATTGGAACGTATAGATTGAAAGAGGAGGGATTTGCTCATGAGACCTTTACAAATCTCAGCCGATACAGCACAAAAACTTGCGGCATCACTCAATGTACCCATTGAACAAATCATGCACATGCCGCAGCATATCTTAATCGCTAAACTAGCAGAACTTGAACAGAAGAAAGATCGTTCTTCTTAAAGAAATAAAGGAGTTTACATTCATGGAACAACATCTAGAACAATCAACATTACATCCTCGCAGTAAAGGACAAACCATCCTGCTGATTGCTGGGATTTTACTCATTGCATTTAATCTGCGGCCTGCCATTACGTCCGTGGGGCCTCTCATCGGCGCCATTCGTTCCGATTTACAGCTTTCAAATGGACTTGCGGGTTTTCTCACAACATTACCACTGCTCTCATTCGCATTGCTTTCTCCAATTGCACCTAAAATCGGAAAACGTCTTGGCAATGAACGAACCCTTTGGCTTGGGCTTGCTGTCCTTTTATTTGGGATTGTGATTCGCTCGTTTGGCACGATCATCTTCTTAATGATGGGAACCGCGCTTGTCGGTGTCGGGATTGCAATATGTAATGTGCTCTTACCGGGGCTCGTGAAGCATAAATTTCCTGCACATGCTGGATTGATGACGAGCGTGTATACGACCTCGATGTCCGTCTTTGCGGCACTTGCATCAGGTGTCAGTGTTCCACTCAGTCATACGATGCCTGGCGGCTGGAATACATCATTCCTCGTATGGGCTGGCCTTGCTCTTCTCGCGATGATGGTCTGGGCGCCACAGCTTCTTCATCAGAACACAGCGGCCGTCAAAAGCATTTCGCTCACAGAGCAGCCAATATGGCGTTCACGTGTCGCATGGCAGGTGACCTTTTTTATGGGGTTGCAGTCATTCCTTTTCTATAGCAGCATCGCCTGGTTTCCCGATATTTTAACATCACATGGAATGAACCTGTCGACAGCCGGCTGGATGCTGTCCATTATGCAGTTTGCTGGGCTGCCATCCACCTTTTTAACGCCTGTTTTTGCAGAAAAATTAAAAACACAAAGACCGCTTGTGTTCGGACTTGTCCTTGTGTATTTACTCGGCATGATCGGACTTCTTCTCGGAGGATCGTCGCCTATTCTCGTGATCTCTGTTTTATTGATCGGTATTGGACAAGGTGCCAGCATCAGTCTGGCGCTCACATTTATCGGATTACGGACGACCAATATGGAGCAAGCCGCTGCCCTTTCCGGAATGGCGCAGTCTCTCGGTTATTTATTAGCCGCCGTTGGTCCGTTCATGATCGGTATCCTTTTTGATCTCACACATACATGGACGCCATCCATTATCATCTTTATCATCATCCTATTTTTCATGTTTTTATCCGGTATGCGAGCCGGACGAAGCGTCTATATTTCAGATCCATCATAAAAAAAGAACCCGCCTCCTCATGAGACGGGTTCTTTTCTGCTTTATGCTTGTTCTGTCACATGAACCTTTAACGTTGCTTGTACCTCTGGATGAAGCTTCACCGGTACATTTGTGTAACCTAATGCACGGATGGCGTCATTCAGCTCGATTTTGCGCTTATCGAGTTTGATTTGATGATCTTTTTGTAATTTATCAGCGATTTGTTTGCTTGTAATCGATCCAAACAGACGACCGCCTTCACCTGATTTTGCAGTGAGCTCCACTGTTAACGCCTCAAGTGTCTCTTTTAGTTGCTTCGCTTGTTCAAGCTCTTGGATGGCATTCTTTTTCTCTTTGTTTTTCTGCCCTTCCAATGCGCTTAGGTTCGTTGGATTTGCTTCAACCGCTAACCCTTGTTTGATGAGAAAGTTGTGAGCGTATCCGTCAGCTACATTCTTGACTTCGCCTTTTTTCCCTTTGCCTTTTACGTCTTTTAGAAAGATGACTTTCATCTTTGAACCCCTCCTTCGAAATATTCATCAATGGCAGCTTTTAACTGCTCTACCGCTTCTTCAATGGTTATACCATACATTTGGGTGGCAGCGTTAGTCAAATGACCGCCGCCATCTAACGCTTCCATGATAATTTGGACGTTGATATCTCCTAATGATCTCGCACTAATGCACACCGTGTTGTCATCTCGTCTAGCGACAGCAAATGACGCTTCTACCTCACTCATTGACAACAGAGAATCAGCCGTCTGGGCAATCGTAATTTGATCATAATACTCCGAGCTGTCTGACGGCAATGAAGCAATCGCCACCTGATTTTGATACAAATCTGTATGTTGAATGAGTTTTGCCCGTTTGATGTAATGATCAACTGTCTCTTTTAGGAATTTTTGCACAAGGACAGGATCTGCCCCCTTCGCACGAAGATAGGATGCTGCATCAAACGTTCTTGATCCCGTTCTCAGCGAGAAACTCTTCGTATCCACGATGATCCCTGCGAGAAGCGCAGTAGCTTCAATCATGTTAATACGCAATTTCTTCGGCTGATACTCTAAAAGCTCTGTCACAAGCTCTGCTGTGGATGAAGCATACGGCTCCATATAGACAAGTAATGGATCACGGATAAACTCTTCGCCGCGTCTATGATGGTCAATGACCACGACATTTTCAATCTTATTGAGCAGTCGTTCTTCCATGACGAGAGACGGTTTATGTGTATCCACGACCACAAGCAATGTATCATCCTCTGCAAGCTCCATGGCTTCCTCTGGGGTGATAAAACGTGACCAAAGATCTTCATAATTCTTAATCTCACTAATCAAGCGTTGAACACTGTCACCAATCTGGTTGGCATCAATGACAATATAGCCTTCTTTCCCATTGGCCTGGGCGACCTTTAAAATTCCAATTGATGCACCGATCGAGTCCATGTCTGGGAACTTATGCCCCATGATCATGACATTTCCGCTTTCAGATACAATTTCTTTTAAAGCATGAGAAATGACTCGTGCGCGTACACGTGTCCGTTTCTCCATTGGATTCGTTTTCCCGCCGTAGAATTTCACTTTTCCATTTGGCTGCTTAATGGCTACCTGATCCCCGCCTCGTCCGAGGGCAAGATCAAGACTCGACTGCGCAAGTGCCCCAAGCTCTTTTAAAGAAGGAACGGACGCACCAATCCCGATACTCAGAGTAAGCGTCGCACTATGCGCCCCTGTTTTCTCACGGACCTCGTCTAAAATGGAGAACTTCGACGCTTCAAGCTCTGCTAAGATGCTCTCATTTAGAACCGCCATAAATCGTTCAGACGAAATTCGCTTCAGGAAAATGCCATATTCTTGTGCCCAATTGTTTAACAGCGACGTCACTTCACTATTAATGGTGCTGCGCACCTGATCATCAAGACCTTGCGTGACATCATCGTAATTGTCTAAAAAGATATAAGATAACACCGTTCGTTCATTTTCGTACTGTCTTTCAATCTGCACCTGTTCCGTGACATCAAAGAAATATAAAAGGCGCTCTGACCGTTTAATAATGACTTTGAATTTCCGATCATTCAGCGTCACATTTTCTGTCTCGACCTCTTGTTTAATAAGAGGCACAACGGACTCGAATGTATCATACAAAGATCTGCCGACAAGCGTGCTTTCATGAAAGCACGAAGCGAGAAATGGATTTGTCCATTCGATATAATACTGGTCATTAAACAGCATAATACCAATTGGCATTTCCATTAATGCTTCTTCTCCAACCTTTTTGACTCGATAGGATAATGTTGAAATATATGAATCAATCTCTTTTTGCACTTGCGTATCTGCCCACTTTAAGAAGTAGAGCACACCTGCAAGAACGAAAAGACCAACCGCTCCTATGATCCAATTATAATAAAGGTTGAGGAGGACTGTGACCACCGCAAGGACAATCAAAGCGATGATCGGATACTTGATGACAGGTTTTCTATAGAAGCTTGGCACTGATATCAACTCCTCAACATTCAGAGTGAATTATTTGTTTTTTACTTTCTCTCTTAAATCAAAGCCTATGTCAGCAATCCCTATAATACGCACAATCACACCGACTGGCGGATAGAGAACCCCTAACACGATAGCGAAAATGGGCACCGCTTTTGAGATGCTTTTTTCGTGGCAATAATAGAAGATAAAAGAAAATCCCTGAATAAGCACCAGTATAAATAAAATTTGAAAAGCACTCGTTTGAACAAGCCATAAAAAGCTGCCTTTTTCCGTCTGAATCAGCATCAAAAGCAGTGTGAGTAAATAATACCATACCATGCTTTTTGGCAGCCGCATATCCTTAAATTTCTTCAAGACCGGCATGTCTTTGACAAACCGTTTGATCAGAGGCTGCACGAACCAGTGATTCACGAACGCCAGCAATGTGACACCAATTAACAGCGCTACAGGCAAAGCACTCAATGCAGCATCCTGCATCTCTCTGAACTGCTTCAGCTGCTTCGTAATGTTCTGCTCAGAAGCGCCGGATTGCTTTAAGACACTCTCTAACATCGGAATCATTTGTTCAATCGACTCTTTCGCGATACCCATGATATCGACTTGAAAAAGCTGAACACTGACAATAAAGGAGATAAGAAAAATGAATAAATAGATCAGCGCACCTGTAATGATGGCATTCCCAGGCTGCCTTCTGCTGTAGAAAACACCCATGCCTAATCCGGCAGCAATCAGAATTGGCGCACTCATGAGTCCAGCAAGAGACCCAATTAAAAAGCTGATCACTATCCCAATAGCGCCAGCAGCAATTCCTTTTTTCAAGCCGTGCCTGATTGTATAGAGGATAATCGGTATCGGAGCAGCTAGAAAGAAAATAATGGATAATAGCGGCACATACAAATAAAACAGCATCATGACAGAAAAAATACTGATCATGATAGCGCTCTCTACTAACGCTTTTGTTTGTTTCACACCTTCACCTCTATCCAATCCTTTTTCTATATCTTGCTCAATGTGTCCTTCTATGTATACGTACGATGTAAGCTACACCATGTCTTACCCCAACCTTTATTTTACCATAGCGGCAAATCGCAAGTAAAATGCAGGCTATCTTAGGAGCGTTTCACGTGGAACACCGATATAGATTCGAACATGCAACTTTTCAATCAGCATGTTACAATTTTTTAGATTATTCTTAGCTATAAACCCTGAATTCAAGGTCAAAAGCTGTTAGAATAGAAACATCATCAATAAATGTAAGAAGGAGAATTCACATGGGAAAAACACTCGTATTCGGACACAAAAACCCTGACACAGACACGATTTGCTCTGCTATCGCTTACGCTGATCTGAAAAACAAAATCGGCCTTCAGGCAGAAGCGGTCAGACTTGGAGAAATCAATGGAGAAACACAATACGCATTAGATTTCTTTAAACAAGAAGCACCTCGTTTCATTGAAACAGCTGCAAACGAAACAAAGCAAGTCATTCTTGTCGATCATAACGAATTCCAACAAAGTGTAAGCGATATTGATCAAGTACAAGTGACTGAGGTCATTGACCATCACCGTATTGCCAACTTTGAAACAAGTGAACCTCTATACTATCGCGCTGAGCCTGTTGGCTGTACAGCAACAATCTTAAACAAAATGTACAAAGAGAACCAAGTGAAGATTGAAAAAGAAATCGCTGGTTTGCTTTTATCTGCAATCATTTCTGATTCCTTGCTATTCAAATCCCCAACATGCACACAGCAAGACATTGATGCTGCGCATGAGCTAGCTAAAATTGCAGGGGTAGATCCAGAAGTTTACGGCCTAGACATGCTGAAAGCTGGCGCTGACCTAAGCCAAAAAACGGTTCAAGAATTAATTACAATTGATGCAAAAGAATTCGCACTAGGCAATAGCAAAGTGGAAATTGCGCAAGTTAATACAGTAGATATCGCGGAAGTAACAGCAAGACAGGCTGACATTGAAGCGAAAATCAATGAAGTCATCGCAGCGAAAGGTCTTGATCTATTCGTTCTAGTGATCACAGACATCTTAGAAAATGACTCCCTTGCTCTTGCACTCGGTACCGAAGCTGAAAAAGTAGAAAAAGCATTTAATGTCACACTTGAAAACAACACCGCTTTACTAAAAGGTGTTGTATCAAGAAAGAAACAAGTGGTACCTGCACTAACAGACGCACTTTCTTAATCAACACAACAAGACTGCTGACATGTTCAGCAGTCTTTTTTCTTCTTTTAATGAATGTACATATCGCTGACAAGAATATCCTTTAGCACACTTGTTGGAATCGTGAATTCAACTACACCCATGTAACCAGGTGCCACATCATATTCATTAAAGGAAATCACCAGTTTGCCTTTTGAATTGATATAGAAGCTTTGATCCGGCTTAATTTTCTTAAATGGATCCGCCATATCTTGCTTGCCAATCCAGTAAATCTTATTTGAATCCTCTTTCATCTGTTTCTTCATTTGATCTTTAATATTTTCACTAATGACATCTATATACCGATCATCTTTAAACAAGCTTGGTAATGTAATCAGTACATGATTTTTCTTATCCACCGTATCATATGTCATTTCCTCTGCCGCAGAAGCTTGAGTCGTCACCTTGTATCGACCTAGTGAGAGAATTTGGTCATTGTTCGTTCTCACTTCATATCCGCTCTCTACACTTAAATGACCATTTTTATAACCCTTTGTTTCCTTTTCAAAATCTTGATACAGCTTTTTGTTTTCAGCTAAATATTTTTGATTCAGGCTGTCTTGTAATTTTCCGTCCCCAAGCCCTGAAACGTGTGGTGTTTTAAGGTCAATATTCGTTCCTTGATCGCTCTTTTTAAATTCTGTGAATGTCACGACTTTCACCAGCTCGCCAATGACAGGCACCTCTGAAATGGCTCTTGCCGCCTGTGGACTGACATTAACAGTCGTGACAAATAGAGCAGCCGCAGCAACAAGTCCGATGGTCCATTGCTGAAAATGAGGTTTTTTGTTTTTTCGTTTCAATGTCCGTTCAACCATAGCATCATATTCCGGTGGAATAGGGATTTCTAAATATTCCTCTTTTAACTGTTCCAAATGCTTATCCATTTATATTTCCTCCTGCGATAATTCTACTTTTAAAAGCCGCAACGCCTTATATAATCTTGTTTTGATGGTGTTTTCGTTTTCTTCGAGAATATGGGCGATGTCCTCTAATTTTAAATCTTCAAAGAATCTCAAAATGATGATAACCCGGTACATCTCAGGCAAATCCTCTATGGCTCGTCTGACATCTTGATCCTCATAGACATCTGACTCACCCTTTGACAAGAATTCGAGTGTGTCATCATCTGTCACTTGCACCCGCTTCTTCTTTCGTAAAAAGTCTAGGGCAGCGTTCACCACGATTTTATAAAACCAGCTATGCATCTTGGTCGCATCCTCTAATCGGTGAACAGATTTGAGTGCTTTATGAATCGCCTCTTGAACGACATCCATCGCATCCTCTGGGTTTTTGACATAACTATAGGACAATCGATAAAAACTGTGTTTATGCTCCATTACGTAATCAGCAAATTGATCCTCAATCTTTCGTTTCTTCATTTTACAAAGAGCTCCTTTATCTTAAATGCGCATCGGTTATTTCTTACAATGGATAGACGCGCGCCTTTTGAAAATAGTTTGCGCTCGGTTATTTTTTTAACATGTCATCCCATTTCCGTTTCTATACAAAAAGAGCGAACCAGACAGGTTCACTCTTTCAAAGCAGATATTGTTTGATGGACAAACTGTTTAAGTGGAGAAAGCGGATGAATGATCGGAACGCCTGTCTCCTCTTCCATCTGCTGTGCCGCATGAACCATCGATAGCTGCATCACGCAAATATCTCCGCTTTTTTTCATACATCTTCTGAGCTGCTTTTTGATTTGCTCCTCATAAGCCTGTATATCACCATTTAGGCAAAGGTGAAAGACATCCTCCATCACCATAACTTCTGCATCAATCTGTTTGCCGTGCTCTTTTGCATATGATTTAAGCCGCTTCATCGTCCCTTCCACTGTATCCGGGTTTGAAAACACAAGTTGAAGAGGCCCTTTTCCCTGACAAATCAGCTCAAATAACGGTTCATCGATCGGAACAATCGGTCGTTTAAAAAGATGCTGCTGATCACCCAAAGCGGCAATGTATTGTGTACACGTGAGCAGAATGAGATCGGCTTCATCTTCTTGCATCAATTTGTTGATGACATAGGCTTGCTGCTTGTGTTGATCAAAAGTGGGATCTTGTGTAGCGCGTTCTATAAATGATGAATCGACCGTGTGATAAAGCGCAATATCGGTATCGCCAAAAACATCTTCTATATATGACTGATTGGACGGATGGGCGTGAAGGCAGTGTAATCGAATCATCAGGTTCGCTCCTCGTGAAAGTTTTCAATCATTATATCAATCCTTGTATGAAATAGGGAGCATGATGACCATATTGTTAGGGAGGTATTGAAGGAGGGATTTAATTGAAAGAAGAACAACACCCTAAATCATCTTCAGAGTCAGAAGACACTTTAACAAATCGGCAAGGTCATCCCGTAACAGACAATCAAAATATGAGAACCGTTGGGAATAGAGGACCAACTACGCTTGAAAACTACGATTTCCTAGAGAAAATTAGTCATTTTGATCGTGAACGCATTCCTGAACGTGTCGTCCATGCGCGCGGGGCCGGAGCTCACGGTTATTTTGAAGCCTATGGCACATTCGGTGACGAACCCATTTCCACTTATACAAGGGCAAAATTATTTCAGGAAAAAGGAAAAAAGACACCTGTTTTCGTTCGTTTTTCTTCTGTGATTCACGGCGGTCATTCACCAGAAACATTGCGTGACCCTAGAGGATTTGCGATTAAATTTTATACAGAAGAAGGCAACTGGGATCTCGTGGGGAACAACCTCAAAATTTTCTTTATCCGAGATGCTTTGAAATTCCCTGATTTGGTTCATGCCTTTAAGCCTGATCCTGTCACCAACCGTCAAGACGGCGAGCGTATTTTTGACTTCGTCTCGCAATCACCTGAAGCGACGCATATGGTGACATTTCTCTTTTCACCATGGGGCATCCCAGCAACCTATCGGCACATGCAAGGCTCAGGTGTCCATGCCTACAAATGGGTGAACCATGAAGGAAAAGCAGTGCTGGTCAAATATCACTTTGAACCGAAGCAAGGCATTCGCAACCTGACGCAAGAACAAGCTCAAGCGATTCAAGGAGAAAACTTTAATCATGCCACACAGGATTTGTATGAAGCCATTGAGCAAGGAGATCATCCTGAATGGGAGGTATATGCGCAGATCATGGAAGATGATGCCCATCCTCACCTTGACTTTGACCCGCTTGATCCGACAAAGCTTTGGTACAAGGATGACTATCCATGGAAACCGATTGGACGAATGGTGTTAAACAAAAATCCAGAAAATTATTTCGCAGAAGTCGAGCAGGTCGCCTTTGGGACTGGCGTTCTCGTAGACGGTTTGGATTTCTCAGATGATAAGTTGCTTCAAGGGCGCACCTTCTCCTATTCTGACACGCAGCGATATCGTGTGGGGCCAAACTATTTACAGCTGCCGATCAATGCACCGAAAAAGCATGTGGCCACGAATCAAAGAGATGGGCAAATGGAATACCATGTCGATCAAGGCAAAGAACAAAACCCTCATGTGAATTATGAACCATCGATCCTCGGCGGATTAAAAGAAGCCAAGCAGGATGGAAAAGATCATACGCCTTTTGTAGAGGGTGACGTCAAACGAGAAGCCATTGACCGCCCGAACAACTTTGGCCAAGCAGGAGAAACGTATCGCCGCTTCAATGATTGGGAACGTGAGGAACTGATTAAGAACTTAGTCAACACCCTTGCGACCTGTCAAAAGGACATTCAAGAGCAAATGATCGAAAACTTTACAAAGGCTGACCCTGATTACGGAAAGCGCGTCGCTGACGGCTTAAAAGCCTTCAAACAAGAACAGCCAAGCGGACCTATAGGCTCTACAGGCGCCGCACAAGCCGTGGACGAAGCGATCAACAACAGCACACCTTCTGATCCCTATTAAATAAAAAAGAATGCAGCGCCTAGGCTGCATTCTTTTTGTATCCATCGATTAAGCGTTTTGACCTTTTTTGATCCATTCTGCCACATTGACTGTACGTTTTGCCTGATGTTTTGCAGCAGCTTCTGCATCCTCTTGGATCTTTCCATTTTGGTCAACAGTGACACTCACGCCGTAAGGGTTGCCCCCTGCACCGTATAATGAGTCATCTGTGTATCCAGGAGCGGCAATAATCGCTCCCCAGTGGAACATCGTTGTGTAAAGGCTAAGAATGGTCTGTTCCTGCCCGCCATTCGGGTTTTGTGCAGAGGTCATCGCACTCACTGCTTTGTTTGCCAATTTTCCTTGGAACCATAAGCCGCCAGTTGTATCTAAGAATTGCTTCATTTGAGCCGGTAAGTTACCGAAACGTGTCGGCATGCTAAAGATGATAGCATCTGCCCACTCTAAATCACTTAATTGAACCTCTGGGACATCCTTTGTTTCGTCTAAATGTGCTTTCCATGCTGGATTTGATGCCACAACTGATTCTGGTGCCAATTCAGCAACCTTTAATACCTTCACTTCTGCGCCAGCTTCTTTCGCTCCAGCTTCAGCCCATTTTGCCATCTGATAGTTTGTACCTGTTGAACTATAATAAATAATCGCTAATTTTACGTTTTCCATTTGTTCCATCTCCTTTTGTTTGGTTTGCCCAAAAAGCTTCTGTAAAAATCCCACCTGTATTCCCCACCTTCATTAAAATTGACGACGATACCATAATGCCGCAGCATCGACTTCTTCTCTCGTTAGCTGATGTCCGCGATTTTCCCAATGAAGCGTAACTGAAGCGCCTGCGCCTTGCAGCAACTGCTCGAGCTCCTGTGATTCTTCTGGACGGCACATTGGGTCATTTTTACCAGCTGCTATAAAGACTTGTTTCCCCGCTAATGAAGGCAATGAAACCCCGCGTCTTGGGACCATTGGATGATGCAGGATAGCTCCTTTTAACGCATCCTCGTAATGGAATAAAAGACTTCCAGCAATGTTTGCCCCATTAGAATATCCGATAGCCACCACATTGTGACGATCGAACCCATATTCATCTGCTGCTTCTCCGATAAATGTATATAGTTCCTCTGTACGCTCAATTAAATCCTGCTCATCAAATACACCCTCTGCCAAACGCCTGAAAAAGCGCGGCATACCGTTTTCCAACACATTTCCTCTCACACTAAGAACGGATGCGTCAGCATCTACTAAATCGGCAAGCGGCAATAAATCTTCTTCCGTCCCGCCAGTACCATGCAGTAATAACAAAACAGGTCTTTGTTCATTCTTTCCTTTTCGAAAAAGATGCTTCATCATGAATCTCCTTTCCCTTTAATCTCTCTCACTTCTATTGGCAGCACAATTTGTTCAATCTGACTGCGCTGCGCCTCATATTGCGGTGGCAGTTTCAATGCTTCACCCATTGTTTCCACTGATTCATCGTGTGCAAACCCTGGAGGATCAGTCGCAATTTCAAATAATATGCCGCCAAGCTCTCTAAAATAAATAGCATTGAAGTAATTTCGATCTTGCACAGGTGTCACTTGATACCCGCTTTGCGCAATATGTCTTTGCCAATCTAATTGATCCTGATCATCTGTCGCTCTCCATGCAATATGATGCACAACCCCAACACCCATACGTCCGCGTGCAACAGGTGTCTTGTTCACATCAATCACATTGCCTATCTCACCAAACGAACGGAATCTCACATAGTCCTCTTCTGCTCCAACTCGTTCAAAACCCATTGTTTGTTCTAGCAGCTGCATCGTTTGCTCCGGCTGTGATGTTAACAAAACAGCTCCGCCAAATCCTTTTATCGCGACATCTGGTGTGACCCCGTTAAATGTCCACTCATTTTGTTTTCCCTCCGCTCGTTCTACTAGCTCAATCAACAAGCCGTGTGGATCTTCAAATGAGAGAAAGGCTTCATCAAAACGTTCAACCATTTCATAAGAAATATCAAACTGCTCAAGACGTTCCTTCCAGAAAGAGAAAGCGCCTGGCGGTACGACATATGTCGTCACGCCCACTTGACCTGCGCCAATTTGTCCCTTTTGTGCACCTGGCCATGGGAAAAACGTGATAATCGTCCCCGGAGATCCCCCTTCATTTCCAAAATATAAATGGTACGTACCCGGATCATCAAAATTAACGGTCTTCTTCACGAGACGAAGTCCTAAAACACCTGCATAAAAATCAACGTTCTCCTGAGGATGACCTACAATTGCTGTGATATGGTGAATTCCTTCTGTTTTCTTCACTTCTAATGACCTCCTCATCATGAAGTACAAGCCTCTATTCATTATGTCTTTACTGACGTCTTTATATTATCTCGAATTCGAGATATTAAATCAAAAAAATATATTTATCTCGAATTAAGGATATGATGTTTTTAAATAAATGTCAACGGTTTTTGTTTTCCCTTTTAAAAAAGCAGGTCTGCTTTTTACATAACAGACCTGCTCTTCCTTGATTATTGCAGTAATTTTTTCTTTTTTAAATAGGCTTTCGCAACCTGAAATGCATCCTTACCTTTCACATTTACTTCATAATTCATTTCTCTCATCTCATCATCTGTGATTTGACCACCAAGCTTATTGAGAGAGGTCTTGATCTCAGGGAACTCAGTTAATGTCTCCTGTCTTAGCAGCGGTGCTCCTTGATATGGCGGGAAAACATGCTGATCATCATCAAGCACCTTTAATTTGTATTCCCTCAATTCACTGTCTGTCGAATACGCATCGACTAAATTGATATCTCCTTTTTGAATCGCTCGATACCGAAGCTTCGGTTCCATCGTCAAAGGAAAATTGATAGGTCTTTTGAATACCTAGATACCCATCCTGTCGATCAGAAAATTCTAAGGTGAATCCAGCCTTTATGCGATTCTTGATCTTGCCTAGATCTGAAATATTGGATACATCATATTGATCAGCCAGCGACTGAGGCACGGCTAAAGCATACGTATTGTTGTAAGCCATCGGCTCAAGAAGGCGGAGCTGAAAGGATGATTCCAAACCACGCCGCGCTTGCTCATACACTTTTTCTTTATCTGTGCTTTTCGCTGTTTGTTTGAGGAACTCAGAAATCGCAGTACCGGTAAACTCAGGATAAATATCAATATCACCAGACCGTAAAGCTTGAAAAACAAAGGACGTCTTGCCAAGACCAGGCTTAAGATTGACTTGAATATCCGTATCCTGTTCAATTAAAAGCTTATACATCGAGATCAGGATTTCAGGCTCTGATCCTAACTTTCCACCGATGGTGATTTCTTTCTTTTCTTGTTGAAACAGTAATGGGCCTGCGACAACTGCTCCTGCAATCACAGCAAAAACCGTCACAGAGATCACAGTCTTTTTAAAAGAGATTTTCTCAAAAGTGCGCAGCACCACATCAAATAAGAGTGCGAGTAAGGCAGCTGGTATAGCCCCAATGACAATGAGCGACATATCATTTCGATCAATTCCCAGCAAAATCAGACTTCCTAACCCCCCAGCTCCGATCAGTGCGGCAAGAGTGGCAGTTCCCACAATGAGAACCATCCCGGTTCTGATACCTGCCATGATTACTGGCATGGCCAAAGGCAGCTCCACCTTTAATAACCGTTTGCGGTGATTCATTCCCATGGCAAGCGCCGCTTCTCTCAGGGAAGGGTCGACCTCCTGAATGCCTGTATATGTATTTCTTAAAATAGGGAGTAAGGCATAGACGACAAGCGCAATAATGGCAGGCACTTGTCCAATCCCAACGAGAGGAATCAACAAGCCAAGCAGCGCGAGCGACGGAATTGTTTGCAAAACCGCCGTCACCCCAATCACCCACTCTGCAAGCTTTGGCACCCTCGTTAAATAGATACCTAATGGAATGGCAATCAAAATGGCTAAAAATAAAGCAATAAACGAAATTTGAATATGCTCAAGTAAGGCGTGTCCCAATTGTTCTTTTCGGTCCAATAACACACTGATCCAATCATTCATGTGACTCGCCCCTCTCTCTAGGAGAATCAGCTAAAAACTGAATCACCGCTTGACGATTCACTAGTCCAATTCGCTCCCCGTCCTTTTCTACAGCCAATTCCTCATGCTTTGCCAATTGGGATAAGACCTCATCCAGCGTGGCATGTGCTGTGATCACTTCATAGCCTAAAAGAGACTCATGAGCCATTGGTCTAGCCATGGCCTCTAGCTCAAACGCTTGATGTCCCACATGGCGAGCAGCCCCTGAAACAAACTCCCGAACAAAAGCATTGACTGGGTGTTGAACCAATTCCTCTGGACGACCAATCTGCACCACTTCCCCTTCCTTCATGATACAAATTCGATCACCAAGCCTCATCGCTTCCTGCATATCATGCGTCACGAAGACAATGGTCTTTTGAATACGGCGCTGCAAATCAAGCAGATCATCCTGCAATTTCTCCCTCGTTAGTGGATCTAACGCACTAAAGGGTTCATCCATCAGGACAATCTCAGGATCAGCTGCAAGTGCACGTGCCACACCGACACGCTGCTGCTGTCCACCAGATAGCTCTGATGGCTTTCGAAGTCGATACATAGCAGGATCAAGCCCAACCATCTGCATCAATTCATCCACCCGCTTATTGGTCTCATTTCGGCTCCACTGTTTGAGCTCTGGCACCACGGCGATATTTTCTTCAATGGTCATATGAGGAAAAAGAGCAATTTGCTGCAGAACATACCCAATTTCCCAGCGCAGCTCATACATATCATAATCATTTATTTTTTGACCCTTTATGTAAATCTCACCTTCTGTAGAAGAAATGAGACGATTGATCATTTTCAATGTCGTCGTTTTCCCGCTTCCACTAGGTCCGATAAATACAAAAAATTCACCTTTCTGAATCTCTAAATCAACCGATTGAACGGCATAGCGCTCATCAGAAAATTGCATCGATACCTTCTTAAATTCAATCATCTTCCCACGCCCTGACTGCAATTATTTTCTAGACTATCAATATGACAGATTGACCCCGTATTTGTATAGAACAAACTGTCACTTTCTCTCTCTTTTACATACTTCCCCTAGGATGCCCGCCAAAAACAGCTCTAGCCAATTCGGATGAGATTCTTAGTGAAACAAATAAAAAAAGCGAAGAGCTCGAGGCTCTCCGCTTTTAAGTCAACGACTTACTCACCAGTAACGTATGGAAGTAATGCCATTTGACGTGATTTTTTAATCGCTAATGTCAATTTACGTTGATACTTAGCGCTAGTTCCTGTTACACGACGAGGTAAAATTTTACCACGCTCAGAAACAAACTTTCTAAGAAGATCAACATCTTTGTAATCGATGTGCGTGATACCGTTAGAAGTAAAGAAACATACCTTACGACGTTTCGCACGACCGCCTCTGCGTCCACCTGCCATTTGTTTTCACACCTTTCCTTTAGTCAATTTTTCAGATCAATTAGAATGGCAAATCATCATCGGAGATGTCAATCGGTTTACCATCATTCGCAAATGGGTCATCATTGAAGCTATTTCCCTGATTACGATTTTGTTGGTTGCTCTGATTGCCATATGGATTTTGATTTGGTTCATTTCCGAATGGATTCTGATCGTTTTGGCTACCGCCATAATACTGGCCTCCGCTATTGCCACCGCCGCTGTATCCACCTGAACCAGCACCGCCGCTCTTAGGCTCAAGAAATTGAACACTTTCAGCTTGAACCTCTGTCACGAAGACACGCTGTCCTTGCTGATTTTCATAGTTTCTTGTCTGCAAACGACCGTCTACACCGGCAAGACTTCCTTTTTTCAAGAAATTAGCCACGTTCTCGGCTTGTCTTCTCCAAGTAACACAGTTAATGAAATCGGCTTCACGCTCTCCAGATTGATTCGTAAACGTACGATTCACAGCTAGAGTAAACGTGGCTACAGCCGCACCATTAGGCGTGTAGCGAAGCTCAGGGTCTTTTGTTAGTCTTCCGACCAATACAACACGGTTTAGCATATTGAAAGACCACCTTTAAATATATATTTCAATGATTTATACTTCTTCTTTAACAACAATGTGGCGAATGATATCGTCACTGATCTTAGCTAAGCGGTCAAATTCTTGAACTGCTGCAGCGTCAGATTGAACGTTTACGATTTGGTAGAAGCCTTCACGGAAATCGTTGATTTCGTATGCAAGACGACGTTTACCCCAATCCTTTGTTCCAGTGATCTCCGCACCGTTAGAAGTTAACACGTTATTGAAACGCTCGATAACTGCTTTTTTAGCCTCATCGTCAACTGTTGGGCGGATGATGTACATAACTTCGTACTTTCTCATCTGATTGCACCTCCTTTTGGTCTAAGCGGCCCTAAACGGGCAAGGAGCAATAAATTATATTACTCACAATTGTATATTATAACAAATCTCTTGGCCTATGACAAGAACCTATACATTAAAACGGAAATGAATGACGTCTCCATCTTTCACTACATATTCTTTACCTTCTAGACGGACTTTTCCAGCCTCTTTTGCAGCAGACATGCTTCCACCAGCAAGTAAATCTTCATATGCAACCGTTTCAGCACGAATAAACCCACGTTCAAAGTCCGTATGAATGATTCCAGCACATTCCGGTGCCTTCATTCCTTTTTTAAACGTCCAAGCGCGTACTTCCTGCTCACCTGCTGTGAAATAAGTAGCTAAACCAAGAAGTGAATAAGATGCTTGAATCAGCTGATCTAGACCTGACTCTTTGATGCCAAGCTCTTCAAGGAACATCTGCTTCTC
Source organism: Bacillus sp. LNXM65 (assembly GCF_002998575.1). Classification (NCBI taxonomy): domain Bacteria; kingdom Bacillati; phylum Bacillota; class Bacilli; order Caryophanales; family Bacillaceae; genus Bacillus; species Bacillus sp. LNXM65. The sequence goes on along the minus strand of NZ_PVRB01000002.1, from coordinate 25,607 downwards.
TTCTCCTTCAAGCTCTGCAATTTCAGACTCGATCTTCGCACAAACGACGATGACTTCAGCATTTTCACCAGAAGCAAACTCACGGATTTGCTGCACATATTCGTTACCGTCATGATCCGCTACTTCATCCTCACTCACATTTGCTACATAAAGAACTGGTTTAGATGTGAGTAAATGAAGCTGTTTCACAAGCTTCTGCTGCTCATCTGTAAATTCTACAGATCTTGCCGATTTCCCAGCTTCAAATGCGTCCATTAGCTTCGACAAAATATCAAATTCAGCTACCGCTTCCTTATCCTTTTGTTTTGCAAGCTTACTCACACGAGCCAAACGCTTTTCAACTGTTTCTAAATCAGCCAAAATTAATTCTAAATTAATGGTTTCGATATCTGACACAGGGTCAACCTTACCTGATACGTGTGTGATGTTATCATCTGCAAAAGCTCTCACCACGTGACAGATCGCATCTACTTGACGAATGTGAGAAAGGAATTTATTTCCTAAACCTTCACCTTTAGAAGCCCCTTTGACAATACCGGCAATATCAGTGAATTCAAAAGCAGTAGGAACTGTCTTTTTCGGCTGCACCAATTCTGTTAGTTTTTGCAAACGCTCGTCTGGAACTTCTACAATTCCGACGTTTGGATCAATGGTACAAAACGGATAGTTAGCAGACTCCGCTCCAGCCTGTGTAATTGCATTAAATAGCGTTGACTTCCCGACGTTAGGTAAGCCAACAATACCAGCTGTTAAAGCCATTCTTTCATCTCCTCTATATCAAACGTGCTCGTTATACTGCGTAATATGAACCTAGAGCAATTATAAGTAGGTTTACATGAAAAGACAAGCTAACCGTTATGCATTATCAATAGAAGAAACATTGCCAAAAAGGATAAATCAGTGCTTTAAAACGCGAATTCACACCTGCTTCTTCTATACAAAAGACGAATTTCATCAAAAAAGCATGAGGCCTACTTAAGCAGTTGGCTCCTCATGCTTGACGAGAATTTTCTTCATTTTTCGTTCAAAGTCTCTTCTTGGGATCATCACGCTGTGCCCGCAGCCTTCACATTTAATGCGAATATCCATGCCCAATCGAATAACTTTCCACCGATTGACACCACATGGATGGGGTTTCTTCATTTCAACGACATCATGTAACCCAAACGCTTTGTCTGCCATCAGCCTTCACCTCTCTTGCTCACTTCATTGAATCTATTGTACAAAAAAACGGCGATGAAGAGCAATGTACAAAACAAAGAACCTCTTTCAATCATTCATCCTATTCTTTTTTATAGAAAAAACCCTTCTTTTAGATCATTTTATTTGTGACCAATAGTTACTTAAACTCCGCTTTTTTTCAATATTGTCACAAACACTGTAGGTCAAAAGGTTTTTATTGGTAGAACGCTGTGGTTTTTCCATATTTTTTGATTTATGATATCTGCATAAATGTTATGTGAGGGAGCAGGTACGATGGTCAATCGAAAGGATAGATTAACTGATAAAGAATATAAAATCATATCCGATCATGCTGGAAACATAGACAATTACCAGCAGCACCATACGATAGAAATAGGTCAGCAAACGCTCACTGTCCATGATTTTCTCAAGGTCGATCATCAGTTATATGGTTTAACGATGCAGCCGGAACAATCAGACGAGTTCATCGTCGCTTTTCACTGTCCACAGCCAAATCAAATGCCGGTGACCTCGCCACAAGATGTACACACCGCGGCACAGTCATTGCTTAAAACGGATTATGCCTATCCCATTGAAAGGAAGTCCCTTGATGGCAATCAAGATCATGTCTTTTTTAAAGGAAAGGAATACATAGAGCAAGTCTGTCAGCAGCATCCAAATGCAGGTATCTATCTCACTGGACAAGCCCTTGCCGGTGCTGTTTGTGCTTATGTTGCAACAGAACAGCCAGCTGTCAAAAAAGCCGTCACCTTTGATAGCCCAAATATATGGAGCAGTCTGTCGCCTGCGATTCAGCAGAAAGCGCAGCAAGGTCAATACACACGGATATTGACTGAATATATTCAACCTAGTCATTATGTAGGTTTACTCAATCGTCATGATCATGGGGTTGGTCAAGTCAAGTATACTGTACCGCCACGGCAGCAAGACGCCGTCCAAGAACCCGTTAAATACAAGAAAAGAGAAATTGATACCTTTTTAAAATCAGCTTTTGCGTCTATGAATATAGAATGGAACGAATCCTTTGATACAAATGCTTTTTTAGCTCTTATTTCTGGGAGTTACAAAGTAAATGGGTATTCATTCCACACAGATGGGTCTGCCCGTATTTTAGATGAACAGCTTGATCATAATACAAGTTTTACAGCCATGCTGTTGCAAGAAATCCATTCTGGACGTGCATATGCACAAAGCGGCCTTGAAATTATCATAAAATCCCATTTACTTAAAAATTCATCTTACGATCTCCAAAGCGTGATTGAACATGAAGTACACACTATATTTGAGAAAATCGATGGGATCGATGAAAGTGTAAAAGACGCCGTCCAGCATGTAAAACAGGAGCTCAAAGGACTCGTCGGCTTTGGTCACTATGATTTACTAAGTCCTAGTGATGTGGAAGCACTAGTAGAGGAAGTGAGGATGGAACAACATCATTCCTCCTTTTATTCACACGAAAAACAGCTGAATGCCTTGTACACCCTGAGAGATTACGAACAAGAACTTTCTACCCTTTCAAGACATATGTACACAATGGGTGATGACTACGCCAAGGCAGATAGACGCCTTGCGATGCAAATGGGTATTCATTAAGAAAGGAGTCATCGCATGATCAATCAAAATAAACCTCCTAGTGACGCTCAGCGTTTCTTGCAAAATGTGAGTGCCCGCCGATCCATGTCTGTATTTGAAAATCAATCGGCACCGCAAACACAAACGCAGTCCCCAGAAGAAATGGCCGCAATTCAGGCCATACGCAGAGAAGGACAGCGAAAGGATCTAAAACGGCTGCTCAAAATGCGGCTTCATAACGAATTAGCAAACACTCGCGTGCACTTGGAGTATCAATTGTCTAAAACCGAAGATATGATCAACCAAACGACCATTGTCAAACAACACATCTCCCAGCATTTAAAGGGACAAGCCATTTCAGAATTAGAGGAACGACTTCAGCGTCTCAAGCAAATGCCAGTCTATGATGATATCAAAGACGCCATTGATTCTATTCGGATAAAATAAGCACCGCTCTGACAAAGAGAGGTGCTTATTTTATTTTATCAATATAATTTTTAGAGCGAGAAAATATCTTTTTACTTAAAATCGGATATAGCATTAAACAGACAAGCAAATAAAGATTCAGCAAGCTATATATCGGATACAAGAAAGCAATCAAATCGGCAAACCCAAGAGATGTTAAAGGCGCCATCAACAGAAGCATCACGAGCACAACCAGCCAGCGAGGCATTGATACAAAAGAAAGTATCCGGCTGGATAAACCAAATAAACCTGCCGCTGTCGTCGTATAAATAGCTAGACAAAGGACAACAGTCATAAACACAAACAATGATGTCGGCGCTCCTTCTAATACTGTAAACAAAGGAATGCCTTCTGCTGATAGGCTCCCAGAAATATCAACCAGTATTTCGTTATACACGTACGAGATGACCCCAAAAATCAGGCCGCTTAATATACTCGCCACTTTGGCCTCTCCAAGCCCCTTCATTTCTTTCCCAACCGAAGACAATACTGCGACAACAGATAATATATTCAAAGAAGCAAAGACAATGCTGGCAGGCCAATTGTACTGCTGCCCAAAATCAATCCGCCACATATGATCATGGTTCATATAATAAAAAACAAACGCATAGATGAGCCCCGCCACCAAAATTGGTATAATGAAAGCATTCACAGATAAGAGCCCTTTCACATCCCAGAAAAAAATCATAAATGAAAACAGACAAAATGCACCGATGCCAATCCAAAATGGCACATGATACATCTCGAGTGTTACCCCGCCACCGGCAATCATGACTGTCGTTGTCGTGAATAAATAAAGGACAATTAAAACGTCATACACTTTAGCCAGCCATGGACCGACAAGCCGCTCTAGCACTGGCACAAAGTGATCGGCACGTACCTCATAACTGATTTTCAACACCACATAGGTAGACAGCATGAACATCAATGTAAACAATAGAATGGCTAGTCCGCTATCAATGCCAAAAAACTGCCAAATTTCTTGGCCGGAAGCATACCCCGCTCCTATTAAGCTTCCTAAAATTAAAAGCGTCCACCTTGAACCAGCCTTCCACACAATCATCACCTCATAGGTATAGAATTAAGCTTGTTTCCGTATACTGTTACTAACTACTATGACAAGGAAGTGAGACCTATGAATAGCAAGAACGGTCTTTTTTTTAGAAATAGGGTGAAAGAATACGTGTCCCATACGGATACAAACGCCATTCAACAGCTTAAAAGTATTTTATTCTCGCATCTTCAGAAAGCAGGAAAAAGACCCGTTGCCATCGTTTGTATTGGAACAGACCGCTCAACAGGCGACTCTCTAGGTCCACTTGTTGGTACAAAACTTTCAGGTCTTGATTTGAAAAAGCTTCATGTATATGGAACGCTCTCTGACCCAGTTCATGCGGTCAATTTAAAAGAAAAGCTCGCTGAAATTGAACAAGCTCATAAACATCCGTTTATTGTAGCGATTGATGCCTGTTTAGGAAGAGTGAAAAGTGTAGGCTCCTTCCAAATTGGAGATGGCCCGTTAAAGCCTGGGGCGGGTGTACAAAAGGAGCTGCCAGAGGTAGGAGATATTCATATTAATGGAATCGTCAATGTGAGCGGTTTTATGGAATACTTCGTTCTCCAAAACACACGTCTTCATCTTGTCATGTCTATGGCCAATACACTTTCTGAAAGTCTATCTCACATCGATCAAATGGATTGGACAAGAGAAAAAAACCGGTCCCTTTTCGCTCCTATTCAAAATATCACTGGGAGAATATAAAAAAGACCATCTCGTATCAAGATGGTCACTCTGATGATTCTCTCGTAGAAAGCAATTCGAGGATTCTTTCTAAATCTTCGTTGGAGAGAAATTCAATCTCAATTTTTCCTTTTTTCTTCTGTTTCTTGATCGTCACTGAAGTGCCAAAGTAGTTTTGTAAGAAAGACTCTCTTTCTTTCAACACTCGATCCTTTGGTGCTTCTTTTTTCTTTGTTTCACGTGGAACATTTTCGTTTAACTGCTGAACAAGTTTCTCAACCTGGCGTACGTTTAACCCCTCATCCACGATTTTCTTTACCAATGGCGCTAGCTTATTTTTGTTTTTCAAGCTAAGCAATGTTCTTCCATGTCCCATCGATAATGTTCCATCTGCAATCAGCTTTTGTACTTCATCCGGTAAAGTCAAAAGACGGAGATGGTTCGCAATATGCGGTCTGCTCTTCCCTAATCGCTTCGCTAATTCCTCTTGCGTCACACTTAGATGATCTAGTAAGGAAGCATAGGCTTCCGCTTCTTCTAATGGAGATAAATCCTCGCGCTGCAGGTTTTCTAAAAGGGCAATCTCTCTCATCAGCGTTTCTGAGAATTCTCTAACGATCGCAGGAATTGTTGTCAGACCAGCTTGTTGCGCTGCACGAAAACGGCGCTCTCCTGCTACAATGTCATATCCTTTAATCGATTTACGGACAATGATCGGCTGTAAAACACCGTGCTGCTGAATTGATTCTTTCAGATCAGACAATGCATCATCATCAAACGTTTTCCTTGGCTGATAAGGGTTCGGACGCAAATCCTTTATTTTGATTTCTTCGACCATTTCTTCATTTGAGTCTACATGGTTAAATAGTGCATTAATACCCTTTCCAAGACCTTTAGCCATTCGCATCCACTTCCTTTGCTAAGTCTAAATAGACATCTGCACCTCTTGAACGTGGATCATACAAGATAATCGGTTTCCCATGACTAGGCGCTTCACTCAGTCTCACATTTCGCGGAATCACGGTCTGATAGACTTTATCTCTAAAGTATTTCTTCACTTCTTCGATGACCTGAATCCCAAGATTTGTTCGTGCATCAAGCATTGTCAGCAAGACACCTTCAATGGCAAGATCAGTATTTAAATGTTTCTGCACGAGACGAACTGTGTTTAACAATTGGCTCAATCCTTCAAGCGCATAATATTCACACTGTACCGGGATTAAAACGGAATCGGATGCTGTTAACGCATTAATCGTCAGTAATCCGAGTGATGGCGGGCAGTCAATAATCATATAATCATAATTTTGCTTAACAGATTCAAGTGCTCTCTTCAATCTCACTTCACGTGAAATCGTAGGCACAAGCTCTATTTCAGCCCCTGCAAGCTGTATCGTCGCAGGAATGACATCAAGATTTTCGACCTCTGTCGTCTTAATCACATCAAGGACATCTGCATCATCAACTAAAATATCATACACACACTTCTCTACGTCGGCCTTCTCAATCCCAATACCACTCGTGGCATTGCCCTGCGGATCAATATCAACTAACAACACTCGTTTACCTATGTATGCTAAACACGCACTCAAATTAACAGAAGTTGTCGTCTTCCCGACGCCGCCCTTCTGGTTGGTAATCGCTATGATTTTCCCCACGATGTCACCCACTTTCAACTTAACAAGTTTCTCATTTTATTCATACTTCCTATTCTATCAAAAAAAGTATGAAACGTTTGCTTTTTTTGTTTCTCCATTATATATTCGTCAGCAAATGTCTATTTTCGTACATGAAAGGACGAACCAAAACGGTTTAAAAAATATATCGATATATCTTTTTGGTGGAAAAGACAAGCATAAAAAACCCTCACTTTCATCAAAAGTGAGGGGCACATGTCAAAAATGTAATCCACCAATTTTACGGCCTTCGTTCACAATGACTTTAGGAGTCACTGTATGATAGCTTCTCTTTTTTAAGAATCCGTAGGGGGTTTTAATGGTATATGTCGCATGTCCCAAAGCGTCACCTGTTTTGGCATAGGCCTGCCACACAATCTTTGAACAATAAGTCGGGTCCAGTGATTGAATTGACAGGGTGATGGAGTATCGAGCCTTTGGATGAGTTTTCACATAATCGTGCGCCCATTCCCCTGCCAGGTCTGCTGTTTCCTCTTGATTAATCCGAATTACCTTTGTATTGGCATTATAGCGAAACCAGTTAAGAATGGAATCAAGCTGAGGATGCTGTCGAAACCCTGGAATAGAAGCAAAGCTTTTCTCATTAATGACGATACCTGCATGTCCAACGATACCCTTCAAAGCATCAGTACTTGTCACCAATATATCTCCTTTTTTAGGCATAATATCGGTACCAGGATACGGCTTTCCTAAAAGGTGCTTGATGGTGTGCGGCTTTTCATCCGTTACCAACTCATCCTGCTTGTTTTGTTGTAAGCCATAATCCTTCAAATCATCGCTAGCTGAAATCAAGTCAATTGTGTCGTCCTGAGACTCATGCTCATGATTTAATTGCTGTAAAGTGACCTCCTTAGAAACAACACCTTGTTTCTTCAGAACGTTCAGTTCTTTTTTGGCCAGCGGGCTTTCTTCTGCAGGAGCCGTTGGCGAATTCACAGCAAATATGGTTGTTTCATTTGTAAAAAGAGAAAAAGAAAATAGTAAATAACAAATAATAACAAATTTCGTCTTTTTCATTTTCATCGAGTCATGTCACCTCCTTTCTTCTATGAAAATCACATTTTACCAATTTATGAATAATAAGTAAATATAATGTGGAACCAATAAAAAAAGCTGACGAGTGGCTCTCATCAGCTTTTTTCTATTTAGGAATCCGAATCGTTAATTGGATATATTCCTCAAACTCTTCTTCCTCGGTATTTATTTTAAGCCCGCTGTCTTCTACCATATGGAGAGACTGACGAATGGTATTCATCGCAATTCGTGTATCACGACTAAACGCCTTACGTTTTGGCTTCGGTTTGCGATCTGTTTTTTGTTCAAGCATTTTCACTACACGCTCTTCAGTCTGTTTTACATTCAGCTGCTTTTCGATGATTTCCTGCAATAGCGCGATTTGTAATTCTGGAAGCTTTAGGGGTACAAGTGAACGTGCATGCCTTTCAGAGATTTTTTTCTCTAAAATGGCCTGTTGTACCTCTTCAGGCAACTTTAAAAGTCTTAATTTGTTTGCAACAGTTGATTGTCCCTTGCCTAAACGCTGAGCAAGCGCCTCCTGTGTTAAATCATGAAGCTCTAAAAGACGTGCATAAGCATGAGCCTCTTCAATAGCAGACAGCTCTTCCCTTTGCAAATTTTCAATCAATGCCACAGATGCCGTTTCCGTATCAGTAAAGTCTTTTATAATAGCGGGGATTTTCTCCCATTGAAGAGTCTGTACCGCTCTCCAACGTCTTTCGCCGGCGATCAGTTCATATTTACCTTCTTCTTCTGTTGGTCTGACAACAATAGGTTGGATAATGCCATGGGTATGAATCGTCGTGGCCAGCTCATGTATCTTTTCTTCTGAAAAAATGGTGCGTGGCTGAAAACGGTTTGGCATAATTGTGTCGACCGGGAGCTCCTGTATCTCTTCCTTTAATGTATCATGCTCAGCAATCTCTGCCTCTATTTCGGTTTCACGCTCAGGATGTTCTTTGTCACCAAGCCCGAAGAAGCGTGAGAGTGAATGCTTCATGAACCTACACCACCTTTAAAAACTACCTTTTTATAATTCTATTTTCTCATGTTTTTTCCTTCTGTAAAATCTTAAATATTGAAGAAAAACCGACCTTTTACATGATCAACCTTCTATTGGTGATTTATTAGGTGTTCCTGGTTTTCTAGGATATTTTTTTGGTGTTTGCTTTTTCTTTTCAATGACAATGATGTTCCGTTCGCTTTCTTCTAAAGGAAGAACAAAGGAATGCTTTTCAACAACCTCTCCTCCGAGGACAGTAACAGCTTTTTTCCCTGCTTGCATTTCTTCATCAGCGGCAGATGCTTTTAATGCAACAAACAATCCTTCCTTTTTTACAAGGGGCAGACATAGTTCGCTCAAGACGGATAAACGCGCAACCGCTCTAGCAGTGACAAGATCATAGCTTTCACGCTTTTCCTTACGTTGTCCAAACGTCTCCGCACGATCATGATAAAAAGTAGTATCTTGTAAGTTTAACCCTTTTGCTAACTCATTGAGAAACGTAATTCGTTTCTGAAGAGAATCAACAATGGTTACATGTAGATGAGGGAAGCAAATTTTAAGAGGAATGCTTGGGAAACCAGCACCAGCTCCAATATCGCAAATCGTCGTCACTTTGTGAAAATCAATAAAAAATGCTGCTGAAATTGAATCATAAAAATGCTTTAAATACACTTCTTCCTTTTCAGTAATGGACGTTAAATTCATTTTCTCGTTCCATTCTACAAGCATGCGGAAGTAAGTTTCAAATTGTTCAAGCTGCACAGGAGAAAGAGTCATTCCTTTCTCCTCTAGTGCTGCTGTAAATTGTTCAATGTTCATGCCGACATCCTTTCTATTCTGCTATCTTCGCAATACGTCCCTGCTCTAAATATACTAAAAGGATAGAAATATCAGCAGGGTTAACGCCTGAAATACGAGAAGCCTGTGCAACAGAAAGCGGTCGGACTTCTTTCAGCTTTTGTTTCGCTTCAGTTGCAATCCCTTTGATGGCATCATAATCAATACGATCAGGAATCTTTTTGTTCTCCATCTTTTTCAGCTTTTCAACTTGTTGGAGTGACTTTTCAATATATCCTTCGTATTTAATTTGAATCTCTACCTGCTCACACACATCAGAAGGAAGTGGTGTTTCAGCAGGAGCTAACGTCACAACAGATTCATAGTTCATTTCTGGACGCTTCATCAAATCACTTGCACGAATACCGTCCTTCAGCTCACTTCCACCAAGTGAACGAATAAATTCTTGTGTCTCTGCTGTAGGTTTGATGATGACAGAATATAAACGTTTTTTCTCTGCTTCAATGGCTTCTTTTTTCTGCTGGAATGTCTGGAATCTTTCTTGAGAAATTAATCCAATATGATAGCCAAGTTCAGTTAATCTTAAATCCGCATTGTCATGACGAAGAAGCAAACGATACTCTGCACGGGATGTCAAAAGACGGTAAGGTTCATTTGTTCCCTTTGTGACAAGGTCATCAATGAGAACACCGATATATGCATCAGATCGGCTTAAAATGACTTCTTCTTTACCCAATGCTTTTCTTCCTGCATTAATACCTGCCATAATTCCTTGACCTGCTGCTTCCTCATAGCCAGATGTACCATTAATTTGGCCCGCTGTATATAATCCAGAAATTTTCTTCGTCTCAAGTGTAGGCCACAACTGAGTAGGCACAATTGCATCATACTCAATGGCATAACCCGCTCTCATCATTTGTACATTTTCGAGCCCTGGGATGGTGGAAAGCATGCGCTGCTGTACATCCTCTGGAAGACTTGTAGACAATCCTTGAACATACACTTCCTGCGTATTACGACCTTCTGGCTCTAAGAAAATTTGATGTCTCGGTTTGTCATTGAAACGAACCACTTTATCTTCAATGGAAGGGCAGTATCTAGGACCAGTTCCTTTAATCATACCTGAATACATTGGAGAACGGTGAAGATTCTCATCAATAATTTGATGTGTTTCTAAACTCGTATATGTTAACCAGCATGGCAGTTGGTCTGTAATATATTCAACCGTTTCATAGGAGAACGCCCGCGGAACATCATCACCTGGTTGAATTTCTGTTTTACTATAGTCAATCGAGTGACTATTCACTCGAGGAGGTGTTCCTGTTTTAAAGCGAACCAAATCGAATCCTAACTCTGCTAGGTGATCCGATAATTTGATTGATGGCTGCTGGTTATTAGGACCACTTGAATACGATAGATCCCCTAAAATAATGCGGCCTTTTAAGAAAGTCCCAGTCGTTAATACAACAGACTTCGCACGATAGTTTGCTCCTGTTTGGGTAACGACACCTTTACATTCATCATCTTCTACAATTAAATGATCCACCATACCTTGAAGCATTGTCAGGTTCGGTTCATTTTCCATTGTTTTTTTCATTTCATGCTGATATTGGAACTTATCTGCTTGCGCTCTTAACGCACGGACAGCAGGTCCTTTCCCCGTATTCAGCATGCGCATTTGAATATGCGTCTTATCTATATTTCGTGCCATTTCTCCGCCCAGTGCATCAATTTCTCTAACGACAATCCCTTTTGCAGGACCGCCTACGGACGGATTACATGGCATAAAAGCAACCATATCGAGGTTGATAGTCAATACAAGTGTTTTAGCGCCCTGTCTTGCAGAAGCAAGAGCAGCCTCAACCCCAGCATGACCGGCACCCACGACGATTACGTCATAATTGCCAGCTTCATAACCCATTTCTTATGTTCCTCCCTTTACTTTCCTAAACAGAATTGAGAGAATAGCTGATCAATCAAGCTTTCATGAACAGCATCTCCTATAATTTCACCGAGCTGTTCCCAGCAGCGTGTTAAATCTATTTGAACAATGTCGATCGGTACGTCCATTTCAATGCCTTCAAGAGCATCCTCAATTGATTGTTTTGCTGCCTGAAGGAGGGCAATATGCCTTGTATTACTTACATACGTTAAATCTCCACTTTCAATTGATCCAGTGAAGAACAGTGATTGAATCGCCATTTCAAGCTCATCAATGCCCTTTTCTTGTAATAATGATGTGGTGACGACCGGACGATCCTTCGCTAACTGCTTGACCTTTTCTACATCAAGCTTAGGCTCAAGGTCTGTCTTATTCACAATCACGATGATATCCATACCTGAGACAGCCTCAAAAAGCTTCATATCTTCTTCTGATAATTCTTCGCTATAATTGAGCACAAGTAAAATCAGGTCAGCTTCTTTTAAGACCTGTCTAGATCGTTCAACCCCTATACGCTCAACAATGTCCTCAGTCTCACGTATACCCGCAGTATCGACTAGACGAAGAGGTACACCTCTTACATTCACATATTCCTCAATGACATCTCTGGTAGTTCCAGGAATATCTGTGACAATCGCCTTTGTTTCCTGTACAAGGCTATTCAGCAAGGAAGACTTTCCAACATTCGGCCTTCCTATAATCACAGTGGATAAGCCCTCTCGAAGGATTTTCCCTTGCTGAGAAGTCGAGAGCAGCGACTCAATTTCTTTTTTGACCGATGTCGCTTTTTCCACTAAGACGCGATGTGTCATTTCTTCAACATCGTCATACTCAGGGTAGTCAATATTGACTTCAATATGCGCCAGTGTTTCTAGGATCTCGCCGCGCAGTCGCTGAACCAAACCGGAGAGACGTCCCTCCATTTGAGTGATTGCTACGTTCATCGCACGATCAGTCTTTGCCCGAATCAAGTCCATGACAGCCTCTGCTTGCGAAAGATCTATTCTTCCATTTAAGAAAGCACGTTTTGTGAACTCACCTGGCTCCGCTAATCTTGCTCCTTCTCTTAAAGCAAGCTGCAATACTTTATTGACCGTTACAATTCCGCCATGGCAGTTAATCTCAATAACGTCTTCTCTCGTAAATGTTTTTGGCGCTCGAAGTACTGACACCATGACCTCTTCTATTACTTGATCAGTACTTGAATCCACAATATGACCATAATGAATTGTATGGGAATCCACTGATACAAGTTTTTTCTCCTTAGGCCCTTTATACATCCGATCAGCGATCTGTACCGCATCAGGCCCACTTAAACGAATAATCGCAATTGCTCCTTCACCCATCGGTGTAGAAATGGCTGCAATTGTATCCATCACTCAATCACCTCTTTCTCTACTTAATAGACAGTCTTTTATCTATTAAATGGACGTTGTCCATCTCTATATTAAAAACGCTTAATCCAAAATTTAAAGATACCATAAATGAAAGCGAAGTGAAAGTATCCCATATCTAATTATCCACAGCTTTGCATCCTATCTATTTTAACACTTAACTTATCCACATGTGAATAACGACGTTCTAAACTTATCTTCACATCTTACACCGAAATCCAATAAATTTAAACGCCCTGATCCCTTTGCTTACTTGTAAAAAAGGTGTTTTCCACTCATATCACACACTAATTTTTTAGAAATAAAGGATGAATCTTCTATAGAAAGACAATTTTTCAATAAAAAAAGACTAAAATCCAGCTTTGCTGAATTCTAGCCTTTCTGTTATTTTTTATACAGCACCACAACATGACGCTTGCTGCCTGTATCTTCCGATGCCGTTGCAAGTTCTTTAGAAAATGCGGCGATCGTATCATGAATTACTTTTCGTTCATTAGAAGGCATTGGTTCTAAATGAACCTTTCTCTTCGTTTTTAAAACTCTGTTTGCTGTCTTGATGGCATATTGTTCAAGTGCTTCTTGTCGCTTCTTCCTATAATCTCCAATATCAATGGTAATATGATGATACTGATCAGAATAGCGATTAAACACTAACTGTACCAATGTTTCTAAAGAGTACAAAGTTTGTCCTCTTTTTCCAATCATTAATGACGTTTTATCTCCATCAATGTGGAAAGAAATCTTTTTCGGTTCCTTTTTGGAAACAATCTTCGCTTTAGGATCAATTGATTTAACAATATTATCTAAATACTGTGTAGCTAATTTAAGAGCATTTCTCTTTTCTATCAACTTGACTACAGCTTGTCTTTTGCCAAATAATCCTAAGAAACCTTTATTTCCTTCATCAACTATTGTGATATCTACTTCTTCTTTTAGAAGTTGAATTTGTTTAAGTCCGGAATCTACTGCTTCTTCGATTGTGCGACCGACAGCAGTTATTTCCTTCATTTTTTATTCCCGCCAGCTTTTTCTTTTGTATCCAATTTTACTTGAGGAGTTTTAATCACTAATGTTTGGATGATCATGAAAATGTTACCTACAACCCAGTACAATGAAAGTGCTGCTGGGAAACTAATGGCAAATACAATGATCATAATCGGCATAACCCATAGCATGATAGCCATTTGAGGGTTGTCCGAAGGATTTCCAGCCATCATCAGTTTTTGCTGAATGAAAGTAGCTACCCCCGCAATGATCGGTAATAGGAACAATGGATCTGGACTGCCTAAGTCAAACCATAAGAATGTATGCTTTTTAATTTCTGCTGTTCTCATAATCGCATGATAAAAACCAATTAGGATTGGCATCTGAATTAAAATCGGGAAACATCCAGCTAATGGATTGACGCCATTTTTTTGGAAAAGGGCCATTGTTTCCTGCTGAAGCTGCTGCTGAGTTTTTTGGTCTTTAGAGCTATATTTTTCACGAAGCTTTTTCAATTCAGGCTGCAATGCTTGCATTGCTTTTGTACTTCTTAACTGCTTAATCATTAATGGTAGAATGAGCAAGCGGATTAACAGTGTCACAATAATGATCGCAACCCCGTAGTTTTCACCAGTCAAATTTGCCATGTACGTGATTAATTGAGATAGCGGGTAAACAATATAAGAATTCCAGAATCCCTTACTATCTGATGTGATTGGTTCATTGATTTGTGTACATCCTGCCAATAGAACCAACACGCCAATCAAGCTAAATATTAGTAATAATCGCCTTTTCAACAAGATTCCTCCCATTACTTCAAACTTTATTTAAGTTGGAATTGATTACGAAAGTGACTCACCTAATCAGTATGGTAACATTTTTTCATTACAAAGTGGTGGTTTCATTTTAATTCACTAGATGAAGGAAGCGCTTTTAAAAATTGATTCAACGAAAGTTTCTATTACGAAGACTTTTTCGGTTGTTGTTGATAAACAGCGGATTTTCTAAATAAATGTTGGAGAGACTTCTTTGTTTCTTCAAAGGTCAATTCACTTGCTGGTTTTCTTGCAATGACAATGTAGTCTTTTTCTTGCTTTAACTTATGACCTTCTTCTAAAAACACCTGGCGGATCAGTCGTTTAATTCGATTTCTCATCACTGCATTACCAATCTTCTTACTGACAGACAATCCCAAACGCAGTTCATCTTGATTTGGTTGATCCAGCTGGTAAATAACGAATTGACGATTCGCCATTGATTGACCTTTTCTGAACACTTTTTGAAACTCTTCATTTTTTTTTAGCCTGTTTCGCTTCTTCATGTTTTCTTCCACTCCGATAAAAACTGACAGTTCATTTACGATTTTATGTAAAAAAGACCACTGACATTATTCAGTGGCCTAAGCTGATAATTTTTTTCTACCTTTGCTGCGGCGTCGCTTTAAAACTAGACGTCCGTTTTTAGAACTCATACGGCTGCGGAAGCCATGAACTTTACTACGCTTACGGTTATTTGGTTGAAACGTTCTTTTCATTTATGACACCTCCCTGAGGAATAGCTGTTTAAGACAGTCTAACTCATTATATTTGTGTAACCCATCGATTGTCAATATCAATGATAAAACTCTTATTATCAACCTTATAAGCATAACATAATTTATCAAACGAAGAAACCTTCTTTTTCAGTTTCCAGCATTTTATTCTTTTTTCCTCCTAAAAGGCCTGCAAAACAAGGGTGTGGATATTTTTCCGGCATATTTAGACTATCCACATCCATTATCGACATTTTTTTCACACAAATAACCGATGTGGATAATTATTTTTCAACAGGATGTAAAGTGTGTGGATAAGTTTGTGACACCCATTGCACCATCTCGTTTATTTTGATATTATATTTGTGTTTTAACTCTTAATTACTTATCTGACCTATTTGCGTTATCCACAAACTGTGGATAAGCTGTGGAAAGATATTACACAGGCTGTTGAATTATTTATCCACAGACTGTGTAATTTGTCGAAAAGACGTTTTTCTACTATATTATTTGTTTTCAACAACGTATGTGCACGAATGGTGATGACCATTTGCTCTTTTTCGTGTTCTATAACAGTTTGATATTGGTCATTTTATAAAGAAAAGGAGGGGGGAGAAGCCTTATGGAAAATATTTTGGATCTGTGGAATAAAGCACTTCAAAAAATAGAGACAAAGTTGAGCAAACCCAGTTTTGAGACATGGATGAAATCGACAAAAGCCCATTCTCTTCAAGGCGATACGCTTACAATTACGGCACCTAATGAATTTGCTAGAGACTGGCTGGAATCAAGATATCTCCACTTAATTGCTGATACCATCTACGAACTGACAGGTGAAGAGCTCAGCATTAAATTTATTATTCCTCAAAATCAGGATGAAGTGGAAGCCATGCCAAAGTCTCCAATTAAAAAAATGTCTAAAGAAGAGGCCGTTGATATTCCACAAAATATGCTGAATCCAAAATATACATTTGATACTTTTGTTATTGGTTCAGGCAACCGATTTGCGCATGCCGCTTCACTTGCAGTTGCGGAAGCACCGGCAAAAGCATATAACCCGCTCTTTATTTATGGGGGCGTTGGTTTAGGAAAGACCCACTTGATGCATGCGATTGGTCATTATGTCATCGACCATAATCCATCAGCCAAAGTGGTCTATCTATCATCTGAAAAATTTACAAATGAATTTATCAACTCAATCCGAGACAACAAAGCTGTCGATTTCCGTAATCGCTATCGGAATGTAGATGTGCTTTTGATAGATGATATTCAATTTTTAGCAGGAAAAGAACAAACACAAGAAGAGTTTTTCCATACATTCAACACACTTCACGAAGAAAGTAAGCAAATCGTCATTTCTAGTGACCGGCCGCCGAAAGAAATTCCGACACTTGAAGACAGATTACGCTCTCGATTCGAATGGGGCTTAATCACAGACATTACCCCGCCAGATTTAGAAACACGTATTGCAATTTTGCGAAAAAAGGCAAAAGCAGAAGGCTTAGACATTCCGAATGAAGTCATGCTTTATATTGCCAATCAAATCGACAGCAACATTCGTGAACTGGAGGGTGCTTTGATTCGTGTCGTTGCTTACTCTTCTTTAATTAATAAAGACATCAATGCGGATCTAGCAGCTGAGGCCCTAAAGGACATCATTCCTTCATCGAAGCCAAGAGTCATTACAATTAAAGATATTCAAAGAATTGTAGGGCAGCAATTTAATATTCGCTTAGAGGATTTCAAAGCGAAGAAACGTACGAAGTCAGTTGCTTATCCAAGACAAATTGCCATGTATCTCTCTAGAGAAATGACCGATTCCTCTCTGCCTAAAATAGGAGAAGAATTTGGAGGTCGTGATCATACGACTGTCATTCATGCTCATGAGAAGATTTCGAAATTAATGGTTGAGGATGAACAGCTTCAGCAGCATGTGAAAGAAATCAAAGAACAATTAAAATAACCAAGCTGATATAATAAGTACGGGAAAATGTGAATAACTAGAGCATAGTCATACACAGTCTGTCCACATGTGGATAGGCTGTCTTTCCTTTCTTTTTACCGACTTATCCACATATTCACAAGCCCTACTATTACTTCTACGATTTTTATTAATAAAATATATATACATGTCATTAAGAAAATTTAGGAGGACCACTATGAAATTCACGATTCAAAAAGATCGCCTTGTCGAAAGTGTCCAAGATGTATTAAAGGCCGTATCCTCTAGAACAACGATACCTATTTTGACAGGGATTAAAATTGTTGCATCTGATGAGGGGGTTTCTCTCACAGGAAGCGACTCTGATATCTCAATTGAATCCTTTATTCCTCAAAGAGATGGAGATTTAGAAGTAATCACGATTGACCGTCCAGGGAGTATTGTGCTTCAGGCCCGCTTCTTTAGTGAAATTGTGAAGAAACTGCCAATGGCTACTGTCGAAATTGAAGTAGAACAAAATCACCTCACGATCATCCGTTCTGGTTCAGCGGAATTTAACTTAAACGGCTTAGATGCTGAGGAATATCCGCATCTGCCGCAAATTGAAGAGCATCATGCATTTCAAGTCCCGACAGATTTGCTTAAAAACTTAATTCGTCAAACCGTTTTTGCAGTGTCCACCTCAGAAACACGACCTATCTTGACAGGTGTAAACTGGAAGGTGGAGAAAGGTGAATTAATATGCACAGCGACGGATAGCCACCGTCTTGCTTTAAGAAAAGCGAAGTTGGATATTGACGAGGAAAGCTCATACAATGTCGTAATTCCAGGGAAGAGTTTAACAGAGCTAAGTAGAATCCTTGATGACGGACAAGATCTTGTGAGCATCGTGATTACAGAAACGCAAGTTCTCTTTAAAGCACAAAACGTGTTGTTCTTCTCAAGATTGCTGGATGGTAATTATCCAGATACAGCTCGCCTGATCCCGCAAGAAAGTAAAACGGATGTCGTGGTCAACACGAAGGAATTCCTTCAAGCTATTGATCGTGCATCACTTTTGGCAAGAGAAGGACGCAATAATGTCGTAAAGCTGTCAGCTGATCCTGAACAAAGCCTTGAGATTTCTTCTAATTCACCTGAAATCGGTAAAGTAGTCGAAACGGTTCAAGCGGATGACATTAAAGGGGAGGACCTCAAAATCTCCTTCAGTCCAAAATATATGCTGGATGCGTTAAAAGTATTAGAGGGAACAGAAATTCATGTAAGCTTCACTGGTGCCATGAGACCGTTCCTGTTGCGCACGCCAAATGATGATTCAATCTTGCAGTTGATTCTCCCAGTCAGAACATATTAATCCAATCTAAATTAGCTGCTGTGTGAGTGCACAGCAGCTTTTCTTCTCGTTTACCATGCTTTCTTTCATCCTAGTTCGCTTTCCCCCTTTCCTTCTTGTCTTGTTTTTTAGTACAATTAGATATTAGTGATATTGAAAGAGGTCGATATAATGCCTAATCTTATAACCATTGAGAAAGAAATGATTACATTAGGGCAGTTTTTGAAATTAGCCGAAGTCATCCAATCTGGCGGAATGGCGAAATGGTTTTTAAGTGAACATGAGGTGTTCATTAATCAAGAGCCAGATAATAGACGGGGACGCAAACTATACCCAGGAGATGTTGTCGAGATAGAAGGTTATGGCACATTTCAAGTTGTGAATTAGAAACGGGTGACAATACATGTACATTCAAAGTCTGGCGTTAACTTCATACAGAAACTATGAACACACTGAGCTTCAATTCGACAACAAGGTGAATGTCATGATCGGTGAGAATGCCCAAGGTAAAACGAACTTGATGGAAGCGATCTATGTATTGTCGATGGCAAAGTCGCATCGTACGTCAAATGATAAAGAACTTATCCGATGGGACCAAGACTATGCTAAAATAGAAGGTAGAGTCATCAAAAAAAATGGTCCACTCCCAATGCAGCTCGTGATCTCAAAAAAAGGGAAAAAGGGCAAGGTCAATCACATTGAACAACAGAAGCTCAGTCATTATGTTGGTGCGTTAAACACCATCATGTTTGCACCAGAGGACTTAAGTCTTGTGAAGGGCAGCCCGCAAATCCGCAGAAGATTCCTCGATATGGAGATTGGACAAGTTTCTGCTGTCTATTTGCATGATTTATCGCTCTATCAAAAAATCCTCTCTCAGCGGAATCATTACTTGAAACAATTGCAGACAAGAAAGCAAACGGATCAAGCGATGCTGGAGGTTTTAACAGAGCAGTTGATTGATGCGGCAGTGAAAGTTGTCAAAAGACGACTGACTTTTACGAAACAGCTCGAGAAATGGGCGCAGCCGCTGCATTTTGGCATTTCTAGAGAGCTAGAAACACTCACGCTCCAATACCAGACTTCGATAGAGGTATCAGAAGCGTCAGACTTGTCGAAAATAAAGAATAGCTATGAAGAATCGTTTCAGAAACTAAGAGACAGAGAAATAGACCGAGGAGTGACACTGTGGGGACCTCACAGAGATGACCTTCTTTTCTTTGTGAATGGTCGGGATGTTCAGACATATGGCTCTCAAGGGCAGCAAAGAACAACAGCTCTTTCACTAAAGCTGGCAGAAATCGACCTGATACATGAAGAAATCGGAGAATATCCCATTCTTCTACTCGATGATGTTTTATCTGAACTTGATGATTACAGACAGTCTCATTTGCTCCATACCATTCAGGGACGTGTACAGACCTTCGTCACCACAACAAGTGTTGAAGGCATCGATCACGCCACCTTGAAAGAAGCGGAAATTTTCAGAGTAGCCAGTGGAAAAGTAATTGACTGATAAATGAGGTGTGAGTCTTGTATATTCATTTAGGTGATGATTGTGTTGTTTCTACACGAGAGATTGTCGCAATTGTTGATTACAAAATGAGGTCGTCTTCTGTTGTAGAAGAGTTTCTCCAAAAACAAGAAGAACAAATCATTTCGTTATCACAAGGAACACCCAAATCCATCGTCGTCACAACTGAATCTGTTTATTACTCTCCTCTTTCCTCAAGCACGCTCAAAAAACGTGCTTCATTTGTGATTGAAATTGAAGTCTAAAAGCTCAATTCATATAAATATATCGTTTAAGAAAAGTGTAGGTGAATGTACGTGGCAATGGAACAGCAACATAATAGTTATGATGAAAATCAGATACAGGTGCTCGAAGGACTAGAAGCTGTTAGAAAACGTCCAGGAATGTACATCGGGTCAACCAGTGCAAAAGGACTTCACCATCTTGTATGGGAAATTGTCGACAACAGTATTGATGAGGCTTTAGCTGGATATTGCACAGATATTACGGTGCAAATTGAAAAGGATAATAGCATTACAGTGAAAGATAATGGCCGCGGGATTCCGGTTGGGATTCATGAGAAAATGGGACGTCCTGCTGTAGAGGTCATTATGACTGTTCTTCACGCTGGCGGTAAATTTGACGGCAGCGGTTATAAAGTATCTGGCGGTCTGCATGGCGTAGGGGCATCTGTTGTTAATGCGTTATCTACGACCTTAGACGTGACCGTATATCGTGACGGGAAAATTCATTATCAACAATTCAAACGCGGTGTTCCAGCTGGAGATTTAGAGATCATTGGTGAAACAGATGTTACAGGGACAACCACTCATTTTGTGCCAGATCCAGAAATTTTTACTGAAACCATTGAATTTGATTACGATACACTTGCCAACCGTGTACGTGAGTTAGCTTTCTTAACAAAAGGTGTAAACATCATTATTGAAGATTTACGTGAAGGTAAAGAACGACGAAATGAATACTGCTATGAAGGCGGTATTAAGAGCTATGTAGAACATTTAAATCGCTCAAAAGAAGTCGTTCATGAAGAACCCGTTTACATCGAAGGTGAAAAAGACGGAATCACGATTGAAGTGGCATTACAATATAACGATTCCTATACAAGCAACATCTATTCCTTCGCCAACAATATCAACACGTATGAAGGCGGAACGCACGAAGCAGGCTTTAAAACAGGTTTGACGCGTGTTATCAATGATTATGCTCGTAAGAATGGCGTATTCAAAGATGGAGACTCGAATTTGAGCGGTGAAGATGTGCGAGAAGGCTTAACAGCCATTATCTCCATCAAACATCCAGATCCTCAATTCGAAGGACAAACGAAGACAAAGCTTGGGAACTCAGAAGCAAGAACCATTACCGACTCCCTTTTCTCTGAAGCACTTGAGAAATTCCTCTTAGAGAATCCTGATGCTGCAAAGAAAATTGTGGAGAAAGGTGTGATGGCAGCTCGTGCGAGAATGGCTGCCAAAAAGGCAC
The DNA here is from genome assembly GCF_002998575.1 of Bacillus sp. LNXM65. Taxonomy (NCBI): domain Bacteria; kingdom Bacillati; phylum Bacillota; class Bacilli; order Caryophanales; family Bacillaceae; genus Bacillus; species Bacillus sp. LNXM65. The sequence continues at coordinate 3,972 of NZ_PVRB01000002.1, read as the reverse complement.
GTGAGCTGACAAGACGTAAAAGTGCACTGGAAGTCTCCAGCTTACCGGGGAAACTGGCGGACTGTTCTTCTAAAGACCCTTCCATCTCTGAACTCTATATCGTAGAGGGAGATTCTGCGGGCGGATCTGCTAAGCAAGGCCGTGATCGTCACTTCCAAGCGATCTTACCGTTAAGAGGGAAGATCCTAAACGTTGAAAAAGCGCGACTAGATAAAATTCTATCGAACAACGAGGTTCGTTCAATGATTACAGCATTAGGAACTGGAATCGGAGAAGACTTCACTTTAGAGAAAGCTCGCTATCACAAAGTTGTGATCATGACGGATGCCGATGTGGATGGAGCGCACATTCGAACGCTGCTTTTAACATTCTTCTATCGCTACATGCGTGAAATTATTGAAAACGGTTATGTGTATATTGCACAGCCGCCTTTATATAAAGTGCAGCAAGGAAAACGTGTTGAGTACGTGTATAACGACAAACAGCTAGATGAGCTGTTAAAATCACTTCCTCAAACACCAAAACCTGGACTTCAGCGTTATAAAGGTCTTGGAGAGATGAATGCTACTCAGCTTTGGGAAACAACAATGGATCCTGATGCGAGAACACTTCTTCAAGTCACACTTGAGGATGCGATCGATGCTGATGAGACATTTGAAATGCTCATGGGAGATAAAGTAGAGCCGAGAAGAAACTTTATCGAAGAAAACGCGCAATACGTGAAAAACCTCGATATTTAGATAGATCCCTACTGAGAACAACCTTATTTCTTGTTTGGAATAAGGTTGTTTTTCAAGAAATAGGGGCGTATAACCAATGTCCTGTTTTTCCGTGTTTTCGTTGATTTTCTAGTAAATAAATGTGTATAAAGACGAGATTATTGATATAATGGAGAATAGTCTTGTGAAGATAAATACATATTTTACTCCCACATAATTTATTTCATGTGATACGTAAAGGGAGGTTCTTATAGTGAGTGAACAACATACACCAAATGTACGCGAAGTGAATATTAGTCAAGAAATGCGTACGTCCTTTTTAGATTATGCAATGAGTGTGATTGTGTCGCGTGCATTACCAGATGTGCGAGACGGATTAAAGCCCGTGCATCGAAGAATTTTGTATGCGATGAATGACCTAGGTATGACAAGTGATAAACCATTTAAGAAATCTGCACGTATCGTTGGGGAAGTTATCGGTAAGTATCACCCTCACGGTGACAGCGCTGTATACGAAGCAATGGTTCGTATGGCGCAAGACTTCAACTATCGTTATATGTTAGTTGATGGTCATGGAAACTTTGGTTCAGTCGATGGAGACGGGGCAGCGGCGATGCGTTATACCGAGGCGCGTCTATCGAAGATTTCTATGGAAATCCTCCGTGATATCACAAAGGACACCATTGATTATCAAGATAACTATGACGGCAGTGAAAGAGAGCCAATGGTGATGCCTGCAAGATTCCCAAACTTATTGGTCAACGGAGCGACAGGAATTGCTGTAGGAATGGCGACCAATATTCCGCCGCACCAATTAGGTGAAGTGATTGATGGGGTATTGGCCATCAGTCAAAACCCGGAAATGACAACACAGGAGCTTATGGATATCATCCCAGGGCCAGATTTCCCAACAGCAGGTCAAATCATTGGCCGAAGTGGTATTCGAAAGGCGTATGAAACAGGGCGCGGCTCTATTACATTAAGAGCAAAATCGAATATTGAGGAAACATCTAGCGGAAAACAGCGCATTGTTATCAATGAGATCCCGTACCAAGTCAACAAAGCCCGTTTGATTGAAAAAATTGCTGATCTTGTGCGTGATAAAAAGATTGATGGCATTACAGATTTGCGTGATGAATCAGATCGTAATGGTATGCGTATTGTCATTGAACTGCGAAGAGACGCAAACGTCCATGTTCTATTAAACAATCTTTATAAACAAACGACACTTCAAACGTCATTTGGTATCAACTTATTAGCACTTGTTGATGGACAGCCGAAAGTCTTGTCCCTCAAACAATGTCTTGAATATTATCTAGAGCATCAAAAAGTGATCATTCGCAGAAGAACGGCGTATGAGCTGCGTAAAGCAGAAGCAAGAGCACACATTTTAGAAGGCCTCAGAATTGCACTTGATCACTTAGATGAAGTCATTGCTTTAATTAGAGGCTCTCAAACTGCGGAAATTGCGAGAAATGGTTTGATGGAAAACTATAGCTTGTCTGAAAAACAGGCACAGGCCATTCTTGATATGCGACTTCAGCGTTTGACTGGCCTAGAACGAGAAAAGATAGAAGATGAATATAAAGGACTTGTTGATTTGATTGCTGAATTAAAAGCCATTTTAGCAGACAATGAGAAAGTACTTGAAATCATTAGAGAAGAATTAACAGAAATTAAAGAACGCTTCAATGATACGCGCCGGACTGAAATTGTGACAGCGGGTATTGAAACAATTGAAGACGAAGATTTGATTCCTGTTGAGAACATCGTGATTACGCTGACGCATAATGGTTATATCAAGCGTCTCCCTGCATCAACATACCGCAGTCAAAAAAGAGGCGGTAAAGGTGTCCAAGGAATGGGAACCAACGAAGATGATTTCGTTGAACAGTTGATTTCAACATCGACCCACGATACGATTCTTTTCTTCTCTAATAAAGGGAAGGTTTATCGTGCGAAAGGGTATGAGATTCCTGAATTCGGACGGACAGCGAAAGGGATTCCGATCATTAACCTTCTTGAAGTAGAAAAGGGAGAATGGATTAACGCTATTATTCCAGTAAGCGAATTTGATGAAAATTCGTATCTCTTCTTTACAACAAGACACGGTGTATCAAAACGGACGACATTGTCTCAGTTTGCTAACATTCGAAACAACGGTCTTATTGCACTCAGCCTTCGTGACGAAGATGAACTGATGGCTGTTCGTTTAACCAATGGAGAAAAACAAATCATCATTGGAACGAAAAAGGGGATGCTGATCCGTTTTGACGAGACAGATGTTCGTGAAATGGGACGTACGGCAGCTGGAGTGAAAGGTATCACACTTTCCGAAGATGACATTGTCGTGGGTATGGAAATCCTTGAGCCAGATGCAAACGTATTGATTGTAACTGAAAAAGGATATGGCAAACTAACCCCTGAAAAAGAATACCGTGTTCAAAGTCGTGGAGGTAAAGGTCTTAAAACGTGCAAAATCACTGATAACAATGGTCCGCTTGTCACAGTGAAGGCAACTAATGCTGAAGCAGAAGAAGACTTGATGATTATTACAGGAAGCGGTGTAATCATTCGTATGGCCGTTTCTGATATTTCGACAACAGGTCGAGTCACTCAAGGTGTCCGCCTAATCCGCCTCGGTGATGAGGAACATGTCGCTACAGTGGCATTAGTTGAACAATCACAAGAAGACGATGAAGAGATTAGTGAAGAGAACGTAGAAAATATAGAGTCAGATCAAGAGCAACCTGAGTAAAATGAAGCCGGTTCTTCACCGGCTTTATTTTTTTTTGAAATAACATCATTTTTTTTGAAATTTATAATGCTTTTTTCATAGATATGTGTTAATCTTTCAAAGGAGCAAAAAGAGGCTCTATTTTTTATCTCATTCTCAGTAAAAACTTCTTAAAAAAACAAAATGTTTTTTAAGAAAAATGTTGACTGTTGATAGAGATACATGATATATTTAAGTGGTCGCTTTAAGAGAGTGGCACACAAGTTCTTTGAAAACTAAACAAGACAAAACGTACCTGTTAATTCGAGTTTTTATAAAAAAATCCTATGATACATCATAGGTAGTCAGTCAAACACTGACGAAAAACAAAACTTCGGTTTTGTACTTTTTCGGAGAGTTTGATCCTGGCTCAGGACGAACGCTGGCGGCGTGCCTAATACATGCAAGTCGAGCGGACAGAAGGGAGCTTGCTCCCGGATGTTAGCGGCGGACGGGTGAGTAACACGTGGGTAACCT